>JBHGBI010000099.1:0-5321 GCA_041946925.1 Syntrophales bacterium | reverse complement strand
TATCCAAGACCGACGACACCAACATTCAGATCATTCAGCAATACCAGAAAAGCGAAAAAGTAAAGAATGAATCTGATGAGAAGGCTCTCGGTCAGGCTCCTGCCTCATCTGCTGCTCCTCCGGAAGAGAAGGTGGATCTCTCCACGACGGCAAGAGATATTCAGAAGCTGAAAAACGAAATCAGCCGACTCCCCGATGTGCGCAATGAAAAGGTCCAGGATCTGAAGAAACAGCTGGATCAGGGCACCTATAAGGTGGACGGGGGGAAAATTGCCGAGAAGATGGTGGGAGAATCGCTGTTGGACATCTTTGCTTGATCCATCCTCATTACCTCACCTGATTCCGACAACCTCAAACAAAACATGAGGGCTGGCCCTGACAAGCTCAGGGTCGGACCCATATCGCTTTTCAGGAGTATACTATGCAGAACCTGGAAATGGACGCGCAATTCCTGCTCGAATTGAAGAATGAGATCAAGTCTCATTATGACGCCCTGGCATCGATACTGATGGAAGAGGTCGATGTCTATCAGGAGCTTCTGGAATCCATAAAACAGGAAAGGAGCATTCTTTTGAAACCCTCCCTGGAAAAAATTCATGAAAGCAATTCCAGAAAGGAAACCCTTCTGCTGAAGGCAAGAATGCTGGAAGAAGTCAGGATGAAAACGGCGGCAAAGCTGGCGCGGCTGCTGGAACTTGATTCCGACAGGCCGGGCCTGTCCGACCTGATTTCGCACGCTGAAGGCCCGCAGAAAAAAAGGCTCCAAGAATGCCGGTTCCTGCTTCATTCTGTCCTGAAAAACATAAGCGAGATGAATAAGGCGAACAAACTCCTTCTGGACTCATCGCTCATTGCCCTGGAGGGCTGTATAGATTTTATAGCTGATCTGATGTGTACCGGTTCGACTTACCTGAAGAGCGGTGAAGTCAACCATAATACCGGAAACGGCAGGCTCCTGCGCACGCGGGGTTAAAAACGGGAGTGCTCCTGAATCGGGGACTGCTCAAGGAGAAGAAAATGTCCGATATTAATCAGATACTGCAAACAGCCAGGATGGCTATACTCAGCGAATTGAGTGCCATCAATACCTCGGGCTCGAATATAGCCAACGTGAATACACCCGGTTATTCCAGAGTGCTGCCTATTTTCGCCACTCAGGGCTCCGTTTCGGCCCAGAGCAACCGGGATCAGGCGGGGGTACAGATAGCGGGGCTGGAACGGATTTATGACAAATACCTTGAAAACCAGATAGTGGAGCAGCAGTCCAATATCGGATATGAAGATGTCCGCAAGGAAGCGCTTGACCGCATAGAGACATTTCTCAATGAAAGTTCGACCGATGGTCTCAGTGCGATGCTGGATAAATTCTGGGGTGCCTGGAACGACCTTGCCGCAAATCCGTCCGGATCGGCCGAAAGAAATGCCCTGGTTACGGTTTCGCAAAGCCTTGCCGCTATGTTCCAGCAGGATGCCGGACAATTATTGCAGGTCCAGAAGGACGCAGATACTTCCATAGCCAGCGCCCTGGATCAGATAAACGGCTATGCCGCGACAATAGCCGAGTACAACCAGCAGATCACGGCCCTTGAAGTCAACGGAGGCACGGCTAACACCGTCAGGGACAACAGGGATGAACTGCTAAAGAAGATATCCGAGCTCGTGAACGTGCAGACTGTCGAGGAATCGAACGGCCAGTTGAATGTATATCTGTCCAACGGAAAGCCTCTGGTCATGGGCAGCTCGAGCTACAATCTGACGACCCAGGCTAATCCCGACAATTCGAATTACGCAGATATCGTTTTCGATTACGACAGGAGCGATGTCCTCAACGATTTCATTACAGGCGGAAAAGTCGGTGGGTATCTGGATATCCGGGATGTGACGAGTGTCGAGTATTTCTCATACCTGGACGCCGTTGCCGCGAACCTTGTCAACAAGGTGAATTCACAGCATAGACTGGGTTTCGATTCCTATAAGAACCTGGGAGGCGATTTCTTCGTGCCGGCGACGAAGGCGAAGGATATGGAAATCAGCAGTGCTATCGTGAACGATCCGTCCAAGATCGCGGCCTCGGCGACAGTCAATGGAGACGGCGACAATGCCCGGACCCTGAGCGCGGTGAAAAACGATTACATGTACGCAAAAGTGGACTCGATTACTCCTTCCGGCGCGGGTTCAGCGACAGCGTCGATTAATACGCAGGCGAGCGCCTACAAATCCACGCTTAATCCCATAGTCCTGACACGCGGGGCTACCGCCGCCGACTGGGCGGTTACGGACGATGGAGGTTATACGGGGCTCAGCGTGGTTTCGGCGGACGCGGGCAGAGTAATTCTGAGCCTGGACGGTTCGGGGGGATCGGACCTGACTCTTTACCTTTCGGGAGCCTGGAATAATGCCGACACTCTATCTCTGGTGCTCACTCCGGACGACAGGACGGCGACTCTCAATGGATATTTCGATTCTCTGGTCGTGAAAGTGGGGCAGGACGTCTCCGATTCCGGACGAAACCAGACCAGGAATAAGGCAATAAACGATCAGTTGGCCACTCAAAGGGAAGCCATTTCGGGTGTTTCGATAGACGAGGAAATGCTTAACCTGATGAGGTATCAGATGGCCTATAATGCGGCCGGAAAGCTCTGCACGGTTTTGCAGGAAATGGTGACCACATTGCTCAATCTCGGCAACGCCGGCGCGACGTTCTAAAACAGCTATCCGCTGGAGGGATTCAAGATTTCAACCCGGATGACGATTATTAAGTAAAGAAAAAGAGGTGCCGCCGTGATTTCGCGAGTCTCCGACAACATAAAATACTTGACGATCGTAAATAACCTTTTCAGCGTGCAAAGCCAGTACAATACCATTTCTGAAAAGCTGGCTTCGCAGAAAGAGATTAACCGCCCGTCGGACGATCCGCTGGCGACCAGCCGGATCATGGATTATTCATCCACCCGGGCGGGAATTTCGAAATACAAATCTAATATGGACCAGAGCTCGGGGTGGCTCGACATCACGGAATCGGCGCTTAACGGAGTGGCGGATATTTTGGGCAACATACACGAAATGGCTATAGCCCAATCCAGCGCCACGGCTTCTGCGGATACGCGGCAGATTGCGGCGACTTCTCTGCAGCCGCTCATCGATCAAATCAGGTCACTTGCGAATTCCCAGTACAAGGGGGATTACATATTTGCGGGGACCAAAATCCAGGCGGAACCGTTCTCATCCTCGGTCGGAGCGGCTACAGTAGGAACTGCAACCGCCGCCGAAGGGAATCGATTCAACGGAACAGTCACTTCGAGCGGGGCTTATACCGGCACTACTAATAAAGCGTATGTGGTTAAAATCGTAACCGGGGGGACCCTGGCTGCCTCTACTTATAGAATTTCATCCGACGGGGGCAAGACGTGGGGCGCCACGGCTGCCGACTTGTCCGCCCCGATAGCTCTGGGAGACGGAATACAATTGACGTTCGCGGCCGGGACGGAGGATCTGGCGGCCAACGACGTGTTTTATGTACAGGGTCAGGCCGCCGGATATTACCGCGGCAACGGTGAGAACCTCTCCGTGGACATTTATAAAAATACACCGTTCGCTTACAACCTTACGGGGCAGGAAGTATTCACGAGTGCCGACGGGGGAGTTGATATATTCGATATGCTCAACAGCCTGAAGACCGCGCTGGAAACCAATAACGTAAGCGGGATTCAAGCGCAACTCGATAATCTGGGCCGGGCGCAGGACCAGATTGCCAATTTTACCGCCGAGTGCGGGACGAGGCAGAACCGGCTGGATATCGCCAAAACAAATCTGACTCAACTCGACGGAAGACTCGAGGATCTGACATCAAGTATACAGGATGCCGATGTGGCCGCCCTGGTTACGCAGCTCACGAACAAGCAGATAGCCCTTCAGGCCTCATATGAATTGGCCGCGAATATCTCGCGGATGACCATTCTCGATTTTTTGAAGTGACGTGGAGAGTAAAATATAGTAATTGATGATCTCGCAAAAAGTCCATGGTTCAACCACTCGACAAGCCCGGGACAGGCTGCTTGCCATGACAAAAAGTGTCATCCTGAGCCTGTCGAAGGGTGAAGGATATTGATTTTACGGCATGCTTTGACAAGCTCATTATGACAACCTGGGACGAAAACTCGACTTTTTACGGGGCCGACACTGATTGACTTAATGCGGTAAAAAATCGGGAAGGGAAGAAAATGCTCATCCTGACAAGGAAGTTGGGAGAATCCATAAAGATCGGTGACGATATAAAGATCACCTTTCTGGAAATAAAAGGAAAACAAATCAGGATCGGGATAGAAGCTCCTTCTCACATCACGGTTCACAGGGAAGAAATATATCGGATCATCATGGAGCAGAATGTTCAGGCGGCGAGACTTACCGCAATGACGGGAAAGGAACTGCCGGTCGTCCTGGATGAATTGAAAATCCTGCTCTCGGGAAGCGGAGAGAAGAAGGGATAATCCGGAGGAGGTTGTTCGTGAAAATCCATACAACGCGGTTCGGGGAATTGGATATCGAAGAATCCCGCATCATCACGATGCGCGGGGGGATACTTGGATTCGAGCATCTGAAAAGATTCTTTCTTTATGCCGCGGGTGAAAAGAACCCCTTCTGGTGGTTTCAGTCCGCGGAGGACAGTTCGGTTGCTTTTGTTGTGATCGATCCCTTTCTGGTCAAGGCCGATTACACCCCTGAAATCTGCGATGAGGATGAGCGTCTTCTGGAACTGGAAAAAGCAGAGGACGTTGTAGTGATGAGCATTGTAACAATCCGTCATGACCCATTCGGAATTTCCGTCAACCTGAGGGCCCCCCTCGTGATAAATGCCGCAAAGAAACTCGCCAAACAGATCATCCTCGATAACGAGGAATACCCGGTCCAGTATGCCGTTTCAGCAGGCCGAACCCGTACCGAGCAGGCCGCAACGGTCAAGTAAAACGGAGAAATTCTCAATTGCAGACATGAATACCGCCATGATGCGGCGGCAGGAAGCAGAGTTTCCGGCGAGATGATTCATTCAAACCGCAGGACTTGTCAGCCGGCCCCGGGCTCGAACCATGGACTTTTTACGAGGCATCGGACTCGTGATTAGACTGACTTGCTGAATAAAATACTGTTCAGCTCGTCCAGCTTAGCGGCCAGTTGTTGAAGCTCCTTCGGGGGGATCTCGCGTATAATCTTTCCGGATTTGCTTTCCTTGACTATTATACAGATATTCTTTTCCGCTCCGTAGGTGGAAAAAGTGAGGTCGACCCTCATATTATTGAGTTGATTCTGGATATCCTCGATCATCT
>JBHGBI010000098.1:0-5350 GCA_041946925.1 Syntrophales bacterium | reverse complement strand
CTATGACATGCCGCTTGCGGAAGTGATCTACGATTTTTACGATCGATTCAAGACCGTAACTCAGGGATACGGTTCTTTCGATTACGACCTGATTGATTACCGTGAAAGCGATCTCGCGCTTCTCGATATTCTGGTCAACGGAGAGAAGGTGGACGCACTCTCCCAGATCGTCCACCGGGATCGCGCCCGCGCCAGGGCGCTCCAGGCATGCGAGAGCCTGAAGGAGGAGATCCCGCGGCATATGTTCAAGATCGCCATCCAGGGGGCGATCGGCGGGGATATTATTGCCCGGACGACCATCTCGCCCTTCCGAAAAGATGTCACGGCAAAGTGCTATGGAGGAGATATCACCAGGAAAAGAAAGCTCCTTGAGAAACAAAAGAAAGGGAAGAAGCGGATGAAGATGGTCGGCTCGGTTTCCATCCCTCAGAGCGCATTTATTGCAGTACTGAAGTCGGAAGAAGGATGAGGAAGATGACATGTCACATAAGCCCGGTCTCTATATTCACATTCCGTTCTGTCGGAGCAAATGCAATTACTGCAGCTTCTATTCCATCTCTTCACTTTCCCTTCTCGACCGCTTCATAGAGTATCTTCCAAAGGAAATGGAGATGTACAGGGGATTTGGAACTTTCGATTCCGTGTATTTCGGAGGAGGAACCCCTTCTGTTCTCAGCATGACCCAACTTGAAACAGTTATGGCCGCTGTGAGATCGAACTTCGATATCGCAGAAGATGCCGAGATCACTTTCGAGGCGAACCCGGCAGATATCGATTTCAGTTATCTCCTGGGTCTGGGAAAATCCGGGTTCAACCGCCTCAATATCGGCGTCCAGTCCTTCGATGAAACCATTTTAAGATTCCTGGAGCGAAGGCATTCTCCAGGGGAGGCATCTTCCGCGATTACGGCAGCGCGCTTCGCCGGTTTCGGAAACCTCGGAATCGATCTCATTTACGGCGTGCCCGGCCAGACAGCAGAGTCCTGGAGGGAGACTCTCGATCAGGCATTGACATATTCCCCGGAGCACCTTTCCTGCTATCAGCTAAGCATGGATGAGGGAACCCCTCTGGGCGAGAAACTCAGAGAAGGACTCGTTGTCCCCCCTGATAAAGAAACGGAGTATTATTTTTTTATCCTGACATCGGAGTTGCTTACAGCGGCGGGATATATCCATTATGAAGTCTCGAATTTCGCCAAAAAGGCATCCCTGGAATCGAAACACAATCGGAAATACTGGGACCACGCCCCCTATCTTGGAATCGGTCCTGCGGCCCACTCTTTCAGCGATGGCCGGCGTTGGTGGAACTTCCGGTCCGTTGACCGTTACATGGATGCCCTTCGTCAAGGCATGCCCCCCCGCGAGGGAGAAGAAATCCTCACGCCGGATCAGCTTCGCACAGAGGCCCTTTTCCTTGGCCTGCGCACCGGCAGGGGAATACAGATCGACCAATTCAATCGTCGGCACGCAGACGATTTGATCGGCGCCAAGAGATGCCTTGTCGGAAAGCTGGAAAAGGAGGGACTATTATCGGTTCAGGATGGATTCCTGAAACCTACGCTCAGAGGTCTTGCCGTCGCCGATGCGCTCGCCGCCTGTCTGTAGTGATAAAACTCCTCAAGTTCATTTCAGCATTCCCCATCTGGCGAAGCTGTAATAGTCTTCCTTGTCCTTCCCTATAATAATATGATCCAGGACTTTTATCCCGATGAAATTGCAGGCATCGGCTATCTGTTTCGTGATCCGGATGTCCTCGCCCGAGGGTTCCGTCTCTCCCGAGGGATGATTATGGATCATGATGATCGAAGATGCCGAGTGGATTGTGGCTTCTCTGATAATCTCTTTTGAGTCTACAATGCTCGCTTGAACGCTGCCCTTGCTGATCTCGATATTTTGAATGGGCTTGTTCTTGATATCCAGGAGAATAATATAGAAGTGCTCCTTTTTTGCATCTCTCAGGTACGGACCGAATAGCTCCGAGACGTAATCGATCACATCTTCGGCTTTCCTGATTCTCCTGATCTTTTCCGCCCTCTCCCCGCAGAAGCGCTTTCCGATTTCAAGGGCCGCTTTGATCTGCACGGCCTTGGCAGGACCGATCCCCTCAATCCTGCATAATTCGTCAACGCCCGCAGAATCAAGCGCCCTCAGAGTGCCGAAGGAATTCAGCAGCTTCCTTCCGAGTTCCTCGGCATTCGTCCCCCTGCGGCCGGTCCTCAGTATAATCGCCAATAGCTTGGAGAGTGGCAGCGAGGCGGGTCCTTTATCGATAAGCATTTCACGGGGCCTCTCTTTTCTGACCCATTTCTTGATGGGGGTGCTGTCGCTCAAACCGAACATCTCATTCCTGCCCAGGATTTCACGGGGCCGACGCCGCGCATGGGCTCAAAAAAAGGAGGCGCGAGCCTCCCTCAATACTATATATTTTCGACTGTTAAATTTTCTGTTCCGCTTCGGATACTGACAATCAAACGGCCAGACAACCTCTGCGCTCAAGGATCTCTTTAACCTCCCCGAGATTTCTGTAGTAGATACAATGAGTGCCTTTTTCCCGGCAACTGGTGTAAAGAATATCCTTTCCGAATACAAGGTCAGCAAGTACGGAAGGACAGATGTCCGAATAACCATCCCCCACGTATATTATCCTGCAATAATCCTGACGATGCTTTTCCAGAATTCTTTTTTTGCAGTTTCCGCATTTGCCGCATTTTTCATTGTATCCGGGAAAATCAATGCGGATCCGGCTGTTCTCCAGAAATACGAGGCGATTGGAAAAGAACTCGATATCACTGAAACCGTGTCTGTCCAGAATGTTCCTGATATAATAATCGAGCCCGTCGGAGACGATCTTCAAATCAATGGATCTTTCTTTGCAGAGCCGGCGAATGCCGGCGAAATGGGGGTCTATGCTGTTCACATCTTCCAAATAGGATATCACTTCCTCCTCAGGCATGTGTATAAAGGAGGCAATCCTTTTATAGGCGTCCATCGACCCTATAACGCCTCGACGGTAGGCTCGGTCGATGTCCTCCCATTTGTCTCCTGAAAATTTTCTGAGGATTTCGTATCCTATATCTGTTTGGCTTACAGTGCCGTCGAAGTCGCAGATCATCAATGTACTCGTCTGCACGGAACCGGGTCTTTCACCTTTCAACCTTCAACCTCTGATCATTTCTTGAAGCTCCTAAGTACGACCAATATGCCGACCGCGATCAGCAGCATCGGCAGGCCGTACGTGGCGAGTTCGCCTATGTTTACATACCAGTTTCGAATAACGAGAAAAATGATACCCACCACGCCTATAAACCAGCCGACGGCATCGCGATAATTCTGAAACAGTGTACCAATGGAAATCACGATTAACAGGATCGGCCAGCTCTTGTTGAATCCGTAAATTCCCGTGCTGTTAAGCAGTATCAAAACTCCGAGCGTGACCAGAATCGAACCGCCGACGAATATGCGCGTTTTTTCTTTGGATTGCACCTTAATCTCCTTTGCTCAGCTTCGCTGCATCTTTCTAATCCTGTGTCTTTCGTCTGTTGCAATATTGAACAGCTCTCAATCCTTTTCGGCAAGTTTCAAGAAAGGCTTGAACATATCGATGGGAATGGGGAAAATTGTCGTTGAGTTGTTCTCGGCGGCAATGACGACAAGGCTTTGCAAGTAACGGAGCTGCAATGCGATCGGCTGTCTGGCGATAACGGCGGCGGCATCGGCGAGCTTCTGGGCCGCCTGGAATTCCCCTTCCGCATTGATGACCTTCGCCCGCCTCTCTCTTTCCGCTTCAGCCTGCTTGGCCATGGCGCGCTTCATTTCTTCCGGCAGGTCGATGTGCTTGACTTCCACGAGGGTCACTTTGATGCCCCAGGGGTCGGTGCTGCGATCGAGTATCTCCTGGATGTGAAGATTTATCTTCTCTCTCTCGGAGAGTATCTCATCGAGCTCAACCTGTCCACAAACGCTCCTCAGGGTTGTCTGCGAAAGCTGGGAGGTAGCGTAAAGATAATTCTCGACCTCGATGATGGCCTTGTTCGCCTCGATGACTCTGAAGTAGACCACGGCGTTGACCTTGATCGAGACGTTATCCCGCGTGATCACATCCTGGGGAGGAACATCCATGGCCACTGTGCGCATATCGACCTTGACCATTCGGTCAACAATGGGGATCAGGATGATCAATCCTGGACCCTTGGTGTCCAGAATCCTCCCCAGACGGAATATAACGGCTCTTTCGTATTCATTGAGAACCCTCAGGGCCGATGCCAGGAATATCACGACCAGAATGATGAGAATCAGTATAGCGTACATAAGTCCTCCTGTTATGGTTGTATTTCCTCAACTTCCAACTTCAGCCCTTTCAGGCCTACCACCCGTATCTCCTTGCCCTTCTCTATCGACGATCGGCTGAAGGCATTCCAGTATTCTCCCTGGACAAGTACTTTGCCGTCTTTGGAAATAGGAGTCAGGGCCGTCCCTCTCTGACCGATCATCCCCTCTGTCCCCGTCGCCGGCTTTCGCAACTGCGCCCTTACGGCAAGGGAAATAACGGCGACGAAGAAAAGTGAGGTGATGATAATGGTGGGTATCATTACGGAAAAAGACACTCTTATCGCGGGGTTGGGGGTTTCGTAAAGCATGAGAGAACCGAGGATCAAGGATATGATTCCTCCGATTGTGAGAATGCCGTGGCTCATGATCTTGATTTCCGCTATGAACAGGATAACCGCAAAAATAATGAGCAAGACGCCCGCATAGTTCACAGAAAGGGTCTGCAACGCAAAGAATGCCAAGATCAGTGAAATTCCCCCCACGACCCCGGGAACGACGGCGCCCGGGTGGGCGAATTCGAAATAAAGCCCCGCGAGACCTAGCAGGAAAAGAAGATAGGCGATATTGGGATCGCTGATTGTCTTCAGTATCCCCTCCCTTATACCCATCTTTTTCTCGTTGATGATCGCTCCTTTAGTATCAAGGACAACGTTGCCGGATGGAAGCCGGACTTTTCGGCCGTCCATCTGCGCCAGGAGCTGGGGAACATCGACGGCGACATAGTCGATCACATGCAGCTTCAAAGCCTCCTCTGCGGAGGTGGATTCGCTTTTCCTGATGGCGCGTTCGATCCAATCCACATTGCGGTTTCTTTTTTGTGCGATGCCCCTGCCGTACGCGACTGCATCATTTTCCACTTTCTTCAGCATTGTCTCGTCCATCTTGCCGAATCCGACAGACACCGGGTGCGCAGCGCCGATATTCGTACCCGGAGCCATCGCCGCTATATTGGCACTGATCGTAATCAAGGCTCCGGCGGAGGCGGCCCTGGCACCGGACGGATAAACGAATACAATCACCGG
>JBHGBI010000097.1:0-5494 GCA_041946925.1 Syntrophales bacterium | reverse complement strand
AGAACCTTTTCATTCGACTTGAGCGAGCGCTGCATTTTTCCCCTGGCGTCGAAGAATGGGAGAACGGCCGACTGGATTACGATGAAAGCGACCAGCAGAGCCGCTCCCGCCGAAATGTAATGCCTCTCCTTCTTCCCCAGACGCTTCCAGATTTCAAACAGCTTACTTCGCACAGTTCATCCTCACTTCGAATTCCACCCTGTTTTTCTCCTTGATGAGGCTGGCCGAGCTCACTGTCACATTCTTGAAATATCCGGATCGCCCGAGTCCGTTCTTGATGGTTTCGACCATATCGAAATTCGCCGTTTCCCCTTTCAACTCCATCCGTTCACCGTCGAAGTCCAAATTGGTGATCAGAAAATCAGACGATTCCGGCACCAGGATTGAAATATCCCGCAACAAATCAAGGAAAGTAACTTCCGGCCGGGCCCCCGGCGATAATTTCTTCGCCTCCGCGATCCTCGTTTTCAACTGCTGGACCGGGTCCACGATTTTGGTGACTTCCGGGCAACTCTTATTGAAGATCATCCGGGTCTCTTGTTTCAAGCGGTCGAGGCGCAGCTTATCGATGTAAAATCCCGCGCAGAGATCAACGGCCAGAATGCCCACGATCACGAGCGCAGCGGTTACGGACTGCCTCAATATCTTCTTGCGGGTGAGGTATTTCGCCCTTGTCTCATATTCGCCTTTCCTGAAGTTGAAGCCTTTGCCCTTTTTCGTGCCATGCGCTGCCAGGGCAAGAGCCTGGTTCATAAGCAAGGGGTTCCATGTCTTTTTGACATCTTCATCGATCTGGATGTGGTCCGCAGCGGAAATGTCCAGTCTTTCGACAAGTACATCGAAGTGCCTGCCCAGCTCCTCCGCGAACGGACTGCACATGGCCCCTCCACCGGTCAGAAATATCCTCCGGAGTTCCTTTTCGGATTCATTCTGCTTCTGCTTCAGAAAGCCGAGTGTGTGGTCGATTTCTACGAAAAACTTCCGGCTTGCTTCAATGACGGCCTTTCTTATCCTGCCGGGGTCACCTTCGATCTTTTCGCGTTCGGCTTCTCCGGCATCCGCGTGCAGGGCCGCCGCGATGGCCTCCGTGATAGTATCACCCCCGAAGAAGAAAGATCTTATCTGGAAGATATTCCCGTCCCTTAAAAAAACGCAGAGGGATTCCTTTGCGCCGACATCGAGCAGCAGGGCGCATTGGTCCGGTTCCACCCTTCTCAGGATTTTCAGCGCAACCGCCGCGCCCTCGATTTCGATAACGGACACCTCGGTTTTTTCCAGGAGCTGAATCCTTTCCTGAACAACGGATTTGGGAACGCAGGCGGCGAATATCTCGGAATCTTCCGACTGCTTTTTGATAACGAAATCAACCAGGACATCGTCTATCGGGTAAGGAATGAGAGGCTCCAGCTCGTACCCGATGGTCTGTTCTATCTTCTTTTTTTCTTTGAATGGAAGAACAATATCTCGGAAGGAGAAATCCCTTGCCGGAAGAGACGTGACACAGAAATTGCTTTTGAGACGACTGTCTTCGAAAACCACATCCAGCGCTTCCTTGATATTCCCGCCGTCCCGGACGGGGATCAGCGCCGAGCCGGTTATTCGGTATCTCCCATTCAGTCCGGCCGTGATCTGAACAGCCTTGATGGAACTGCGGCCGATATCGAGCCCGAGAACCTTTTCCCTCATTCGCTTACTTTCCAGAAAACGATTTTATAATCAGTTGGTTTTTCGCCTCTCTCCACGACGCCGGTGACCGTTTTGCTAAGACCGTTTTGCAATCCGACGGAAGTGATCCGGAAAACTCTGCTTCTGGTCGTAGTCAGACTGCTCGGAATATTCAGACCGGACAGACCGGTTATTTTCCTGTACCAGTCAGGCCCGGAGAGTTCGTTGCGGTCACTTCTCCTGTAGCTGTCCATTCTGTTTGCGACATCGTCGGTAATCTCTCTGGAGAGGGATTTCAACACCAGTTTCGGAGCCGTGTTGATGTTGATTCTCCCGTCGCCGAAAATCGTCAGATACTGGGCTATCCCGGGAACGCCGTCCTTTCCATAGAAGAGATCACGGGAGATCCCCTTGACCATCAAGAGTTCTTCTATGCTGTCCAGGGGCGCGTTTTTTGAAAAAGGGGGCTCTTTCTGCCCCTTTTCACCGCCCGTCAGTTCGCTGTCGGTATCGATCCAGTCCTTGATGGCATCCACAATGGCAGCCGCCTGCCCGGTCTGCAGCCGGAATTCCGGCTGACTCAGAAAATTGATCAGCACGTCCCGGATTTCCGTGTTGTAATCCTTGCCGTTCACGACGAGCTTATGAACGGGGATTTTCCCGGATTCGTCTTCGACAGAGACCGTGAAGCAGCCGTCGTCAAATAAGGCGGCGGATTGGGCCGAAATCAAATCCGCTTTCGCCCACTTTCCTCCCAGTGTGTCGTATGTGCTCGTGTTTTCCGATAAGACTCCTTGCGCGCAGTAAAAGCCGGATTTCGCTAAGTAAAGAGCCCTGATCTGGTCCCGGAAATTGGCGGCCTCGTATATTTCCGACCTTGACGAGGCGTTCAGCTCGAGAGTGGCCGCGACAACGACGCTGATTATCAAGAGCACCACGATAAGGGCTATGCCCCGTTCGGTTTTTTTTTGGTTTGTTTTATTATTCCGCTGAAACATAAGATATTTTTGGCTATAGCACTTTACTTGCAGATTACTCTTTACACCACGCGGCTTATTACGAGGCTCCCAGCCTTACACGCGTCATAAAATGATAGGGTCGGTCTTCGCGTTCGGGATTCTCGAATTTCAAATCGATTTGGACTGCGGAGGGGATGCGGTTTTTCTGTCCTTCCATTTCCAGACTGGAATCCCACGCATCGTATTCCTTTCCGCTGCGGTCCAGCAATTTGAAAACAATGGAATGGAGCCTCTCGCATAAGATGAACCCCTGCGCCCCGGCGCTTTCCGGGTCTTCACGCAATATATCTTTTCTTAAGAGGACATAATTTCCGTCTCCGCTCTTTTCAACATAATATTGAATGAGGGCGATTCCCGACTGGGCTTCCTTTTCTGAAAACGCCAGGTGGGCTGACGAATTGAAGGAAAGAGCGGGAAAAACCCTCCTGTCGATTTCAACATTGGTCAAAAAAAATCTATAATCACCCTGGTACGTCCCGACCGATTCCAGATCCCGGATCATCCTTTCCAGCGTGGCTCGCGCCATGCTGTAGACGCCCTCCGCGTACTCCGAATTTGCTGCCATTTTGAGGGTCCCGGAGTAAGAAGCGTATATCGTGGAAACCACAATCGCCAGGATGGATAAGGCGATCAGCACTTCGATCAGGGTGAACCCGCTTCTTCTTCGGACCCGGCAAGCGGCAAGCCGGGGATCCGGGATCGGAGACGATTTCTCCGCGTCGGTCTTGCCGCCGGCGGTTTTCAGCTTACGATCCATTGACTGCAGAATAAAATTTGTAGAGCACGAGTCGGTAGACATTATCCCCTGTCAACCGGGTATTCCGGACCGTCAACTCTATCCTCTTCAGGGATCCCGGGGAATCGGTTATATTCACCTGCCAGGTGTAATCAGGAAAATCGCTGCCGAAGTCGCCTTTTCCGGAGACCAGACTCTCGGGACTCAGGGCTTCTATTTGCGCCATCTTGGCGTTTGCCAGAAGGGACAGAGATGTCATTATGCGCGCTCTGGTTTGCATGGAAATACTCTGGGACTGCGATCGGAAAACCGTAACCAGTGTGATCGCGAGGACGGCGATCGCGATCATGATCTCAATCAAGGTGAATCCGCTCGTCCTTTTCTGCCGATGCGCTCTTTTCAAAATCCTTCACCGTTGTATTATGAGAAGCCTTTTTTAATATCGCCGGCCGGATATGTCCCGGTTTCTTTCTGCCAGACGTCGATGTATTCGTCGAACGCCTTGATCGAACCCAGGAAAGGATTGAATACAAGTGTCATATACCGGTCACTGTATGCCAGGTGGACTACAGCCGGCTGTACGTATCCCTTTCTGTAAAATTTCAGGGCGACTTCACCTGTCGATATTTTCTCCTGTCCGTAAAGATAAACGTCGGCAATCTTGACGCCTGATGGAAAATCAACGGCCTTTTTTTTCATCTCCTCCATCATCTCCGGAGTCATCGCGGTGCTGTATTTCCAGAACCGGCCGTGATCAATGTCCAGAAGGAGAACATAATCGACCTGTTCGCGGACGGCGTCATTACGCATTTCCCTGCCGTTGCCGATCAGTTGTCTCGCCGCGGCCTTGAGACGATCGCTTGAAAACGTATCCCGCACGCGTGGCACGGTGACAACGAGCGTCACTCCTATCAGCAGCAGGACAACGGCCAGCTCGATCAGGGTGTATCCCCCGTTATTCTTCATGCTCCCAACTGTTGATATCCCTGTTCTTGCCTTCTCCGCCCGGTTCTCCGTCCGCCCCATACGAGCTCAGGTCATATTCTCCGTGGTTGCCGGGACACAGGTAAACGAAATTATTGCCCCATGCGTCTTTCGGCACCTTGCCCTTTTCAAGGTAGCCTCCTTCTCTCCAGTTGCGAGGAAGAGTCCCTGTTGTCGGAGGTTCGACCAGGGCCTGCAGACCCTGGTCGGTCGACGGGTAGTTTCCGTTATCCAGTTTATAGAGCTTCAGGGCAGTTTCGATGCCTTCCATCTGCATCCTGGTCTTTGTGCGTCTGGCCTCTTCCGGCCGGCCCATGATCCTCGGCACGATAAGACCGGCCAGAATGCCCAGAATCACCAGAACCACCATCAGCTCAATCAGTGTGAATCCTCTGTTGTTCCGTTTGTCTTCTTTTCTTTCTCTTGATGCGGGCATGTCGCTCTCTCTTCGTTTTTTCGGATATTTATCTAACCAGCTGGTTCATTTCAAAAATCGGCAGCAGTACGGAAATTACTATAAAACCGACGATCAATCCCATAACAAGGATCATGACCGGCTCCATGATCGACGTGATCATGAAAATACTGGACTCGACCTCTTTTTCATACGCATCAGAGATCCGATAGAGCATGGCTTCCAGATTGCCGCTCTGTTCCCCCACGGCGATCATTTCCGTGGCGATCGCCGGAAAGAGGCCGCTCCTGGACAGGGGCGAGGAAAGGCTTTGGCCCTCTTCCACTTCTTTGGCGGCTTCCTGGATGGCCGTGCTGATCAGGATGTTGTTGACGATATTTCTGACAATTTCCAGGGAAGTAAGAAGCGGGACCCCGCTCTGGAGGAGCGTGCCGAGCGTGCGACTGAAGCGGGCTACAGCGAGTTTCTGATTCAAGGGCCCGATGAGGGGAAGCTTCAGTTTGAGCTTGTCCCAGAGATAGCGCCCTTTGCCGGTTTTCATCACCGCGTAGTTGCCGGCGGCTGCAAGCGCGATGAGCAGTATCAGCAGGGCCCACCACGCGGCCTTCAGAGTCTCGCTGACGGTGATAAGTAATACGGTTATGAGGGGCAGCGTCTGGTGCATCTCGTCGAAGA
>JBHGBI010000096.1:0-5574 GCA_041946925.1 Syntrophales bacterium | reverse complement strand
CCTATGGATGACCGGAAACTCTCTTACGTGATCGACATAGCGATAAAAAAAGAAGAGGAATCCCGGGCATTCTACCTTGATCTGGTGGAACGGGTGGAAGATGCCGAAGCGAAAGACACCCTGAAATACCTCGCACAAGAGGAAAAAAAGCACCTTGAATTTCTTACGGCCTGCCGTGAGGGCCGGTACTGCTCGGACGTTATCAGGATGGACGATGTTGTGGACTACAAAATAATCGAGCATCTGGAACTGCCGGATATCAGGGAGAAAATGAATACCGCCGATATCTACCTTGTGGCTGCCAACAGGGAATTGAACTCCTTCAATTTCTACAAAAGTCTGGCCGGCACTTATCCCGAAGGCGAAGTCAAAGCGATGCTGCTCAAAATGGCCAATCAGGAGTTGAAACATAAGGAGAAGGTGGAGTACCTGTATGCGAATACCGCATTCCCGCAGTTGTCCGGTGGCTGATCCGCCGCTTCCCATTCATCTTCCTTCTTCCATTTTCCTTGTTCTTTTCCTCCCCCCGCCCCATTCGATCTTTTTTCCTTGAAAAAAGATGCCTTAAAATGGGATACAGAAGCAAATCCAAACGGGGATGCATGAGATGATCGGATTTTTCGATTCGGGATTCGGCGGATTGACGGTCCTGAAGCATGTTGTGAGGGAACTTCCCCGATACAATTACCTGTACCTCGGCGACACGGCCAGGGTTCCGTACGGCAGCCGTTCCGACTGGATCGTCTACGAATTTACCAGACAGGCCGTTGACTATCTTTTCAAGGAGGGCTGTCACCTGATTATCATTGCCTGCAATACCGCATCTGCAAGAGCCCTTAGAAAAATTCAGCAGGAATATCTTCCAAAAAATTTCCCTGACCGCAGGGTGCTCGGCGTGATCAGGCCGAGTGCCGAAGAGGTGGTTGAGAGGACAAATATTCATAAAGTCGGCATACTTGCGACGGAGGGGGTAGTTGCCGCCCGATCATACGTCATTGAAATACAAAACCTCAATCCCGCAATTCAGGTCTATCAGCAGGCCTGCCCCCTTCTGGTTCCGATCATTGAGGCGGGCGAGCAGGACTGGGAAGGGACCGACATGATCGTGGAGAGGTATTTGAAGGAATTATTCGAACAGGACAATGAAATAGACACGCTGCTACTTGCCTGTACTCATTATCCAATCCTTTACAGGACTTTTGAAAAGCATGTTCCTCGGGGTGTGACCATAATCGAACAGGGCCCTCTCGTTGCCAGGAAATTGAAGGATTACCTCCTGAGACATCCGGAAATCGACCGCAATTTGAGAAAAAAGGGTTCCCGGGTTTTCCAGACTACGGACAAGTCGGAGAAATTCGACCGTCTGGCCTGCAGATTCTATGGCGGGCCTGTGCATTCAACGCTGGTTACGCTGGATTCCCTCTGCACAATTTGAGGGGTTGTCTATTTCCTGATTTTGTGACGCGTGTCACCAGTCCAGGGCCTTTTATCAATTCATCTCTCTTGACGGGAGGGAATCGCTGTGTTAAGTATCCGCTGCAATTTGTCTTTCAATCTCTTCTTAGCTAAGTCATTTCACCCATGACAGAATTTGCCCACCTCAATAGAAAAGGTCAGGCCAGGATGGTTGACGTCACCGCAAAGGCGCCTTCCGTGCGTGAAGCAGTCGCGCAGAGCACCATTGTCATGAAACCGGATGTCGCCAGGAGAATCGAGGAGAAAGGGATGCCCAAGGGGGATGTCTTCGGTACAGCGCGAATCGCCGGGATTCTGGCGGCCAAGAAGACGGCGGATATTATTCCCCTCTGTCACCAGCTTCCCCTGACGGATGTCGATGTGCGCTTTTCGGTCCATGCCGAAAAGGGAGAGATTCTTATAGAAGCGAGTGCGAAAACCGTCAGCCGTACCGGGGTCGAAATGGAGGCGATGACAGCGGCGAGTGTTGCGGCGCTGACCATCTATGACATGTGTAAATCCGCCGACAGGACCATGGTCATCACCGATATCAAGCTGATGAAAAAGAGCGGGGGCAAAAGCGGGACCTTTACCAGGAAAGACTGACAGGTTTCTCAAGAACACCTGTATTGCAACAGCTTCGCTGCGGTGAAGGGTAAGGACGAAAGGCATCAAGAGAAGTTGAGAAATATCTTCCGATCTGCCCAGGCCTTTTTGCCTGCGGATAATTTTTTACTGGAGGGCGGGAACCGGATCACCCGATTTGCAGATTTGTATGCCGATCACTGTTCATAAGATAAGACGATCTTTTTTTGTTCCGTTCGTGATTGATACGGTTCTCGTGCTCGTTCTTCTCTTTGCCTCCTTGTTCAAGACAGGATTGCCTGTGGAAATCGTCATCCTTGCGATTGCTTCCGTATCCATGCTGCTCGTTTCATTCGAACTGGGGTACCGGGAAATCGTGACAGACGATGAGGGCTTGAGAATCAGGAAACTCTTCCGGGCAAGAGAGTTGAAATGGGCGGAGATCACTCACGTGGGTGCCGTAGTCTTGGGCAGGAAGGCTTATATTGTATTGACCACGACAAAAGGATTTTATATAATTTCCAATACTTATGATGGTTTTTATTCAATGGTCCGTTCCATCACGGAGCATGCCGGCGCGGACAGGGTTGAGGAAAGAGTGACGGAGCTGATTCAGAATCCGGCCAGAAAGATGGCCGACATCATTTCGGCGTGGGTTGCGGCGGTTGTCATCCTGGGAATCATATACGTTAGAATCTTTTTGTCTTGACCGGCGTGGGAGCGCGGGATGTTATGAACAGGAGCAATTCGAATCAAAAAAAGGTGGAAAGAGACGGGAACAGGGTCTCCTGCCCGGCGATCGAAGACATCCTTGAAAAGAGAATCGAGGATATCGTGACTTTTTTAGGGTCCCATGAAAAGATGAAAAGCAGCCTGTACGAAGATGTATTGACCATGGTCGAGAGATGCTTGATCAAGATAGCCCTGCGGCGGTGCGATAACGTGAAGACTTCGGCGGCATCGTTTCTCGGCATCAACCGCAATACATTGCACAAGAAAATGGGACAACTGGATATAGGTGGCAAGTGAAAAACCTCGAACCGATACTAATGGATGACTTCCTTTCGTTTCAGTCTCCATCGCCGGCTCCGGTGGCCGATGAAAATCAGTTTAATAGGATTATCTTGCATGATCATAGGTGTTTTGGCCCTGCAAGGCGCTTTTAGGGAGCATGCAGGCATGCTGAAAAAATGCGGGATTGATGCCGTCGAGGTGAGACTCCCCGACCAATTGGATCAAGTCGACGGTCTCATTATTCCCGGGGGGGAAAGTACGACTATTTCCAAGCTGATGCTTGAGTACGGCTTTCCGGGGAAGATTAAGGAACTCGCCTCTTCCGGAAAGCCCGTGTTCGGGACATGCGCGGGCCTTATCGTGCTTGCTAACAAGCTGCAGGGAAAGATGCAGGCGCTTCTGAACCTGATCGACATCGATGTAAAGAGAAATGCTTACGGAAGGCAGATAGAGAGCCGGGAAGTGGACCTGCCCTTTGAATTCCTGGGGGACGGGCCTTTTCGCACTGTATTCATCCGCGCCCCCCAGATCGAAAGCATAGGTCCGGGAGTGAAAGCCCTTGCATGGTATCAGAAAAAGGTGATCGCGGCCAGGCAGAACAATATCCTCGTTTGCGCGTTTCACCCCGAATTGACGGGAGATCCCCGCGTTCACCGGTATTTTATAGAAATGGTGAGGGAGGCAAAAGCGAAAGGAAAAACAATTCCGACTTCAGATTCCTGAGCTTTTAGAAGCTCAACAGGTGAAGAACTCCTGTTTTACTGGTTGTTAATACAGGCTAAAGCCCCAGGGCTGATGGCTAAAAGAGGAGAGACACGAACAATATGAATTATTTGCCTTTCGCCTTGAGCTCTTTGCCTGCAGTGAAGCCATGCGATTAGCATTTTTCAACAGCCTTTATCAAGTCTTTTAAGTCCCGCTTTCTTTGCCCATGCAACAGCCTGTTCATATTCATCGTGCGTAATGCGCCGGTTGACCAGAGGATCTTTGCCCGCATCGCCACACGGGCGATACTGGTCCATGACATTCACATAGGTATCGACGGATATTTCCTTTGCTATGAAATCCATTATCTCGCGCGTACCGGCTGCGCCGCCAGGCATGACCAGATGTCGCACAAGAAGTCCGCGGACGGCGACGCCTGATGTATCAAACCGTAGATCGCCTACCTGGCGGTGCATCTCCCTGAGCGCCGCAACGGCCCTGTTTCTGTAGTCCGGAGCCCGGCAGAAACGCTCCGCCCATTTTTCGTCCCAGAACTTGAAATCGGGCATATAGATATCAATAACACCGTCCAGTATCCTCAGGGTCTCCACGGAATCATAGCCCCCCGTATTGTAGACTAGCGGGATATCAAGACCTTTCTCAATCGCCGGCAGCAGGGCCTCCAGTATCTGGGGAACAAAATGGGTGGGGCTTACAAAATTGATGTTGTGGCATCCTCTTCGGCGGAGCTGAAGCATCATGGCCGCCAGATTTCCAGGCGACGTCCCGACGCCTTCGGCCAGATGACTGATCTCGTAATTCTGGCAAAACGAACAGAGCAGGTTGCAGGAACTGAAAAAAATGGTTCCGGAACCCGATCTTCCAACGAGGGGCGATTCCTCTCCGAAATGGGGGCCGTAACTTGCTATCTTCGCGGCCCGGCCGGACCTGCAGAATCCCGCGGCCCCGGACGTGCGGTCCACACGGCATTCGCGGGGACACAACCGGCATTCTTTCAACACTGCCATTGCCCGCTCGATACGCTCCCGAAGCTTTCCTTCGCGATACAATCGTAAATAAGAAGGTTCAAACATTTAACTTATAAGAAGATCAAATCTCCGAAAACTCAAAGTACGAAACTCCGGCCAAGCGATGCATCCTCCCTTATTTTCTCTTATACTTACCCATCAGCTCCGCTTCAGCCAGGACATGCCCTTTCATGGCTTTCAGAAGCTCGGCCTTGGTCGCACCTGCGGGGAGATCCAGCATCGAATCGAGCGCATAGAGTTTGAAAAAATAGCGGTGGGTGCCGCTCGGCGGACACGGTCCTCCATAACCGATTCTGCGGAAATCCGTTGTGCCGTGCTTGCCGCCGCCCGGAAAATTCTTTTCGGGGGGAATGTTTTCGGGTATCTTTGTGCTCGCCGGAGGGATATTATAAACTACCCAGTGCACCCACGTGCCGGAAGGCGCGTCGGGGTCGTCGCTGATCAGGGCGAAACTCTTTGTTGCCGGCGGCGCACCGCTCCATTCAAGAGGAGGTGATACATTCGGGCCGTCGCAAGTATACTTCGCCGGAATCATTTCTCCCTGCTTGAAGGCAGGACTCTTGATTTCCATTTTTTTCCTCCTTTCACCTGTGCGTCAATTTCATTTTGCATCATAAACGACAGGGCAAAAAACAACGAGACGAAAAAAAGAACGGATTTCCGCAACATGGTTTCGATCTCCTTGCTGAGGTTTGTCAGAAAAATGAAATTCCCAAAGGGCTCTAACAAATTATAGGCAATTGCGTAAAATTGGCAATCTTTTTCG
>JBHGBI010000095.1:0-5624 GCA_041946925.1 Syntrophales bacterium | reverse complement strand
GCGGGGGCGAAGGGCAGAGGCTGGGAGACTTTCTTCTCCTCTTTGATCTCGATGCTCAGATTCCCGTGGGCGACGGCTACAGTGGATATACGCACCTTTTCCCCCATAACGACCGTGCCCGTCTTTTCATTCATCACGATAACGGCCGCCGAATCCACCGGGACCTCCAGATTTTCGATTACGGAAACAAGCCTGACAAGACTGCCCTGGTAGGATTCCTTCAGCGAAACGATAACGGAGCTAGAATCGACCAATTTGGCGTTTGCATCCTTCAGCGATCCGTTGATCGCGGCCGCCAGCCTGGTGGATGTCGTGAAATCCGACTGGTAAAGATTGACCATAAGGGTTCTGTTATTTTCAAAATCGTATTTTAATTCCTTCTCCACAAATGCACCATTCGTGATCCGGCCGACAGTGGTATGGTTCTTGGATATCCCTCCGCCGGCCGCGCCCGACGCCGCGAAACCGCCGAGGGTGATCGGCCCCTGGGCAACGGCATAAACCTCGTTGTCCGCGCCCTTCAAGGCAGTCATCAGGAGGGTGCCGCCCTGCAGGCTCTTGGCATCGCCTATGGACGAGACTTCAACATCGATCTTGGACCCTATTTTGGCGAAAGGGGGCAATTTGGCGGTCACAATGACGGAAGCCACGTTGTTCGATTTGAGATCCTTGTCCTTCATGGAAAGGCCCTGCCTGGTCAGAATATTGGCCAGGGTTTCCTTGGTGAAGCCGTTCTTGATTGTATCCCCCGTCCCCGCCAGACCCACAACCAGACCATAACCGATCAACTGGTTGTCCCTTACGCCCCCGATACTCGCAATATCCTTGATCCTCGCCGCACAGGCATCTGCGGAAGAAATAAATAATCCGACTAATACAAGCAAAGTTATTGATAATATTTTCTTGCTCATATCTTTTCTCAACCTTATGGCTTTAAAATTCATAACCCTGAGCCTTTTGCCTTTTTTAAAACGGCCATACCCAGTCGAGAATCCGCGCCAGCCAGCCGTGCCTCATCTTGTCATTGACAACGCCTATGCCGCCGTAAACGATCCTTGCGTCGGCGATATACTGGGAAGAGATCGTGTTGTCGGTGGTGATATCCTCCGGCCGTATAACCCCTGTGATCACGATAAACTGGTCCTCGGCGTTGACCGAAAGCTGCCGCCTGCCTTCTATGACGAGATTTCCATTATCCAGTACGGATTTCACTCTTGCTGTCATATTCGCCGTCAAGCTGCTGTCCCGTCTCGTTTTCCCTTCGCCCGCCAGGTTATTGGTATGAGTCCCTCCCAGCGTGAGCGGAGACAAAATAGTCTGACCGGGACTGGTCTGCAGGATTCCGGAAAGGCCCGCGGCTACTGTTGAATTGCGCGTCAAATCCGTTTTTGCGTTATTCGCGCCCTCGCTTGATTCCTGGATAATGATAGTCACGACATCGCCGACATACCTTGCTTTTTTATCTGTAAAAAGCGCGTTATTCGAATTGATGCCCGACCATATCGTGCCGCAGGGTGGAGGCGCCGGTTTCAGATCCTGCGGCATGGTGAAGGCATAATCGTTCTTGGGAATGTGCATGTCCGTGGCGCATCCAGATAAGAGCAGCGCGGCTGAAATCAGGATGAATATTGCCGCGATGACAAGAGAGTTTCTTCTCATGTAATCCCTCCCGAAATAAACGCTCATATACGTCTCTCTCAGAAATCAACTCTGACCGAAGTCTGATCCAGGACTCTGGCGTAAATAGTCTTGTTTGACGAAATGTTCCTGACCCTGATGATGTCCCCCCGTCCACCGTCGTCTTCAGTCAGTCCTATTGTGGTAATCACCATGGGACCGCTTTCAAGAAGGATCCTGACCGGCTTTCCCTTTCTGACAAGTACCAGGTTTTTCAACATGCCCTTCGTAATTTCCGTATTGGGTCTTATGTCTGTGGAAAGGGTCTTCCCCACGACATATTCGGGGTCCGATATGGTCCGGTCGGGGATCTGGGCGAGCCATTTTTTTACAACTTTTATATCATCGCCGCTGATTTCAGTGTCGCGGCTCAGGGCCCTCGTGCTGACGAGTACGTCCGTCAACACCTCTATTCTGGTTTTCACGGCTGCCTCTTTCACGAATGTCCCCCTGTCATAGAACTTCACCCGGAAAACCGAATTTCCCGCAAAATTCTCGTTATGACGCCCCTCGACACTCCACGAGACGCGGCTGCCGCTCACCTCCAGATCGCCGGGGCTGGACAGGAACTCCACCCTCACCGACTCTTTCGGCCAGGGCATGTTCTTCTCGATATAACCCTGAACGATCGCCTTGATGTCGCTGTCGGTAATCACCCTTGCCGTAGCGCCGAAACAGATACTGCAAAGGCAGATTGCCATGAGGGGTAATACGGCCGGGATTAACCTTTTCACATATATCCTGGATTTCATTTCAGACTCACCTCTTGAGGTTGCTGACCGTCGAAAGCATCGAATCAGCGGCCTGGATTGCCTTGCTGTTCAGTTCGTATGCCCTCTGCAGCTCGATCATGTTCACCATTTCGTCGACCGCGTTCACGTTGGATTGCTCTAGATAATGCTGGGATATGGTGCCGTAGCCCGTATCCCCGGGATTACCCAACACGGCGGCGCCCGAACCGTCTGTAGCTTCATACAGATTACGGCCCACGCTGCTCAGGCCGGCCGGATTGACGAATTTGGCTATTTCAATCCGCCCCGTCGCCAGCTTGTTGCCCTTCGAATCCATTGCCGTCCAGGTTCCTCCGCTGTCGATAGTGAAGTCGACCGCGTCCTGCGGGACGGAGATCTGAGGCAACAGCTTGAGCCCCTCGTTATTGACGAGAATCCCATCCTTATTCATCTTGAAATTGCCCGCCCGCGTATACATCGTGACTCCGTTGTTATCGACCTGGAAGAATCCGTCTCCTTCAATGGACCAGTCGAACTTGTTTCCGGTCTGGACGTAATCGCCCTGAGTGAAAAATTTCTGTATGGCGGCCAGTTTCGAGCCCATACCGACTTCGATTCCAACCGCGAGCTGGTTCCCGGAAGTTGTGTCTGTGCCCGGTTTCTTCAGTGCCTGATACATTAAATCCTGGAATTCGGCCCTTGCTTTCTTGAAGCCCGGCGTGCTGAGATTGGCCAGATTGTTCGCCACTATGTCGAGACAAACCTGCTTTGCCTCCATACCGGTTGCCGCTGTCCATAATGCCCTTATCATTTCCCTCCTCCTGAATGGATCTGATTTTTCACAGTTTCCCTATACGGCCGGTTGAGGCCTTGTCCTGATCGCCGAGGGTCAGAATGACTTTCTGATACGATTCGACTGAACGCTGAATGTTGATCATATCCACCATTTCCTTCAATGCCTGTACATTCGAATTCTCCAGATGGCCGGACCAGACTTCCGCCTCGGTATATTGCTTGATCCCGGCCTTCTTTTCCGGATCGATAAAAAGCCCGGCCCCCGACTTAATCAGCTGATCCTGTCTATCCGCTTTAACGATCTTGAGCCTGCCGATCTGCGCACCGCCCGAGATGATGTCCCCTTTTTCACCTATCCTGATATCCTGCCCCGGCAGAACGATACTGCCCGATTCCCCCATGACGAGATCGCCTTCCGGCGTTACCAGCTCGCGTTTTCCGTTCACAGTGAAATTCCCCTTTCTCGTGTATGCCTCGCCGTCCTTCGTCCGGACAACGAAAAAGCCGTCCCCCTGAATGGCCACATCAAGGGGATTGCCCGTGCGCTGCAATGTTCCTGCTGAAAAATCAATAATTACGGAAGGGGTATAGGAGACGTCCTTTTGTGCCGCGCCGGCATTTTCCCCGGTGGACTCGACGCGGAAATACAGGCGTTCCGACTTGAAACCCGGAGTATGGATATTCGCGATATTGTTGGCAACCGCATCGAGCTGGGGGATTTTCGTATTGCACGCGTTTACAACGGCGGTAAGCGCATCGATCATAGATCAACTCCTGAGATTTTACGATCCATAAAAGCAATACATATGCCAGGGGAAAATCCAAAATCCTAAACTCTAAATCCTGAACAAGACTAAATTGTGAAGCTGAACTCAAAGAGGACCCGCATTTCAATCTTTGGGGTTTCTCTATTGATTACACATACTTATTCACACATTCGTGGCGCTCTGATATGCATGGGGTCAGAGTTTTGAATTTGGAGTTTTGTTCAGGATTTAGGATTTGGAATTCAGGATTTGAACTTTGCCGGGTAAAATCGGGGGCTCAGGGAAAATTTTTCCTGCTTCGCCATTGCTCGTTAAGAGAATAGACATAGACGAGGATCTCAGCGACGGCTTTGTAGAGTTCGGGGGGAATCTGTTCGTCGATATCCAGCCTGGTGAGGATTTCGACCAGACCGGGATCTTTCCTGATGGGGATGCGATGTTTTTGCGCAAGTTCGATGATCTTCTCAGCAACGAGCCCCTTTCCCTTCGCCGTCAGCCGGGGTGCCGCATCCCTGGGAGGCCGGTACTCGAGGGCTGCCGCCGTCAGCCTGCCTTTCTGCTTCTTCGCCATATTCAGCAACCCTTTCTCATCTTCCTAAATTCCCGGCTTCCATCTCATAACTTCTCTACACAAAAATATTCACAGCATCCGTGTCCCGCAACACCGGACCCATTATCAGCCCCTCACCGGCCTTGAGTATATTCTTCTCCACGGAGCACTTCATCGAGTCGACCCGGTAGCCCAGAGCGAACAGCCGGTCCGTTAGAATACCCAGCGAAGATGATATAAAATCGCATACTCTTCGGTCGCTGCACTGGATGGCGCAGTTTAACTTTTTCCCGATGATCCCGGCTTCGACGGAAATGTCTCCCAGAGCATCCATATCCAGCAGCATCAATACATGGAATCCGTCCGGTTTCTCTCCCTTTTCTCCTGGTTGATCGACGTCGACATAGATTTCCGCCGTTCCAAGGCCTGAGTGGAGAAGAAGAGGTATCTGAAAAACGAAGCGGCCGTCGTATTCCTGAGACAGAACATTGATAATCTGATGGCTCTCAATGGTCTTCACGAATGCATCGGAAAAGCGGGCGAGTTCCGCCATGCTCTTCGCCGGACCGCTCCCCGGAGATTCTTCTTTTTCCGGCCCGGGCTGAAGCTCCGATGCGATTTTCATCAAGAGCCCCTTGAGACTGTTCTTTTTCGCATTTAATACACCTTCCTGCACGGCTTTCGCGAGACCGCTTTCCCACAGCAGGCCGATATTCTCGATATATCTCTTCAGAAACAGGCTGTCGTCCAGGGACTCTTTTGAAAACAGGATCGATTTCAGAATGCCGAGCAGATTCTTTCTGTCTTCCCCGGCAAGGAAAGCGGGAAGTCCCCGGCCGGGTCTTTCGAATTCCGCCAAGATCCCGGCGATCATATCCGGCAGGGCCTTCGGATTCGACCTGAACAGGCGCACATAATCGCTGATGAGCGCGGCATCCTGCGCCGCCTCCCTCACAATACCCAGTACAATCCGGGGCTCCAGTCTTTCAACCCGCACCTGAATCTTTTCGCCCGCCCTAAGGGGAATCTCGGACTCCGCCGGGATGGAGACGTTTTTCAGAGTAATCAGCACCCTTCGGTCTTCCAGCACTTCGGGAGCAAGGC
>JBHGBI010000094.1:0-5893 GCA_041946925.1 Syntrophales bacterium | reverse complement strand
GAGGGGAGACATATTGTCGTTGATACGTCCCTTACCCCTGAAGAGTCCGCCGTTGAAGCGATCCGCGGAATCAGACTATCCAGATAATCAGGTATCGGGGATTTGCGCGGCTTCGCTGCTTTGAACAACCTGTCAGATCTTTTTTGAATTCTTGTTCTTAGCTTTCAGTTCTTTTTCTTTCTGCGCTTTTTCTTTTTCCTCAAGATCGATCAGCCGCTTGGTTTCGTGGATGAAGAAGCTTACCCTGTAGTCCAGTCCCATGTTCGGATAATCCCTTGCCACGTTCTCAAATCTCTTCAGCGCGGCTTTATACTTTTTCGATTTGAAATAGAACCTTCCTACGTAGAATTCGTGTTCTCCGAGCCTCTGCTTGCATTCACGCAGCATCTTTTCCGCCATGAAGCTGAACTGGCTGGTGGGATAAAGAGCGATGAGCCGTTCGAATTCTTTTTTAGCTCTCAGGGTCTCTGTTTGATCTCTGTCGATGGACATCATCTGATGATAATGGCACATGCCGAGCTGATAGATAACGTACGGCAGATTTGTGTTAGTGGGGTGAAGATTCAGAAAGTCGTTGTAGCTGGACTCCGCTTCAATATACTTCTCGTCGCTGAAATAAGAGTCCGCAATGCCCAATTCGGCCATAATGGCGAATTTGCTCAGCGGGTATTCCTCTTTAAGCTTCTGGAAATCTTCGATTGCTTTTTCGTATCTGCCTTTGCGGTAATTTTCCAGTCCTCTCTGGTACAGACTCTCCGGTACGCCCTGCCTTATTTCTTTTTTGCTCCACCAATCAAACGAACCGCAGGCCATGATCAGGAAAGCCAGGAATAAAGAGACATACATCCTGGTGAACGGACGGCGGCCGGGAAACAAAGTTAAACTCATATACTACAATCCCTTTTTTAAAAATGAATCAAGGCGATCCTTTGAAGCCAGACCGATCATCTTATCCAGAACCTGACCGCTCTTGAAAAGGATCAAGGTGGGAATGCTCTGAACGCCGTAAGCGGCGGCCGTCTTCTGATTGTCGTCAACGTTTAGCTTGGCGATTTTTACGCGCCCCTCGTACTCACGTGCCAGTTCATCGAGAATAGGACTTATGGCGCGGCAGGGGCCGCACCAGGGCGCCCAGAAATCGACAAGGGTGGGTTTATCTGATTGGAGGACTTCCCTGTCAAAGCTGCCGTCGTCGATATGGACTAATGTGCTTTCTTTTTCCATTTATTCTCCTCCTTGCCTCGGATGCTGAAAATATGCCATATTCGATTGGGCGGTGTCAATTCATTTCGCCTTTATGCAAAGAGAACGAAATTTTGACATCGCAAGGGTAATCTGGTACATACCCGGAAAAATCCAAAATTCTTTTACGTAAAGTTATGGATCCTCTGGGTATTATATCGGGCACACTTATGTTCGTGAAACGGCTCCCCGGCGCTTTGCGGGAAGAGGCCGTGCAGAATGAATACGGCAAAGCCATAGTGTATGTCTCCGATGCGTTTGTCTTTCTCCCGCGGCACGGGAATAACCCGAAAAGCCATATACTCCCGCATATGATCAACCATCCGGCGAATTTGAAGGCTTTAAAAGATTTAGGCGTTCGTGAGGTGATCGGCGTCAATTCGACAGGATCTCTGAAAATAAATTTAAAACCGGGAATGATGGTGGTTCCCGATGATTTTATTTCATTAGCGCCGCCGCCGACCATATTCCGCTCAGAGCCGGTCCACATCACGCCGGGGCTCAGCGAAAAAATCAGGCGAAAGTGGGTGGAGGCAGCAGGCAAATGCGGCATTGAGGCCGTCGACGGCGGCGTTTACTGGCAGACTTCCGGGCCCCGCCTTGAAACCAGGGCGGAGATCCGGTTCATGTCGCAGATCGGCGACATCGTGGGTATGACAATGGCAAGCGAGGCGGTGATTGCAAAAGAACTGGAAATGGAGTATGCGTCTCTCTGTTCGGTCGATAATTACGCGCACGGACTTGCAGAGAGAGCGTTGACCATGGAGGAAATCCTCAATAATTCGCGAAGAAATCTTGATATCGTATTCAAGATTGTTTTGAAATACCTGGAAGGAAGGCAAAAATGAAATTCTCGACAAAAGGGGACAGGGGAGAGACAAGCCTGCTCGGGGGCCAGAGGGTGCCCAAGTACGATCTGAGACCCGAAACCTACGGGACGCTGGATGAGGCAAGTTCCGCTCTCGGCGTCGCCCGGGCAATGACGACGGATGATCGGATAAAACAAATTATTTTACAGGTGCAGAAGGATCTGCTCGTTCTGGGCGCCGAGCTGTCGGCTTTGCCCGAGGATTGTGAAAAGCTCTCCTGCAGGATTGCTTCACCCGACGTGAAGAGGATTGAAGATCTGATCGACGATCTGCAGAAGGATGTGAATCTGAAGAACGAATTCATTTATCCCGGGCTGACGGTGGTTTCCGCCCAGATCGATGTCGGCAGGACGATCATCCGCAGGGCGGAGCGCAATGCGGCCAAGCTGAAGGACAGCGGCCTGGTAAACAGTGCGGATATCCACAGGTACCTAAACAGGCTGGCGGATATGCTCTTTACTCTGGCAAGGTACGAAGAGCAGAAAACAATCCAGGAGGGTGAGAAGTCGAGACGGTGAGAGGGTGAGAACGCACTGTGCCCCTGGCTTTTTAAAATGCGCCGAGCTGGCATTTTGAAATCTTCACTTTAAGGGCTTCGCACGCCGAAGATACTTTTATTTTCGTAATCCTTAATCTCTTCGCAATATCCCATGCCGCCGCGCAGGGAAGGCGATTGTCGACCAGGGCTGACGTAATCGCGTCTTTTAATTCCCTGTCCACCTCTTCAGCCGGCTTAACTATTTTCCCTATCGGTATGTTACCGAAAAGTCCCAGTTGGCATTTGGTGATACTGATCTCCAGCCTGTCCATTGTAAAACCGACTTCCGCCGGAGCAATATTCAGGTCAGCCGCGATGCCGACCGCGACGGCGCAGGGAAGGACGCGATCCCGTGCCCGTTCCTTTACCGCTTTTTCTATGGATGGGTCCGTTTTTCTACCCGCCGGATATTTCGCTGAATAACTACCTTTATCTTTTTTAATCATATGATTCCTTATCAGTGACATAAGCACAAGGCTCTTTATCTCCTCAACTTCTCTTTTTTGATGCCTCGAGCTTTTTGCCCTTAACCTAATATTTCATGTAATGGAACGGCTCAACAGCGGACATGGCCTCCGTGTCCAGAGTCTTAAACCCCTCTTTCTCAATGATTTTCTCGGCCTTGTCTATTTGATCCACATCCACGACGAATACTGCTGTTTTCCAGCTTTCGAGGACGAACCCGTAAGCGTTATTGATATTGATATTATGTTCGTAAAGAAGCCTTGTCAGTTTATCCAGTCCTCCCGGCCTGTCATCGATCAGAACGGCGATGACCTCCTTGAACGTAGCCATCAATCCTCCTTTGACCAGAACCTTATGGGCGCGTTGCGGGTCGTCCACGATCAGGTTGATCACGCCAAAAGCATCGGATGTGGAGATGGTCGTGGCTCTGATGTTGATTTTTTCTTTTGCCAGAATTCCCGTTACTCTGGCCAGGCTGCCGGGCTTGTTTTCAGCAAAAACGGATAATTGGCGGACTATCATCAACGACCTCCTTTTACGCGCTCTGAAGAGCAAAGAGTGAAGGGGGCGAGTTTTTGAACAATCTGCTAATCTTTTCTGTTGTCGATAACCCTTACGGCCTTCCCTTCACCTCTGGCAATGGCATTGGGGCCCACCAGCTCCACGCGTGGTGTAATCAGTATTTCACTTCGGAGTTCTTCCACGATTCTCTTCTGCAGTTTCTCCAGATGGAGCACATCTCCATCGAAGAAGTCTTTCTGGACCTCTACCCGAATAATCATATGATCATTATATCCTTCGCGTTCGAGAATAATCAAGAAATTGGTGCCGACGCCCGGTATATCCATAAGCTTCTTTTCAATCTGGATAGGGAAGATATTTACTCCCTTGATGATCATCATGTCGTCGGTTCTGCCTTTGATCCTTTCGATCCGCCGGTGTGTCCTTCCACACTCGCATGCGCCCGGTATGATACGCGTCAGGTCTTTTGTCCTGTAGCGCAGAATAGGCATCCCTTTCCTTTGAAGAGTGGTCATGACCAATTCACCTTCCACCCCGTCCGGAACGGGTTTTAGTGTATCCGGGTCGATGATCTCGACGATAAAATTATCTTCCCAGATATGCAAACCGTTTTGAAACGTGCATTCGAAGGCCACACCGGGACCGTTCATCTCTGAGAGTCCGTATGAATTGTAGGCCTTGAACCCATAGAGCTCTTCGATTTTCTTCCGGGTCTTTTCCGAGTGCGGCTCCGCCCCGACGAAGGCTATTCTTACTCTCGTGTCCCTCGAAGGTATCAGCTTCATCTCTTCGAAAAAAGTATAGAGGTGAAGCGCGTAACTCGGAATGATATGGATCACCGTTGTCTCGAAATCGCGCATGAGCTGGATCTGTCGTTTGCTGTTGCCTGCTCCGGCGGGTATGACGAGTGCGCCTATCTTTTCCGCTCCGTAATGGAATCCCAGACCGCCGGTGAAGAGGCCGTACGTCATCATGTTCTGGAAAACATCCCCTTTGCGTACACCGGTCATGTACATGCAGCGCGCCACCAGATTGGTCCATTGCTGGATGTCCTCCTGCGTATGGAAAATGACGGTCGCCCGGCCTGTCGTGCCCGAAGATGAATGCATCCGGACCAGCTCATCCCTCGATACGGCCAGGAATCCATACGGCCAGTATTCCCTGAGGTCGTCCTTCGTCGTAAAGGGGATCCTCTCCAGGTCTTTGAGAGTTCCAATCTGTTCATGATCGAGTCCTGTATCCGCAAACAATTTCTTGTAATAGGGGGATGTTCCGGCCCTCCTGATCGTCTCCCGCAAACGGGCCAGCTGAAGAGCCTCGAGTCGCTCCCGGGGCATGGTTTCCAATTCTTTTTCCCAGTACATGGAAAATTTCCTCCGAACGGGCTTTTGCCATCTCTTACAATTGAGACTGGAATTTATCAAGAATAAAATGACTTTTTTCCTCCTTGACCTTGTGTCATCATTCTGTATATTAGACGGAAATCATTCGGGATCATTGCATCCGGCTTATGAAAGCAACAGCAATCATATTATGCGGCGGAAAAAGTTCCAGGATGGGGACCAATAAGGCGCTTATCAGATTTCAAGGTGAGAAACTGATCAATCGCACCATCCGTATCCTGAAAGAACTCTTCTGCGAGATTATCTTGGTCACGAATACACCGGATGTTTATTCTGATCAAGATGTCAGGATAGTCACGGATATTATCCCGGGGGCGGGCGCGCTCGGCGGAATTTTCACCGGTCTTTTTTATGCAGGATGCGAGTATGCCTTTATTTGTGCATGCGATCTTCCCTTCCTGGATAAAAGGTTCATTGAATTCATGAAAAGCCGGATCGAAAGGCATGATATCGTAATTCCCCGGTCGCATGACGGCCTTCAGCCGTTGTATGCCTTTTATTCCACAAGATGTCTTCAGAAAATCGAAAGGCAGATCCTTCGGGGGGACATGAAAATAACGGATTTCTTCAAGGGTTTGAAAGTCTTCGAGATACCCGCCGAAACCATCGCCGCCTTTGATCCGCATGACAGGATCTTCTTCAATATCAACACTCCCGAGGATATGGAGAAATTTCCGCAATGATCCGGCCGGTTTTCGTTTGACAATTCAGCCGAATCTGGGGTAACTGATGCAAAACTTTTTATAGTTCCACGTGTATATCTTTTTTTACTTTTTTACGTGAGAAGGGGGATCGGTTATGGCAGATCAGAAGGTTATGAATCGTTGGTATGTAGTAATCGGCGCCGTTTTGAT
>JBHGBI010000093.1:0-5918 GCA_041946925.1 Syntrophales bacterium | reverse complement strand
CGCAATAATTGGAAGTTTTCCGGATTACTGTTTGGCAACAGGATTGCGATGAGGAAAAGTAATGGATATCAGAATGGCATTTCCCGAAAAACGGACTGAATTCACAATAAGATCTCTTTGCAATGATTTCTCATTGCTGGTGTTCTTTTAAAATAATAGTGGATCGGCAGGGGTGGCGGGGTTGAATGTTCTCATGACACCCATTTTGACTGCTGTAGCGCTTTGTTCCGGGACCAAATCCGAGTGACATCATTGCCGCTGATTATGAATTCTGCATTTCAGCTGGATCGGCCGTCTGTTTTTGTCCGAAAGGTCCCCCTCATTTCCTGCCGGTCTGTTTTACGGATGCCCCGTCCGGTGCGCAGCCTCGCTGCGGGCAAATGGCGAAGGGCCCAAAAAGAGAGGCCGAGATGTTGAGAAAAAGAGAGCCTTTTTTCTGGAGGAGTTTTTAGAGTCTAAACCTGTCCGCTATCATAATGGGAAAGGAGGTGAACTTTAAAAGAGAGGTCACGATCATCAGACACTGTTTCTTAAATTCAGGGACTTATTATTGAAAGGAGGTAACTATGCCACTGCGGGAAAAGACTAAGAAAGCGGAAATCCTGACCCTGGAGGAGGCCGTCAAGAAATATATGCGTAACGATATCATAGTTGCGTATAGCGGGTTCACGGGTTTCAACAGGAACCCCGTCGCCTTCGCCTGGGAGACGGTCAGACAGGGATTCAAGAACCTCCATGTCCTTGACAGACATGGGAGCATATGCACCTGGCTGCTCAATGCCGTCGGGGCGATCAAGATTTATGAGACAGATTGGATGGGATGGGGCGAAATGGCCGGGAAGCTCGATGTCAATCTGGAGAGGGGCTACAAGGCCGGAAAAATCATCCTTGAAGATTATTCCCACGGCGCAATGGCGATGAGATTCCTCGCCGGGGCCATCGGTGCGCCGTTCATTCCTTATTTTGCGCCGCTCGGATCCGACCTTTACAATATGGAATACGATGCGCTCGGAAAAGCCGGGCTGAGGGGCAAAAATCCCAAAATTCCCAAAAAGAAATTCATCCAGATGGAAGAGCCTTTCTACGGTGAAGGGAACGTGGTTCTTCTGCCGGCGGCCAGACCCGATCTCGCTGTCATCCACGTTGCCCAGGCTGGCGACAAAGGAACCGCCAGATGGAGAGGTGTCGGTACAATCGATAAAGAAATCGCATTTGCATGCGAAAAGGTTGTCGTCATCGCTGAAGAGATCATTCCGGAAGCCGAAATGAGGAAGACACCGGAGTCAAATCAGATTCCTTATTTTACCGTGGATTGTATCGTGGAACAGCCATGGGGTGCTTTCCCCAGTTCCGTACCGTTCTATTACGATTACGATGCTCCCTTCATGAGAGGAATGGATGCCGCATCGAGAAACGAAGCTGATTTGAAAAAATGGCTGGATGAATGGGTTTTCGGTCCGAAGAACTGGGAAGATTTCCTGGTTAAACTGGGAGCGAAGAAACTTCTTGACCTCAAGGCGGACATGGTGACGGGATACAGCGTGCGAATGATGCGAGGTAAAAAACCGGCACCCAGGATGAAGATGCCCTTGTCTGTGGCGAGAAGCGGATATTAAAAGAAAGGGGGGAGAAAAAATATGGCTAAATCAACAGAAGAATTGATGGAATTGATTGATCAGATTCCCAACGAGCCCGCAAAGCCGGGAGAATTTATATTGCCCGAGCTGATGGCTATTGCAGTTGCGCATGAGGTCAGGGACGATGACATCGTTTTCGCGGGCACAGGCCTCCCCATGGTGGGAATCATGACCGCGAACTTCATGAACGCTCCCCACGCCACTCTGATTTACGAATCAGGCATCTGCGACGGTAAGACCATGCATGTCCCCATGTCCGTCTGCGATCAGAGGGCGGCGAACATGTGCTCCACCCTTGGGGGACTGGTCGACACTTTCGGATATTACCTCCAGCAGGGCTATGTTACCCTCGGGTTTCTCGGAGGAGCGGCCATTGACAAATACGGCGGCGTCAACGTGACCTCGATCGGTGATTATTATAAGCCTGCCCATCGTTTTACGGGATCAGGCGGAAACTCAGACATCGGCACCATGGCAAAGAGAACTGCCTTCATTATTCTCCAGGAGAAGAGGAGGTTCCTGGAAAGAAACGATTACACGACGACGCCCGGCTGGTGGTGCTGGGATTTCAAGCCGAACGGCAAAAAGGAATGGAAACCGAAGAAGGAAGTCTGGAAAGGCACGCCTTTTGCCGATTGCGGGCCTACAAGCGTCGTGACAAACATGGGGGTCTACAGATTCGACAAGAACGGGATCATTTATCTGGAGACTCACCACCCGGGTGTAACAGTTGAGCAGGTTAAAGAAAACTGCGGATTTGACCTGAATGTGTCAATGGTAAAGGGGGAAACCCCCCATCCGACATACAGGGAGCTGTTTGTGCTCAGAGAATTTGTTGATCCGGAACTGATATTCCTGCCCCAGAAAGTCGAATATCCTGCGGCAATCAAGTCGATTATAGGATAATCCAGTCCAGGGTTTGGGCGCCGGATAATGCCGGCGCTTAAACCCCTGAAATTGAAAGCAATCCATTCATCATGACATGAATGGTTTTATATAAAATTACCAGAGGAGAATGGAAATGAATTTAGATCTCACGGAAGAGCAAAAAATTATTCAGGATACCGCGAGAAACTTTGCAAAATCTGAACTGGAGCCGGTGGCGGCAAAGCTGGATCAGGAGGGAGACAGGGAGATATTCCTGAAGAACCTCCGGAAATTGGGCGAGCTGGGGCTCATGGGTATCAATGTCAAATCCCAGTATGGTGGATCGGAAGCAGGTGTAATCGCCTTCAGTCTTGCTGTGACCGAAATCGCCAGGGCGTGCGCATCCACCGCGGTAACCATGTCGGTCAACAATATGGTCGCAGAGGTGATACAGGCCATCGGGTCCGAGGAACAGAAGATGAAATACATCCCCAAGATATGTTCAGGAGAGTATTACGCCGGAGGGTTCGGCTTGACGGAAACCATGGCCGGCTCGGATCCCGCCGGCATGCGGACGACCGCAGTTCTGGATGGTAATGAGTGGGTTCTGAACGGCTCCAAGATGTTCATTACCAGCGCCGAGTACGCCGGCGTATTCGTCGTCTGGGCCATAACTGACAAGGCCGGGAAAAAAGGTAAAAATATAAGTACATTTCTCGTTGAAAATGGAATCAAGGGGCTGACGGTGGGCAGGGCTGAACATAAAATGGGACAGCATGCGTCGGCCACAAACGAACTGCTTTTCGAGGATTGCCGCATTCCAAAAGACGCCCTTATGGGAAAACTCAACGACGGCTTCAGGACCGCCGCGGGAGAACTCGCCGGAGGGCGTATCGGCATAGGGTCCCTCGCACTGGGTGTAGGCCAGGCGGCCATAGAGTTTGCGACCAGATATGCGAAAGACAGGATTCAGTTTGATCAGCCGATCACGAATTTCCAGGCCATCCAGTGGATGATCGCCGAATCATATACAGAGCTTGAAGCGGCACGACTTCTCCTTTTGAACGCCGCCTTCAAGAAAGAACAGGGAAGATTCTTCGCCCGCGAAGCATCCATGGCGAAGTATTTCGCCACCGAAGCTGCGGAACGCGCTTGCTACAATGCCGTCCAGATGCTCGGCGGATACGGCTACACTGCTGAATTCCCCGTTGACCGCTATTACAGGGATGTGCGCATTACATCCATTTATGAAGGCACCAATCAGATACAAAGACTTATTATTGCAAGGGATATACTGAGCAGTCTGGGATAAGTCCTGATCGTGCGGGGAAACCCTTACGCAGCATGGAAAGCTCCTCCGGCTGTAAAGATTTCCTGCAATTTGCCGATGAATTTACATATGTCGGAAGGCGCTGCTCTCTATAAATTTCTGATCGAATAAGCTGACCACCCTGATCTTGGACAAAAATACAACAGATCACTTTCTATATATGCATGGTTTTCAGCAGTGCATGTATGGATTTTGGAGAATGAGTCTGTTTTCCGTAAACCGTTTTTTTAAAAAAGGGAGGTTTTATATGAAAAGAGTATTATTAGCGGTTTTGGTCAGTTTCTTATTCGTGAGTCTGGTCCATGCGGCGGATCACGGCACTGCAAAAGAAGCTGTCGCCCTGGTCAATAAGGCAGTCGAATATTACAAAGCCAATGGTCAGGACAAGGCTTTTGCAGCCTTCAATGACAAAAAAGGACAATTCGTCTATAAGGACCTCTATATTTTTGCGATTGACTGGAAGGGGACAATTATTGCGCATGGGGCCAATGAAAAGCTCATCAATAAGCCTACGGCAGATTTAAGGGATTCGGACGGAAAGCTCTTCATGAGGGAGATGGTGAAGGTAGCCCAGACAAAAGGAAACGGCTGGGTTGACTACAAGTGGACAAACCCTGTTTCCAAAAAGATAGAACCCAAGTCCAGTTACGTCCAGAGGGTCGCGGGACGCGATCTGCTGATAGGTTGCGGCATTTACAAGGGAAATTAACAAAAACTGAATAAATGCGACTGAAAAGGCTGCCTTCATCGGGCAGCCTTTTTGTTCAGCAGGCGCGATTGCAAGCAACATTGAAAGAATTGAGTCGATGCCTTTTTAGGTATTTACGAATCGTGCAAAATATCGGGCGATCCAAGAACAGCCCGCTTTCCTGACTTGAAACATAAAAGCACGCTCAAATCGATTGCCCCCACAGATTAAATTTGTTAATGAACATCGTATCCTAAATACATCTGGAACTCAGGAGGGAGAAAATGGAATACGAAAATCTCATTCTTAAAAAAGAAGAAGGTGTTGCGACCATCCGCCTCAATCGACCAAAATCTTTCAATTCTTTCAATTTCGACCTCGGAAGCGATCTCGAAAAAAGTCTCGAGGATTGCGGCAAGGACCCTGCCGTCAAAGCGGTAATCCTGACGGGAGAAGGCAAAGCGTTCTGTGCCGGAGGGGACATCGCCTATTTCAAAAAATATTTCGACAGCGATCCTTCCGAGCCTTTCCGGCAGATTATCAAGAAACTCAATATCGCTATCATCACAATCCGAAGGATGCCTAAACCGGTCATAGCGGCCGTAAACGGTGCTGCTGGCGGGGCAGGTTTCAGCCTGGCGGCGGCTTGCGACCTCCGTATATGCGCAGCATCAGCCATATTCAGGCAGGCATATACATCTATCGGAATGGTGGGGGACGGAGGCTGGACACTTTTTATCCCCCTTTTGATAGGTTTCGGCAGGGCAATGGAGCTGATGCTCCTCGATCAGGTCATCGATGCCCGGCAGGCGCTTGAGTGGGGCCTTGTGAACAGGGTAGTGGACGACGCCATGCTCGAAAGCACGGCCAATGAGATCGCCTTGAAACTTTCCCGTGGACCTGCAAAGGCCTTTGCGATCGCAAAAGAGAATCTGAACCATGCCATGATGGGCCTTCTGGAGAGGCAGCTCGAATTGGAGCGCGCCGCAATGGTGAAGGCGGCCGGCACTTCCGACTATATTGAGGGCGTCAATGCCTTTCTGGAAAAAAGAGCGGCCAGATTTACAGGAAAATAGATTCGGATAGTTTTATTCCTCCAGACGGGAAATTTCCGCCTTCGACCGGCGCGGGTGTAAAGAGGCTCTGAATACCGGCAGGAAAAGGAAAGAAAGCTTCTTCATGAACATCTCCTTTTTCCGAGCGAGGATTCCAATTCGGAAATAGCTCTCAGTTTCTGCACTGTTTCCGCCAGGGCATCGGCAGTGAGCGTCATTTCCGCTTCGGTGTTGCCGTATCCGATACTCAGGCGCACAGTCCCTCTCGCGAAATCCTCTTTAAGCCCGGTGGCGGTGATAACGTGCGAAATGGAGACGGACTGAGAAGTGCATGCCGCACC
>JBHGBI010000092.1:0-5989 GCA_041946925.1 Syntrophales bacterium | reverse complement strand
GGGAGAGAATTCTCTCCCGCCGGCTTTCGGGAATGCTATTCTCCGCTTATTCTGGCAAACTCTTTAAGAAGCTCTTCTTGCCTTTTAGTCAGGTGGGTGGGTATTTTGACGACAGTCTGGATAATCTGGTCACCGCGTCCGTAACCGCGCAGATTTTGGATCCCTCTTCCTTTGAGGCGGAATATCTTGCCGCTCTGGGTTCCTTTCGGTATTTTCAATTTCTCTTTTCCATCAAGTGTCGGGACATCGACAGTTCCTCCCAGGGCGGCCTGGGTAATTGAAATGGGAATCTGGCAGTAAATGTCATCCCCTTCCCGTTTGAAAAATTCGTGTTCCTCCACATGGATGAATACGTAAAGGTCTCCGTTGGGGCCGCCGAATTTCCCTTCTTCCCCCTCTCCCCTGAGCCTCAACCGTGAGCCGCTTTCCACCCCGGCGGGTATTTTTAATTGAACTTTCTTCTTTACGCGGACGTGCCCCGAACCAAAACAGGCCGGACAAGGGATTTTTATAACTTTTCCCTCTCCGCGGCATTGCGGGCATGTAGTGCTGATTGTAAAGAAACCGCTGGATTGAGTAACCTGACCGGTTCCCCTGCAGCGGGGACATATCTCGGGCGCCGTCCCGGGTGCCGCCCCGGTGCCCCGGCATTCCCTGCAGGTCTCGAGCTTTTCGACCTCTATTTCTGTAGAGGTGCCGGTGACGGCATCCATGAATGGGATGTTCAGATCATAACGGATGTCCGCTCCCGGACGGCCCTCCGTGCGAGACCTCCTCTGCCCGGTGAATCCGAAGATATCCTCGAAAATATCACTGAAACTTGAAAAAATATCCTCAAATCCAGAAAATCCCCTGAATCCCGCCCCGCTCAGGCCCTCATGCCCGTAGCGATTGTACAGTTCTCTCTTTTCCGGATCCCTTAATACCTCGTATGCTTCTGACGCTTCCTTGAATTTCTCTTCAGCCTGCTTGTCCCCGGGGTTCCTGTCCGGATGGTACCGCATGGCCAGCCTTCGGTAGCTCCTCTTGATTTCTTCTTCCGAAGCATTTCTGGACACGCCAAGGATTTCATAATAGTCCCTCTTGGTCATGCAGAGTGATGATCCCTCCCCGAAATGATCTCTCTTGTCTTATTAAACAGATCGGTATTCCCGCCCTTTTCAAATGCATAAAGGGCAAAATTCCATTTACGGAGTTCGAAAGCGCGGCGACCTATCCGGTCCCATTCTTCCGGAGAAGCCTCGCGGCGCAGGGCCCTGAGGACATGCTGGTATGCCATTGTATCCCCGTCCCGTATTGCATCTTCCCTGATTTTTTCCAGGCCCTGCGTGTAGCCCGCCTTTTCATAAAAATCAACGGCGTCCGATATCCTGCCCGCTTTATAATAAGCGTCTCCAATGCGGATAAGGTCCGCCGGGGGGGTCCTGTCAATATACAAAAGTTTCTGTTTCTCTCTGTAATCGGGTATTTTTTCTTTCACTTTTTAACTGCGAAAGGGGCATGGCAATGCGACATTAACATAATAACCATCGGTGATTTGTCAAATCCTTCCCATTGTGGTTATTCTGAATAGCATTAGCTCCACCGAGTAAGGAGGTTCAGGGCCTCTTCATACTTCTCCCGTGTTTTCCGGATGATATCCTCGGGGAGTTGAGGGGCCGGGGGCCTTTGATTCCAGTGAATCGACAAGAGATAATCTCTCAAGAATTGCTTATCGAAACTCTTCTGTGGCCTGCCTTCCTGATATTCGTCTTTCGGCCAGAATCGGGACGAATCGGGCGTAAGGAGTTCATCAATCAGCATGAGTCCCTCATCGAGCAGACCGAATTCCATCTTGGTATCGGCAATGATGATCCCCCGTGCTTCGGCAATGGCCGATGCGCGCTCATAAATCCGCATACTCACATCTATGATTCTGGACGTGAGTTCGCGGCCGATCAGATTCTCCATGTCCTGACGGGTGATCGGTTGATCGTGTTCACCTTCTATACCCTTGGTGGAAGGCGTAAAGATCGGCTCAGGCAGCCTGGAAGCTTCCTTCAACCCTTCCGGAAGCTGTATTCCTGAAATAGTCCCGCTTTGAACGTAATCTTTCCAGCCGGAGCCGGCCAGATAGCCGCGGACGATGCACTCCACCGGCAGCGGCCTTGTTTTTTTCACCAGCATGCTCCGCCCCTCCAGGATATCCCGGTAACGGCGGCAGGGCTCCGGGAATTTTTCTATGTCCGTCGAGACGAGATGGTGGTCTATGATACTTTCCATCCGCCTGAACCAGAAGGCGGAAAGCCCTGTCAGGATTCTCCCCTTGCCGGCTATCGGATTGGGCATAACCACGTCGAAAGCCGAAATTCTGTCCGTGGCGACCATGAGCAGATACCCGTCGATTTCATAGTTGTCTCTGACTTTACCCCTGCTGAACAACTTCAATCCCGGGAAATCCGTGCTAAAGAGACCATCGTTCATATAAAAACTCCTGATCAGGCTAAGGGCTGATGGCGAAAGGTTCGAACATTCCTGCAACCATCAGCCCTGCACTTTTTAGCCCGTTAATTACCAGCCTGGTGCCTGAAGTCGTACTTATCTCAAAAATGAATTCGTCTTCCTCTCCTGGCCGATGGTGGAAGTCGGCGTATATCCGTAATTATGCCCCGGCAGGACAATTGTGTCATCGGGAAGCACAAGCAATTTTTCTTTTATCGACCGCAACAGCATTTTCCACGAACCCCCGGGCAAGTCCGTCCTGCCGACCCCTCCCACAAAAAGGGTGTCTCCGGTAAAGACATGTCCCGGCGTATAGAGACACATCCCTCCGGGGGTATGCCCCGGCGTGTGCAGGACTTTCAACGAAACGCCTCCAACTGTAATTTCATCGCCGTCCCTTACCGTCCTGTCCGCCGGCGGAGACGGCTTTGCTCCGAACATCCGCAGGACGACGCCCGGCGTGGAAACCAGCATTTCGGCGTCTTCCTCGTGGATGATGATGCCCGCGCCTGTCTTTTTTTTCATATCCGCATTGCCTGAAATGTGATCGACATGCCCATGAGTGTTCACAATATACCTGATCGTGAGCCCTTTTTTCCCGGCCTCAGAGACAATCATATCCACGCTTGCCGCCGGATCGATGACCAGACCTTCCCCTGTTTGCGGATCACCGACGATGTACGCGAAAATGGCCATATTGCCGACCAGAAGCTGCTTGAGAACCATGACGCCGTCCTTTCCGAAATTGTATTGAAATCAACGCAGAAGGGATGAATCGAAACCGCCTCTTAACATCTTTGCCGTCACGAAGTCAAATAGTCCTTTTCGTTTTTGCCGCCGGCCCACCGCTTTCATGCCCTGTTTCTTCTGAGTACGGCCGCAAAAAAGCCGTCCATTCCATGGCGGTGCGGGAAGGACTTGAAGAAACCCGAGGAATCGATAAGCTCCTCATCCACCGGAGCAGGTATTTCTATCCCGAAATCCCCGCTTTTTTCGAGAAAGTCCCGTACAACATCCTCATTTTCCTCTGACATTATGCTGCATGTGCTGTAAATCAAGCGCCCTCCTTTTTTCACGCATGCCGCAGCCCGGCTCAGGATGCTTTTCTGAAGGGGAGGGAATTTCCGAAACTCTCCGGGGAAGAGCCGCCACTTGATTTCCGGATTCCTTCTGAGCGTTCCGAGCCCCGAACAGGGGGGGTCCACGAACACCCTGTCGAAGGCCCGCCTGAACGAATCCCCCTGATCCTGCGAGGCATCGCCCCTGTGTGTGCGGATGACGGATATTCCCAGTCTTCCAGCCAGTTCCTCCAGGGATTGCAGTTTTGCGGCGCTTATGTCGAGGGCGATTATCACACCCCTGTTATCCATCAACTCGGCCATATGGGTCGTTTTGCCTCCATTGCCGCTGCACACATCGAGGATCCGTTCCCCCGGACGCGGGCCCGCCAGAATGACCGTGAGCTGGGAGGCCTCGTCCTGAACCTGGAAATGCCCTGCACGGTAAGGAGGGGTCTCCCGAAGCGGTCCCGGAACATCCGACAGAACGATTCCCGCAGGCGAGTAAACAGTTTTTTCCGCCGCACAGCCCAGATCGACGAATTCTTTAATGACCTCTTCGCGCGTTGCTCTCAGGCGGTTGACCCGCAGGCAGAGAGGCGGCACCTCATTGTCGACTCTGCACAGGGCGGCTGTTTCATTGATGCCGAACCGCTCCATCCATTTTTTGACTATCCACAAAGGGTGGGAATGAAAAACCGATATAAATAAAGACGGGGCCGTTCTGAAATCAGGATATCGGATATCTTCCCGTCCTCTGAGCGCGTTTCTCAGGACGGCATTAACCAGCGCCGACCTGCCCGGATATCTTTTTGCGGTAATTTTGACCGCCTCATTGACGGCCGCATACGCCGGTATACGATCCGTAAACATGATCTGGTAAAGAGCTGTCCTCAGGATATTTTTCAGCCCCGTATCCACGGTTTCGAAGTCGCCCTTGTAAAAACGGCCGGCAACCCAGTCCAGCCGATTCTTCATTCGCAGGGTACCATATACAAGCTCCGTCAGAAGCTTCCGATCCCGCTGGTCATTAAAAGCGCCTGCAGACAGATACGAATCCAGAAGAGGCTCGGCGAAAGAGCCTTTTTTTTCCACGCTGTCCAGTATTTCGACTGCCATCCGACGTGGATCGGGTTTCATATTCTTAGCGCCTCATATGCATGTAGCCGGGGCCTGCTTTTAAAATCCCTCTTCTTGCCTTCTTGATTTTACCCCGATGATTTCATGTCAGCACTGTCCCCGGCTCTATTTTATACCCCCTCAGGAAGTCCTGAATGGGCATTCTTTTCTTTCCTTCAAGCTGGACATCCTGCAGATAAACGTACCCGTTCACTGCCGCTATCCTGAGACCCCGGTCGCTCTGCCCGGTGACTTTTCCCGGAGGCCCATCTACCCGCTCCGATGCCTCCCCGGAAGCGGTAAACACTTTCAATTGCCTGCCTTCAATACAGGTATATGCTCCGGGAGCAGGAGAGAGACCCCTGATCAGGTTGACTATGGAACTGAAATCTGTACTCCAGTGGATTCGTCCGTCCTCCTTTTTCAATCTGGGCGCATAAGTCGCCTGAGAAGGATCCTGTGGTGTCCCGGTCACCGTCCCTTCCACCACTGCCTCAATCGCCCGCAGAAGAAGACGCGCACCCATTTCAGCGAGACGGTCACGGAGCTGGCCAAACGTCTCCTCAGGAGCGATCATGGTATTCTCCTGGATCAGAATATCCCCGGAATCAACCTTCTCGTCCATCATTATAACTGTCACTCCTGTCTCCTTATCCCCACGGATCAGTGCCCAGTTAATTGGAGCCGCCCCCCTGTATCTGGGCAGGAGTGATGGATGGACATTGATGCAGCCCTTTGGCGGGTATGATATGATTTGCGCCGGGAGGATCTGGCCGAATGCGACAAGCACCACCATGTCGGGGGCAAGTCGTCTGAAAAATTCGAGAAAGGATGAATCACGGACACTTTCGGGCTGTATCACCCGTAAACCATATTTTTCCGCGGCCGTCTTAACGGGAGGCGGCTCGTTTCTTCTTCCTCTCCCTTTCGGCCTGTCGGGCTGTGTGACAACGGCTATGACAGGATACCCGCTCTGCACCAGGGCATCCAGTGAGGGAACCGCGAATTCCGGCGTTCCCATGAAAATAATCCTCGGTTTTTCAGCGACCATTTCCACCTCTTTCCTGACAGCCCAGTAAAAAGTCGAAATTACCGCATTCTGTCATGCTGACCATAAACCGGCCTTGAGCCGACATGCATAATGATCCAGATTCTGAACCCGGAAATGTTTTGCCCATTTACATGAAATGAAGGGGATCCACATCGGCTTTCACGGATAAACCCCGGCCAGCCCCTCTTTCCAGGACCTGCCGGGCCAATGAGCGCAGTAACCCGATATTCCTTCCTTTCAGTAATATCTGCCAACGGTATCTTCCTTTGATCCTGGCGAT
>JBHGBI010000091.1:0-6046 GCA_041946925.1 Syntrophales bacterium | reverse complement strand
GAACAACTGGATCATGCTGATCCCCGAGGGATTGTTTAAAAGACCTCACCGATGAATATATTTGCTTTTTACAGAGTATTATAAGTGACCGTACATCACAACATCCCATGAAAAATAGAGAGCCAAGGCGGAAGAGATACGTCTCCCTTGCTCATACGGCTGTTACGGTTTTCTAAGCGTTTTCTTTATTGTTGCGTTGGTGTAATGCGACGATCGCAAAGAACGAAGCGCCTACCAATATCACAGCCCTCAGAGCTGCAAGGAAAATGGTGTATGTCAAGGCCATGTACATTGCCCATTCCATAGGTTTGATTGAGGGTTGCAGGACGGCTCTCCAGATCGTAGCCTGGAAGAATATGAAAATAATGACGGGCAATATCGCCTGTGTCCAGTATAAACCTCTAAATTTTCTTCGGTTCTCGAGGATCATGATGCGAAGCCAGTGCAGCTCTTTGTAATGAGAAACGATCAGAAAAATGGTATTCGCCACTACAATTCCCACAAGGGCGGGAACCCAAGTTTCATCTTCCATCAACCGGAAAGAAATAAGAAAACAACAGGAAAAATAGAGGAAGCAAGAAAACCCGGCAGCCCATACCCATGAAGCAAAATGTGAAAAATCACCGATACTGTCTATTCTTGTGATGGCGGTGGTATAGGCAAAGACGAGCGACACCAGCACAAGCCCAAACAACGTGCCGGCCACCTGGGCCAGAGCTAAAAAACCCGATTCCATATTATCTCCCTTTTAAAATGCGACATCCTCTCTAAACAGACTTCGCCGTCGATCCGCATTTCATATCATGAATTATTGTTTCACGGACCTGTGCTTCTAAAAGCGGTTCGATAACAGGTTTTTAAAAGTATCCAGGTAGATCTCACGCAGGTAAAAAATATTCAGCAAAACATAACCGATTGTTCCACCGACAGTTAAAATCAAAATTAGTTGGACTATTGTTTCGACGATCTTCTTCACAGTTTCGACCTGCCTTACCTTCTATTTTTAACAATCTTTCAGCAAGGGATATGCCAGGCTGATGGATCAACATAAACCATTGTATCCAGACTCATTTTTAGGTTTGAAGTTATGGCGGATAGTCTTATAGTTAGGCATATGGTTAAATATTATCCATATTTAGATATCCAGCTGGATAACAAGTATCCATACTTAAAATGGATTGAAAATTTTCATTTGAAAGAATCAATATCCAGGGAAGAGATGATGGACTGCACCCCTGAGATTAGACAGTTCCGGTTAGGGCAGTCGGACAAGGGTTTTGGGTTGAAAACATTTCTTCAAACTCCACGGCGGTCTGTATCCAAGAGAGGAACGCCGCCGTTTGCGGTTGTACACATCCTGGATGAAAAAGAGAAGCCGAATTTGAACATCTTCCAGGGTCCGTATTCCCAGAGATAGACTTCTTCAACTTTGATGGTTTGACCAAGCCTCTGAAAAAGAACAAGGGGCTAATTCGAATTCTGAACTAACCCCTCGTATTTGTTAGTGGTGCCGAAGCCGGGACTTGAACCCGGACGAGCGGTGCTCACTACCCCCTCAAGATAGCGTGTCTACCAAATTCCACCACTTCGGCCTTGCCGTTCATCTGATTCCGGCCCATCCTAATTTTTTTTCGACGCCTTTGTCAATATAAAAAGGCGAAAGGTTGAGAGCACAGACTAAGGAAAGCGATTTTGACTTTTGTCATTTGCCCCGGGTCTTTTCCGCCGCGAAGCCGCTATCGGGCTTGCGCTGGAGCCTCACCTGTCGCGCCGCCGGCAGCGGCGGGCGGCGTACCCGCCGGCATTTGCTGGCTGCCCTGCGGTAAGGCGGGCTGTTCCGCAACCGGCCGGGAAGCATCCATCACGGAGCGCCCCTTATTGGCTGAGAAATAAGCCAGATAGAGAGACGTGGCCATGAATACCACCGCGATGACGGCTGTTATCTTGCCCAGGAATGTACCCGGGCCCGAACTGCCGAAAATCGTCTGGCTGGAGCCTCCGAAAGCGGCCCCCATGCTCGCCCCTTTTCCCTTTTGGAGAAGCACGATCAGGACAAGCAGAAAACTTACGATGACATGAACGATGATAACGAATATATGCAATTTGTAATCCTCACTCTGATTTTTCCTTTTTTCGGAGCCCGCGGCCCGGATTCGATCCATCCGCTTCAAGGTCTGTCGAACCGGACAATCCTGATAAAGGATTCCAGATCAAGACTGGCGCCGCCGACAAGCGCGCCGTTGATATCCGGTTCAGCCATCAATCCGCCGATATTCGCCGGGCTGACGCTTCCGCCGTAAATAATGGCGAGCCGCGAGGCCATTTCTTTGCCGCAGATCTTCGCCATTTCCGTCCGAATAAAAAAATGCGCCTGTTCGGCCTGATCGGGGGTTGCTGTTTTCCCGGTGCCGATGGCCCAGACAGGCTCATAAGCGATGATGATTCTCTCTATATCATTGGTAGGGATATTATTCAATCCCTCCCGGATCTGCCTTTCTATAACGGGAAAAGTCTTTCCCCCTTCTCTTTCTTCGAGGGACTCTCCCAGGCAGAAGATCGGCCTCAGGCCGAATTCCAGCGCCTTCTTGATCTTACGGTTGATTCCGGGATCGTCTTCGCCGAAACACCTGCGCCGCTCCGAGTGACCTATGATGACGTATTCACAGCCCGCCTCTACCAGCATGGGTGCGGAAATTTCCCCCGTATATGCACCTTCCTTTTCCCAAAACATGTTTTGGGCCGCTATGCCGACTGCGGTTCCCCTTGCTATTTTCGAAACAGCGTGGATGGCTGTAAAAGGAGGCGCGACAACAATATCGCGATCCGTGGGTTGTGCGAACGCCTTTATCAGACCTTCCATGAAATCAGTTGATTCCCGGACGGTTTTGTGCATCTTCCAGTTTGCGGCTATGAGGGGTCGGGTCATATCGAGTCGAGCTTCGAGCTTCAGGTATCAGGATTCGGGTTTCCGGTATCGAAATTCTGAAATTCTACAGCTTGCTTCCTATATAAACGGCCAGGTCTCTCAACCTGCATGCATAGCCGCTTTCATTGTCGTACCAGGCGAAAACCTTAATGAAATTTCCGTCTATTACCTTGGTCAGGGGACCGTCTACAATTGCTGAGTAGGGACTGCTCGTAAAATCGACCGAAACCAGTTCCTCGTCTGAGAAGAACATTATATCCTTCAGCTTTCCCTCGGACGCGGCCCTCAGCGCACCGTTGACTTCGGATACTGTGACGTTTCTCTCCACATCGGCTACGAAATCGACAAGGGAAACATTCGGCGTCGGGACCCGCAGTGCGAGGCCATCCAGCTTTCCTTTCAATTCCGGAATCACTTCCGCAACGGCGATGGCGGCACCCGTTGAGGTTGGTACAATGGACATGGCGGCAGCCCTCGCCCTGCGCAGGTCGCTGTGAGAGCCGTCCAGCAATCTCTGGTCCATCGTATATGCATGGACCGTCGTCATGAGCCCTCTTTTCACCCGGAAGCTTTCGTGAATGATCTTAACAATGGGTGCGAGGCAATTTGTAGTGCATGATGCATTGGATAGAATGTGGTGCTTCTCCGGATCATACGTGTCCTCGTTGACGCCCATGCATATGGTTGCATCAACTCCTTTTCCCGGGGCGGCGACGATGACCTTCCTGGCGCCCGCTTTGATGTGCTGCGCGAGATCATCCCGTTTCCTGAATTTGCCGGTCGATTCCAGGACTACATCCACTCCCAATTCCTTCCATGGCAGGTCTGCCGGACTGCTAGTAATGTTGGTGATTTTGATTTCCCTGCCGTCCACGACGAGGGCGTTTCCCTGCGCCTGCACGTCGCACTTCAACTTGCCGTGTACTGAATCGTATTTCAAAAGATGGGCAAGAATGTCCGTTTTGGCGCGCGAATTGATGGCGACAATGTCCATTTTCGCATCACATGCCCTGACAAGATATCTGCCGACCCTTCCGAATCCATTAATCGCAACCCTGACGCCCATACGGCCTCCTGTTTAAGGATTGATATTCAAGGACATGGAACAATAAAAATCTTCCGGAGAAGCCGCGACACAACAAGTGCTAACTGAAAAAACGGCGATCGGAAGACTTACTTGAACTGAATTTTTAAACCAGAAACAATATCTCACATAAGAGATTTTAGTCAAATAGTTTTTAACAGATTTGAAAAATGCTCATCTTACCTGGTTTTTTTCTTCTTGACATTCGCGATTGCTCATTTATAGATACGAAAATAATAGAAGAAGACTCAGCCGTTTTTAATTCAGTGTAGCTATAGTATTCTCGTCCCGTATTTAGAGACGGTTGGAATATAGGCTGGAAGGCACAAGGCTAACGGCAAAAGGAGGACAGGCATGCGCCCCAAGCCAACGGCCTGTCAGAGGTTGCTGAGCAGGTGAAATCGGGAATAAGAAAATCGGCTATCGCGGGGACCTGGTATCCGGGCAGTTCCAGGGTCCTTGCGGCCGAAATAGAAAAATATTTCAGGAACGTCCCCAAATCCCCCCCCCGGGGGTATGTTGTGTCCCTGATTGCCCCCCATGCCGGATATGTGTATTCCGGCCAGGTGGCGGCTTACGCTTACAAGGAAGTGCGGGGCCAAGCCTATGATTCCGTCGTGATCATCGGACCGAGCCACAGGGCTTATTTCCCGGGATGTTCGGTTTGCAGCCGGGGAGGATTTGAAACCCCGCTCGGAATCGTGCCGGTCGATTCCGCGACAGCTGGCCGGATCATAGCGGCCGGCCTGACGATTTCCGATACGCCCGACGTGCACGAACAGGAGCACTCCATTGAAATTCAGCTTCCTTTTCTTCAGGTGGCTCTCGGAACCTTTCAATTCGTACCCATTCTCATGGGGCGGCAGGACCGGAAAACCTGTGAGGACCTTGCCGAAGCCCTTGTCGGGGCTGTGGTGGGCAGGAACATCCTGATTGTGGCCAGTTCCGATCTGTCCCATTACCATCCTTATGATGAAGCAGTCAGAATGGATTCCGGTATTCTTAAATGCATAGAGGAGATAAGGCCTGATGATCTTCTGAAGGACATGGAAAGGGGTCTGTCCGAGGCCTGCGGGGGTGGACCCGTGGCGGCGGCCATGAAGGCCGCAAAAAAACTGGGAGCGGATAGGGCTGCAGTACTGCGGTACGCCAATTCAGGAGATGTCACCGGCGACAGGAGCAGTGTTGTCGGGTATGCGGCGGCCATGATCTACAAAAGGTGGAGCAATTCCGGTGACAGATAACCACGACGTAAAAAAGGAAAAACATGTGCTTTCGGAGGAGGAAAAAAGGAGACTCCTTGAAATAGCCAGATCGAGCATCGAAAGCCGGTTGAAAGGCAGGAAAGCGCCGCCTCTTTCGACCGATTCGGGCGGCCTGAAGGAGAAGCGGGGGGTATTTGTGAGCCTGCATAAGCGCGGCAAGCTCAGAGGGTGCATCGGGTGTATTGAAGCAAGATTCCCGCTCAACAGTACGGTCCATGAAATGGCGCATGCCGCGGCTTTTTGCGATCCAAGATTTCCACCGCTCGCACCTGAGGAATGGAAGGATCTGGATATCGAGATATCGGTCCTGACTCCCCTAAAAGAAATAAAGGATATCAAAGAGATAACCGTTGGGGAGCACGGTCTGTACATTGTGAAAGGCCATCACTGCGGACTGCTCCTTCCTCAGGTTGCTGTCCAATATGGGTGGGACAGGATGACTTTCCTGGAGGAGACATGTTATAAAGCGGGGCTTCCGCCCGGCGCCTGGAGGGACAAGGATACCAGGATATACATTTTTTCCGCCGATGTTTTCGGTTCGAGATGAAAAGAAGCAAAAAATCCAGCCTGGTTGAACACTTCTTTCGGTAGAAGGCTCTTAAAATAAATCTTGACAAAATGAAATAAAACCAATACATTCTTAATTTCCGTTTAGATAACGCTACGCTTTTTTTACGCCTTTTTATTGAGGTTGATCTCGAATACTTTCGGGTGCTGGCGTAGCTCAACAGGTAGAGCAGCTGATTTGTAATCAGCCGGTTGCGGGTTCGA
>JBHGBI010000090.1:0-6168 GCA_041946925.1 Syntrophales bacterium | reverse complement strand
ATCACATCAAAATAGGATGAGGCATCGAGTCTGCGTATGAAATCGCGGCTCAGGTCGGTCTTGTCCTGATCGACCGCCACGGTCTTGACTTCGTTGACATCCAGGCTGAGGGCGTAACCGAAGAGCAGTATCAGGAATATGGGGATGAAGAATGCAAGATAGAGACTTCTGAAGTCGCGGATGAGATGATATATCTCCTTGCGGGCCACGGCCCGGATGTTAACAAACTTCATTATCCACCAAGCCTGTTGAAAAAACGCTCATTGGTTCTACCTGAGGCGGATTCGGCTCCTTACTCTTCACTCCAGCTCTAAAAATCCCATCAATTAATTTCGCTTCATCAGTTTGACGAAAAGATCATTCAGGTCCGCCTCGGGTCTGTCGGGAAAGTTCTCCCGAATGATCTCCGGAGGGCTCCCCATGGAAACAATCCGGCCCTCGTTGATCAATACAATCCTGTCGCAATTCCTGGCTTCGTCCATGTAGTGCGTGGTCACAAACACCGTTATGCCCCCGGCGGCAAGGCGGGAGATGAAGTCCCAGAAATGGCGTCGTGTGATCGGGTCCACACCTGAAGTAGGTTCATCCAGAAAGAGTATCTCGGGGTTATGCAGCAGTGCGCACCCCAGGGCCAGCCGCTGTCGCCAGCCGGTGGGCAAGTCGCGGGTCGTCCGGTTGCGTGCGTCCTGCAGTCGAGTCATATCCAGCGCCCACTCGATCCTCTCGTTCCACTGACCGGAAGGGACATTGTAAACACCGAGATAAAAACGGATATTTTCAAAAGGTGTCAGGTCCCCATAAAGAGAGAATTTCTGCGACATGTAGCCGATGGACTGCTTGACCATCTCGGCTTCGGTAATGATATCGTGTCCGGCCACCCGGCCCGAACCGGATGTCGGCGTGATAATCCCGCAAAGCATTCGAATGGTCGTCGATTTCCCGGACCCGTTCGGGCCCAAAAAACCAAAAATCTCCCCTTTCCGGACGGAAAAGGTGATCCTGTCCACGGCCACGAATTGTCCGAACTTTTTTTCAAGATCCTTTACGGAAACGACATCAGAATTTGAATTGGTCATGGATGAGTTCCCTGTCAACTTCTTCGATTCTGCTGATCATCGCCTCCTCGAGATTGGAGAAGCCGGAGCGCATCTCGTCGGGAGAGGCCGCTATGAGAATCCGCGCCTTGTGCATCAGGGCGAGACAATCGCATTTCTCTCCTTCATCCAGGTAAGCCGTGGATACCAGGATGGACATGCCATCCCGTTTCATCTCGGTGAGCATTTCCCAGAATTCCTGGCGCGAAACCGGATCGACCCCGTTGGTGGGTTCATCGAGAATCAGCAGCCTGGGCTGGTGGACCAGGACGCAGGCAAGGCCCAGCTTCTGTTTCATGCCACCTGAGAGGTCTGCGGCAAGCCGGTTGGTAAAGGGCAGAAGATTGGAGAAACCCAGATAGCGCTCCCGCCGTCTTTCGCGCTCCGGTCCATGAATTCCGAAAACATCCATGAAGAAATCAATGTTTTCATCGACAGTGAGATCCTGGTATAAACCGAATCTCTGGGGCATGTATCCTATGATTTCCTTGATCCCGGCCTTTTCGGAAACCACATCCAGTCCGCCGATGAGTATTTTACCCGACGTGGGTCTGATCATCGTGGCCGCCATTCTCATGAGGGTTGATTTTCCGGCCCCGTCCGAACCGACAAGTCCGAATATCATCCCCTTTCCCATGCTCAGGGACACATCGTTGACGGCGCACAGAGACCCGAAGAACTTCGAGACGCGGTCGATGTAAACAAGGGGCAATTCGTTTCGGGCTTCCAAAGCGCATCCACAGGACCTGTTTTCATCGTAACCATGCATCGGCCGGCATCCCTGTCTTTAATTCGATATCCGGATTTGGAATCGACACTTTGACCAGATAGACGAGCTTGACTCTTTCCTTGTGTGTCTGGATGACTTTTGGTGTAAATTCCCCCTCTGGAGATATGAAGGATACTTTTCCGACAAAGGTTTTCCCGGGAAACGTGTCCACTTTTACATCCACCCGCTGTCCGGGTTTCACTCTGCCCACTTCCGTTTCTCCGACAAATATTTTCAGGTCTACGGTAGACAAGTCGGCCAGTGTCAATACCTGGCGCCCCGGTGTAACGACCTCTCCCGGTTCCACGTTGCGGCTCGTTATTGTTCCTCTGTAAGGAGCCCTCAATTTCGTATACGTCACCTGCAGGCCGGCCTGCTCGAGAGAAGCTTCCGAGGCCCTGACCTGCGCCCTTGCCGATTCGACTTCCTTTTCAGTGACCTTGATCTTCTTCAGATTGCTCCGCGCCTGCTTGAGGGCGGCTTCTGCTTCCTCCACTCTGGCCTTGGCCGTATCGTAGTTCAGTTTCACTACATCCCACTCTCTCTCGGAGACAACGCTCCTCTTGAAAAGATGATCATAACGATCCTTGTTTTTTGCAGCCTCTTCAAAGGCGGCTCTGGCGGCCGCCACGGAGGCTTGCGCCTTTGCAACGTCGTCGGGCAGGGTTTTCCGGTACATTTCCAGAAGAGTTTCCTGCTGATGAACGCTCTTCAGGGACCTGTCCAGATTGGCTTTTGCCTGAAGATAACGGGCCTGATAATCGGAATCATCCAGTTCGGCCAGAACCTGGTCTTTATCCACCAGCTGTCCCTCCCTGACCGCCACCCTGACGACCCGCCCGCCGACCTGGAAGGATAATTCGGAACGAGTCGCTTCTATGGTTCCCGAATAGTAAAGCTCCTTGAGCCTCTCCTGCCGCTGTCCGAAATAGACCAGCAGACCCACACCCGTCAAAAGCACGATGACGGCGACAACGATGATCCTCCTTTTCAAGACGTCCTCCGCTTTTCCCCCGGGCCGGAACCGCGTATCATGAGCGGATCCGACAGACATGTGCACCGATATCGGCGCGGCCTCACATCATTTATCTCTGATAGTCCCCCGGGCAAAAATTTCCACGAATTCCTCGATAATTCTTTTTTTCTCCTCTTTACTCGATATCCTCTTTATAATGAATTCCTCCGTGACGAAAAAAGCCATGAACATGCCCAGGAAGGCTCTGGCCGCATATTCGGGATTGAATTTCCGGAGTTCTCCCCGCCGGTCCATGCGCGTGAAATAAGACGCCATCGCCCTGAATATTTCCTCTACGAATTTCCGGAAAAAAAGGGCGATCCTTGGTGAGCGGTATATCTCCGAATGAATGATCCTGATCAGCTCCTTCCTTTCAGAGAACAGACCCAGAAATCTTTCCGCTATAATGAAGAGGGCATCCCTGTAATCGATGCCTTCCAGTTCCGGCAGGAGTTCCTTCAGGGCGGGGAGAAAGGAATAGGCGTTCATCACCTCCTCAAAGAGGCGCTCTTTGGAGGAGAAATATCTGAACACGGTGACCTCGGCGACACCCGCTTTCGCCGCAATCTCTTTAGTAGTCGCGCCTGCATAGCCTTTGGAGGAAAAAATCTTGAGGCCTGCTTCCAGTATTTTCTTCCTGGTATCGGTGATCTTCATGTTAGTATGTACTAACTAACATGATTTACGAGGCGTGTCAATGCATCAGGGCTGTTTTTCCATCGGAGGCAATCCGTCATGGTTGCAGTCATAAGATTCTCCTTTCCTATCGGACTTGGTTTATCGAAACCAACTAATCCGTATTCACCTTTTCACAAATTTCTGCTATTTAGCATACTTTCAAGGCGAAAGGCTGAAAGCGGCGAAGCCGCATGGATGAGCATTTTTCAATGCCTGATAATATCTACGCCTATTATGAGGTGGGGGAAGAATTATGGAAAAGGTATTCGAAGCGATCAAACGCAAAGTGGAGAGGGAGCCGTATGCCCAGAAACTCGGATTGAGGCTCGTCAGGATAGAACGCGGCTATTCCCTCGTCAGGATGACCTTTGACAGGGGGATTGAAAACGTGTTCGGAATGGCTCACGGCGGCGCCATTTATTCGCTCATTGACGAAGCATTCGAGACTGCTTCCAACTCCCATGGGACCGTTTCCGTCGCCCTCGGTGTCAACGTGAATTACGTCGAGTCGCCTTCGCCGGGCGACATCCTGTATGCGGAAGCAAAAGAAGTAAGCCGCTCGAGCAGAATAAGCCACTACGATATCGAGGTAAGAAATGAGCGGAAAACACTTATTGCGATCTGCCGGGCCATAGCCTACAGGAAAAAAGACAGGCTGCCGTTTCTGGAAGAATAGAATTTTCCTTTCGCCCTTCGTCTTCAGCCTTTCGCAGACAGTCCCAGTTTTTTTAAAAGATCGACCATCTGCGGCGAGACCGGGATCTCCTCCAGTTCCTCCGGGAAGAACCACCGGGCTTCCCCTGCATCGTCGGAAGGAAACGGCTCCCCGTTCACATAATCCGCCATAAGGTCCACAATGACATAGTGAAACCGAACCTCCCCCCCTTCGTCTGTGCGGATGAGATCAAAGGCATAAACAGGATCACGCGCCTTGATCATGATACCCGTTTCTTCCAGGGTTTCTCTTTCCGCCGCAGCCTGCAAAGTCTCCCCCAGTTCCACAAGCCCGCCCGGGATGGCCCAGAGCCCGGCTGCCGGAGGGTAATTTCTTTTTACGAGGAGTATCTTTCCATCCCTGACTACGACAGCCCCGACTCCGATCCGGGGATGCTCCGGGTACTCGCGATTTGCCATTTGCTCACTATTCTATGGTGAATTCGAATTTTCTCGTCTGCGGCTCGCCCGAGTCAAAAAATCTTTCCCAGAAAGTAACGCGATCCTTCCAATCGATCAGCAGCAGATAGGAAGAACGCGTACCGTACACGGGGCTGGTGATAAAAAGAGGGGAAAGAATCCTCTCCCATTCAAGGCCCACTCCCGTTACCGGAAGCTGGCTGTCTTCAGGACGGGAACGGTCGGCAAGGATGCCGAGAAGTTCCTCTGGAGAAGGTTCCCCGTTTCTGGACAGAAGCGATTCGAGTTCTTTTTTTCCCTTTTCAACCTTCGGCCATGCCGTATCGAGCAAGTGGTTACTGAGTCCGTAGACACCGGGCTCAAGCCTGCGACAACCGTCACCGCGGTTGGAGAAATAGAAAAGATCTTCTCTATCGCCGATCACCAAGCTGAAACCGTTATATTCCTGCGCCTGGAGCGCTATCTTTTCCAGGTAAACTTCCGGTCTATCCCCTCCACGAAGGAACCCGCTCACCAGCAATCCACGGGACGGCGCCGTCTTTCTGTAGAAGCCCGGCTCGCGGTAATTGGTCAGGGCCGCAATACGCCCGCTCCTGGTAATTCCGAACCACGTTCCTCCAGCCTGAAGGTCTTTTCCAGCAAGGACGAACGGCGCCTCATCCCAGAAAGACGCCGGCATGGTAGGTCTGCTATAAAATTCATCCCGATTTGCCGCGAAAACCAGCCGGTAATCAGGATGCCGCTTATAGGAAAAAAGGATTAAACACATAGACCTGTACTGCGATCTGCCTAAAAAAGTATACTCCCGGATTCATCATTCGGCGCGCTTTTATCGAAACATTCTCCTGAATGTGGGGAGTTCCTGTTCATACACATTCAGCGGAGGCGTATAAAGGATCAGGCGGTTGCCCTCTTCCGTCCGTACCACCGTCGAGACGCCGAGCACAGAATACCATATTCCGACCACATTCCCATACTGATCCACAATATCGAATCCATGCAGCATGTGACCAGTATCGAGACCCTTCAGCCGCATTTCATGCACAAGATCCCGGAGCTTTTTCGGTGTAAGGTCGAGTTTTTTCCACAGTTGCGTCTCCAGAATGTATTTCTTGTCAATCCCGATAATCGCATTCGGAATGTATTCCGGGCCGCTGTAGTAATAATTGTCATCGGGCCTTATACGATAATTCTCGAAATCGGCCGTCGCGCTTTTGCTCGGCCTTATATACCCGTACTTTTCAAAACAAGCCGCCCCACTCCCGACCGACGCCGTTATGACAACAAACAGTAAAACCGGCAGGAGCAGTCCGATCGCTGCGAATCCCGGTTTCATATCAGTTTCACCTTTCCGTTCAATTCCTCTGTCTGAGGCTTTTCATGATGCCGCCCATGACCTCGCCGGCCGGCCCGTTAATGACGATTTCGGCGATATCATCAAACGGAGTCGGGCTCATATTGATGATCACAAGTTTTGC
>JBHGBI010000009.1:0-65481 GCA_041946925.1 Syntrophales bacterium | reverse complement strand
TTGTTCAAGGGAAAAGTTCAGTCGTCATGAATGAAAACGGCCCGGATATATTCGAATCATCACGGGAGGGCGAATTCGCGTGCGCGATGCGCAGCCGGCGCCGATCAAGGAAAAGAGGCAAGAAACAGCATAGAAAAGGCGGGCCGAGGCCCGCCTTCACGCGATGCGTTCTAAATCGGGCGATCAAGCCTTCTTGCGCTCGGGCCTCTTGAAAACGAGGGTGATTACAAGCCCTATGCAGAGGAGACCCGCGGCGACGAGAAGGGCTTCCGACCTTTTCATCTGGGCGAAAACAAGAGGACCGGCGACTCCGGCGCAGGCCCATGCAGTCAGCATGAATCCGTACACCTTGCCGATATAACCGGGGCCGAAGGAGTCGGCGGCAAAGGCCGGCATGGTCGCGAACCCGCCTCCATAGCAGGAAAGCAAGTAACATGCGGCGACCAGGAACAGATAATAGCCGCTGATAAAGCCGGTTGCTACAAGCGCGTATATGACCGCCTGGGTGGCGAACATGGTGGCGAAAACAGCCTTCCTGCCGATTGTATCGGAGAGTCTTGCCCAGAAGAGCCTCCCCAACCCGTTGAAAATGGCCGAATAAGCGACAACGCTGCCTCCGGCGGTCGCCAGGACTTTTATCAGGTTTTCCGGCGAGAGCTTCGGGTCAGTGAGAGGTTTGTACAGGTCCTGCGCGATCGGGGAAAGCTGGGAGATCAGGCCGAGTCCCGCGGAGACATTGAGGAAGAGCATGGCCCAGAGCATCCACCACTGGGGCGTTTTCGCCGCATCGCCGAAAGTAAACGACTCAGCAGCCGACACGGTGGTTGTGGGAGGTGTAAATCCGGCGGGGAGCCACCCCGTAGGAGGGTTCTTGAACAACTGCGCGGCGCCCATAACGAGCACCAGAAAGATGAAACCCCAGATGTAGAAGGTAGCCGCCACACCCGATGCAGTCATCCCCCCTTTGTATGCGATAATCATTTTCGGGGCGATTTGACCCATGAAGAAGGCCCCGAACCCGAATCCCATGACTGCAAGCCCGGTGACCAGTCCGCGTTTGTCGGGAAACCACCTGATCAGGGTCGCGATGGGTGTTACGTAACAGAATCCATTGCCGAGTCCTCCGATCAGGCCGTATCCCAAATACAGGACCGCCAGACTGCCGATCTGATCGGCGAATCCCGACAGGAGGGTACCCAGTCCGAAGAGGATGCCGCCGGTGGTCGCCACGAAGCGGGGGCCTTTCTTATCCACCAGTGTTCCGCCGAAGGCGGCGGCGATGCCGACGACGAACATAAAGATGATGAAAGCCATCTGCGTCTCCGTCTCCGCCCAGTGATGGGCTCCCATCAGGGGCTTTTTGAAGACGGACCACGCGTAGACTGTACCCAGGCATAGTTGCATAATGATCGCGGCAATAGCGATGAACCATCTTTTGCTTTCCAAATTCTCGTTGCTCATATTACCTCCATGAAACCAGAAGCATTTTTTGTATAAATGTCAGCCGGGTATAATGCAGTATGTACGAATTGTCAAGAGAAATGGGCACGAAAAGAAACAGGCGTGTACTCCTGGGTCCAGGATCGGAGCGCGATAAATTGCTTCCAATCGGAAGCAGAGACTGGTATAGGCTTGTTGAACCTGTCAAGACAGGATATCCGGGATGGCAAAAATTCGGAAGGCCCTCATAATATTAATCGTATTCTCCCTGGCGGCCTGCGCGGCCCGGAGATATCCGGCTATTACTCCCTTACCTCATGTCAGGCCGGAATTTGAAAAAGCGCAATTCTGGATAGACCGCTTCCCCCAATCCGGAAGCATCATCCTGTCCGCGGATCAGATCAGGGAGATGAACCAGGCGGCCCTGAAGGCGGATGCAGGTCTCATCGATATTATGAGGCTCCAATCCGTGAGTCGCGGCCGGATGGAGTCCTTTTTTTCCGCACTCAGGAAATCCTGTGAAAAAGCCCGTTATTACGATCACTCAAGCTTTCCTCTGAGCCATACATTCTATGAGGAGATTTTCGAAAGTATGGCTCTCGACCGGATGCCTTCCATCGTGGTTCCTTCTGCGGGTCTCATTACAAGAGAGACGGACATGAGAGAATTGCCGACCGATGAGACAGCGTTGAAAAAGCCATTCGATACCGAATTCGACCAGTTTCAATACGCCAGGCTGGAATGCGGAACGCCGGTCGTGATTCTGCACTATTCACGCGCAGGAGACTGGTGTCTCTTGAGGACCTCCTTCGCCATGGGGTGGGTCAAGGCGGCGGATGTCGCGGAGGGTACAAAAGAGGATGTCCTGCGGTTCGTTCATGCCAATCCCCTGGTCGTCACGGGAGATCGATCCTGCGTATATGCCGACAGGTCGTTGCGCAAATACGCCTTCAGCCTGCCGATGGGCGCCAGCCTTCCCTTTATCGCGCAAAATACGGAATATTACCAGGTGATAATGCCCTGGCGGGACGCTGACGGCAGGCTCCGCTTCGCCGATGGATTCATCCCGGCTTCGAGCGATGTCCATGTCGGATACCTGCCTTATACGCAGGCAGCCGTACTGAGCCAGGCATTCAAACTGCTTCACCGCCCCTACGGGTGGGGAGGGATGTTCGGGGGGAGGGATTGCTCGCGGTTCCTGAGGGATGTATTCCGTTGCTTCGGTTTCAATATGCCCGTGAACAGTTTCCGCCAGTCAAATTTCAACGAAGCGAAAAGAAGAGACCTCGCCGGGCTGGAAGACAGTCGAAAGACGGCTATCCTGGGGGAATACCAGGGTAGACCGGCTCTGCTGTACATGAAGGGGCATATCATGCTCCTCCTCGGAGTTGTGGAGGGACGAGTCTATATAATCCACAGTACGTGGGCTTACCGCGAATCGTCATGGGCCGGAGAGGACCTGTTTTACATAGGAAAGGTGGTCGTTTCCGATGCCTCTCTCGGCGGGCAGGGCCGCTCGGGATCGCTTCTTGAGAGGATAAGCGCCGTTACAGCCATAGATTGACACGCGATTACATATCTACTTCCTGGCCGCCAAGCGGCGGGTCATTTTCTTCAGGCGGCCGATCCTTTTTCTCAGCCGCCACAGCTTCTGCCTGTCTTCGCCCTGGCGCCTCAGGTCCTCTCTTGCCTGCTTGAGCGACCTGATCTCTTTCTTTAATTCCAATATGCTTGGTATCGGTTTTTCCCTGATCTCTTTTTCGGGAATTCCCCGCGCCTTTTTGATGGCGGAGAGCAGTTCCTCCTTCTTCATGGCGCTTACGCCGACAATTCCTCCCATTTCCAGCGCCATTGTGCGGAGTTCCTTGACGGTATAGTCTTCTAAAGGTCTTTCATGCTCCATTTCATCCCCTCCTTCGTCTGGAGACCGTGTCATAATGTGCCGATAAAATCACCATACCGGTTCTTCTCTATTGATATCCTGATCCGCAAAGCGGTTACCCGAGCAATCCGGATATAGTCCTGACGAGAATGAAATTCTGTTCATCAGTTCCTATGCTTATGCGCAGCTTGTCTTCAAGCCGGGGTTGCTTGAAATAGCGGACGAGAATGCCCTTGGATTTCAAATACTTGTAGATGTATTCGGCGTTTCCGTCCGGCGGCCGGGCGAGCAGGAAATTAGCCTGCGATGGCCATATCCGAAAGCCGAGTCCGACAAGTGCGGAGGCGAGCTTTTCCCTTGAACGCTTCACCTTTTCGGCATTGGCTTTCTTATAATCCTGATCGCTGATGGCCGCGGCCGCGATTGCGCACCCCATTGCGGATACATTATAGCTGTCTTTTACTTTGAAGAGCCCCTCCATGAGCGCAGGGCAGGCGACACCGAAGCCCACCCGTATCCCCGCCAGCGAATATCCTTTGGAAAGCGTCCTCAGGATGATCACATTCTCGTGCTTTGCGGCGAGTTCGAGGGCGTTTTCCTCTGCAAAATCGGTATAGGCTTCATCGATGACGAGAACGCCGGACAGCTTTGACGCCAGTTCATCGAGGACCGGGGCGGGCGTAACCGTGCCTGAAGGACTGTTGGGTGAGGCGATGATAGTCACTGCTCCCTGCGCTTCAACGAGTTCCTCAAAGGGAAGCCGGTAATCGTCATCGAAGGGGATTTCTATTACATCCGCCTCCTGGATCTGGGCAAGGGTTCTGTAAAGGACATACGTGGGCATGGGATAGACTGCGGGTCTGCCCGGTCCGCAGCAGGCCCGGATAATCATGGCAAGGAGATCATCGCTGCCGTTGCCGACGATGATCCGGTCTTCAGCAACATTCAAAATCCCGCTTACAGCTTTGCGCACGGCCCCGGAAAACGGGTCCGGGTAAAGGCGCAGCGCCTCGATATCCATGTTCCGGAGGGCGTTGACTGCCAGCGGAGAGGGAGGATAGGGGTTCTCATTTGTGTTGAGTTTGATGACCTTTGCCCCCGGAATCGGCTGCTCCCCGGGTTCGTAGCCCGTCATCAAATCGACCCTGTCGCGAAAAAAACTCATTGTCCATCCTTGTTTCCCGGAATTTCATAAAGTGATTAAGCATTCGGGAATGAAAAATTCCAGAAAACCCTGAAATAGTCAAGGAGTAATTGGGCCGTTCAAGTCGGTGTATATATCCCAGAGGGCCAGGAGCATTGAGGTAATCACCGGTCCGATGACGAATCCTGAAAATCCGAACAGCACCAATCCGCCCATTGTGGAGAGGAAAATCAATACAGGATGCATTCCTATTTCTTTGCCGACAACCAGAGGACGGAGGAGATTGTCCACGATTCCAATAACCAGCGCGCCGACGACCAGGATCGTCACCCCTTCCCAGACGTGGCCCGTAAGCAGCATGAGGATGCCGGCCGGCGCCCAGACGATCCCGCTTCCGGTGGGCAGAATGGAAGCGACGACCATGATGAGGCCCCAGATCAGGGCAGCCTCGATCCCCACAATCCAGAAGAGAATCCCTCCCAGCAAACCCTGGACGCCCCCAAGAATCAAGGTCCCTCTCAGTGTGGCTTTGGCGGTCGAGACGAATTCGTCGAGGAGTAACCTGGTCTTGTCCTTTCCCAGGGGAGAGGAGGAGATGAGCACTTCGAGAATCTTATCGCCGTCTCTGATAAAGTAGAACAATGTATAAAGCATGATGACGAACATAATCAGGAAAACGAGGAAATTCTGGGTCCAGTTTTTGAGCGATCCCAGGATGTACGTCACAATGGATTCTGCCGCCTGGGACAGTTTGTCCGCCCATGATCGCTCATTGATATTCAGCTTCTGGATCCAGCGGTTGTGCTGGATCCTGTCGATCAGGCCCTGGATATTCTCCTGGTACCCGGCTTTCTGCCTGGCAAAATTATTGTATATCTGAATGGATTCCTTGAGCAGGAGACTTCCGGTGACGGCCAGGGGCAGAATAAGGATCAGTACGACCACGGCCAGAGTTATGAGAGAATTGAGGTTGGGGCGCGCCTTTCTTTTGTTGAGCTTGTTGAACAGGGGCCTGAAAATGCTTGCAATCACCCCCGCCCAGAAAATGGGATAAAAGAACGGGCTTAAAACATAGAGAAAAAGAACCGCGATGGAGACCAGGGCGGCGTAAAAAATAACTCTGAAGGCTTTATCGTCCATTCCTGAACCCTTTCCGCAGACATACGTCTTTTTGAAAAAATAGAGGCAATCGATCCAAAATGCAACACCTGAGAGGAGTGCCCGGCATCCAGGTACGGAACGGCTTGCTCCAGGTTCTATTTTTCAGGTATCACCAGTTTCCGATTTACATAAAGAGGATCTTTCATCTTCATCCTGTTCGCCTTCAGCAGGGCGGCGATGGTCGTGTTGTGTTTCCGGGCGATCTTATCGAGCGTATCCCCTTTCTTTACAGTGTAGAGCGTGGTCTTTTTCGCCCTGGGTGCGGGGGCTCCCGGAGCGGATTCTCCCGATTTCTCCGCGGGTCCGGGGATCGTCAATTTCCGTCCGACGTAGAGAGGCCCTTTCGATTTTATCCCGTTGGCGCAGATCAGGCGGGCAAGTGCAACCCGGTGTTTACGGGCGATCTTCTCCAGGGTGTCCCCTTTTTTGACAATGTAGAATGCCGGCCGGGGCGCCGCGGCGGCGGGCGCAGGGGGGGATATCTCCGCCGATTGCATCTCACCTTCGGGGGGCGCATAGATCTTCAGTTTTCTATTGACCTGCAGGCGTTGCCCCTTTTTCATGTTGTTCAGGCTGAGAAGGATATCTTCTCTGGTATTGTACCTGGAGGCGATTTTTTTGAGCGTATCACCCTTTTTCACCGTATACACGATCATGCGCGGCAGGGCTCTGGCGGGCGCCTCCTGCCGGGAGGCGCTGCGCGCCTCTTCTTTTTCCTCCTCCATGACGATATGGATCAGGTCGTTATCGGGCTCGGGATCGCGCAGGAATTCCTGGATAGCTGCGGAGATGGACAAGGCGATTTTATTCTGAAAGACCGGGGAGCGCAGGAGCATCTCCTCTCTGGGATTCGAAATGTAGGCCGTTTCGATCAATACCGAAGGGACGTGAGGGAGCTTGAGAACCATGAAAGGGGCTTCCTGTATCCTCTTGAATTTGATCGGATTGATCTGCTTCATGTGCTTTATTATCGTGGAGCCGAAGGTCTTCGACATGTTCATGGTTTCGGTCTGGACCATGTGGAGAATGATCGGGTCGGATTCATCACTGTTCTGTTCGTTCTCGGAGCCGCCGATAATGTCGGCGAGGTTTTCCTGCCTGGCCAGAAGTCTTGCGGCTTCGCTGCTGGCTCCGGTCGTAGAGAGGCAATATACGGAGCTTCCCCTGACCTTCCTGTTCCTTGATGCATCGGCATGGATGCTTATGAAGAGGTCCGCCCCGTATTCCCTCGCTATCTGCAACCTTTTTCTGAAAGACGGGTAATAATCGCCCCTTCTGGTGAGGAAAGCCCGATATCCCTTTTTCTTGTTCAGGATGTATTCCAGTCTCTTGGCGATCCGCAGGACGACGTCTTTTTCCATCGTCCTTTTCAGGCCGATGGCTCCGGGGTCTTCTCCGCCGTGCCCGGCATCGATGACGATGATTTTATCTTTTGCGGATATCTTGAACCGCCGCCTCTCCTCGCTCTCCTTTTTCTCAATATCCGGCAGCTTGAGATCGATCACCACCCTGAACGGCTTGTCCTGGAATTCTTTCAACTTGAAAATATAGGCCTCCGCGCTGTCGGAAAGCACGAGATCGATATTCACGCCCTCAGCGCCGTGAGGTGACATGACGATCTTCGATATTCCAGGCTTGTTCAATATCCTTTCTGAGGGAACGGTTTCAGGGAACTGGGTATTTTTGAACAGAATGGATACTTTCCCGGGGATCTTCGATACAGTGATATCCGCGTCCTCGCTGGTGTCGATAACGATCCTGGTGTGATCGGGTGCGGCCCAATGTCGGATATTCAGAATGTCCGTGAGTCCGAATGCATCGGCGGACGGGAAAAAAAGATATAGCAGGATCGCGGGGATGACGATCTTATAAGGTCTGGACATCTTGCTCCGGTCTGACGGCAAAGTAGATGTTCATTAACAGATTCGGGAGAATAATACAACTGCGTCATAAAATCAGTTGACAATCAAGGCGATTGCGTGAGATTTTCATCACTGCTATAGAAAGGGTTCTGGAATTATGATTTGCGATCTTTTACGACAAAAAAAACTTACGCTTTCTTTCGAGGTGTTTCCGCCCGTCAGGGACGGGAATCTGGAAGCCCTGTACAAGACCATCCGGGAACTGGGGCAACTCGAGCCGGATTTCATTTCAGTGACATACGGCGCGGGAGGGACAACGCGCGATATGTCCCTGGAAATAGCATCGAAAGTAAAGAATCACTACGGGGAGGAAGTCCTCGCCCATCTGACCTGCGTGGGATCAACGAGAGATGATATTGCAGCGATTCTCGAAGACTTCAAAAAAGAAAAAATAGAGAACATTCTTGCATTGAGGGGCGATCCGCCGAAAGGTGAGAATAAGTTCACGAAGACCCCCGGGGGATTCGGTTATGCCAGCGAGCTTGTCGAATTCATAAAATCGAGAGGGGATTTCTGTGTCGGTGTCGCCGGATATCCTGAGGGGCATGTGGAGGCCCTGAGCCTGAAACACGATATTGAAAATCTAAAGAGAAAGGTGGATGCCGGCGCTGATTTCATTATTACGCAGCTCTTTTTCGATAATCAGGATTTCTACCGGTTCAGAGACCTGGCCGCGGGCATCGGCATAAGCGCTCCCATCATACCTGGCGTCTTTCCGGTCCTGAATGTGAAACAGATCCCGCGGATTATGTCTCTGGGCGTAATCAAAATACCGGAAAAGCTGCGGCAAAAGATGGCGGACTTAAAAGAACGGACCGATGATATGGAAAAATACGGCATAGAATATGCCGTCCTGCAGGCCGAAGACCTGATACGGAACGAGGTACGCGGCCTCCATCTTTACAGCATGAACAGGAGCCAGCCGGTCATCTGTATCGTATCGCAACTGTCGCTGGAAACAGTGAGGGTGACGGGCAAGAGACGTAAAGCTTCATAGATGAGCCTGTCGGGCAACGGGGGAAGAAGCAGGCGAAGGACTGTGTTTCCTTCATCCTGTTATTCATGTTGAAGATTCTTTCAATAAATAGTATGGAATGCAGAATAAGAGGGGCGATTAGCTCAGGGGATAGAGCACTGGTCTCCGGAACCAGTGGTCGAGAGTTCGAATCTCTCATCGCCCTCCATGACAAGGCCAGGGGCGAAAGGCCCTGAGGGAGTGATTATGGCCAGAATATCCGTTGATAAGCTGGAGCCGGGGATGAGGCTCTTGAAACCGGTTCTGAATAAGAGCGGCATGACGCTGCTCGCGGAAGGGACGGAGCTTTCGGAGACATGGATCAGACGTATACAGGATATGGAAATCGAAAGCATTCATGTTGACGCGCCGGTCGAGCCGGCTGTTCCGAAAGAGGAGATGCTGGAGCAGCTGGACAGGCGATTCAGGAATGTTGAAAATAAACCTTACATGGGCTTGATAAAGAGAAGCGTCCAGGAGCATATAGAGGAGATGTACCGATAAGAATGGATGTGCAGGTTCTCCGCAGCAGGGTTGAAAATATCAACACGCTTCCTACTATACCGGGCGTTCTGAAGCATCTGTCCGCAATCATCGAAAACCCCAAAGTATCTCTCAGCGAAATATCCCATTTCGTTTCCAATGATCCCTCTTTGACGACCAAGGTCCTGAAAATGGTGAACTCGGCTGTTTACGGCTTTCCAGGGAGGATTTCGTCGGTCACCCACGCCATCATGCTCCTGGGATTGAACGTCGTCAAGGGATTGCTGCTCGGGATATCGGTTTTTGAGGTCATGCAGAAAGCGATGCTCGGCCTGCGCGAGCATTCTCTCGGCTGTGCGGTGACGGCGAGATTGATCGCTCAGAAGAAGGGGCTCAAGGAGCCCGAAGAGGTATCGGTAGGGGCGCTTCTTCATGATATCGGAAAAGTCATTCTGGCCCTGGAATTTCCTGCGGAATACGAGAGCGCCATGAATACCGCGCAGACCAGGGGAATCCCGATCGTCGAGGCGGAAAAGACGGCTTTCCCTGAAGCGCATGCAGCGGTAGGGGCATGGTTGGCGCAGAAATGGCGGTTTCCGCGCGGCCTGGTCGACATGATCGAATATCACCATTGCCCGAATCTGTCGAAGAGCGCGTCCCTGGAGACCGCGATTGTCCATTTTTCCGATGTTCTCGTGCATGCGCGGGGGCTTGGATTTGCGGGCGATGATACCGTTGCGGCCGTGGATCCTGCGGCATTCGAACTTCTAAGGTTTTCGCAAGACGATATCAAAGAAATCCTGAGGGGGCTGGAAGATTCCATCGAATCCTCGGAGGAGCCCTGGCTGGACACATGAAAACGGTAATCCTCGTTTCCGGCGATATCGTTCTGTCCGACATCTCGGACCGGATTTTGAAGGGAGCGTACAAGACCGCCATTTTCAGCAATTTACAATCGGCCCTGGATTATATCTACAACTCCCTTCCGAATTTGATTATTCTGGATATCGCGCAAAACGATCCGGGTACGATCAGTATTTTGGAGTACCTGAAAGAAGAACCCATGTTCAGCAGGCTGCCGGTACTGGCCTTGATCCCCGACGGCTTCACGGCGGCGGACCTGGAGTCTCTCTTGATCGAGGATTATGTCTGGAAGAAGGATCTCGAAAAAGAGATCCTGCCGCGGGTCAATCTGGCCATCCTCAGATCGGAAAGAAACGTTGAGGTAAATCCCCTGACCAGGCTCCCCGGCAATATCTCTATCTTCAGGCAGATTCAGGATCGCCTGGAACGGGGGGATGTCTTCGCTTTCGCGTATGCCGACATCGATTATTTCAAGCCGTACAATGACAAGTATGGTTTCAGCCGGGGGGATGATGTCATCAAAATCACCGGGCGTCTCATCATGAATATAGTGAAGAGCAAGCAGCCGCAAAAGAGCTTCATCGGGCATATCGGCGGGGATGATTTCGTGTTCATCATGGACGTGGATCTGGTGGAAGATACATGCAGGGAAATCATCGGGGCTTTCGACAGGATTATTCCCACTCTCTATGACGGCGAGGACCGGATGAAAGGATATATTGAATCCAACGACCGGCAGGGGACGTCGAGGATCTTCCCCTTCATGACACTCTCCATCGGAGTGACGGATACGGCCGCGAAAAATTACAACCACTACGGCGAATTGACGGAAGCAGCTTCGGAAATGAAAAAATTCGCGAAGAAATTCAGGGAAAGCTGCTATAAACTGGATCGAAGAAGAATACCCTAATCTTTCACAAATCTCCTGATTCCCTTTCGGTCTCATACTTTTCCCGATCCCTTCCTAAGCTGAATGGACGCCCGTAAATGAGGAATTCATGCATGGACATCTACTCTCCATGCGGCGAAACTAAAAAATATGACTCTTTGTTTTTCGCTCCTGGCTCTTCGCCTGACACGAATAGCCTTTACAGAGAGGCTAAATGAACCGCAGCGTTTTTGACAAAGTCGAAGCCGTCTTTCAGCGTCTGAAAGAATTACTGCAATGCAGCGGCGCAAGCCCGGGACATGCCGCCGCGGTTGAACAGTCGATATCGGAGCTCTCCATCCTGATCAATGAAATCAGGATGTTTACGGAGAGTCTCTCTGGCGAGGTCAGGCGATTGCTGGAAAAGGAACGTATCTCCATAAAGGAATGCGCCTTTGCGGGTGTGTGTCGTGAAAAAGAATTCAGAACTCTTGCCGAGAACACTCCTGACCTTATCGCCAGGATCGACCGTCAGATGCGGTTTTTGTATATCAATCCGGCCCTGATACGGGAAAGCGGGATCTCCGGCGAGACATTCATCGGCAAGAAGCTCGATGAGATCAAATGGCCGACGGGGGTGCTCCGCTACTGGCGGGAGTTTCTTGAGAGAGTATTTGAAACGGGCCGGCAGGAAACGACCGAATTCGAGTACCCCGTCTTTCGTGTGAGGAAATACTACCATGTCCGGATCGTTCCCGAATTCGCCAGTGACGGCTCCGTTGAATCCGCCCTGTCGATTGCACGCGACATAACGGATCGTAAAAAGGCCGAGGACGCGCTGCGCGAAAGCGAAAACCGCCTGCGTCTTGTCTTCGAAAACTCCCCTGATCAGTTCTTTCAGCAGGACCGGGACCTGAGATATGTTTGGTTTACGGATATTCAGATGCCCGGAGGCCGGAAAGAGATTCTGGGCAGGACGGATTTCGATTTCTTCCCGCCGCAGGAAGCGGACCGGCTGGCGCAAATCAAACGAAAGGTCATTCAAACCGGGGAGCGCGCCCGGGTGGAAACACACTTCGGCATCCAGGGCAGCGAGCGCTATTTCGACGCCTTTTACGAGCCGTGGCGCAATCCTCAGGGCGAAATCATCGGGATCGTCGGTTACGTAAGAGATATCACCGAACGGAAAATCGCGGAAAAGAAACTGGAAGAGAGTGAAAAAAGGTACATGGAGTTGAGCATCACGGACGCCTTGACCGGGCTTCATAATCTGAGGCATTTCTACGATCGGCTGAGGATGGAGATCGAGAGAGTAAACCGGTATCATTGTCCCCTTTCCCTGCTGATGCTCGATATCGATAACTTCAAGGCGCTGAATGACCAATACGGGCACTATGAAGGGGACAAGGTCCTCAAGCGGGCGGCAGAAGTCATAACCAGATACATCCGGCAGGTGGATTCCGCTTATCGGTACGGTGGTGAGGAGTTTACCATTATTCTGCCGGAAACAGAGAGCGAAGAGGCCGTCCATGTCGCGGAGCGGATCAGGGAGGGCTTCAAAATGGAAAATTTCTCCCCCCTGATGGATGAAAAAACGCATTTGACTGTCAGCATCGGTGTTGCCTCCTATTGCCCCAAGGAGGATCTGGTGTCTTTTCTGAGGAGGGCGGATGAAAGTATGTATATTGCCAAATCACAGGGGAAGGACAGAGTGTTCTACCAGGACAAAGGAGGCGAGGGGGGATTTATGATGTAAAAGGCTAAAGGGGGTTACACTTTGTCGCCTGTCGAAGGGCTCGCCATGAACCCATGCCTTCATCGAAACCGGAAATCACTTGATTTCCGTTTCCGCATGGTATATAAAATGCTCTTTCAAATAAAAGGACTCCTTATCCAGGCGAAATGTCTGGGATTTAGAGCCGAGAGGAGGTTTGACTTGAAAAGATACGAAGTTGTATTTATAGCCCTGTCCGATTTACCCAAAGATGAAATCGATGCCCTGATCGAACGTTACAAGGCCGTTATCGTGGATCAAAAAGGTATTCCGATCAAGGCCGAAAAATGGGGCACGAGAAAGCTCGCCTATCGAATTAAAAAGCAGTTAAAGGGATTTTATGTTCTCCTGGATTTTGCGGGTGATGCCGTCGTTGTCAACGAACTGGAGAGGATATTCAAATTCGATGATAAAATCCTGAGATTCCTGACGATCAAGAAATCAGATCATGTGGATATGAAAGAGCTTGAAAAGGAAATGGCGGGAGTCAGAGAAGAGAAGGAGGAGAAAACGGAAGAGGGCAAGCCCGAGCCCGCCCGGCAGCAGAAGGAGGAGGTTGCAGAAGGTGCAGCCGAAAAGCAGGAGCCGGCGAAAAAGAGAGTGACTCGAAGAAAGTCTTCAGAGGAAGGAAAAAAGACTGAAGAAGAAAAAGCGAGGGAAATGTAAGATGGCGGCGACCAGAACGGATTCAAGACAAGAAAGAAGAGTTTTTCACCGCAGGAAAGTCTGTAGATTCTGTACGGATTCCAATATGAAGATTGAGTATAAGGATCCGGGTTCTTTGAGATATTTTGTCTCCGAGAAGGGAAAGATAATTCCCAGGAGAATCACGGGAAACTGTGCCAATCACCAGCGTGAATTGACTGTTGCGATCAAGCGGGCAAGAGCTATCGCGCTGCTGCCTTTTGTAGTGACCGAAAGTTGATGGTAGGATGCTGATTGACGATTTGCGTGATTGGATACGGGGAGAGGATCGAGATCCGCATCTCTATAAGGAATTGGCCGCCGGGGTCGTCGTCTCGTCTGCCGTATTCCTTGCCGCTTCCCTGATCCCTGATCTGGGTTTTGTGATCGGTATGTTTGCTCCGCTGCCAGTCATTTATTATTCAAAGTCCGGCAGAATGCAGGGCCTGGTCGTCTTTGCGCTCGCGCTCCTGGTGGTCATCTCGTTCATGGCAGTGATCGGTTCGGGATTCAATATCGCTTTTCTGATCGTATGGGGCTCTTTCGGGATCGTTCTTTCCGAAATGTTCAGGAAGAAGTACGCGATCGACAAGATCATCTTACTTTCTATTGTGGTCCTCACGCTGATAGCGCTGGCATTTCTTTCTTCTTACAGCCTGAGGATGAACGAGGATCCATGGACCTTGATAGAGAAGTATGTATCGGGGGGGGTCAACGGGCTCATCCAGGCGTATTCCCAGGCAGGTGTTTCCCAGGAGCAGGTCAGCCTGATCAAGAATAACGCGGGGCAGATCTCGAAGTTCATTTATCATGTTTTTCCTGCTCTTATGATCGTTTCCATGATATTCCTTGCGTGGCTGAACGTGATGGCGGCGAAGATCCTGTTTGAATTCCGCAAGCTGCCCTTCTCGGATTTCGGAGACCTGACGTCGTGGAAGATACCTGATAAGTTCGTATGGTTTGTCATCGCTGCCGGAGCGATGATCCTAGTCCCGATAGATCGTTTCAAGATATCGGGATTGAATATGCTGATTGTTTTTCTGTTTATTTACCTGTTCCAGGGGCTTTCGATCATTAACTTCTTTTTCAAGAAGAAGGGGGTTCCCGTCTTATTGAGGGGCATGTTCTATTTTTTGATTTTCGCCCAGCATATTCTGGCTCTGCTCGTCATCTGTCTGGGTTTTTTCGATATCTGGATAGATTTCAGAAAATTGAACAGGGGGGTCAAGCTGCCCGTGCAGGGAAGAGAGCCCCATTGAAGAAAGCAACCCTCTGCTTTTTTCAGCATATTAACTGGAGGCCATGTGTATGGAAGTTATCCTGAAACAAAACATCGAAGCCCTCGGCAAGATGGGGGACGTCATTAAAGTATCGGACGGCTACGCAAGAAATTATTTGATACCCAGGGATCTGGCCGTCCCCGCAAGCAGCAAGAACATCCGCGCTCTTGAGCATGAAAAGCAGGTTATCGCGAAGCGGGCCGAAAAGGAAAAAAAGAACGCCGAATCGATGCTGGAGAAATTCGCGAACATCACCTGTACAATATATCGGAAGATTGGGGAACAGAATAAGCTTTTCGGTTCCGTTTCGGCGAAGGATATAGAAAAGGCCATGCAGGAGATGGGCGTGGAAATCAGCAGAAAAAATATTATTCTTGACGAGCCCATAAAAAGTATAGGGGAGTTTCCCGTCAGAGTGAAATTATATCCCGGGATCACGGCCAGTCTTGTTGTCAGAGTGGCTGAAGAGCAGTAGACGTTTCCACGTGAGTTTTCGCCTGAAAGATCACGGGAACTCTTTCAGTAAGTGCAGGTTTTTCCCCAGTGAAAGATATCGATCCCTCCCTGTTGAAGTTGCCGCCGCAGAATCTCGAAGCAGAGCAATCAGTGCTGGGCGGCATTCTGCTTGATAATCGCGCCATCAATAACGTCCTGGAAATCCTCTCCGTGAATGATTTCTACAGCGAGGCGCACCGTAAAATCTTTTCGGCAATCCTGGAGCTTTCGGAAAGAAACGAGCCGAGTGATCTTATAACCCTCAGTGATATCCTGAAGAGCCGTAATCATCTCGACGCGGTGGGAGGCGTGGCCTACCTGGCTTCCCTTGTCGACGCAGTGCCGTCCGCCGCCAACATCGCCTTTTATTCCAGAATCGTCAAACAGAAATCCATATTGCGCAGTCTGATCGGAACGGCGACGGAAATATTGAACAAGAGTTACAGCGCCGGAGCTGATATCGACAATGTTCTGGATGAGGCTGAGCAAGCCATTTTCGATATATCCCAGAATAAGATCAAGCCCTCTTTCTTCACCATGCGGGAGATCATAAAGGAGAGCTTCAAGACTATCGAGAGGCTCTACGAGAAAAAAGACCTGATCACCGGCGTACCCACCGGTTTCGAAAAACTCGATGAATACACTTCCGGCCTCCAGAATTCCGATCTGATTGTCATTGCAGGCAGGCCGAGCATGGGAAAGACGGCGTTCGCCCTCAACATAGCTCAGCATGCCGCCATCCAGGAAGGGATACCGGTGGCCATCTTTTCTCTTGAAATGGCGAAAGAACAGATTGCCCTGCGTATGCTTTCATCGGAGGCGAGGGTGGATTCCCAGAGGATCCGCAAGGGCTTTCTGGGAGAAACAGACTGGCCGAAACTGACGACAGCCGCAGGAAGCCTCTCCGAGACCATGATTTTCATCGATGACACACCGGCCATCACCGTCCTTGAAATGAAAGCCAAAGCGAGGAGGCTGAAAGCCGAAAGCGGATTGGGGCTCATAATTCTCGATTACTTGCAGTTAATGCGGGGGACGGATCCAAGAGATAACAGAGAGCAGGAAATCTCCGAAATCAGTCGATCCTTGAAGGCCCTGGCGAAAGAATTGAATATCCCTGTCGTAGCCCTTTCTCAGCTCAACCGGAAAGTGGAGGACCGGACAAATCGGCGTCCTCAAATGGCCGATTTGAGGGAATCGGGTGCGATCGAGCAGGACGCGGACGTGATCCTCTTTCTATATCGGGATGAGGTTTATAACAAGTCGGAAGATAATCCGGAAAGGGGATTCGCGGAGATCATAATCGGCAAGCAAAGAAACGGTCCGGTTGGAACCGTGAAGGTTGTCTTTCAGGAAAAATTCACCCGGTTCGATAATCTCGCGGTGCAGTCCGAGCGAAGATAGGAATCCGAGAAAATCAGGTCATGACGAAATCGGGGTGTTGATTGCTTTCCAGAAGAGAATATCTTATTTTTTTCGGGTGTACTATGAAGAGGATGCCGCAGGCAGCAGTTTCGGTTCCTTCCCCAGGTAGATGATGGCCTCCCGCATTTTTTTGATCGCATCCTTTTCTATCTGTCTTGCCCGCTCCCGGGTGATTTTAAAGCGGTCACCGATCTCCTGAAGAGTTTGCGGCTCGTCGGCCATGATCCTGTGGATGACAATATAGCGCTCTCTCTCGTTCAGCTTCGAAAGCGCCCCCGCTATATTCATTCTTACGAGCGAGGTTTCCTCTTTCTTGATCAGCGCATCCTCCTGGTTTTCCCCCTGATACATCAACTGATCGATATAAGCGGATTCCCCTTCATCATCAATGCTTGCATCCAGGGAGAGATCGCGGTTGCTCATCCGGATATCCATTTCCTCTATCTCCGATTCCTTGACATTAAGCGATTCGGCGATCTCGGCGAATTCGGGATTCCTGGACGAGAGATTCTGTAGTTTTTTCCGGGTCTGGTTGAGTTTGAAAAACAACTTCCTCTGCGCCTGAGTTGTTCCGATCTTGACAAGGCTCCAGGATTTTATGATAAAATTCTGTATATAAGCCCTGATCCACCAGACTGCATAGGAAATAAGCCGGTATCCCTTGTAGGGGTTGAACTTCTTGACGGCATGCATGAGGCCGATGTTACCTTCCTGAATGAGATCAATTAGCTTTACCCCGTAGTTTCGGTATTCGTGGGCGATCTTGACGACGAACCGGAGATTTGAGGTTACCAGCTTTTCGGCCGCTTCCATGGAATTGAATTTCTGAAAGCGGACCGCCAGCTCGAATTCTTCCTCTGCGGATAGAATCGGGAATGAGTTGATTTGCGCCATGTACAAATCCAGGGCGCTGGTGGCGATGAGCTGGTCGTGTTTCATTTCTTTCTCCTGTGATCCACAAATTTAATACATATTAGCGACTTTTCCCGGAATCGTCAAGGCGGTTTAAAAACAAATAATCCCCTGCGGTTGCATTACTTGACAGAAGCGGACTTTGTGCTTAACTTAAGGCAATGAGCGAGGGATCGGATAAAATAAAAAAGGTACGATCAAAAACTCCTGGGGGGCAAATGACGGCAATGCTGAGCCGGTTGATTGTGGATTTTGCATATAGAATAGGGGACGAAATCGGGGCCAAAGCCGTTATGTACTGGATCGACGTCGACCAGAACCCCGGCATAGTGAATGAAGGGAAATCATCCGCCCAGACGATCCTGGTAACGAGAGGGGATAAGGAAATCCCGGAAGACCTGGTGAAGAGCAGTTCCATCCTCAAGATTCCCAATTTGAAATTGACCCGTGTGGGGCAGATAAAGATAGCCATTACCAAGGGAATTGCCATGGGTCTTCTCAAAAAAGGGGATAAAGTCGTTTGTCTCACGGGTATTCCAAAATTCGGCTACGTGGACAGCATCATGATCATAGATGTCGGCCGGGAGTTCGAGATACTGACCTCAGAGTATATTACCAGCATTTTTGAAGGGCTCCAGCCGGAGGTATTCGAAGCGGTGCTCAATATTGCCCTTGAACTGGGCTCGCAGGGGAGGGAAGGCCGTTCCGTCGGGACCATATTTATTCTGGGAGATCACGAAAGGGTGCTTCAGTACTCGAGACAGATCATTATCAATCCTTTTGCGGGATACCAGGAAGAAGAGAAGAATATACTCAATCCCGCGCTGAAAGATACTATTAAAGAATTTTCCGCGCTGGACGGCGCTTTTATAATCAAGAGTAACGGCGTTTTGATGACGGCGGGGAGCCACATCAGTGCGGCCCTGGAAAGCAAAGATTTTCCAAAGGGACTGGGCAGCAGGCATCTGGCGGCTGCCGGGATTACGGCTGTAACCGATGCCGTCGCCGTCGTCGTTTCCGAATCAACAGGAACGGTACGGGTATTCAAGAAAGGTAGAATTATCGTTAGTATTGAAAAACCCGTTGAATAAGGGGGATAGGATGAGATTTGAAAAATTTACTTTAAAAGTTCAGGAGGCATTGAACGACGCTCAGAGGCTGGCCGAAACTTACGGTCATCAGGGGATAGATGTAGAGCATGTTCTTTTGGCCCTTATGCGCCAGCCTGAGGGGATAGTGGGCTCGATTCTCCAAAAGCTCGGAGCTGATCAACGGCATATCGAACGCGAGCTGGAGAGCTTCCTGAATAGAACCCCGAAAGTCATGGGAAGCGGCATGCCCGGGCAGATATATATCACCCAGAGATTGAAACAGGTGCTTGACAATGCCTCGGCGGAAGCGGCCCGTCTTTCAGACGAATATGTCAGTGTCGAGCATATTCTGATTGCGATTTCAGATGAAAAACAGGGCCTTGCGCCACAACTCCTGAGGCAGATCGGCGCCACGAAAGACAATATTTTCAAAGTGCTTGTGGATATCCGGGGAAGCCAGAGGGTGACTGATCCCAATCCGGAAGAGAAATACCAGGCATTGAAACGGTATGCGCGTGATTTCAATGAGCTTGCCCGCAAAGGTTTTTTTGATCCGGTTATCGGCCGCAATGAAGAGATCAGGAGGATCGTGCAGGTCCTTTCGAGGAGAACAAAGAACAACCCCGTACTCATCGGCGAGCCGGGGGTCGGCAAAACGGCTATTGTTGAGGGCCTCGCACAGAGGATTGTAAACGGTGATGTTCCCGAGAGTTTAAAAAACAAGAGGGTGATCGGTCTCGACATGGGCTCGTTGATCGCAGGCGCCAAATACCGCGGCGAATTCGAAGACAGGCTGAAGGCCGTCCTCAAGGAAATCACGGATGCCCAGGGTGAGATCATTCTTTTCATTGATGAAATCCACACAGTGGTGGGTGCCGGGGCTGCAGAAGGCGCTGTCGACGCTTCCAATATGCTGAAGCCGGCCCTTGCCAGGGGGGAATTGCGGTGCGTGGGAGCCACGACACTGAACGAATACCGGAAGTACATCGAAAAGGATGCAGCCCTCGAAAGAAGGTTTCAGCCGATCATGGTAAGAGAGCCGAGCGTCGAAGATACCATCGCTATTTTGAGAGGATTGAAAGAGCGCTATGAGATCCATCACGGCGTGAGGATAAAGGATTCCGCGATCATTGCGGCGGCGACTCTCTCCAACCGGTATATCAGCGACCGTTTTCTGCCGGACAAGGCAGTGGATCTGATCGACGAGTCGGCTTCGCGGCTAAGGATCGAACTGGACAGCCTGCCCGCTGAAATCGACGTCATCGACAGAAAAATCATCCAGCTTGAAATCGAACGGCAGTCCCTGAAAAACGATACCGATAAAATATCCAGGGAGAGACTGGAAAAAATAAACAAGGAGCTTGCCGAGTTAAGAGAGTCGAAGGACCGGATGATGCTCCACTGGACCAATGAGAAAGAAGTGATCAAGCAGATACAGGCGATCAAGAGCAGGATCGAGGAATATAAGACAGAGGAGTTGAATGCCCAGCGTGAAGGCAATCTGGCAAAGGCCGCCGAAATCCGCTATGGAAAACTGGTGGATCTGAACAGGGAACTGGAAAATGAACATGCAAGACTGGCGGAGATCCAGAAAGACAAGAAGATGCTCAAAGAAGAAGTGGAGGCGGAGGATGTCGCCGAAGTAGTCTCCAAGTGGACAGGGATCCCCCTGTCCCGCATGATGGAAAGCGACGTGGAAAAGCTGATCCACATGGAAGAGAGATTGAAGAAGAGGATCATCGGACAGGACGAAGCGATCCACGCCGTTTCCAACGCGCTCAGAAGAGCCCGGTCGGGCCTTCAGGACCCGAACCGTCCGATAGGCTCTTTCATCTTTATGGGGCCTACCGGCGTCGGAAAGACGGAACTGGCCAGGGCGCTGGCGGAATTCATGTTCAACGATGAACAGGCCATGATCCGCATCGACATGTCGGAGTACATGGAGAAGCATTCTGTGGCCCGTTTGATCGGAGCGCCTCCCGGATACGTCGGTTATGAGGAAGGAGGCTTTCTCACCGAAGCAGTGAGGAGAAAGCCGTATTCAGTTCTGCTCTTCGACGAGATCGAAAAGGCCCATGCAGATGTGTTCAATATCCTTTTGCAGATTCTGGAGGACGGCCGGCTGACGGACGGCCACGGGCGCACTGTCAATTTTAAAAATACCATCGTGATCATGACTTCCAATATCGGAGGAGAGTGGATCCATGATTTCGCGTTGAGCGAGGAAGAAAGGCGGATCAGAACGCTTGATGCCCTGAGATCGATGTTCAAACCTGAGTTTCTGAACAGGATTGACGATATCATCATATTCCGGTCGCTGACCATCAGCGATATTGACAAGATTATCAACATCCAGATCGGCCTTCTCGCCGAGAGACTTGCCGAGAGGAGGATGACACTGGAATTGACAGAAAGGGCAAAGCAGTATATTGCTAAAGTGGGTTATAGTCCTACTTACGGAGCAAGACCACTGAGAAGGTCCCTTCAGAAGATCGTCCAGGACAATCTGGCCGTGAAGATACTGGAAGGGACGTTTACGGAAGGAGATCACATTGTTGTGGATGTGAATGAAAAGGGGGAAGTGACATTCCGGAAGGAAAATAGAGATAATATTTGAGTTTTGGCTTTTCGAGTTCGATAATATTATATGGAGGAAGCTGGATTATGAATACTATAAAGACGGGGCTGCTGCTGGGTATATTGACGGGACTCCTCATGCTGATCGGGGGTTATTTCGGAGGCAAGCAGGGTGTCGTCATCGCATTTATCTTTGCGGCAGTTATGAATTTCGCAAGTTATTGGTTTTCTGATAAAATTGTTCTAAAAATGTACCAGGCCAGCGAGGTTTCGGAGCGCGATTATCCGGAGCTGTACAGTATTGTAAGGAACCTGGCTTTAAGAGCCGGCCTGCCCATGCCTAAAGTATACGTGATACCGTCCGAAAGCCCGAACGCCTTTGCAACAGGCCGCGACGAAAATCATGCGGTCGTAGCAGTAACAGACAGCATTATGCGTATTCTCAACCGCGATGAGCTGGAAGGAGTTATCGCCCACGAACTGACCCACATCAAAGACAGAGACATCCTGATCAGCTCAGTAGCCGCGACCCTTGCCGGGGCCGTTGTCATGCTTGCAAACATGGCCAAGTGGTCGGCGATATTCGGATTCGGGGGACGCGATGAGGAAGACAGGGGGGGCGGAATCGGCCTGATCGTGATGGCTATTCTGGCGCCCATTGCGGCCATGATTATCCAGATGGCTATTTCCCGGTCGCGTGAATATCTGGCAGACGAGGGGGGCGCGCATATCTCGGGCAAGCCTTTCGGCCTTGCCAGCGCCCTTGAAAAACTCTCCCGCGCCTCCCAGGCTATCCCCATGGATGCCAATCCTTCGACTGCGCATATGTTCATCGTGAATCCCCTGTCGGCAAGATCCCTGGCCAATCTTTTCAGCACTCATCCACCCATTGAGGAGAGGATCGCCAGATTGCGAAAGATGGCCGGCCGCAGTCAATCCTGAGTCTCGAAGGATCTTTCTGAATACCGGAGAAATATCTTTGAAACCGGATAAATGAATCGAGTTCATCTTATTTTGTTCATATTTCTTTCAACCGCGGTCATCGTACTGCCCGGCCGTTTGTCTGCGGATATCTACAGGTATGTTGATGAGGAAGGGGTTATCCACCTCACGAATGTACCGATGGACCGCAAGTTCAAATTGTGGTTGAGGGAGGCAAAGCAGGGCCGTCCGGGCCATGCCCGTTCGTCGCGGGCAAATTATCCGGATTATGATCCCCTCATCATAAAAGCGGCGGATTTGCACAATATGGATTACGCCCTGATCAAGGCTGTGATTAAGGCGGAATCGGATTTCGACCACCGGGCCGTATCGCGCAAGGGCGCGATGGGACTTATGCAGTTGATGCCGGGGACTGCCTATTCGTACCGAGTTGATGATTCCTTCGATCCCTGGAGTAATATCGAAGGAGGGGTCCGGCATCTTAAATACCTGCTGGCGCAATTCAAAGGCGACCTTCCGCTGGCTCTGGCCGCTTATAACGCGGGCGAGGCGTCGGTGGCGAAATACAATAACAGGATTCCCCCTTATCAGGAGACCCGGAACTACGTCAAACGTGTTCTTCAATATCTCAGGAAATATAAGAACGAACCGGCAAACAGTCGGCATTCCAGTGAATAGCGGGTTGTGAAAAAGGCCTGTTTTAAAATTCTACAAACGATAATCTCGTAAAAACGTCAGGATTAGTGTATGTTGTCATGCCGATTTTGTCGAAGCATGCTGTAATATCAATGAGTTATATTCCCGGCGGCTATTTGACAGGCTCAGAGTGACAACGCGGACTTTTTACGAGATCATCACAAGCCCGAAGCTATTTTTTTCAGAGGAGTATCCCCATGGCGGAAGAAATCAAAGGGAAAGGTTTTGTCGTAAAGGATAAACGTACTTTCAGCGAGACGGGCGAAGTCCGCAGAGAAGACCGCGGAGCCGAGGCCGGCGAAAAACGTGAAGAAAAGAAAGAGGCCGCAGGCGAAAAGAGGCAGAAAGAAGAGCAGTACTTTCCCGAGGTCAATTTCTCTAATTTTGTCGTTTCGCTGAGCACCTCGGCGATGTATCATTTCGGGGACTTCCCGGACCCGGTTTCCAAGAAGGCGGAACGTAACCTGGCTGCGGCGAAACAGACGATCGACATACTGGGAATGATCCAGGAAAAGACCCGGGGGAACCTCAACGAGGACGAAAAGAAACTGATGGACGGGATCCTCTATGAATTGAGGATGAGGTACGTAAAGGAAAAAGACAGGCAATGATAGTGAGGAAGTCGCCGGCCAAGGTCAATCTCCTGCTTCATGTGCTGGGCAAGAGGCAAGACGGTTACCATGACCTGGCGACCCTGATGCAGAAAATAAGTCTTTATGACGAGATTTTGTTCATTCCCACAGGCACCGGGATCAAGGTGACATGCCCGGATAGTTCGCTTCCGGAAGACGAGAGGAATATAGTTTACCGGGCGGCCCGGGCGTTGTTCTCCCGTGTGTCGGAATCCCCCGGGATCGAGATTGTGATCAAGAAGAGGATACCGGTCGCGGCCGGGCTTGGAGGGGGGAGCTCGAATGCGGCCACCACCCTGGTCAGCCTGAACGAGCTGTTTCGCTTTAATCTAAGTCCCCATGATTTGATCGAAATCGGCGCGACTATCGGGGCGGATGTCCCGTTTTTTATTTTCGGCAACGCAGCCTGGGCTTTCGGAATAGGCGACCGGCTGGAACCCGCGGGAAAGATTCCGCCGATGTGGTTTGTCCTGGTCAATCCCGGATTCGAGATCTCCACAAAAATGGTCTATGAAAATCTTAATTTAGGATTGACAAAAGAGATGATCCAGTTTAACATCCCAAAGTTTTTCTCACTTGAGGATATTGCCGGGAGACTCTGGAATGATCTCGAAAGAGTCACCCTTAGTCTTCACCCGGCATTGAAGGAATTGAAGGGGCTTTTGATCGAGAATGGCGCCCTCGGCTCCCTGATGTCGGGCAGCGGGCCGACTGTCTTCGGAGTATTCGCCGGGCGGCAAGACGCGGAAAAGGCACACAGGGCATTAAGCCGCCGGGAAGACTTATCCGTATTTACCGCACATTCACTTGAATAATCCGGCAATACGCGGGATATCCGCTCATAATGGGGCGTCGTCAAGTGGTAAGACACAAGATTTTGGTTCTTGCATCCGGAGGTTCGAATCCTCCCGCCCCAGCCATTTATAAACCGATCTTGATGAAGGTGTCGACATGCTCGAAAGAATGAGGATTTTTTCAGGAAACTCGAATACAGAACTGGCGGCGAAGATCTGCGGCATACTCGGTATTGCACTCGGCAAGGCCAATGTAGCCACTTTCAGCGATGGCGAGACCAGGGTCGAGATCAATGAAAATGTGCGCGGCATGGACGTATTCATCATCCAATCCACGTGTCCCCCCGTGAATAATAACTGCATGGAACTGCTGATCATGATGGACGCCATGAAGCGGGCGTCCGCAGACCGCATTACGGCTGTCATACCTTACTACGGCTATGCGAGGCAGGATAGAAAAGTCGCGCCCAGGGCGCCCATTACCGCGAAATTGGTGGCCGACCTTATCACGGCGGCGGGAGCGAGCCGCGTCCTCTCGATCGACCTCCATGCTGGCCAAATCCAGGGTTTTTTCAACATTCCGGTCGACAATCTCTTCGCGACACCCGTATTGCTGGAGTACGTGAGGAAGATATATTCGGAAAATACGGTCATTGTCTCTCCGGATACAGGAGGCGTGGAAAGGGCAAGGGCCTTTGGGAAAAGGCTTGGTGCGACCCTTGCAATCATAGACAAGAGGCGCGAAGGTCCCAATGAATCCCAGGTCATGAATATCATCGGAAACGTCAAAGACAAGAGGGTGATCATTCTCGATGACATGATCGATACGGCGGGTACGGTCGTCCAGGGGGCGGAGGCGCTCGCCGAAGCGGGGGCGACGGAGATTTCGGTCTGCTGTACGCATCCGATCCTTTCCGGTCCTGCCATTGACAGGATCAATGCATCCAACATCAAGGAAGTGATTGTGACCGATACGATCCCCCTGCATGAAAAGGCGAAATCATGCGATCGCATCAAGGTCCTTTCGGTCGCCGGGCATTTAAGCGAGGCGGTCAGAAGGATATATTACAATGATTCGGTGAGCTCGCTGTTTATATGAGGCTAAAGGCTAAAGGGCAAGGCATCAGGCGCTGGAAAGGAAACTGACCGCTTAACTTCAAAAAAGAAGCCCTGAGCCCATCATCTCAGGAGGAACATATAAAATGGAAGCAATGGAATTGAATGCCCGCGTCCGAAGAGAATCAGGGAAAGGGCCGTCGAGGAGGCTGCGGGTGCAAGGATGGACGCCGGCCGTATTTTATGGAGCCGGTGCGGAAGCTACTCCACTTTCGGTCAATACAGCCGAATTGATCAAGCTGTTAAGGGAGAGAAAAGAGAGCGTTTTCATCAAACTTAAGATCGAGGACGGCAAAAGCAGTGTAGAGAAATTAGCGATGATAAAGGAACTCCAGACGAGTCCCGTTAGCAGGAGTCTTTACCATGCGGATTTTTACGAAATCCGCATGGATCATAAACTGATTCTGGAATTGCCCATTCACCTGACCGGCGTTCCCGCCGGTCTCGCCGATGGCGGCGAGTTGCACCATCTGAAAAGGGAATTGAAGATCGCCGGCCTGCCCTCCGCCATTCCGGAATATGTAGAACTGGATGTGAGCGGCCTGAATATCGGAGATTCCGTCAAGGTCAGCGATATCCATCTTCCGGAAGGCATTGAAATTCTGGACGCAGGGGATATCGCCGTGGCAGCCGTATCCGCCAAGACAGTTCTCGAAGCAGCACCGGCGGTCGAGGAGGGAGCCGGTGAAGAGGAGAAAAAGGAGCCGGAAGTGATTACCGCTAAAGGCAAGGAGGAAGAAAGCTAAGCAACGTTTGGATTTACAAGGCCGGGTAGCCAAGCCCTCATGGAAAAAGGAATATGCTCTATTTCAGAGAAGCCCCGTTTCTTCTTCGAGAAAAGCGGGGCTTTTTGTTATAAGGGCTAAGGGCGAGGAAGAAAGGGCAAGGAGCCAGAAGCCAAAAAGGTGAGAAATTGAGCCTATGCTGTCGCTGAACTTGTCGAAGGTAAATTATAGACTGGGATCGACATGAAAATCGTCATCGGGCTGGGCAATCCGGGAGCCGTATACAGATTGACCAGACATAATCTGGGCTTTATGGTCGTTGACGAACTGTCCGGGATTCACGGGATTCCCGTCAACCGGAAGAAATTCAACGCCCTTGTCGGAGAGGGATTCATCGAGGGGATTGCCGCCCTGCTTGTCAAGCCCCTGACATTCATGAATCTGAGCGGGATCTCTGCACGGGACATTCTGAGCTATTATAAAGGGGACATACATGATCTGATCATTGTGCATGATGATCTCGATCTGGAACCGTGGGTAGTGCGGGTCAAGACCGGAGGTGGCGCGGGCGGACACAAAGGGCTGCTCTCGATAATGGAGCATCTCGGTTCCCGGGAGTTTCATCGAGTAAGGATGGGCATCGGGAAGCCGCTGATGAAAGAAATGGTCGAGTCCTATGTACTGGAGAGTTTTTCGAAGGAAGATATTCCGCTGGTCGCGCGGCAGGTCGAACGGGCGTGTGAAGCGGTCGGGATGCTCGTTTCCTCGCAGATACAAAAGGCGATGAATAAATTCAACGTGAGAAACAGCGGTCATGAAGGGAAAACGGATCGGGATTGATGGAATTCCTGGGCATATATGCGAGCATCATTGGATTCGCCGGAATCACGGCATCGTCTATCCTGAGTATTCCTCTTCGTCATCTTTCATATATCGGCCGGGGTCCGGCTGAGTCGAAAGCGGGCCGGGAAGAAATCGTCCGGGCGGCTAAAAGGGAGCTGCCTTTTTTCTTCGCGGCCGCCGTCGCTTTCATTACCCCTTTTTTTGTCCTGGATTCCCTTATCCCCTCCTTTGTATTCGTAATCGGCGTTGCCGCGGCGATCGCTTCCGTATACCTTGCCTTCCGCATTGCCTGCCTGCTGATCGGAGGCATTTCCGTTTTACCCGGCGGAGATTACCGCGGCGGGGCATGGGGCCTGGCCCGCTATGCCGGCTCCGCGGCGGGCCTCCTTCCGCCCGGTTTGGTCCTGACAGTGGCCGGTCTTCTCTTCCAGTTTTCCGCGGTGGATAATTCCGCTGCTATGGGAAGCTTCTCCGTGGGGGGCGCCCTGGTTCTGTTTTTCTGTGTTATCGCGGCCGGACGTTCAGAGAGAATGCGAGGGAAAAGCACCCCCGCTCTTCTGGCGACCGCAGTGTCCCTAGCAAATACGGATCTTCTGGTTTCATTCATTCTGTCATTCACCTCGGCGATGATCGCAGGATCGGTTACCGGAGGCGGTTATGCGGAATGGCAGGAGTTGCCTGTTCTTTTTGTTGTGGCGGGTTATCTCGCCTCGCTGGCTGGGATCGCCGTTATCCTGTTCTCAAAAGAAAAGGCGCATTGGAGCAGGTGGATCTCAGCCGGGATATTCATTGCAGTCGCATTTCTGCTGGTCAGGAAGAACATGGCGGTATTTTCTTCAGATGATCTTGCCGAAGCCGGGATGCTGGACAGGTCGGGACCCTTCTGGGCAGTCTCGCTGGGTGCTGTGATTCCTCTTCTGACGGGATTACTCATTGATTATTACAGCAGCCCCGAGAGAGTGGGTAAGGCTGAGTATCTGTTTTCACGAGCGGAGGGAGTAATACTGCCGGCTGTTTTCACGGCGACCGCGATCTGGATGTCTCACATATTTGCAGGTCTCTACGGAGTAGCTCTCGCGGCTCTGGGGATCAGCGGAACTTTATCTGTGTCGGCCGCTCTCAACATTGCAGGTCGTTTTTTCAGAAAACCCGGCAGTGGTGGTGGACAGGGAGAATCCTATCTGCGCGGGATGATACACAGTCGCAGGTCGCCGGATCCGGGGCGGGGATATGTCCTGACCTCCTCGATCTTTGCCGCTTCGGCGGGATGCGCTGCTTATGCTGCGACTCTTAAAGAAGGCTTCCGGGGATCACCGGACATTCTTCCGGGTATGGCGGGGCTTATCTTAGGTATGGCCGCTGCTTACCTGATGTTCTCGTCATTTCTTAAAACCGGCCCCTCATGGAAAAGGATATACCTGCCTTTCATCATGATTTTGCTGATCCTGTTTGCAGCAGGTTTTCTTGCCGGCCCCGGAATTACCATCGGCTTTCTGGCCGGGACGGTTCTTGCCGGCGCGGCAACGGGATTTCTGGTGTGGCATGCGGGATCAAAGGAGGCTGGTGTCAGGCAACCCGGCAATGAACCGAATCTTTTCGAAAAACACGCCGCAGATATGTTCAGCGGGTTATTCCCAGGCGTACTGATCAAATTGATCGTATCAGTCGCGCTGGCAGCCGTCGCCATAGCAAAATTTTGAGCACGAAACTTTAAATTCGAAACAAATGCCAATATCAAAATCTCAATGCTCAAAAAGACCTGGACTTCGAATTCTGGATTGACATGCCTGTATCTCCATCCTATGATCAGAACAACAGAAAACATGCCGGGCAGGTGCAAGGCTGATGGCCTCGCATAGAGAGCACGAAGAAAAAGTGAAATACCTTTTTGTGGTGAGGCCGGATCCCGGACAGATCGGGCAGATAGAGACGCTTTACCGGGCTGCGGGGTGGTGGACGGATGAAGACGATAGTATTCCTGGCAGGGCCCGCCGGATCGTTTCGGGAAGCCACTGCTTTGTCGTCGCCATAAAAGAGGAAGAGATCGTCGGGATGGGCAGGGCGATCAGCGACAGGGCCAGTGACGCCTACATTCAGGACGTCATAGTGAAGGAATCCTTCAGAAGGAAGGGGATCGCAACCCGGATCGTAAAACTCATCATGAAACGCCTCGAGGAAGACGGGATATCGTGGATCGGCCTGATAGCCGTCAAGGATTCGGATGATCTCTACCGTAAGCTCGGGTTCAAGGAAATATCCTCGAGAGTCCCCATGTCCATCGACGGTTGTTGAAAAAACTTTCGCCCCGGATTTCCGCGGATGCTTTCGGCGACCGGCGTCCAGTGACAATATTACTCGATACTCATCAGGGATTTCCAGCGGTCCCATTCCGTGTCCACGGGCAGTCCCCTTTTTTTCAACAAGGATACGATTCTTTCCTCATTGAAGCGCAGATAGGGATTGATCCTGAACTCATCATCCAGGGTCGAAAGCACGTGGCCGGGTTCATATTTCTTCATGAACGAATCGATATCCGGGTTGTCCGGATCGAGCCTGCGGGCGAATTTCATGGAATCGCGGACATAATCGTGCCCCGCGTAAATCACGGTATCCCCGGGCAGGGTCATGATCCTTTTGACGGAATGGAAAAAGATCTTCAGATCGCCTGAAAAACAATTCCCTACAGTACCGTTGAAAAGGGTGTCGCCGGTCAGGAGGAAACGGCCTGTGCGAAAGCAGACGGAATCGACTGTGTGACCCGGGGTACGGTAAACGGTGATGCTGCTTCCGTTGAGCTCCAGGAGCCGCATATCAAGCAGGTCGAAGTAGCTCAGATAGCGGGCATTGGAGTTTTCCAGGAGGGCGCGGTTGCCGACCATATGGTCTGCATGGGAGTGCGTGTTGGAAATCCACAGGAGATCAAGGTTGCGGGACCGGATAAAAGAAAGAATATCCCGGAAAGCACCTCCATCGACGACGACAGCCTGGCTGGCGCTGTAAATAAGATACCCTAGATTGTCCGCGGCGTAGCGGAATTGCTTCACTTCCGCCATGACGACTCCGTCTGTCGGATTGCCTGCTTTCCGTTCAGGTACCCTGATGCCAGAAGGATTCCAAGCGCGGTTTTACTGTCCTTGATGGATCCGTCCCTGATCATGGAGAGCGCTTCTTCGACTGTCGTGAAAACCGTCTCAATGAATTCGTCCTCATCCGAGGGGAGCTTTTCCTCGAAGAGATCGAGAGCCAGATAGAAGTGCATATATTCATCACAGTACCCGGGTACAAGATATCCTTCGTAGAGTTTGACGAGCCGCCCGGATTTGAAACCGGTTTCTTCCGCCAGTTCCCGCTGGACACATTGTTCGATGGATTCGTCCGCCTTGTCCAGAGTGCCCGCGGGTATCTCGAGCAGGTATTGCCTGACCGCCGAGCGGTACTGCCGGATAAGGATTATCCTGCCCGCGGGATCCACGGGTACTACCGCAATGGTCGGCTTGTGTTCTATGCGGCTTTGCCGCACCACCCGTCCGTCCGGCATGGAAACATCTTCTTCATAGACTTCGAAGATCCTGCTGCGGTACATCAACTGCGGATTAGAGTCTTTCATGGACTTACCTCCTGGACAGATCCTGGTTCTTCTGAAATTCGTCGCCAGAAGTACGCCGGGCGATCAGACTTATCCCGCTGAGGAAATCGAGAACGGCCCGCCCAAATCCGCGGGGATTGTCCGTATGCACTGGATGCGCTGCTTCCGGTATCTCGGCTAATCGCCCGTTCGGAATCTCAAGGCTCATTTCTCTGGCTTTCTCTCTGCTCATGACCCGGCTCTGCCGCCCGCGCACGATGAGCGAAGGGCAACGTATATTTCTCAAATCAGGACGCAGGTCATAAGCATCGAAACAGCGGAGGACCTCCCTGTCGTACTGACGCCGGAATTTTCCGTCCACTCCCCTGTCAAGAGAGCGCAGGGCGACGGCCAACAGCGTCTCCCTATCGGCAAAAGGACTGTTTATCCGGGCCTGTTCAATGTATTCTTCAACCGATTCATAAGTATCCGGAAGAGATTCGTAAAGATTGGCCAGGTACTTTTTATTCCATGCCGGCGGGCAGGGTTCGATATCGACATGGATCAGAGCGGCGATTTTTTCGGGATGCAGAGATGCGTAACGCGTTGCGTGCAGGGCCCCCATGGAATGCCCCATGAGTATCAGGCGGTTCAGTTTGAGAGTGTCTATCAGCGCGGAAATGTCGCTCACATAATCGTCGCAGCAGTAAGCGGGAGGGATGGCCCATTCGCTTCTGCCGTGTCCTCGCTGATCCGGCGCGATGATGCGAAAATAATCTGCCGACATCCGGGCGAAATGCTCCCAGATATAGCCGTTATCGCCGATCCCGTGAAGCAGGATCATGGCCGGCTCTTCACACTCGTTCCACTCCAGGTAGTGTAGTTTCAGACGGTTGACTGTTACAAATTTGCTTTCAGGGGCATTCATGTCCGTTCAATAGCGTCGCCGCATTCAATTTACGGCAAAGCCCGTCTTGCCTGGTACGCGATTCCAGATGCAAAGATGAGGGCATAGGCGGATGCTCTTTTTCGGGTACATAAATAAAAGTTATCATAAAGCACAAGACAGTACAAACGATATTGAGCCTCGAAAGTATGCGAAAAACAATTATGTTGACACCGCTCCCTTGACATATAGCTCGGGTTCAAGAGGGAATCGCTTGAATTATTAAATGAACTCGCGTATAATTGCTGAAGACCAAAGGTGAAAGAGGCGCGGACCAGCTGCTTGTCTTTCGCCCGGAATCTTTAGCCATCGCCTGCATCTGGGCGATGAGCGTTTTTCCAGCAACGTGCTAATATTCGGTCGGGCGCCATGGCCAGGACGATTTCAGATCCCGTCTGCAATAAACGAGACGGGATTTTGCTTTTTGGGATCGCAGGCGGAGATGAAAAGGCAGGACAGGACAAAAGCAGAACTGATCCGTGAACTGGAGGCCCTTGAGGACAGGGTACGCGAACTGGAGGCCCAGGAAGCGGGAAGAAAGCGGGCCGAGGATGCGCTCAAAGAAAGCGAACGGCGGCTGGAGAGCATCATTCAGGGCTCCCCGATACCGGCGTTCGTCATCGGCAGTGATCATCGGGTGCTTTACTGGAACAGGGCCCTCGAAGAGCTCAGTAAAATTAAAGCCGAGGACGTAGTTGGCACGAATCAGCACTGGAGGGCATTCTACCGGTCGGAAAGGCCCTGCATGGCCGATCTCATCGTGGATGAGGCGTTTGACACGGTCCGCGAGTGGTATTCAGGTAAGGGGAGCAAGTCGGTTTTGATTGAAGAGGCGTACGAGGCGACCGATTTTTTCCCGGAGCTCGGAGAGGCAGGGAAATGGCTTCGCTTTACGGCGGCTGCCATCCGGGATTCACGCGGGGAAATGGTCGGCGCGATCGAGACACTTGAAGACATCACAGAGCGGGTGCGTGCCGAGGATGAACTCATCAGGATCAGGAAGTTCGAGTCGCTCGGCACATTCGCCGGGGGTGTGGCACGTGATTTCGACAACCTGCTGTCGGCCATTTTGAGGAATATTTTTCTTGCAAGACTGTCGGCCACCGACGAAGACAAGCTCCTGGAGGAAGGGCTGGCGATCGCGGAAAAAGCGGGTCTGCAGGCCAAGGAGCTGGCTCACCGCCTTATCACTTTTGCGAAGGGCGGATACCCGTTGCGGAAAGTGGTATCCATTGCCCCTCTCCTGCGGGAATCTGTGGAAGAGGCCCTGAGCGGGTCCGAAATCCGATGCCGCTTTTCCATTGCCGGCGACCTCTGGATGGTTAATGTCGACACAAAGCAGCTTAAGCATGTCATTCAGAGTATAATCGTGAATGCGAGAGAGGCCATGCCCGGCGGGGGGGAGATTGATCTGGAGGCCTGCAACATTGCGATTGGCGTCAAAGAGGGATTGTCCCTGCCGAAAGGAAATTATGTAAGGATCTCCATACGGGACCGGGGACCCGGTATCCCCAGGGAAAACCTCTCCAGGATTTTTGACCCGTACTTTACGACCAAGACCGCGGAAAAAGGAAAGGGGATGGGACTGGGCCTGGCGATCTCCTCCTCTATTATAAAAAATCATGACGGCCTGATTACAGTCGAATCCGAAGTGGGCGTCGGCACGGTTTTTTACATTTTTCTGCCGGCGAGTACTGGAAAATCGGAATTCTGACAATGGCTCGGGAAGCTCATGCCTGAAAGACCGGAAGACAGATACGTCCTTGTAGGTCCGCTCAGGATCCGCTATCAGCAGGCGGGAAACCGGGGAAGGGCGGTTGCGCTCATTCACGGGTTCGGCGCGTCAGTAGAAATATGGGAGCGAAATATACAGGCACTCTCCGCGGGAGGGCATCGCGTGTACGCCGTGGACCTGCCGGGTTTCGGGCGGTCCGATAAGCCGGTTGGTCCCTACGACTCTTCTTTTTTTACCCGTTTTGTGGATGGATTCCTGGCCGCTGTGAACATTGAAAAGGTGACGCTCGTAGGCCTTTCAATGGGGGGCGGGATCTGCCTGCATTATGCGCTCCACCATCCTGAAAAAATCGAGAAGCTCGTCCTCGTGGACAGTGCGGGGCTCGGTCGGGAACTTCCCCTGTCCATGAGGATCATGTCCCTCCCCCTGGTCGGCGAAGTCCTGACAAAACCGAGCAAAAGAGAAGTCTATCTTTTCTTCAAGCCAGCCGTGTTGAATCCCGCGATTCTGAAGGGAGCCTTTACGGAACTGTATTACGAGCTCTTTTCACTCCCCGGCGCCCGGAAGGCCCTGCTGAAGGTCTTGAGGTCGATGTGCAACATTTTCGGGGTGAATAAGCAGGCACTGTCCTATATCCTGTCGAATCTCCACCGGATAAAAGCCCCCACTCTGATCATATGGGGAAGGCAGGATGCGGTGCTCCCGCTCAAGCACGCCTTTACCGCCCTCGAAAAGATCCCCGGCTCCGAGCTCCACATCATTGAGGAGTGCGGTCATATGCCGAACTTCGAAAAACCGGAGGAATTCAACAGGCTGGTCCTGGATTTCCTCTCGAAGTGAAAAGCCGGGAGCCTGCCCCCGAAATGTTCAAGGGTCCGGCGGCTCTCTCCAGTCGAACATTTTAATTTCCACCGGTTTACCTTTCGTCGACTGTCCTTTTTCCTCACATAAATCACCGAATTAAACATTTTTTTAACGGCTCCTGATATTAAGTATTGAACGGAGGAGACCATGCACCCTTCTCGCCTCCACACGAGACTTAACAGTTCAAAGGGATTTCTCCATTTCCATATCATCAAGAGTATATTCATTCTGATTATGTTGCTCTGCCTCTGGTTACTCTGGAGCGGTTACAATGAAGGCCTACTGCAGGAAAGAATCCAGAAGGCCTTAAACGACGGAAGGGAAGCTGTAATGAAATTACTCGATACGAGGCCCTACAAGTGAAATCAGCAATCAGTGTTCCTCTAGGTTTGATTCTTGCCGCATCCACCTGCCTTGCTACCGAGGTCCGGCCGGCTGATATTCTATACGAATACGGCCAGGTGGTGGAATCCGCCGGCGAAGGCAGGGGATTCATCATTTGCGGAAATTGTCCTCGAAGAAAGGCGCCGGAGAAAATCACGGTCACTCCGGTCGTGCAGATCCGGCTGCCACTGCGGTTTACAAAGATATACGAAAAGGAGACGGTTAAATGAAAAGAAGATTTTTTATTGCACCTGTTATTGTATTTTTCGCGTTGATTGTTGCTGCGTCCGGCTTTCCTGCGCCGCCGAACAAAGCGAAAAAAGACCGGATCCCGGCGTCCGCGGTCCAGGCAGTGTCAGTATCCGCTGAAAAGGAGGTGCTGCAGAAATTCAGTGCGTCTTTTCCCGGCATCAGGGCGCAGTCCGCCGCAAAGACTCCCATCGAGGGCGTCTACGAGATGACGGGACGGGGCGGGTTTCTGGTGTTCTATTACTTTCCCGGAGCCGACATGATTCTTTTCGGGGACCTTATTGACAAGAATATGAAATCTCTCACTCAGGAGAAAAAGGATTCCATACAGGCTTCGAAATTCAGCCAGATACCGCTCGAGTCTGCGCTTGTGATCGGTAACGGGAGGCACAAAGTGATCGAGTTTACTGACCCCGATTGCCCTCACTGCCGTAGAGCCGCTGAGTATCTCAAGGGGAAAGACGTCACGAAATACGTCTTTCTAAGGCCGATGCCGGCACTGCATCCCAGGGCGGAAGAAAAGAGCAAGTATATACTGGCGGCTTCCGACAAGGCCAAAGCCTATTACGACGTCATGTCGGGCAAACTGGACAAGGAGGATATGAGTAAACAAATTATTCCTTCCCGGGCCATGGACATGCTGGTCGCACACGCGAATGCGGCCAATAAAATCGGGATCAACGGCACACCGGTATTCTGGATTGATGGTAAATATGTTGCCGGTGCGAATTTCCGGATGATGGACGAGCTGTTGAAATAATTTATCACAAGAGGAGATCATGCAATGAGAGACTTGTGCATTCGTCCCTGGTTGATTGTTATTCCGGCTGTTGTCACAATTTTTCTTGCCGCAAGGGATGCTTTCGCGATCGGCGCCCCTGCCGCCGGCAGCTTTGCCTATGACATCTATGACCTGTCGGTCAATTCTATATTAAAGGGTCCCATCGGGTTTGTTGCCGGCCTCGGGGCTGTAGCGTACGGGGCAAGTCTCGCGATCCGGCAGAATATCGGAGGGGCCATTCCCGCACTCCTCGGAGGCGCAGCCTTGCTCAAGGCGGATGCGATTGTCACAAGCCTGGGCCTCCTGTTTTAGATGGAGGCGTATGCATAGGCCGTTTCCCCAATACCTCGCTGCGCCTATCCAGGTCCTCTGGTTTGAGCCGGACGACATGGGAATCATGATCGCCGCTTTCACTTTTGCTCTGATCTATGGAGGCTGGTACATGTGGATGATGGTCATCGTGGGGCCTTGGTACTACGGACGGCTGAAGAAACGCTTCCCCCGCGGTTTCTTCCGGCACGTGCTCTACTTTGCGGGGCTCATCAAGCTTGAGGGTTACCCGAGCTATTTCGAGGACACTTTCATTGAATAAAGGCGAGCAAATGAATTTCAAAATCTTTCTCAACAAAAAAGCCGATGTCCAGGCTGAAAACAGGCTTCTGAGATTCGTGGTGACCGTTATCGGTATAGTCGTGCTCTTCAATACTGTGATGATCCAGCGGTCCCTTAACTACCAGCGAGTGATCATTGTGCCTCCTGGTCTTGATGTGAAGGCGGAGATCCGGGGGGACTATCTCGACAAAAACTATGTTATGGCGTTTTCCCGCTATGTGTCAGGGCTGGCATTTAACTATACACCGGCCACTGTGAAACGACAATTCGAGGAACTCCTCACGCTTTTCGCTCCCGAGGCTTATGCGGCCGGCAAGACCACCTTCTACAATCTGGCGGAAAATGTCATCGAGACACGTTCGAATTCGTCTTTTTATATAGATCGTGTCTCTATCGATACCGTAAAAAAGCGGGTCGAAGTCTTTGGTGTGCGCAGGCTTTATATAGACGACCGCAAGGTGGAGGATCTCGCCAAGACCTATCTCATAGAATACAAGATCAACAACGGCAAGTTCTCCATACTTTCCGTTTCTGAAACAGGCGATGGGAACGGGAGCACAGGAAGATGATGGACAGGAAACACGTCTTTATTGAAACTCTGACAGGCGTCCTCCTGTTACTTACTGCCGCCGTCGCGGTTGCCGATGAGCAGAAGCCGCCGGCGGCAGCCTCCTCCCCGTCCTCGCAAACCAGGAAATCGTCTCCGACGAATGAGACCGGTAAGTTTCTTGACGATATCAAAGCACAGCAGGCGGTGCTTGAGAGCATCAAGAAAAGAGGAGAGGCTGAAAGACCGCATGTTACAGCACGCGGATGCGGTGCGAATGCAGAAAACTGCTCACGCAGGGACACGGCTTTGCCCGGGCTCGAACAACCCCGTGATATAAATGATTATAAAATGGAGAAGGCTGATTTCGATGGAGGCCGGCAGAAATTTCCGGACGTGCAGCGAGTAGTCGAGAGCGCGAGCAAGCCCTCGATAGTTATGCCGGAAGCACCTACCGCTGTCCGCGTCAGCGACAACGATGTAAACCGGATAACCTGTAGCAGCGGCGATATCCGGGATGTCGTCTTCTCCAGGGATAAGGGGATGACAGTATCGTTCGCGGGCAAGGATGCATTCCTGAAATTCAAGCATTTGAAGCAGGGTAGAAAAAGCTATTTCTCACCCGAAGCGTCGGAGATGTTCATCGTATGCGGCGATGCGACTTACAACATCATTGCGGTACCTGACCGTATTCCGGCACAGACCATCCGGCTGTCATCCGGGGATGGGGACAGGATCAAGAAGAACCAGTCCTTTTTCAGCGGAATGTCCACAGAGAAAAAGATGCTTGCGATGATCAGGGCTGTATACACCGGCGAGATCCCGGAAAGCTTCAATGTCCAGACGAACCGCGTGCCGATTGAGGGCATTTTCAAAGATATAACCATATATCTTAACCGTACGGTGGTTGCCGATGGCGAAGGGCTGCAGCTCAAGGAATTCATCCTCGGCATTCGGGAGAGTTCCCGTGTGGTCCGGATAGAACTGGATGAGAAAGATTTTCTTAAATTGCCCCTTACTAAAGACACTCTGGCTGTATCTCTCGATAAGATGATTCTCAACAAGGGCGAAAATGTGCGGCTCTTCATCTGCGAGATGATCAAGGAACGCAATACGGCGGCATCGGAGCCGGCCATCAGGATCGACCATGACTTCAAGAGCACAGAAAGCGCAACTTCACCATCCAAGGCCGCTTCCGGGCAGACCGATCCTGTTTCCTCCAAGGGGGCTTCGGCCGACGCTAAGGAGATGTTGAAGCAACAGCGGAAAGGAAAGACAAAATGAGCTTCCTTAAACGTGCGTTGGGGGGATTCTGGAATGACCTTGCACCGAAACGGAAATCATTTCTTGTTATCTTCCTGCTGGTTGCTGCCGGTATTGCCCTCGGGTTGGGGGGCTACGTCGCCAAGACGCGACAGGGAGGTCCACAGCCGGCTCAACAACAGGTCCAGAAAAAAGAAATCAAGATAGACGAGCACCAGCTCGAGAAATCCGCTTACCTTGAAGGACAGAGGAAGATCGATAAGTACGTAAAGGATTTCGAGGAAGTGAAAAAAAGACTCGAGTTGATGGAAGGCGAACAGTCCAGGGCTTCCGCAACACCGGGGGCTCCGGCTTTGCAAGCCCGGGAAACACTGAAAACCGGCCCCACAAAACCTCAGGCACAGGCAGCTGCTGGCACGCCTGCAAGTGTTGTTAAGACCGTGTCCGCCGCAAGGCCGGTGGTGCCTCCGATTCCCGTCCCCCCTCCTCCGAGCCAGGCTGTCTCGTCACCGGGTGCGCCGGGTTTTTCGGAGCAGAAGGGAAAAATCGAGGATGACACCAGGGAGACCGTGGGCGGAATTGAAATAGCCACCAACAAGAACATCCTCGAGTCGAAAGACCGCGACGCGGAAAAAAAAAGCAAAAAGAACTCGGTATATCTTCCACCTTCTTTCATGGCGGCGACTATGTTATCGGGGCTCGATGCCCCGACGGTAGAGGGCGGAAAGTCAAACCCTGTACCGGTTTTATTGCGTATTAAAGATCTCGCTTTCCTTCCCAATAAAGTCCGGGCCAATCTCAAAGGCTGTTTTGTGATCAGCGATGGCTACGGGAGCCTTGCCGATGAAAGGGCGCATCTGCGGATTAAAAACCTTTCATGCCTCTCGAGAAAAGGTACGTCCGTAATAGACCAGGAGCTTAAAGGCTTCGTCGTCGATACGGATGGAAAAATCGGGCTTCGGGGAGAAGTCATATCCAAGATGGGATCGGTTATTGCGCGCTCGCTCCTGGCGGGTTTCTTCGGCGGCATCGGCGACGCGTTCAAGGCACAGTCCCAGACGGTTGCGGTAAGCCCGCTCGGCACGACACAGAGCATTGATACGGGCAAGACCGCGCAGGCGGGTCTTGGAGAGGGACTTTCCCAGGCATCCAAGGAACTTCAGAAGTTTTATCTTGACCTTGCGAGGCAGACCATGCCGGTCGTGGAGGTCGGGGCTGTTCGTGACGTCACGCTCGTGGTTTCCGAAGGGACTGAGCTCAACATAAAGGAAATCAATACGGGAGGGAAACAGAGATGAGAGGGATCCCTTTAACAGTATGTGCGTCCCTGGCGATCTGCCTTTTCGGTATTTACGGATGCGGATCGATCGGAAAGGCGATGAATCCGTACGGCGACGAATTTGCCTGTCCCAGTTACGACAGGGGTCAGTGCGTCCAGGTGGAAAGCGCCTACAGACAATCCATGGACAAAAAGAAAGAGTCATCCCTCAGCCGCAACGGCTCTTCCGCCGATACGGGAAATTCCGAGACAATGTACCAGAGGGAAGTAAACAGGAAACTTGCGGGTCTCCTGAAAAAGCCCAATACCCCGCTCCTGGCTCCCCCCAGGGTCATGCGGGTACTCATGCTTCCGTACAAGGGTGACTTAAACGAGCTATACATGATGCGTTACGTTTTCATCATGGCCGATGAACCCAGGTGGGTAATCGGGGATTATCTCGTCGAGCAGGAGGAATAAATAATGACGGAAACAACGAATACCGTATCGGCCGGGACAGAGGGGTCCAAACCGGCTGCGGAAAATTCTGGAATGCTGAAAAGTCTTTTAAACCTCCTTTTTGGAAAAGACCGGGATATTTCCCGCCTGGAGATCAATGAAATGACAAGGCGGGACAAACTCTCCCCGAGCCTTCCCTGGATCGCATACGATCCTGACACCAGGGCCTATCACAATATAGATGATACCGTCGGATTTATCTGGGAGTGTTCCCCCCTTGCGTTTGCCGGCGAACAGACCATAAAGACACTCGAAGGGCTCTTCCGGATCGGGATCCCGAACGGCTCCATCATGCAGTTCATCCTTTATGCGGACAAGTACATAGAGGATTGTATAGAGCAGTACAAAAACAGCAAGACGAGAAACCTGCCCGTCGTGAAAGAGGCCGCGGAGCGCTTTTCGCGATTCCTCCTCGACGGAGTGAACGGTCTCGACATCCTGCAGAGGATGCCTATCAGGGATTTTCGACTCTTCGTCTGCCTCAAGATGCCCCCGAAAAATGACAACGGCTCCGATATCAACCTCCTCGACATCTATTCGAACGTGAATGAAATTCTGAAAGGCGCGCGGCTGCAACCGGAGGCCCTGATCCCTGAAGGGCTCGTGGACTGGATGCGGAAGGTGTTCAACGACAGGCCGTCAGGCAACAACGGTCATTATAACGAAGGCATTCCTATCAACCGGCAGGTCATCTTCTCGGATACCGTGATTACCAAAACCATGTCGCACATAAAGATGGGGAAGCGTTATTTCCGTTGCACGACCGTGAAGAACTATCCCAAAGAAGTGGACGCGTTCCAGACCAATGAGCTCTTCGGCGGAGTCTGGGGGGTAACATCCGATGCTAACCAGATCCTGACGCCTTTTCTCTACAGTCTCAACATAGTCTTCCAGAACCTCAAGATGAAGCTCCACATGAAATGCAATCTCGTTCTTCAGCAGCAGTACGCCGGTTCATTCGCCCCTTCGCTCATGCGCAAGAAAGACGAGTACATGAGAGCGGTCGACGACATCGAAAAGGGGGTTCCCTTTGTAAGGATCATCCCGACCATGTGGGTATGGAGCGAAGACGAGAAGCTCGCCGCCGAGAGCATAGCAAGGATCAAGAGGATGTGGGAGGCGAAGGGTTATGTCATGCAGGAGGACAAGGGGATCCTGCCCCCGCTTTTCATTGCGTCGATGCCTTTCGGCCTTTACTTTGCGGACGGTGAAAACATCGATAATCTCGAGCGCGACTTCACGGCTCCCGGCGATGCCGTGGCGCTGACCTTGCCCGTCCAGGCGGATTTCGCCGGCGGCGGTCCGCCTCAGCTTCTCTTCGTGGGCCGGAAGGGTCAGCCGATCGGCATCGATTTTTTCGGCAAGGGAGTGGGTAATTACAATGCCTTTATCGCCGCCGCTTCCGGCTCCGGAAAGAGTTTTACGATCAATAACATCATTTACAACTACTACGCGGCCAATGCAATGATCAGGGTCATCGATATCGGCGGCTCATATCGGAAAATGTCGGGGCTTTTCAACGCAAAATACCTCGATTTCCACGCCAGATCCAACATCTGCCTCAATCCCTTCACGTTCGTCGACATGGAAGACGTGGATTTTCAGCTCCGGGCCGTTGTCGGGGTCATTGTCACGATGTGCTTCTCATCGACGGACATCATCCCCGCCGACATAGCGGAGACTGCGATGTCCCTCATCAAGGCGGCGGTGCGCTGGGCGTGGAGCCAGGAAGGTACGGATGCAACTGTAGATACCGTGTACAGGTATCTCGCGAGTTTCCCGGAGTACGCCACCGGAGAATTCGGGAACGGAAACACGAGCAGTTTCTTCAGGGACACTGCGCAGACGCTTGCTTTCAACCTGACCGAATTCACGTCGGGCCACTCATATGGAAAGTGGTTCAACCGCAGATCCAATTTCAATATCGCCGATGACGAGTTCGTCGTCCTCGAGCTTGAGTCTCTGAAACCGCAGCCCGAGCTCTTCAAGGTGGTCATGCTTCTCGTAATCGATGCTGTCACGAAAAACCTGTACCTCTCCGACCGCAGCCGCATGAAACTCGTGGTCTTCGACGAGAGCTGGCAATTCATCAAGGAAGGAAGCGCGCAGAAGGACGTCATCGAAGAAGGCTATCGCCGGGCGAGAAAGTACAACGGGAGCTTCACTGTCATAACCCAGAGCATAAACGATCTGAAACAGTTCGGGAGCGTGGGGAGTGTCATCATGGCCAACTCCGCTTTCAAGATATACCTGGAGTCGTCCGATTTTGACAGGGCGAAGAGCGAGAACCTTATAGATTACGGGAACTTCGGGATGGAACTTCTCAAGTCCATACGCAAGGCTATTCCGAAGTACTCGGAGATATTTCTCGATACTCCCTACGGGCAAGGACCGGCCAGGCTCATCGTTGATCCGTTCTCTTATTACCTCTATACGTCCGACCCGGGCGAAGTTTCCGAAATCGACAGGATAATCGAAGAGCAGGGCCTGGACTACAAGGGCGCGATCCTGGAAATGATGCGCAAATACAGGAGCGGCGGCGCAAATCCGGGATGACTATATGAAAATCACAGGACTTGTTGTTTTTCTCTTTGTGCTTCTGCCCGTTTGCCTGCCGGCGCAAAGCGAAATTGACCATGCGAAGTCCGCGGGAAGCGATATGGGCAACCTGGGGGTGGAAAAATTCGGTTCGACGGACTCGTTCAAAAGCAACATATCGGATCCGGTCACCTCGGAAAACACCCTTATGAAGACGCTCGACGGGGCGAGTTCCTTCAAGGGTCAGCTTTCGTGCCCCTCGTCTTCCAGGTTCCTGGAAGTATTCGTCCAGCCCGGGGGGAGCGGTGATCTCCAGCTCGTCCGCATCAGCCAGGATATAGACCTCGACGGCAACGTGGATTTTGTCACCCAGCTTCCTTTTCCTGTTTCCGGCATATGTGGAAACGGCGTCATCACCTGCGACACCGGGACATGGGATAACTGCCGCTATTATAAATGGGGATTGAGTGATTCCGGTCAGCTGCTTCTAAATGAGGTCGGGGTTACGGCGCTTGGTGGCTGCTACTGCATAAATACCGCCTGCGGAAGCGGGCTCGTCTGGCAGAATCTCGATGTCGTGCTTCGTGACCTGGGAGGCGGAATCGTCGGCGCGATCCAAGCGAGGACCAGGCGTTACGCCGTAGCGGACGCGAAGATCGACTCGACCCTCATCACCTATTACGGGCAGGACGTAAAAAAGTGCGCCAGGAGCGGCACGGCTCCTTCCGGGACATCGCCGTCTAAATTTTACGATCCCCAGAGCGATGCGGCTCTTCTCGGCGCCGCTGAATCCGAGGTTGTATCCCAGTCAGGGGATCCCGGAAGCCTCTACAGCCTCATGATCAACTCCCCCGCGATGAGCGAAACCGCGGGAGACTTGCGATCGTGCAGGATCACCCGCTCCATAAATATTCTGAAGAGCTTCACCTGCCCTGACGACGGCAGCTACGACAGCGGCACGCAACTCTGCATCATACCGGCCAATGATTATACGCCCAGAACGTTTTCCACCGGCGGTGGAGGCGGTTATTGCTATTTCGGATTGCCTATCTCGCCTGAGGGCGGGGACACGTACGGGATAGGAAACGGTTTGTGCGGCGATCCCCAGGGCGGCATCGTTAAGAACGCGCGAATCATTTACACCTGCGGCGGCGTGCAACACATTATATACACGGCGGAGTATCAGGCCGTAACATTTCCGCCCTGCCCGAGCAGAGATGCGAGATTTGTCCAGGGGCTCTATTACACGACCCCGGCAGGCTCGATAGACTGCAGCCACTACGAAGGCGCAACGCCGATCGCGGGCGAGGCCTGCTCCAAACCGCCCGATAAAAAAGACGAGGTCCAGGAAAGCGTCGCCGACGGATGCTCCGCGATGGAAGCCGATGCGTCCTGTAAGATCCGGGAGGAGCGTGTCGACGACGTCTATACCTACCGAAATTATTCCCCCACCAGAGTGCTGCCCGTCGCCACCTGCAAGACTTTCACGGGCAATTTCGACCACAATGTCTGCCGGGACTGGTGGGTGAAGGAGCGGACGTATTACTGTAAATCAGCCAAACGATACGATTTTACTGATGCGAAGGCGAGAGCGGACGCCGTAGTGGGCTCGATCGCCGGGAGCCCTTCAACGGGGCAGTATCGTTTCAGAGATATCACCAAATCGGATACGGGTGCCTGGTCCACCATGGATATGAGCCTGGATCTGTCCATGAAAAGCGCAATGGCCCCGAAGCCCTGCGAGGACGCCTGCCGCACGCGAAGGAGAAAACTCGATACCCAGGCGGGAGTCTCAGGGGTGAGGACCAACTACCAGAAAGATAACGTATCCCACGAGTTTCTTTATCACCGGTGCGAAAACGGCGTCTGTCCTGCCGGGCCGGGGGAAGAAATACTGAAAGACTGCCAGTGCATGAACGACTTTGCCGAGGCGGCAACAGTCATGTCCGTTGTAGATGACGCGGGAAAGGATATTATATGCACAACGGGTCAAAAATACTAGGGCTGGCGCTCAGAGCCTCAATCGCCCTGGTTCTACCCGCGTTTTTCCTGTTGCCGGCACAATCAGCAGTATGCGTCAAGGACCTCAACCACGACGGGGTTATAGATCAAATCACGGAACACTTTGAATGCTCGAACACCACTCCGCCCCTTTGCCCTCTCGATGCGATCGACTGCAACGCCGGGGTCTATGTTGTTAATGGGAGCGCGACACTTCCCCCCGGTTCCATCCTGGGGAAAAGCGGATTCACACGGGTTACAGCCTCCTCGGCCACGAACACGGTCTCCTTTTCGGGCTGGAAGTGCACGGCGACCTCCTGCGGCGAGGACACGGCGGGAAGAATCTCCTTCTCCCTGGGGACCGTGACGGGCGCGGCACAGGCGGAAAAGATAAGCCGGTTCATCGGCAGCGGGAACCGCATCGACATTTACGGCTGCAAGGATCTCCTGAACTGTTCCGAGACTCTCGTGGGGTCTATCACGGTGAGCGGGGCTGCTTTTTCAGGATCAGCGGGCTCTTCCGATGGTTTTCTCGAGGTCTCCGCGGCCAATGACACGATCGCCTTCACGGGAGCCGCATGTGGGGCGGCGGGGTGCTCGGCCTTTGCCGCCGGCGAGATCAGGATGCAGGGGGTCGAGTACTCGTGTCCCCTGGGAAGGCAATTCAGCTGCGTGAACGTGGGGAACGCCTACCGGTGCTCGCCGAATTCCTGCTTTGACGAAAGCATGGGCGGGCAGATTCAGCCGGGACAGCGGGTCTGCTCCAGGGACCTGAACGGGGACGGTTTCGTCGATATAAATTCGGGTGAGATCGTGAACTGCACGAATGTTGACGGGCAGGAGTACTGTCCTCTCGGGGCCAAGGACTGCTTGAGCGGGCAGTCCGAGGCATACTGCCCGAACGACGGGACCGACTGTCCTCCGGGAGGCGTGTACGTGGAAGCCCGGGCGAGATGCGAAACGAACCAGGTCGCCACGGCATACCGCTGCCCGAATACCGCAACCACCTACGCCCTGGCGACTGATTGCAATGCGGCGTGCCGGCAGAGCGCCGATTGCTCGAATGAATCCGTCGCGACTGCGGGGACGGGCTCCTTTACCGCCGCGGGAAGCGGCGCATCAGCCCTTGTCACGGTTGTTTCATCGGGCAACTGTCTCGTTTTTAAAAGCAGGACGGGAGCTACGCTCGGGTCCACCTGCTTTTCCGGGACGTCTTTCACATTTTCGGGGGCGATACAGACCAATCCGTGCGACGGCACGCACCAGATGCTTACCCACATAGTCCCCGCGAATGGGGGGACGGAGCTCTGGGGCTATTTTTGCGACAACTCCGGCTGCGCCCGCCTGCAGGGGTGCGCGGGCGACACCCGCATTGTGATCTCCGGAGGAGCCGCTTCGGGCGGCGAGACCCTCCAGGTGGCGACGTATAACAACCATGGCGATATCGTCAGCGGGACCGCCGTGGGCAACGCCCTTTACCTTTACCATTACGCCGGCGACAGCTGCTCCGGCGACGGCGCCGTCTGCAACTCCCGAAACGACCCGGGCGCGCCGATATATTTCAACGGTATCCAGGCCGTGTGTCCCCTTGGAGAATATCCCTGCTCGGCCGGCAAATGTTCGAGCAACCTGCCCTGCACGCCTCTCATGGGCTGTATCGCCAATTACCACAGGGCAGTCGATATCTGCGCTGCGGGCTCGTCGGGCGGGTTCGGCGGCACCCTTAACCCTGTAAGGGACGTATGCGAGGTCCTGCCCGTTATAACCTGCCCTGCCGGCTATAATTACGACAGCGTCCTCGATACCTGCATCGTGAACACCCAATGCCCCGCCGGCGGCCAGATGGACACGGACCTGCATATATGCGTCAAGTCGATAGACACAGATTCATGCCCCTCGGGATTCGTTTATTATGCCGGCTACGATGCGTGCCTGAAAAGAGTGGAATGCCCGGAAGGCGGGATCTACAACAGCGGGGCCCTCGCGTGCCAGACAGTATCGACCCCTGTCTGTTCAGCCGCCGGCTACAGCTATGATCCCGTAAGGCTCATCTGTCAGGCTTCCCCGGTCTGCTCTCTTGGCGCATTTGACGGGACCATAGACAAGTGCAGGATCGAGGCGGCAACATTGTGTCCCGCAGGCTTTGCATGGAACGGGGCCGACGACAATTGCCAGATCGAGCCGCCGTGCCCCGCGGGAAGCAGCTATTCCGCGGGCATCGCGATGTGCCTGTCCGACCCCACTCACTCCTGCCTTCGGGGCGGCGCTTTCAACCCCGCGCCCCATAAATGCCAGATGGATCCCGGATGCGACCTCGGCGTCTTCGACGGCGCAATCGATAAATGCAGGATAGAGGCATACACCCTTTGTCTCGCAGGCTTCACATTCAACGGTCCCACCGACCGATGCGAAATAACCCCTTCCTGCCCTGCGGGCAGCGACTATTCGCCCGTAAACGATACCTGTGTGGAACCGCCCACCCATTCCTGCCCCGACGGGGGCGATTTCAACGCCATTGTCCACCAGTGTCAGCTCGACCCGATCTGTATTGCCGGAACTTTCGACGCCGCTATAGACAAGTGCCGCGTCGAGGCCTCTACATTGTGCCCGGGCGCCTATACATACAACCCGCTTACGGATAAATGCGAACAAGCGCCTTTGTGCCCCGCAGGAAGCAGCTATTCCGTCGCCGCGGATACCTGCGAGGAAACGGCGGGGCATTCGTGCGATGCCGGCGGAGTGTTCGTTCCGGGTACCCACCTGTGCGAGGGCGCGGCCTGGTACACGTGTGCGGACGGTTACAGCTATGACGCGGGGCAGTCCCTCTGCTACGCCGCTTCAACTTGCAGCTCCGGCGGGACACTCGATACGGCTAATGACGTCTGCTACGTTGGGTACACAAACGGCTGCCCGGGCGGATATGTTTACGTGCCGGCGAGGGGGACTTGCGAAATTGCCCCGCCGTGTCCGGCGCCGGGGTCTTACAATGCCGCCCGCGACCGCTGCGAAACCTCGCCATCGAGCTGGGGTTGCCCCGCGGGCTACAACTGGTATGCGCCGTGGTCCCTGTGCATCGCGTCTCCATCGTGTCCGTCGGGCGGGAGCTATAACGGAAGCTGGGACGCCTGCACTGCTTCGGCATCATATTACTATTCATGCCCGCTCGGGGGAAATTACGGTGATTACGGCACATGCGCCGCAAACTGTGTACAGTCCGGAACTTGCAGCCAGCATTCGCGTGTTTCTTCCACGGCGTATTGCTATCAGTATGCGACAGGGGATTCGGGCTGCGGGAGTGGGCCAGGTAACTTCTGTTGGAATACGAGCTACACTCCTGTGACTTGCCCCATAATGACCTTTTGCCCTGCCGGGGGAGAGGGTCTTTGGGGGTACTGGGACCATATCGATTGGATCGAGGGATGCGCCACCGCTCATTATAGAATTTATTATAATAATACATATGTTTACTACTGGACCTGCTCGTTGACCGGCTCTGAGTATGGCGACTCCGGCACGTGCGCCGCCAACTGCAGCCGGACCGTCGCCTGTACGGGACCCACCTATTACTGCTGGGGCGCCCCCTGGCAGCTCTCCGGCTCGACCTGCGATTACGCGCCGGGTTGCCCCGCGGGAGGATCGCTCAACGGCGGCTATGATTACTGCGTCGCTTCCGGGACGCCGAACTGTCCTGCAGGGTATGCATGGGATGCAGACAACGGCGTATGCCAGGCGGCCGTCAGCTGCCCTTCGGGGGGGACGCTGAGCGGCGCCCGCGACATGTGCCAGGCATCTTCTTTCCCGGTCTGCAACGCCGCCGAATACTCCTATGTTGCGGGCCGCAACAGATGCGAGGCGGCGCCTGCCTGCCCGGCGCCCGGCACATACAACGGCGCCAATGACCAATGCCACGCCGCCCGCATAAACAACTGTCCCGCACATTACACCTATGACGCCGGCAGGGATCTCTGCGTGGAGAACCCGACGCACACGTGCGCTCTGGCCGGCTTCGTGTACAGCGCGGCTCTTGACTTCTGCGTTCAGGCGGTCACGTGCCCGGAGGGCGGATCACTGAACGGCGCCGCGGATCTCTGCGAAATTCTGTTTGTCAGCGCAATGTGTCCGCCCGGGGGATTCACGTATAACGCGGCAAGGGATATCTGTGAGAAGGATCCTGACTGCAGCGCGGGTTTCAGTTATTCGGCGGCGCGCGACAAATGCGAAAAAGCCTCCTTCCATAGTTGCGATCTTCCGGGATTCGCATACGAGGCCGCTATAGACTACTGCACCCAGGCCGTCTCCTGCCCGTCAGGAGCGTCTCTCAATCCTGTCACCGACCTGTGCGAAGTCATACTGGATACATCAAAATGCCCTGGTTCCGGATTCGTTTACAACGCCGCTCTTGACATCTGCGAGAAAGGCCCGCTCTGCGCGTTCGGCTTCGCCTATAGCGCGGACAGGGATAAATGCGAAATCGAGCCGGTCCATGGCTGCGCGATCGCGGATTTCATTTATGATGCGATTATCGATTATTGCAAGCAGGTCGTGACGTGCCCTTCGGGCGCCATATTGAATGCCGGGACAAACCTTTGCGAGATACACATAGATACCTCCAAATGCCCCCCGGGTTTTGTCTACAACGCCGCCCTTGACATCTGCGAGAAAGACCCGGCGTGCGATTCGGGCGGAACCTTCGTAGGCGACAGGGACAGGTGCGAGCTCGCATACATCAATGACTGCCCGGCCGGGTACGGCTGGGATAATGCTTCCGGTTTCTGCCGGATGGTTCCGGAGCCGGTCTGCGACGAGGGCGCTTACGACACGGTCCTCGCCATGTGCTCAGTGCCCGGGCAGGACCTGTGCCCCGCATCCTATACGTTCAAGCCGGCGGATGACCGTTGCGAGGCGACTCCCCCCTGCCCGGAGCCGGGCACGTACTCTTCGTCGCTCGATCTGTGCGTATCCGAAGCCGCATACGACTGCCCGAACACGTACACTTACGACCAGACCACAAAGCAGTGCGCCGCGGCGCCTCTGTGCTTCGAGGGCAATTACGATCCCGACCAGGACAAATGCACGGGAGGAGTCCAGAACTGCCCCTATGGCGAGCAATATGCGTGCATTACCAACCCGGTCTCCGGGATAAAACAGTGTACCGATATTCAGTGCTTTATGATGACTTCAATGCCGACACAGCAGAACCAGATTGACCTTTCGAGTTACCACAATGACGGGAAAATCAACGAGAGCACCGGAGAGTGCGAGGGCCAGGTCCTTATTTTCAACGGTCAGGCAAGCGAGTGCAGGACGGGGGGACGGAGTACCAATTTCTTCAACTGCTGCGATACGAGCGAGGGTGCGTTCGGTCCCATCAAGGAGGTATGCGGCGAGCAGGATCAAAAAACCATGGGGCTGGTCGCCGCGGGCGTCTGCCACTACCTCGGCGATTACTGCAAGGAAAAGTGGCCCCTTATCGGCTGCGTGCAGAAAGCGAACGTTTATTGCTGTTTCAACTCAAAGCTGGGTCGCATCATCCAGGAGCAGGGGAGGGGGCAGCTCAAGAAATTCCCCGCTGGTTTCGGCAGCGCGGAAAGCCCGGATTGCCGCGGCTTTACGGCCGAAGAATTCCAGATGCTCGACTTCAGCCAGATTGATCTGAGCGAGTACTTCGGCGATATCGTCACCAGGGCGCAGCAGTCCATCATAACCGACATGGGCGGGAACATTCAGAATTTTTACCAAAACACCAGGTAACGGGGCCATGAAGAAGGTATTGGTGCTGTTCATCGCTGCCCTTTTCACGCCCGCCGTCTTCGCGGCGGGGCACAGGCTCGGAAATTTCGGGACGGTTTACAGGATAGCGGAGCCGGATGCGCTCGCCGAGCTTGAGCACAGGGCCAAATCCGTGGATTGGGACAGGGTCTTCGACAAAGAAAAATGGAGGAAGAAGATCCTCGGCTATCGTCCCCGGAACATCAAAAAGCTTCCGGCCGCCCTGAAGGACAGGGTTCGGAATGTGGATGTTTCGTACACGCTTCCCTACGATATACCGGACGGCAAGGGCGGGATCCTTTACCCCAGGGGATACACCTTCAATCCTCTCGAGTACATCTTCTTCCCGGATATACTGGTCGTTATCGACGAAAGCGACAGTAACCAGGTCAAGTGGCTGAAAGATTCGGGTCTTCTCGGCGATATCCGCACGATGCTGCTCCTGTCCGACGGATCTTATTACGGACTCGCAAAGGAGCTTGGCCGGCCGGTCTATTACCTGGACCAGGAGACGGCCTCGCGGCTCCAGATCGAGGCGGCTCCATGCGTAATTGTCCAGAAAGGCCTGTTCATGGAGGTTTCGGAATATGCAGTCAGGTAACCGGAAAAGACGGGCTATTTGCCTGGTTGTCCTGGCTCTCCTCTGCGCCGGAACCGCGGATAATGCTCTTGCCGTGTGCCCGCAAGGCGTGCCGATGAACCCGGTCACGGATGTCTGCTGGCAATGTATATTCCCGTTCAGTATAGCGGGGATCCAGGTCTTCCCGGGGCCGTATGAAAACAACTATCCCGACGCGGCCCAGATGCCGATATGCGTCTGCCCGGCGATAAACCCGCCCTTTTTCAAGATCGGGATCCCGATAAGCTTCTGGGAGCCGGCTCGTATCGTCGAAACCGTTTCAACTCCTTACTGCTTTCCGTCGGTCGGGATAGGTATGGGCAATCCAACCGGTTTCCAGTCCGGGGCGACCAAGGCCACCGCCAAAAAGCACGACCAGGCGGGCGAGACTTTTGCGCATTCGCATTACATGATCGCGCCCTGGTGGGCGATAATGGAAATCGCCACGGACGTGGCATGCGTCGAGCACAGCGGGTTTGACCTCGCCTATATTACCGAGGTGGACCCGAGGTGGACGAACTCGCTGCTCTCCATGGTCATTGCGCCGGAGGCGCTCCTCTTCGCCAACCCTGTCGCCGGGATGGCGTGCATCGCGGACTCGGTCTCGTCGAATGCTGGATTCTCTATAAGCCCTCTTTTCTGGTGCACGGCCTCAGCCGGCAATGTCTACCCACTTACCGGTTTTAAAAATAACTCCGTCATGCTCATGGCGCACGAGGGCATCGCGGCACGCACCCAGTTTCTTATGGCGAGGCAGGGCCTGGCCTGCGACACGGCCGTCAATGTCTGCGGCTGCGTGCACACCCCCATCTGGATCAAGCACAATTTCAGGCATCATGTCGCAAAACCTGTCCGGGACGTGTGGTGCCATCCTTTCGGCCGCAGTGACATGATGTGGGCAACGGGAAAGAATCCCCCGTTTTACGGCGACAACTTCGCTTGGCAGCAGTTCCGGAGGAGATCGTGCTGCGCCTTCGCGATCGGCCTGGGGGGATCCGGCAGCGGCGGGAACGCCTCGGGAAGCAGCGCCGGCAACAGCGCCCTGTGGGATACGAGCGGCACGGCCGGTCCCGAACTGGATTGGTAAAGGAAATACCTATGGTTTATCTGTTCCGTACAATTTTCTTGTTTTCCATGATTCTGACGGCGCTGTTCGTCCCCCATGTTTATGCCTTGAAGGTCCAGGTGAAAGTGCCCAACCAGTGTTGCCGACTCGATAGGGTTGAGGGGAACCGCGTATACGTGAAATCGTCCGAAAAACATTGCGCCCAGGGCATATCGGACATCGCCGTCGATGTTCCGGACGACACGGAACGGGTCCAGGTTTATGTGGACGGCAGGCCCTGGGTCAATACGGTCGTGGGCGCCGACGGCAACGGCTGGCAAACGCCGATGAGGGAGTTTGATATGGCCGCGGTTGACAGGGCCCGGCGCTCCGCCGAGTCTTATTCGAAAAAGATTGCGGTCCCTGATAATCCTTACCGGGCCGAAGCGCAGCAGAGAGCCCAAACCATGGCGGATTACCGCAGGTCCAACGAATTCCAGGAAAGGATCGATGCAGAAAGGGAAAGGCAGCTTTCCGGTGTTTTTCCTGAAGTGCTGAAAGATTACTACCCGAATGCCACGGCCCCCGGGGGGTTCCAGCCTGCATCGGGGGAGCCGGGATCCGAAAGGGTGTACGTCTTCATCTCATCCTCGGTCCCTGAAAGCACCCTGAGAAACTACATGGCTTCTCTCGACAAGCTCGGAGATCCAGGGATCACGGTAGTGCTCAGGGGGTTTGTCGGGGGCATGACGCACATGATGCCTACCATTGATTTCATAACCGGAATAATGAAAAGAGACCAGACGTGCGGCCACGAGTCGACGCAGTGCGAAATGTACAGGGTAAACGTCCAGATCGATCCTCTTCTTTTCCGAAGTTATAAAATCGGGGAGGTCCCGACTTTCGTATATGCCAGAGGGCTGACCATCCGCGACCCGATGATGGGGGAAGGCACGAAATACAATGCAAAGGCAGACGACTTCGTGTCCGTCTCCGGTGACGTCTCGGTCGAATATGCCCTTGAGAGCCTGAACAGGGAGGCTAAAAGCGGGTTTCTGGAGCGGCTGCTGAAAAAAATCGGGCATTCTCAATAGGAATTGAGGGCAACTTGGGGCGGCGGGACGGGCGGAGCGCTTTTTCAAGGTGGTTGGAGCGCCTCTATTTTCGTCCCGCCCTCTTTTTTAACACAATATTTTCAGCAACATAGGCCCGCAATGATATGTCCCGACGTATATTGTATTAGGAAGGCCAAATGGTCTGAAAGGGAGAGCAAATAATGAACAACGAGGAATTAAAAGAGGATCAGGCGCCCCGGAAGGCGGAAGAAACCGAAGCTATCCGGGAAGTCGCCCCCCAAACCGGGGCCGTGAAAGAGAGGCCCCGTGGCCGGGCCGGCACAGTTCTTATAGCCCTTGCCGTGAGCCTTGTCGTGTCTGCGGCGGCCGTCTTTACCTATCACTGCTGTTTTGCGCCGAAAATCGTCGCCATGGACGTCATCGGGTATGTTTCCGCACAGAAAGTGTTGTTTCTGAACGGAAAGATTACAGAGGAACAGTTCAAGGCCAGCATGGATAAATTCGAGAATAAGCTCAACTCGCTCGGCGACAACAATATCGTCCTGCGGGCAGATGCGGTCCTTAAAGGGGTGAAGCTGATTGAACCGTGACCATGAGCCTTTGGCGAAAAAAATCAGCCTCAATGTCGTTATCTTCATGGTTGCTCTGCTCGCCGCGGGCGCCATGATTCCGTCCAGGTTTGCCGTGACGCTGACGCCTTCGCTCGAGAAACGGGTTTTCCTGATCACCGATCGAAATCCCTCGGCCGGCGTGGAGAACGGTGACTACGTGATGTTCAGCATGAGCCGGGTGCTCGAGAGGAACCAGACCCTGAGAGAACTCTTCAGAAAAAAGCTCGGCCCCGTTGAAGACGTCCCTCTTGTCATAAAGCGGGTCTCCTGTCTCGAGGGACAGGACCTCAGGCAGGACGGCAGAAGCTATTTCTGCAACGGCCGTTTCATCGGAACGGCCAGAGAACGGAGCTCTTCCGGCGATCCCCTGGAGCAGTTCGAATATAACGGCAAGGTGCCGGCGGGATATGTTTTTGTCACGGGCGACCACAACGACAGCTGCGATTCCAGGTATTTCGGGTTTGTCAGTGTCGGAGATATCCATGCAAAAGTTCACGCTCTTTTTTAGGCGGCTAGTTTTTTTTGTCTGCCTTCTTCTCCTGTCTCCGGCTGTATATGCGACCGGGGAGGATTCCCCCGCCGCGTCCGGCAGCGCGCCGCAGTACAACGACTCTTCGAGGAAGGGATGGTGGTGGTACCAGAAGGAGCCCGAAAAGGCGCCGCAAGGGGGCGAAGAGGATCCTGCGCAGAAGGCGAGGAAAATGCCAAGGATCAGTGATTACCGACCGGAAGAGCTGATGAGGATGCATCCGGACGACTTCAAGGAACTTCAGACGGAATTTCTCAACAAGGCATTGATGGAGTCGACCGAGGAGAGTGTGAAGGAATACCTGCTCGTCCAGGATATTTCCCGCCGCAGGGCCCTGCGGTTCGCGGCCGTTGCAGCCGAAGTTTTGCAGAAAAACCCCGGTCTCAATATCGCCAATTTCTACCCGAACTCGGTCCCGGGGGGAGGCGCACTTATCCGAACCCAGATGAAGGAGGTCAAGGAAAAGATCTCGAGTGAGAAAGAGGATTTTGCTCTTCTCTATTTCTTCCAGCCGGGATGCGAGTTCTGCCTGGAACAGGAAAAGATACTGCGGTTCTTCGTGGAAAAGTACGACTGGCAGGTCAAGAAAATCAACATAAGGGAAAACGCAGGTCTGGCGGAATTTCTCGATATCCATACCACCCCCGCGATCTTTCTCGTCCGCAAGGATGATGACCGCCATCTCTTGGTTTCCCAGGGCGTGGCCTCGGTCAGCGAGATCGAGACCAACCTGTACCGGGGCATAAGGTACCTGAAAGAGGAGACCACGCCCGAGGATTTCAACGTGTATGATTACCAGAGGGGAGGACCCCTGGACGTTAAGGCGCTCCCGCGGTGGTGACGCCGGGAAGATTGTCTGAAAAAGGGAGGTAATAACATGAAAAGCAGGAAGCACCGCTTGATCATCCTGGTCTTGATTATCGTCCTGGCATCGGTTTTGCCGGTTGCCATATATGCGGGCTGGGTGGACGACTGGATCGACCAGCGCCAGAGCACAGCGCCCGGATACGAGAAGGGGAGGGACCGCGGCTACATCACCGCTGGAGGATTCAGCGCCCGCTGGCAGAATCAATCGGATTATTTGACTACCATTGAAAGGCCGAGACTCAAAGGCGGCTGCGGCGGCATCGACATTTTTCTGGGGGGACTGAGCTTCCTGAATTTCGATTACCTGGTGACCAAGCTGCAGAGGATCATGCAGGTCGCGCCCGCTTTCGCTTTCGATATCGCGCTCAAGGCCCTCTGGCCGGAGGGATCTGAGACCCTCAAATCCCTGGAGGGAATGGTGAACGCCCTTAATAGTCTTCAGCTTGATGAATGTCAGGCCGGGAAGGCTTTGGTAGCTTACGCGGCGACGCCGCTGTTGACGAATGAAAAACTGAAAAAAGATCTCGGAGACGCCCAAAACGAGTTTCTGACCAAATCGGGCATCAAGGACCTGTATGCCGCCAGTTCGGGCCTCATCAGCGCCTCCGGAGGAAAACCCTCTTCCGATGCGACACCGGCTAAAATGACCGAAGGGTGTCCGGACGCCCTCAAGGACGTTTTCCGGCCGGGTTCCATGATGACGAACCTCAGCAACAAGATGGGGATATCGTCCGTAGCTTTCATAAACATGCTCGCGGGCAAATATGGGGATGCGCTCATAAGTGAGGCGGATGGCAGCCTTGTTATTGGAAGAATGCGGCCCTGCCCGGAGAATAACACCATGTCGATGGAAGATTTCCTGAAGGGCAATGTTTATGTCAGGCCGGTGGGGGGAACAGCGGAGGAAAAATGTGTTAAGCAGCCGGACGAAAAAGCCAACCTCGTCAAGTATGTAAATGACCGGCTTACCCGAGTGGTGAAGAGCATGAAAGATAGGACACTCCTGTCTGATGAGGATGCCGCTTTCATGGCCTCCCTGCCTATAGAAGTTCACCCGATCATCAAAGTTGCGGTACTGACAGGGCAGGAGAGCACTCTTTTATCCTCATTGTCCGACCTCATGGCGAAGGCCCTGGCAATTCGGATGATAGCCGACATGGACAGCATGGCAAGAAATTACGTCGAGGCGGCCGAGAAGACTATTTCGAACACGTCAAGGGGGGTAAAGGAGGGCGCCGGACCGCACCAGTGCCAGGCAGTCATATTTTCCGATGCTCAGGACTTCATTTCAGACCTGAAAAAGAAACTCGATGAGTCGTCGAAAAATCTGTGGCCCATGTACACTGCTTCCATCCACGAACTCCTTCAGCATTACAATTTTGCAGGAAAAATACAGGAATTTCAGAAGATGGCGGAGCAGGACCTGTCGCGACGATTCAACCCGGGTCTGGCGATCGTAGTAGCAACGCAATCATAATTCAGTTCCAGGGCGATCATGCGAACACGAAGAACCGTTTTCACGTTATCTGTTCTGGGCAGTATTTTCATCGCCCGGGATGCGTTCGCCCTCAATATGGAGTACTACACTTACGGTGGTTTTCTTGCCGTTTCCACGGCCTTTCAGAAAATAGCTCTCATATTCAGCGATGGCGGATACCAGGCGCTTTTCTTCTCGGTAATAGTCCTCGCCATTGTGCTGGGGGGCGGGACGGCATATTTCAACCTCCTCAGAGGAGGCAAAGGCTCCGCCCTTGGTTGGATGGCGCCGATCGGGGTGGGGATATTGATATACATCGCGCTCATTTCTCACAAGGGACAGCTGACTGTCTATGACCCGACATTGAACAGGTTTCAGGCGGTGGCGGGAATCCCTGACGGCCTGGTCGCCGTAGCCGGTATACTGAACAGGGTGGAGCGAGGAATTGTGGATATCGTACACACATCCAGCGATCCCTCTGCTTACCAGTATTCAGCCTCGGGAATCGGTTTCAAGTCGATCCTGCAGGCGACGACAGGATCCGTAAAAATCAAGGACGCATTTTTTGAGCAATCACTGAAGAGATATATAAAAGACTGCCTGTTCTTTGAGTTCAACAGGCCAGGCACCAATCTCAGCATGGACGATATCAAAAGCAACAGCACCAATTTTATCGATCAATTCCAGGAGGCGGCGAGCCCGGCGATCTTCACCCTCTGGTATGATTCTGCAAACAAGAACGGGCAGCCGGTATCATGCACGGATTCATGGATCAATCTGGCAAACGGGCTGATGGATCAATCCAGTTTTACTGATGCGGTGAGCGACGTCTGTTCGAGGGCCGGTTATAATCCCTACAATGCAAATGAGCTTCAGAGCTGCAGGAAAATCCTGACGGATTATGTGTCAAATGTGATTTACCAGGGGGCTATAAGCGTAGCAGCGCCGGAATGGGTTCTGCGCCAGTACGGTATGGCACAGAAGCTGAACGAAGCTCTGGTTGATGCTAATCCGGATACGCCTCTTAAGACGTTCGCGGCGCAGAACCTCCAGGCCGGGGGTATCGCAATGGGGCTTGTGGCGCGGGAATGGCTCCCGGTTATGCGCGGAGTCTTTACGGCAGTAGCTGTCGGGCTTATCCCGTTCATGGCGCTTCTCGTGCCTACGGGTGTGGGTATCAAGGCGCTTTCGGTAATGATCGGCTTTTTTGTATGGCTGACTTGCTGGGGGATAACCGATGCCATAATTCACGGGATCGCAACCGATTATGCAGTGCAGGCTTTTGAAGGCATAAGGCAGCAGAAGCTCGGGTTTGCAGCTATCATGAATACCCCCGGGGCGGCCGAGAAGGGGTTGGCCATCTTTGGTCAGTTGCAGACCGCCGGCATTATGCTTGCGACCGTAATCACGGGCATAGTCGTAAAATTCGGAGGCCACGCGCTCGCGATGATGGCAGGCAATGTTACTGGTTCACTCCAGGCAGCCGCCGGACAGGCCGCAATGAAGTCGATAGAGCCTGAGCATGTATCCGATGAATACCAAAAGTTGCTTAAAAGTATACCCACGATCGCCAATGCCGGAAAGTACAGTTTTTCCAAACGCGCTTCACTTATGACGGCGCGCGAGGGGGCCGATATAGCAGGCGGCTTTGGGGCTATGGACCATGCAGGAGGAGCCCAGCAATTGCAGGATGCCATGGCGCACCAGAAAACATCTGAAATCATCGCGGGCACAGAAAAATACGGACAGATGTCCGTGGACCAATGGGGCCGGAGCGGGGCGATCTACGGCGGCCAGGAAGCGGGATTTCTGCAGGCGGTTTCCGATCGGGCAGCGCACATGGAAGGCGGAGCCACTCAAAGCAATATAATGAGAGCTGCCCGGGACCTTGGTTCTCTGAGTCCGGCGAGGACATTTGCTCAAATAGATGGTATGCGAAACACGATGCAAGCAACAGGATTCAGAGGCTCCCTCGGCGATTTCATGATCTCTATGGAAAAAATCAGTACGATGAAGAATTACCAGGACCTCAAATCTTATGATTCGACAATGGGTCGACTCGCGAAGGATCACTTTGGCGGCGATATATCGATGGCGTATAAGGCGGCAGCGGATTTTCATAATGTACAGGGCGCCCAGAAGCTCCATGATATGATGAATGATGGTTATACGGCGGAAAGCGCGGGACAGTACATAGCCCACATGGATGCCCTTTCCACGCTTGCAAGACTGGATTCTCTCAAGGGCGCTGGAGATCCGGCCTATCGCAGTTCTCTTACGGCCCAATCGCTCGACCAGGTGGCAAAATATCAGGCTGTGAGAAAAATGGCGGGTGTATTAATGAGTGATTCCTCCGATGCCGCATTTCTCAAATTTGCTGAACAGACACATGGGCGGCTTCGGTTCTCTCTCAACGACAAAATGGCCGCTAACCTCAATAAACACATGCAGGCCCAGGGTTACAAAGGTTTCAACGCCAGAAGCAGTGATATGGTCGATGCGGGATTTGATGCTGCCGGCGGCAGGTTTGGATTCATTTCGGCCTTACGCGGCTATCGTGAGCAGGCATATGCTCTCCACACCAGCGAGGTCGGCTACCGCAGCTGGAGAGGCGTAAAAGACGTGACTGAACAGATAAAGACCACCACGATCGATCACGGGACGCTGGAAGTGGGAGACAGCCTCCAGATGGCCCTCAGGGGGACGCCGGAGCTCTTCAGCCCTATCGTGAATGCGCGCACCGACCAGGAACGCGAGGCGGCGTTCGCGGCGATATCGAGTAAACTGGCCCATGATCTTTCGCCTTACGAAGGGAGAACGGGGACAGGCGAAAATTCCTCTTTGATTTCCGCCGGGGTTTCCGTGAAGGGCGGATTAGGGGTGATTTCGGGGAATGCTTCGACAGGGGTTTCAGGGCGGTCGTCGGATCAGCGGACGACAGACTTGATGGCCGCGGAAATAAACCAGAAGCTCCATGAAACATGGAACAGTTCAAAGGGGATGGGGAAAAATGCGGCGGCGGGGCATATGGCCGGCGAGATGCAAAAATATATGACTTCAAAGTATTCAGCGGGGGCTAATCAAAAACCGGTTGATTATGGCGCTACGGCGCATCCTGTCGTACAAATGATAAGATCAGAAAAGGGTGACCCCTGGTTTAATATGTAAACGAGTTTTTAATCATCCGAATGAAGTTGTTCGTAACTATATTTAAACAACCCTGGTCCATAAAAAATAAAGGGCCATGGAAACGGCCGCAGATACCGGTATGGTCAAAACCCACGCCCAAACGATGTTTCCCGCGATCCACCATCTCACAGCCGTAAGCCTCCGCGCGGAACCCACTCCCATGATGGCCCCGGTAATCGTATGCGTTGTGCTTACGGGTATGCCGGCCAGGGATGCGCCGATAATAGCGCTCGCCGCCGCGGTTTCCGCGCAGAATCCGCCGACTGGTTCCAGTTTCGTTATTTTCGTGCCCATGGTCTTGACGATTCTCCAGCCGCCGGCCATGGTCCCCGCCCCAATGACCAGATAGCAGATAATTTCCACCCAGTAGGGTATATAGAATGTCGGCCCTAAGTATCCGCTGCTGAAGAGGACGAGGGCTATGATTCCCATGGTTTTCTGGGCATCGTTCATTCCGTGGCTCGTACTGTAAATTGCAGCCGAGAAAAGCTGAAGCCTCTTGAATATTTGATTTGTCCGGCTGACCTGGCTTTCGCTGCGCTGCGTTATATTCATGACCAGAATCATCATGAAAAGACCGAGAGCCAATCCAATAGCCGGTGACAGAAAAATAAAAAACGTCGTCTTTATAATCCCTTCCCAGACGAGTACTTCGGTCCCCCCTTTCATTATGCCCGCTCCGATCAGACCTCCTATCAGGGCATGCGAAGAACTGCTGGGCAGGCCCATCCACCAAGTGATCAAATTCCAGATGATGGCTCCTCCCAGGGTCGACAGAATCAGAGTGTTGTCGACGACCGAGGGGTCGATAATGCCTGTACCGATCGTCTTCGCCACTTGAACGCTGATGAAAAGTCCGGCGATGCAATTGAAGAAGGCAGCCATGAGGACCGCCTGGTGAGGTTTCAGCACGCGGGTCGAAACGACTGTTGCTATCGAGTTGGCTGCATCGTGAAAGCCGTTGATGAAATCAAAGGAGAGAGCGGTGAATATTATGAGGATGACGAAGGCTGGAGAATAATTATCCATGGTCCAAAGCAGATCCGACATGATAATCTGAGTACAGGGCCGGACATCCGGCGCGTACATGGGAAATTTACTTAATATTTAAATGTTACAGAATGATTACAGTCCGATTAAAAGATCATTAAACATTCGGGACATGCGAATCCGGCGAGCATGGTTATTTCAGAAAGGAGACGACTTCTTCAATGCCTGCCAGCGGGCCATGGCTTCGGCGGCGGCTGTGCGCCCCTGCTCGTAACCTTCTTCAAGGATTGCGAGGTTCTGGCTCAGCCGTGAGACACGGAAATTCTTGGGCGGACAGATTTCAATTATCGAAACGCCGTCCGGGGGTTTGCGGATGAGCGCAATGGCTTCGTTGTAGCGATTTACGCGCCCTCTAATCGCCATTCGAAGTAAGGGGGTCCGTCTCAGGTACCACTGCAGGAGGAAATCGGAAGGTCCGCGGCGTTTAACGTATTCCCGGGGGCGTGATCGAATGACCATGATATGCCGGGCCCCCCGGCGGATCGCCTCGCTCACGGGTATTGCATCCGCTACTCCGCCGTCCGTCATGGGATGGCCGTCAACTATGGGGTAATCCCGGTAAAAGAGTGGAACGGCGCTGGAGGCTTTGAGGACATGCTCGATGTCCTGAGCGCAGGTGGGCCTGTAAATCGCCTCCCCTGTCTGCACATCCGTCATGACGACTATAAAGGGTTTTCCCCTCGAATAGATGACGGAAAGATCGAGACGGATTTCCCGTATGGTTATATCCCATAGCCAGTCGAGGTCCAGCAGATGCCCCCCGCGGAAGAACCTGGCGAAACTGATAAACTCCGGCCGCAGTGAATAATCTGTATATATCCTGTGATTGCGCCCTCTCATTTCGGCCAGGTATGCGGCGAGATTGGATGCACCTGAGGAAACGCCGATATAAAAATCAAAGGGATTGAATCGCGCTTCCAGAAAAGCATCCAGTACCCCCGTGGAGAAGATGCCGCGCAGTGCGCCCCCTTCGACGATAAGCGCCGTGTAGAAGTCCTTTAACAATTTCGCATCCATGTCTTTTATGCCGCTCCTGCTATCACGATTTTCGGTCAAAATCCATTATTTAAAAAGAGGGGCGGTGGAAAAGGCAAATATCAGAGGGATGCGGAGCGATATCCTGGAGTGGGGGGCCTAAAGGCACGTGAGATAGTGGAATGTCCGGATTTCGATTTCAATGTCTTCTCGCGCTGCATGAAGTACGCGATAGAGTACGAATGGGGGAAAAGATGTTCGGAGAAAAACGCTTGCAGCGAACCTGATCGGATAAGCATTTTCGAGGAATCTTCTAACGCTCCTTGACTCCGATGACATTGGGAATCGGCCATTGGCCGTTATTTCCGCCGTCGTCCCGGACTTTCTCTTCGTGACTTCCGGCAAGGTCAAGAGAGATATCCTTTGTCCTGATCGATAGACTCGCGGTTGACCCGCCTTCCACGTGCATCATCCGAACCACTCCCAGACCGGAAGATTTGACCGCCGCGTTGAACCGTTTCATGTTGAACGGGGATTGGCAGAATAAAAAGAGAATACGTCCTTCCCCGTCCATGCCGACCGCGGCTTCACTCCACTTGCTTTCGGATCCGTCCCATACATTCACTCCGTTTCCCTTCATCAGACGCAGATTCTGAACCACGCAATGATAGTTCTCGACTTGTTTCATCGCGTTCGCCTCGTCGAGGTCGACTACCACCGCTTGGGGCAGACCGGCTCTCTTGGGGTCAAAGACAAGCGCGGACTTGTACCTGCTGGCCCAGTGCTTGTTCTGTAAATGCGAGCGGTTCTTGAGGTATCCGACATTGGTTGACATATCCTTCCGGTACATTCCCGCGTTGATTGCCGCAACCAGTTTGAAATCCTCGCACCACCGGCCCGCGCTTCGTGATATTCCGCCGTATTCGGAGGAGAGGAGAAGTTTCAATCTGGCTCTTGCAGGGTCCACGCGGACGACGTGAATCGTGCTTTCTCCCGCCTCAGGGGGAGGGGTTATCCGCAAGAGGCCGTATTCAATGCCGGAACCCAGCGATCTCCACTGTTCATCGGCATGGCCGGCCGGGATCGAAAAACAAGACAGTACAAGTCCCGCCACAGCACACAAGACAAAAAGGGCTGATATCCGCCTGCACCTGACGGTTCGGGCGGCGGCGATAGAATTGTTAAACGACATTGAATTCTCCCATAGGGGCGGATTCCGGCGGCAATCTCGACATGGCTGCGGATCATATTACTTTCTTCATCGCGGCCACTGCCACTTCAATCTGATCGTCGGCGGGTTCCCTCGTCGTAATCCGCTGCAGGAGCAATCCCGGCCAGCTCAGGATTTGCACCCATTTCCAGTCTCTATGTTTTCCGGTAAACCGGATGACCTCGTATGAAATTCCGGAAACAACCGGGAGAAGCGAAAGTTTGTAAAATACTCTGTGCAGGAAATCAGGCCTGCCGAGCAATGAGAATACCAGAATGGAGACGATCATGACAACCAGAATAAAACTCGTACCGCAGCGGGGATGACGGGTGGAATATTTCCTGATATTCTCCAGGGTCAATTCCTGCCCTTCCTCCCAGGCAAATACTGTCTTATGTTCGGCCCCGTGATACATGAACACCCGTCGCATGTCTTCCATCAGCAGGGTCGCACTTAAAAAACAGAGGAAGACACCCAGGCGGATGCAGCCCTCCACTACGTTCAGGAGGAATACGTTGGATATGGAGTCCTTCAAGACCGTAAAGAAGTAAGCAGGGATAATAATAAAGAGAAATAAGCCACCCCCGAATCCCATGATAAGAGATGTTGCTATTTCCCATCCCTGTGGTTTTTTCTCGCCCTCGTTCAAGGCGAATTCAGATGAGAGCAGGATATTTTTTACGCCTATGACCATCATTTCGATCAGCGTGACGAATCCACGGATAAACATCCAGCCGAGAAATCTGTTCCGTTTGGCCAGCGGTACATGATACTGTTCCCGGACCACGATTTCCCTGTCGGGCTTTCTGACAGCCACGGCAATTTTATTTCCATGCCGCATCATGACGCCTTCCAGGACAGCCTGCCCTCCGGCGATATCTTCGGGATCGGGTTTCCTGTGTCCTTTTTCGTTGTCCATTGAAAGATCCTGTTTTATGACACGCCTGCCCGGGGAAAAATCACAAAAATAGGGGCATGTCTGGATGGAACAGTGGCGACATGCCCCGGCTTGTCCATGCCTGTTTATTTTTTTATTGTTTTCGAGAATCGGCTTTGCCGTCCTCTTTATTTTCCGGTTCGTTAATGGCCTTCTTGAAGCCCTTGATGGCCTTGCCGATGGCGTTACCCATCTCCGGGAGTCTGCCAGGCCCGAAGATGATCAGTGCTATAACCAATATGATGATTAACTCCGGCATTCCTATTCCAAACATTTTCGATCACCTCCAAATTTGATATTATCAGCAACATAGAAAGAATTCAACTTTTTTCGAGGCTGCCGGAGCCAATGTGCTTGACAGACAGTGGAAAAAGCGCCTTTCAGTCGCAACGCAAGTTCACCTTCCGGTATATTTGTATCGGTTTATGCTCACTGATACAAGGTAAATGACAGGCGGCGGATCAAGTCATGCCGGACTTTGAGCCTATAAGCTGCTGTCTTTCCGGGGTGATCTCGATTTGAGGAGGCGACTCTTCTTCAGGCGGCGTTTCCTGTGTTTCCGTTTGTTCCTGGGGCTCGTTGTTTTCTTTTTCCTCATGAGCGGAGGGCGGCAGGGCAAGGTGAAGCTGCAGGCTAGCGCTGAAAACGGCCACGGGGCTCCTTCCGGCGGCATTGAGGTCCGACCCCGCGTTACAGTCTGAGGGCAGGTATGAAATATACGGGAGAATAAACATACAGGCTAGAGCAAGAAAATATCCCTTTCTTCTTTTCATGAACGCCTCCAAAGGCCCATAACTTAAATAGAACAAACCACACTGCCATGGATATCAGGGATAATCTGATTTTAAAGTTCGAAATGCCTGACCGGTTCGGGAAAAGGATGATGGAGATGAAAACCCGGGAAAGATATCTTAATTGTCAGAGGGGAGAGATGGATCAATATACCTGAGCGAGACTATAATGCTGATGTCCAACATCGAGTGCCAGTTAATGTAACAGCCGGTCGGAGGCGGAAAGATACTCCGTCTCAGCAAGAAGCAGACCGCGGATCTGCTGCTGGACCAGGGAGGCGTAATAACCTCTGCGGGACATGAGCTTCGAATGTTTTCCTTCCTCAATAATCCGTCCGTCTTTCATTACCAGGATGCGGCCGGCCGATACAACCGTGCTTAATCGGTGGGCTATTATGAAAGTGGTCCGCCCCGCTGTAAGATTATGCAGGGCCTCCTGGACAAGCGCTTCTGTCCTGGCATCCAGGGCGGAAGTTGCCTCATCGAGGATAAGTATGGGCGGGTTCTTTAAAAGGGCTCGCGCGATAGCTATTCTCTGTTTTTCTCCAGCAGACAGACGGTCTCCCCGTTCGCCAAGCACTGTATTGTAATTCTGCGGCAGGCGCATGATGAATTCGTGTGCATTGGCGATCTTGGCGACCCGGATGATTTCATCCATTGCGGCATGCGGTTTTCCATAAGCGATATTGTTCCGGACGGTGTCGTTGAACAGAAGCGCATCCTGCAGAACGACTCCGATCTGCTTTCTCAAGGAATGCTGTTTTATATCTTTGATGTCGATGCCGTCCACACGGATAACACCTTCGGTTGGATCATACAGCCGCTGAAGGAGTGCCATAAGTGTGGATTTTCCCGCTCCGCTCGGTCCCACAAGCGCCACCATCTCTCCCGGCTTGACGGTTATGTTGATGCCGTTCAAGATGGGCCGCTGCTTAGGATCGTAAGAGAAGCGGACATTCTCGAAGCGGACGGCGCCGGTGAGGGTTTTTATTTCCTTCGCGTCGGGCCGATCCTGAAGATGGTCCGGGGCATCGAGTATGGAAAGTATAGACTCCAGTGAGACGGATGCGGTCCGTATGGTCTTCAGGATATTGCTGATACCCTGCACGGGGCCGAAGAGCCCCCCGAGGTAACCGAGAAATGCTATAAGGGTCCCTATAGTGATTTGCCCCTGCATTATGAGAATTCCTCCGGCCGCGATGGAGGCAATTCTGGCCAGGGCAACTATGAGGTTCTGGACGGCTCCGACTCCGGTATCTATTCCCACGCCTTTGACGACAATGCGGTTGGCTTCCTTGACAGGCGCCCA
>JBHGBI010000089.1:0-6181 GCA_041946925.1 Syntrophales bacterium | reverse complement strand
CGGGGAGCCAAAATGCATCGGCTGTAGGGAGGTCATCACTCCTTACAGCCGATTTGTTTTCTATAACCGCCAGGAGGGCCGTCGACTTGGGTGCCCCAACAGTTCCTGAATCGTCCTGATGTCATATCCATTTTCGAGGAGATGGGTTGCTCTTTGCCGGCATTCGGATATTTCTTTTCCAAGGCCTCGGGGAGCCGCACTTAATTCCTGATCTATATTCCTGTCCAGGACATGCTGGTAGAAAAAACGATCGCATTTAAGGCCTGGTTCCGGGTCGAAGAGGAAGCCTCCTTTTCAACAGCTGTGTGGCTCAAAAATTCCGAAGATCTCTCTTCTCAAGTTGATCAGGGTGCTTTTCACTAACAAAAACCTTGAAACTGCATAACCAGATAAGATAAGTTTTTTTGTGCCGAGCGATCTTTGGCGAAGCCTGAGGGCATTTCGCATCCCTTCTTCAAGAAGTGCCATTTCTCCTGGTATGAGACGGGTTCTCCCGTTTCTGGAGATATGGTTTGGAAAGAAAATAATTATAATCTCAATGCTGTGTCGGCCTGTTTCACCTGCCAGTCTTCGTGGCGTTTTTGCCATTTCTGAAGGAAACTGCTTTTTCTGTTCATTGGGTAAACGGTTGCATAGGGGTTCATCACTTAGAGGATGCCTTAATGAACGAAAAGAAATTTGATCCCAATAAGTTAAAGAAGTTAAATAACCCAAATCGATTGAAGGATATTCCTCCGGATTACCTTTGGGATAAGCTGAATATGGAAAGCGCAGATGTTCTGGTTGAAATAGGGGCTGGGACCGCATTTTTCAGTGTTGCACTTCTGAAATACGCCAAACCTTCAAAGGTCTATACTTGTGATGTGTCAAAAATAATGATCGATTGGGTGAAAGAAAACATTGTTCCAAAGTATCCTTGTATCATTCCGACAAAAACTGAAGAGCATTCAATTCCGCTTGACGACGCAATTGCAGATTTGATTGTTATGATCAACCTCTATCATGAATTAGATGATCCTGTTCTAACAATCGGAGAAGCATATAGGATATTGAAGCCTGGCGGCAAAATCCTTATTGTAGATTGGAAAAAGCAAAATATGACTGAAGGGCCTCCGATCCAAATCCGATGCCTTCCAGAACAAGTAATCGAGCAATTAGTGAACTCTGGGTTTAATCATGTGAAAAGTTTTAATGATTTAGCGAAGCATTTTGTATTGACTGGTAAAAAAAACGATCAAAGCACATAACAATCGCATCAGCACGGACTGGCAATTCCACTGATCTCTATTGCCAGCCGGTTATGCGGGTCGTGGTGTTTGATCCTTTCCTTGGAACGGGTACATCTGTCATTGCGGCCATTCGTCACAATCGCCGAGGCGTCGGCGCGGAGATCTACTCAAAGTACGTTGAACTTGCGCGCCAGAGGATTCAACAGGAGATCGAGGGGACCTTGCGCACGCGTCCTATGGATAGGCCGGTTTATGACCCGGTTGAAGCTGGAAACAGCCTTACCGTTGTTCCCTGGAACAAGGAGTCCGGACAGATGACGCTGCTTGAAAAAACCGCGAAGTACAGAAAGGGGAACAAATGAGGATCGCAGAAACTTATTCCCACCTCAATGGACTTGAATTCCTTCTAGTTCACAAGCCAAGCCTTTGGGAAGAAATTCAAGCCGTCATTGCTGCAGTGGATGCCAGTAAATGCCGAACGAAAGTATCCAAAGAAAAAACGATGAAGGACAGGCTTCTATTCAGTCCCATCGATATGAATTCTGAATTTACTCGTTTGCTTCGGCGTAAATCTTGGGAAGAGAGCCGAGTAAGCTACTGGGTTACAAAGAGTGAAAAGCTGATCCGCAAAACTCTTACCATGTCAGCAAACGAACAGAAACGGGAGATAGAAGCAGCTGGCGAGGCCCCGATTTTCAGTTACAACCAGACGGATTTTGTTAAAGATCGTGTTGCCGTTGAAGTTCAGTTTGGCAAGTACCCGTTCGTTGCTTACGACCTCTTTGTCAAACACCTTGCCTTTTATGTGGGCGATCGGATTGATGTGGGAATCGAAATTCTTCCAATGAAATCTCTCCAGAGCCAAATGAGTTCTGGGGTCGCGTACTATGAAAGTGAATTTTACAATGTTGTTCGCCAAGGCCGAGGTGTTCCCGCGGTTCCACTCGTGCTTATTGATATAGAACCATGAAAACAGTAAGACCTAACAATGTGGTCGCCTTCCCACAAGATAGCGACAAGAAAAACGATATTGGCATTATGCATTGTCGGTGTAAGATTGCATTGTAAAGTTACAATACGACTGTAATAGTGCAATGTCAGCCCTAAAAGAGATTCCGCGAGTATTGAAGCTGCCCACCATGTCGTTTTTGCTCTTCGGGCCGAGGGGTGAGACGCAGTGCGAGGTGTTGGAATGGACCGGGACGGAATTGGAAAGCCATGGCGGCATCTTCACGGCAGTGGAAATGTCTTTTCCTTGATCAGCGTAAAGACTGCGGTAATGTATTTATCGTCATCCATTTTTATTCTGCAGGCGTTCTCCCCGTCTTCTTTCACAAGCGCGCAATCTCCTATCCAGCCTTCGAAAACGCTTGTTTCCGTCCCCTGAGCCGTCAACGTAACCACCGTCGCGGGATTGAATCCGAAAGAGCAGTCGGTATCCGATCTTCCGCACTCCTCAAGTGAGGGAGTAACTAAAACAGTGCCTTTTCCCGATCCCGTTACTTTTATATGCAGGTATTTTTTATCCATCCTGCCCGATTGCAGTGTCACTCCCGCCTCACCGACGATGATGCCGTTCCCGAAGACGACGGCACCTGTGCCTGTTACGCTATGACCGAAATGTCGAAAGTCGAGCGCCCCTGGGAAAGCAGGAGCGACTACTGCCGTTAGGAACAACATCGACAGAAGAATGGTGGCTCTTAATTTCACGATGGACCTCCACCTGTAAAATCTCCACGAAGATTCCCGATCCGGGCCGCGATCTGAAATCAAAGATACATAAAATGAGGAGAGGCTCAGGAATCATGTTTCAGGCGAAGATCCAGTATCTTCTTATCAGGCGGACCTTGACGGGATCATTGATCAAAAATACGACGGCACTTGCAAAAACGGGAACCGTAAGGGCGACGGCCGGATGCACCGATGCAATGCCGGGAAGACCGAAAATCGAGATAGCAAAGACGACCGCCAGGTCGGCGATGACTGTAAACAAAAGAAACTGACTCGGCCTGGAGACCCAGAACCGGCCTCTCTCGCGTATGATCATCAAGTCCAGCAATTCCATAAAGATGAATAATTCGAATGTAAAAGTCTGCATCTGGTTTACATTTTCAAATACGCCGAAATGCATTGAACTCACGATCAGGATCATCAACTCGCAAATAACCAGAATTCCCAGAAGAACGGCCACCTTGATTAACCCGGTGATATTCCAATGATCAGGTGTCTTTGAGTAGCGCACGCGATCCGTCGACAGAGACAGGGTCACAAAATCCGTCAGGAACAAAAGCAGGATCATGTGAAGCGCCGATATGACGTAAGTACCCGTCAGGAGGAAAAATAAAACAACAAAGACCGTTATCTGAAAGGTCTTGATCACCTTGTTCAGAATCCAGGTTATGATCCGCTGATAGGTCATCCTTCCTATTTTTACCAGCTCTACAATCCCTTCCAGACCCTCCGTTGTCAGGACGGCGCCGGCCGCGCTCTTGGCGACATCGGTCGCATTGCTTACTGCAATTCCGACTTCCGCCTGCCGGAGTGCGGGCGCGTCATTGACGCCGTCCCCGGTCATCGCGACGATATGATGCTCCTCCTGAAGCGCCTTGACGATGAGGTACTTATCTTCCGGGTAAATCTCCGCGAATCCATCGGCATTCTCTACGAGGTGGGCGATATCATGCTCGGTTTTCCCTTTCAAGTCGGGGAACCTTTCAATATTCTTTCCGAGGCCGAGTTCTTCCATAATTTCCCGCGCAACCGGCACCGCATCCCCGGTCAGGATTTTCACTTTCAGCGACAGCTCCTTGAGATCGCTCAGAAATTTACGCGAGTCGCTTCTCGGTCTGTCATAAAGAAAAGCGATGCCGGCAAGGCTGGCATCGCCGCCGTCGGTTCCGACGGCAACAGCGATCGCCCGGTAGCCCTTTGATGAGAACCGCTCCACGCTGTCCTGCATGCGCGGCAGTTCCTCTTTATTGCCGCGGCACAGGGGGATCAGGGTGTTTACAGCCCCCTTTAATACCCGGAAGGTATGCGGTTCTTTGATGATTTCGGCTTCGGTTTTTCTGGTGGATGGATCAAAGGGGATGAATTTTACCAGACGGTAATCGGCGGATGATATCCCGCGCTCCTGTGCCGCAGCGATGAATGCGAGGTCTATAGGATCCTGGTCGGCTTCCTGCGACGCGAGCGCCCCGAACAGAAGTACGTCCTCCCGGGTGTATCCATCCGCTGCGATGACCTCGGCGACGGACAACTTATTCATTGTCATCGTGCCGGTCTTGTCGGCGCAGAGGATATCCATCGTCGCCGCGTCTTCAATTGTGCTCAGACGCGTGATCAGGACCCCTTTTTTTATGAGCTCGAGGGAACCGAGGGCCATGCTGATCGTGAACATAGTGGGGAGGGCGACCGGAATAGCGGATACCATGAGGACGACAGCCAGGGGAAGCACTTCGAATACATTGGCCGCTCCTCTCAGTATCGTGAATACCAAGGCGAGAACAAGAAAGAAACTCACAATGGCGACAAGCCATTTTACGACTCTGGATGTGACTTCTTCCATGTGCAGCCTGGGTCTTGCGATCTGCACCAGCTCCACCGTCCGGCCGAAATATGTCCCGGCGCCTGTCACAACGACAACGCCGGTGACTTCGCCTCTCTTCACGATGGAGCCGCTGTAAAGGATATCGGATTTCTTTTTTTCAACTGCCTGGGACTCTCCTGTCAGCGAAGATTGGTCGATCTCAGCACCTCCCTCCATTGCCCTGACATCCGCCGGGACAAAATCTCCGGTGCGAAGCCGGATGATATCACCGGGAACAAGCTCCATCGCGGGGACGATCTGCCATTTTCCGTCTCTTTTGATCCGGGCGTTGACTTTAAGGTTGCGCCGGAGGAGCTCGAGGGCGGAATTCGCCCTTTCCTCCTGGAAAAAACCCAGAACTGCGTTGAAAAAGAGCAGACCGGCAACAACGTACATTTCAAAGAACTTGCCCAAGAAAAACTCAAGCAGGATGGTTATCTCGAGCATCCAGGGTGTGAGGCCCCAGAATTTCCTGATGAGCCTGATTCCCGGATGTCTCCTTTTCTCGGGAATTTCATTGTAGCCGTATTTCTGAATTCTTTTTCGGGCTTCTTCCGAAGTCAACCCGTTTCTGAATTCTGTTTTTTCCGGCTCAATGTCGACAGGGTCATTCATCGCAGCTATTCCCTGGCTTCAAGGACTTGGGTGGGACCAGAACGAGGGTGCTTCTCGACACCCGTTAGAATGGTAAAATGGCGGGACGAAATAATCAACAAAAATGCTTATCCGGGTCAGAACCGCAGCGCTATCCCCGCAAGAAAGGCATAGTCCCTCTCTGTTTCATTCAGTCCTTTTTTGACTCCGAAATCAATATCCAAATTTTCCCTCAGGGTATAGATGAATCCTCCCAGCAGAAATGCGGGATGAGTGCCGGAATCCTTATCGGTATTACTCTCCGCACCGATATTGGCGACCAACTTCAGATACTTGGTGGCCTTGAATTCGCACGCCAGAGAGGCGTGCCAGAGGTCCTGCCTCTGATCCAACTTATTTTCGTTCCTCTTGTAGCCAAGGTTCACGTCGAAGGCCCAGGGGTCCATTTCTTTAGTGGCAATGAAAAAAAAGGTTCCCGTAATACTTCCTGTCCCCAGATCCTTCTCTTTATTGCCTGCGGGAAGGCTCATCCCGGGCTTGACGGCAAAACTGAGGCCGTCTTTTTCAAAGAAGCGCCACTTTATCTCCAGCGAAATATCGGCAATGCCGCTGACGGAGGAGGCATCCTCACCGGTTTCCGTTTTCCTCCATTGATAGGGGAGTCCGAAAATCACATCCACCGTGTCAGCGATTCCATAAGTAAGCATCGCTCTGGCCTCACCTTCGCTGATTTTGGTCGTCACACTGCTTGTGTCGTCGGGGGGATCAG
>JBHGBI010000088.1:0-6272 GCA_041946925.1 Syntrophales bacterium | reverse complement strand
AAGGCAGCGGTCTGCAAAACCGTTATTCACCGGTTCGAGTCCGGTTGCCGCCTCCAGAATTTAAAAAGGGCCAGCTCGTTTTCAGAGAAAACGGCTGGCCCTTTTTACAGGCTGCGCACTATCTCCTCTTTTCAATCCATGAAGAGGGATACGTGTTCGACCCGGTTGACATCGACGAGACCGCGGTCCGTGATCTTCAATTCCGGGATAACGGGCAGAGCGAGAAAGGACATAGCCATGAAAGGCTCCTCCGGAGTGCTCCCCATTTCCAATGCCACCTTTCTCATATATTCCCATCCTTTTGCAGTTTCTTCCAGAGGGCGGTCCGACATGAGCCCCCCTATCGGCAGGGAAAAGCGTGCGAGGACCCGGCCGTTCTGAGCCGCCGCAAGACCTCCTCCCATGGCCTCCACGGCTCTGACCGCTTCGTACATATCCCTGTCGCTGCATCCCACGCAGATAATGTTATGGGAATCGTGCGAAACCGATGAGGCGAGAGCGCCCGTCCGGAGTCCTAAGCCGCGTACCATACCGAGGCCCACATTTCCCGTCGCGCGGTGGCGCTCCACGACGACGATCTTTATAATGTCGTTCTCCGGATCGGCAGTGACGAGCCCTCTCTCGATCCGGGCCGCCGCCCGATCATGAGTGGTGATGATCTGATCCGGAACAACGCCGATCACCCTGATACTGCTACCGCGGGCCGGTATTGAAAATGTATCAGGGCCGTACGACTTTATTAGCATCGGGCTGATTCCCGGCGGACGGACCGGTTTCGACGGTTCACAATATAATGTCCCGTCTGCGTAAACTATGCGCCCTTTCTTGAGCACTGCATCAATCTTCAGCGGATTCAACGAGGAAAGGACCACCAGGTCAGCCTGGTAGCCAGGCGCGATCGCTCCGAGGCCCGGCAATCCGAAATACTCGGCAGTATTGAGGGTTACCATGGCGATAGCAGCCGCTGGCTCGATACCCCTGGCTACAGCCATGTCGAGCAGATGATTCAGGTGTCCCTTCCTCACAAGGTCATGGGGATGGAGATCATCCGTGACCAGGGAACACTTCCGGAATGCAAGTGGCGATGCGAGAGAGAGCAGGGCATCCAGATTTTTGGCCTGAGTGCCTTCACGGATCATGATGTGCATCCCCAGGCGCAGTTTCTCCCTGGCTTCTTCCAGTCGCGTGCATTCGTGGTCGGAGCGGATTCCTGCGGACAGATATGCGTTCAGGGCATTGCCGGATAGGAGCGGCGCATGGCCGTCCTTGACTCTGTCGCAAAAAACACGTATTTTTTCGATAACGGAAGGGAACCCGGATATCACGCCCGGGTAGTTCATCATCTCGGCAAGGCCGAGTACCATTTCCTCATCTTTGAATTCGAGAAGGTCCTGCACAGACAGATCGGCCCCTGACGTTTCCATCCCTGTTGCCGGAACGCAGGAAGGAAGCATGAAATAGAAATCGACCGGCAGTCCCCTGCTGATATCCAGCATATACCGTATCCCTCGTTTTCCGAGCACATTCGCTATCTCATGCGGATCGGCGATAATAGTCGTAGTGCCTGACGGGATAACGGCCCGGGCGAGTTCCGGAGGGCAGAGCATGCTGCTCTCGATATGGAGATGGCCGTCGATGAAACCCGGCGAGACATAGCGGCCCCGGATGTCCAGGGTGTCCGGTCCGTCGTAACTCCCAATGCCGACCACAGTCCCATCCGTTACGGCGATATCCCCCTCCGTGATCTCGCAGGTGAATACATTGATGATCCTGCACCTTTTAAGGACGAGATCAGGTGCAATATCCCCCGCGGCCGCGCGTATTCTTCTGAGAAGCTGATCCATCGATGTATTCACGGAAATTCGCTGTTCTACTGCCCTCTTATCCGAAAAGGGGCGAATTTGCGGTCTTTCCTGCCCTGACGGCAATCAGGCGTCGGACATCACCCTGAAAGGCCGGTCATTACGGATTTCAAGCCGCTCTCGATCAATGATCTTATGGCGGCCAACTGTTCGGGACTGGCCGCCTCAAAACGCAGAACGAGCACCGGCTGTGTGTTGGAAGCGCGGATCAGCCCCCATCCGTCTTCAAAGGGGATGCGGACTCCGTCTATATCTATGATCCGGTGGTCCTTGCGAAAATACTCTTTTAATCTTTCGACCACATCGAATTTGATATGATCGGGACAATCGATTCTGATTTCGGGGGTATTGAATGCCCTGGGGACGTCGGCGAGGATTTCGGTCAGCTGCATTCCCGTTCTGGACAGAATCTCCAGCAGCCTCATGGCCGCATAAATGGCATCATCAAACCCGAAATACCTGTCCGCGAAAAAGATATGGCCGCTCATCTCCCCCGCAAGAAGCGCTTTTTCCTCCCTCATCTTCCCCTTAATCAGGGAGTGTCCGGCCTTCCACATAATGCCCCTGCCCCCGTGCTTCTCGATATCTTCATAAAGTCTGTTGGAGCATTTGACTTCGCCTATTATGGATGCACCGGGTTTTTCCTTGAGGATGAATCTTGAGAACAGGAGAAGCAATTCGTCCCCCCAGAGGATTTCGCCGTTATTCATGATAACGCCGATACGGTCGGCATCGCCGTCAAACGATATGCCTACATCGGCACCCTTCTTCTTTACGAGGGATATGATCTCGGTCAAATTTTCGGGGACAGTCGGATCGGGAAAATGGTTGGGGAAACGACCGTCGACATCGCAGTATATCGGGGTAACACTGCAGCCGAACCTTTCGAGCAGGGGAAGTGCGAAAAGTCCGGCAACACCGTTGCCGGCATCGATTACCACATTGAGGCCCCTGTTGATCTGCACATTATTGAAGATATAATCAAGATATTTTTGTGTGATATCCGTCCGGCTCGCGCGGCCGTGCCCGGTCCTGTATTTTTCCCCCTCCATGATCTTCCTCAGATCCTGTATGCTTTCTCCGTAAATAGTATCCGGTCCTACGCAAATCTTAAATCCGTTGAATTCAGGAGGATTATGGCTGCCGGTAACCATGACGCCTCCGCCGGCGCCGAGTTCCCTGATCGAGAAGTAGAGCATTGGCGTGGCGCACAGGCCGATATCGATGACATCGATTCCGGTTGCGATCATGCCGCTTTTAACGGCATTTCCGTATTCTTCCGAGCTCAGGCGGCAATCCCTCCCAAGAGTCATTGTTTTAACACCTCGATCCATAGCGTAGGAGCCGATGGCCCTTCCTAAATCGAATACAAACGTTTCATTCAGATCTTTACCCACGATTCCTCTGACATCATATTCTCTGAATACCTTTGGATCCATAGCCATCTCCGGTGCGATTTGCGGATAATTTAGCACAGCACCGGGTCTTGTACAAGGCTGGTTTTCACCTGGGACGCGAATCTTGTCGCCTATTTCCTGAAGATTTTCAGAAGTATATTTTTTTCTTGACAAAAGGCGGCCCTTGGTTTTAAAGAGTATTACGCTTTGAAGGATGTGTGAAATGGATTCGAAATTCAGCCGTGCAGATCGATTCTTCGTTTTTTTTGGTTTCTTTTTTGGCTTTGGGAAGGTCTGCCGGCTGCCTTGAATGACGATAAACAGGATTCGAGGCCGTGGGCAGGCCGGACGATCTGCCCACGGCTTTTTGTTTGAATGGCCGTGGAGAAACCAAGCGGCCATTTTTTTTATCTCAATCAAAAGGGGGACATCATGCGCTTCAAAATCGTACTAATTTCATTGATCGCCGTATTAATCTGGCTGCCCGCTCCATGTACCGGGGCCGCGGGACCCATAAAAGTCGGAGCGGCCATCAACCTCACGGGTCCCGCGTCAAGCTGGGGACAGTATCATGCCAAAGGACAGCAGGATTATTTCAACTACGTAAATGAGGTTAAGGGAGGAGTCGCCGGGAGGAAGATAGAGATGATCTTGGTTGACACCGGATATAAAGTTCCCGAAGCGATCTCCGCGGTCCGGAAGTTTGCCGACCAGAATAAAGTGGACATGATCGCTACATGGGGGGCGGGCGAGGGACTGGCGGCGAAGCCGATCATTCAGAAGTATAGAATTCCCACTCTCAACTATTCAACAAGCTGGGAAATCCTGGAGCCCCCCGTTGATTACATGTACTTGCCTTTCGGGAGCTATCGCATGGACTGCTATGCGGTTCTCGAATATATTCGCACCATCCACCGAGGCAAAGAACCGCCGAAAGTAGGTCTGCTTACCTATAATAACGCGTACGGCCGCTCGATACACAAGCCGAGCAGGGAGTATGCCGCGGCGAACAGGATCAACATTGTCGCCATCGAAGAATTTCCCCCGAAGACCGTGGACCTGACAACGGAGCTCCTCAGGCTTAAAAAAAGCGGCGCTGAATATATCTTCATGCAGATGCTTCCCGCGACTATTATTACGGCTCTCAAGGGCGCGGACCGTATCGGCTATAACCCCGCGTTCTTTGGAACCTGGACGTCCACGGACCCGGATTTCTTCAGGCTGGGCAAGGGGATCATCCGCGACAGGCTGAGAATTCAATTCCCCGGAGGACTTCCTTCGGACAATTCACGGGGCATGAAGATCATGAAAGATCTATGGAAGAGGTACAAAACAGTCGACAGGTTTGACGCCTCCTACTGGGAAGGCGTCGTCGTAGGAATGATTATGGAAAGGGGATTCGTACGCGCCCAGGAAAAATACGGAAGAATCGACAGCCAGACCATCAATGCCGCCTTGGAGTCGTTCAGGAACGAGGATTTCGGCGGGATTGTGCCGAATATCACTTACACGAGGAATAATCATGAAGGGTCATTCAAAGCGCGCATTGTCCGGGTACGTGAAGACGGGTCTTATACGCCTTTGACAAATTTTTATAGTCCGGGCAAAGAAAAAATAAGGATAATGAGGTAACCGGGTGGATAAGATGTTTATTTGAAATCCGCAGATCAGCATCAGGAAGAAAGGAGCGGGAAAGTATCGTATGAAGGCCTTTCGCGGACAGCCTGGTATCTACAGGCATGCAGGGCCCGGCGCAATGCAATCCGATCTGGAGATCATCGGCCTTTCACTCAGCTTCGGCGGCATCATGGCTCTTTGCAATATCGACCTTCAGGTGCGGACGGGCGAGCTCCTTGCGATCATCGGACCGAACGGCGCTGGAAAGACGAGTCTGCTCAATTGCGTGACAGGGTATTACCGCGGTCAGAGAGGTAAAATCATTTTTAACGGAAAGGATGTTACGGCCCTGCCCACTCATGATCTTACTCATCTCGGCATCGGCAGGACATTCCAGAACATTGAGCTTTTTCCCGGCATGACAGTTCTTTCCAATATGATGCTGGCGCGGCATATCCACTGTAAATACGGATTCGGCTCCGCCTGCCTCTTTACCGCCGGGGTGCGCAGTGAGGAGATTCGCCACAGGAGGATTCTGGAAGAAATCATCGATTTTCTGGAAATGCAGGCCATACGCAAAAAGATGGTGGGGTCTCTGCCGTACGGATTGAGAAAGAGGGTTGAACTGGGACGTGCTCTCGCCCTGGAGCCGAAGCTGCTGGTTCTTGATGAACCGTTCGCCGGGATGAATCTCGAGGAAAAAGAGGACATGGTGCGTTTTCTTGTCGAGCTGAATGAGGCATGGGGACAGACTATGATCCTTGTAGAACATGACATGTCGATCGTCATGAGCATTTCAAAACGGATCGTTGTGCTCAATTACGGGGAGAAACTCGCCGAAGGCACCCCCGATATGATTCAAAACGATCCGAAAGTTATAGCCGCCTATCTTGGAGGCAACGGAGATGCCGGGGGACGGACGGAAGAAAGAAGCTGAGACGTATTTCATCGTCGACCTGTTCAGTAACAGGTGAAGCGATCCGCTTTCTGTAATATCAATGGAAAAGATAAAAGAAGAAATCCTGTCAGAGCTGGCCCGGCTTACTTTGCCGCAGGTTCTTATAAAGCAGGCAGAGCGCTTCGGGAAGCGGATAGCCTTGCGCGAGAAGGCTTACGGAATATGGCAGACATACACTTGGGAGGATTACCTGGGGTATGTGAGAGCAACCTGCATGGGTTTGCTTTCTCTCGATCTGAAAAGAGGGGACAATATCGGCATTGTCACGAACAACCACCCCGAATGGCTGTTCAGCGAGCTTGGCGCGCAGGCGGCAGGCGCGATAACGGTGAACCTATTCACATCGGCTGTATCCGAAGAACTCGCTTCCTCGCTCAACAGGATTCAGGCGGCTTTTGTATTCGTACAGGATCAGGAACAGGCCGACAAACTTCTTGA
>JBHGBI010000087.1:0-6933 GCA_041946925.1 Syntrophales bacterium | reverse complement strand
AAAAAGGCGTTTATTGAAAACTGAATAAGTGTAAGAAATACTCCGAAGAATTACAAGCGGAAAGTTAACCCGAGGCAGAAAGGCAATGCATTATTGCTGGACTCGGGTTTTCAAAGTTATAATGTTTCAGACCATTAAATATTGCTTCGATGAAATATTATTGATAACCGTCGATAAATATTTTACAAAACGAGAACACAAAATTACGGAGGAGATCATTTCCTTTGAAGGTGGTTCGTCTGCTCGCACGGACAGAACGGAACGCTTACAGACTCCGAAATGAGGTCAAAGAAGAAGCATGCGGAAAAACAATAGATTAATTGAGAATCTTTCCAGGATCAATCAGGCGATGAAAAGCTTCATTATCAGCGAGTTCTCGAAAAAAGGGATAAACGCAACACCCACTCAGACTGCGGTTCTTTATCTACTGGAACAAAAAGACGGCAGAAAAATATCCGATTTCGCTTCGTTACTGGAAATTAAAAACCCGGCCATGACCGGCGTAATTGACAGAATGGAAAAATCCGGTCTCGTTATCCGCAGGCCGGACCCCGCCGATCGGCGCGCAACATCAATTTTTATAACGCCCCAGGGACGCGAGTTATCATCCAAGGCAAGATCCATAGTTCGTAAAATAAGCGAGAAAATGGAATCCGGTTTGCCCGCCCAGGAAATCGAAACCTGCAAGAAGGTCCTCGATCACTTCTACAGAAAAATCAAATCCTGACAGGCTGCCGAAAAAATCCATCCGCCCTCCTTTAGCCTGTATTTAATAGTCTCATTTATGATCTCTCCGGAAGCCGGAGCCGAAATCTGTATTATAATATCCTGCCAAACGGGGTCAATAATCCGTTAATAAATTTGACGTTGCAAAATAGATATCATTGGAGAGGATTGACTGTCTCCTTGCGCGCATCCGCCTTGAAAGGACCCCCTTTCGCTTGATCGTCAAAGTGATCAGCAGCACCATAATCGGGATAGATTCGCATCCCGTCCACGTGGAGGTGGATATCTCCAACGGCCTGCCCCAGTTCTCCACAGTAGGTCTTCCGGACGCCTCCGTCAAGGAGAGCAAGGACAGAATCCGGGCTGCGATCAAGAACTCCGGATACAGTTTCCCCGCAGACAGGGTGACCGTCAATCTCTCCCCCGCGGATATCCGCAAAGAGGGAACCGGCTTCGACCTGCCGATCGCGGCGGGGATACTGGCGGCCGAGGAAATCATCAGGAAGGACAGTATCCTCGATTATATGATCATCGGCGAACTCTCTCTCGACGGGACCATCACCGGAGTCCACGGCGCGCTTTCCGCCGGCATTCAGGCCAGCAAAATGGGAATCAAGGGGATCATCGTTCCGAAGGAAAACGCCTTCGAAACATCCATGGTCCGCGACATCGACGTGATCGCCGTCGATGCGCTTTCCGACGTGGTCGAGTTTTTCAGCGGCAGAAAGAGGATTGAACCGGTACGCACGAACGTCGAAAAGATATTCTCTCAGAGAATCGCTTATCCCTTCGACTTCAATGAAATCCATGGGCAGGAGCAAGCGAAGCGGGCAATGGAAGTGGCGGCTGCGGGAGGACACAATATTCTTATGATCGGACCTCCAGGGAGCGGTAAGACCATGCTGGCCCAGCGCCTGCCGACGATCATGCCCGATCTCTCCTTTGATGAAGCCATAGAAATCACAAAAATATTCTCGGTCGGAGGGCTTCTGAACAGAACGGAGGCGATCATCGGCACCCGCCCGTTCCGAACCCCGCACCATACTATCTCCGATGTCGGAATAGTCGGCGGAGGACACGTGCCCAAGCCCGGCGAGATCAGCCTTGCCCATCATGGAGTTCTTTTCCTGGATGAACTGCCCGAGTTCAGAAAAAACGTCCTCGAGGTCATGCGCCAGCCCCTGGAGAACGGCCAAGTAACTATCACCCGCTCCTGCATCAGCGCCACCTACCCCGCCAGGTTCATGCTGGTAGCTGCCATGAATCCCTGCCCCTGCGGATATTACGGGGATTCACGCAGGGGGTGCCGTTGCAGTGTCCGCCAGATACGCCGCTACAGAACCAAGATCTCCGGACCTCTTCTCGATCGCATAGATATCCATATCGACGTCCCCTCGGTGAAGTACAAGGATTTCATGGGGAAGCCTTCCGGTGAGACGTCAGCGGATATCAAGCTCAGAGTGGAACGCGCCAGAGCCGTCCAGAAGAAACGTTTTTCCGCTGAAGCGGCCTGCAATGCGCGAATGTCCGGCAGGCAGATCAAGGAATTCTGCCGGCTGGACGCCGAGGGACAAAACCTCGTGGAGATGGCGATGGACAAGTTGGGGCTGAGCGGCAGGGGCGTCACGAGGATCCTCAAGGTGGCCCGCACGATAGCCGATCTGGACGGCACGGAGGGCATTCTTTCATCCCATGTCGCCGAAGCCATTCAGTATCGAAGCCTGGACAGAAAGATTTCCTCCTGCTGAGATACATCTGTGCTCTCTCATTCCGATCCGGACGGGCGGCCATGATTTTTCTGCGGCATAGGAAAAAAGTCTTGACGGACGGACTTTCAGAAAGTAGGTTATGACGGTATAGTTGCAATCCATCTGGAATTTCCCGTTTCTCTTTCGCTCGGAAAAAAGGCAACTCCATGAATTCAGCAGGCCTATACCCCCTTCTCTTTTGAGAAGGTTTTTTTTTCGGCTCTCCTTTGAAAAGGAAGAGAATCGCGCAAGATTCATTTTTTCACTCGTGATTTCTGCCGTCCGCCGGACGGCCCGCAGGAGGTGATATCTTGGAATACCTGCTCGTCAAGTTCGCAGACAGGAGGGAGGTAGTGATTAATGATATCAGCCAGGGGTGGACAAACGTAACGCTGGAGCTTGAAAAAGGAAGCCATACAGTCCGCCTTAAATCGCCTCCTTCCAATTTCAGGCCCGAAAAGATCGAGATCGAACTGAAGAAGACCACGGCATTGAAACCCATGGAGGTGCACTTTGAAAAGATTTCATGAATCTCATCTTGTCCCGCTACTAATAGCCCTGCTGTTTATCGTTCAGTGCGCCCACTACCGCGTAAACAGCCCTTTGGCGGAGGAGACGAAGGATACCTATGACTTCAGCCTGCTCAGCGAGCCCAGGGACTCCGATGAGACGTTCGTGGTTCTCACGTTTTCCGGAGGGGGGACGCGCGCGGCGGCTCTGGCATACGGCGTCCTGGAAAAAATGAGCACCATTCTGCTTCCCGGCACCAACAGGACGCTGCTCGACGAGGTGGATGTCATCTCGACCGTCTCCGGAGGGTCATTTACAGGGGCTTACTACGCCCTTTTCGGTGAAAGAATATTCGACGACTTCAAGGATAAATTCCTCTACAGGAATATCGAGAAGGAATTGGCGATGAAGGCAATGAACCCGGCGAACTGGTTCCGCCTCGCTTCGCCTTATTTCAGCCGCATCGACCTTGCTGCGGAGCTTTACGATCAGACGATTTTCGAATCGCTGACTTTTGAAAGCATTGCAAAAAAGAAAAGGCGGCCTTTCCTGATCATCAACGCGACCGATCTTTACCAGGGAGCCCGCTTTGAATTCACAGGCGGCCAGTTCCGCTATCTCAGCTCGGATTTGCTTTCGTATCCAGTGGCCTGTGCAGTGGCGGCGTCCTCGGCGTTTCCTTTTTTGCTCACCCCGGTCAGTCTCGTGAATTATCCGGATCCGCGATTCTCAAACCCCACGGCGGAAGACGAAATGGCCCTGAAGGACTACTGGAAGAACAGGAGGCGCTACGTCTCGGCATCCGCCAGGGCACTGTATTCGGACAAGTCGCACCGCTATGTGCATCTTATGGACGGGGGGCTGGCCGATAATATCGGGTTGAGGGCGGTGTACGATATGTATCTCAGGGCGGATATCCGGCAGAAAATAAACGAAGGGGCCGTTAAACGATTGCTCATTATCGTGGTGAATGCAAAGACCCGGGCGGCGGAAGACCTGGATAAGCGGGAAAGCCCCCCGGGCCTGGCCAGGGCGGCATACAAGACCTGCACGGTGTCACTGGACAACTACTCTTTCGAAACGGTCGAAGTGTTCAGGGAAGCAATCAGCGACAGGCTCAAGGCCCAGCAATATATGGATGACTGTCAGGAGCTTCTTGATGAGCATTGCCTGGGCGGCTATAGGATCACGCCTCTCACCGGAGGCCGATTGAAGATATATATTGCGGAGTTGTCCTTCGACAATCTGGCCGACAAGGAAGAACGAGAATTTTTCAACAGGCTGCCCACAACTTTCTCGCTGGCAAAGGACCAGGTGGACAGATTGATCGGGATCGGCGGCAGGCTTCTGATCGAACACCCGGAATTCAGGAAGTTTATCGATGAATACGGGACGGAAGAGCATCCTTGAAGCGCCTTGCGCCTTCCATTAAAAAAGAAACCCAGGAGTTGAGACGGGTTCCGCTATTCCCGCGAGGTGACCCGCCGCGGAGAATCATCTTTTCCCTGAATTCCAATTCAGATATTTCGCTTTTGAAAATCAGGTATTGCTCGATTATACATCCCCGTCTTTTCTAATAAACTGAATATTAGGTTAGCGGCTCTTTTTTCGTCGCCCTTGCCTTCAGTCCCCTGGCCAAATTTTTGAACAGTCTCTAAACAGGTGTTCTTCAGCTAAAATCGAAGACTCTCTGGAGCAAGCGAGGTGAGGAGAACATGATCGATCATCCAGGAAGCGGTTTCGGCGGCACATTTGCAAGGGGAAAGGTGCAACAGGTCAAAGAAAAAGTCCGGCGGGAAGCGAAATCAATACTGGTGACGCGCAAGGGCCGTGCTTCAGAGCACCTGGAAAAGATTGCACAGGCATTGAAGAAAACAGGGCAGCAATTGCGCGAGCAGGACCTGGCGTCCGTGGCGTGGCACGCAGAAAGGGCGGCGGAAAACATCGAACGGGTCTCAAGGCTCATCCGGCACAAGGATGTGGACGAATTGATCGCAAAGACGGAGGACATGACGAGGCGTCGGCCCGTTTTGCTCCTTGCCGGCGCGTTTGCTCTGGGATTCCTGCTGGCGCGCATGGCCATGGCCTCTCAAACTCCACCCCGGCAGCCGGCAGTCGAGGGTATATGAATGGAGAGGAATAAAGACAGTTTGTCTCTCGGCGATCTTTTCAACGATCTTGCCGACGGGTTCAGGACATTGATGCGGGATGAGATCGAGCTCGCAAGGCTCGAGATATCCAGAAAGGCAACTGCCCTCAGCAAAGACCTCGTCCTGCTCGCAGTCGGGGCGGCGGCGGCATATGCCGGATTACTTGCGGTGGTGGCATCGTTCGCCCTGATACTTGCCGGTGTCTTCCCGCCATGGCTTTCAGCGCTGGCCGCCGGCATCGTTGTAAGCGGCATCGGATATATCTTCGTGCGCAGGGCGCTCGGCAATATCAATATCAGTAAGCTGACCCCGGGCGAGACCATTGAAACCATTAAAGAGGATGTGGAGTGGGCCAAGGACAAAATATCCGGCCGTTGAAAAATGCTCATCGCGCAGCTTTGCTGCAGGCGAAGGGCCACCGATGAGGGCAGGACTGAAGATAACACAAGCGGCTGAGAGTAAAATGAGATATCCGGGTGAGATCCGTGCGCAAATCGAGAGGACCAGGAGCGAAATGGGCGAAACTGTGGAAGCCATCGAGCGAATATTGTCGACCGCACGCCTGACGGATCGGATCTATAAAAAAATCCTGGAATTTACTTCAAGGGGAACGAAGAAGATGACATACAGCGCAAAGGAACAGGTTCTAAAAGCGGGCTCAGGCGCCGCAAGGATGATCAGGGAGCATCCCATCGCCGCCGCGCTTGCGGGGATAGGACTGGGCTGGCTTATCGCCGGAGCACTGCGGGGAAGCAACAAGTCCGGGGAAGGCCGGCATGCCGAAGAGAGCTATTTTCAGGCGGGCGAGTTATATCAGAAAGCAATCCCCCGGAAAGAGGAAGAAGTGCCTTCCCTGACGGCGGAGAAGGCCGGCGCCGCCAAAGAAAACCTGGAACGCGCGGCAACGGAGATATCAAAAAAGACCACCTGGCGGAGCCGGGCTTTCGACTACCTGGATAAAATCGGTGAATCCACACAGAGCAGGATTCGCGAGACTTCCGGCAGACTCCGGCGCATTATCGACAGCAATCCCCTGGCCGCTCTGGCCGCCGCTCTGACTCTGGGAGCAGCCATAGGCTTCAGCATTCCCGGCAGGTCCCATCAAGCTGATGAACCTTAGCAGGATGATGGCTTCCCAGTCAAAGCATCTTCCGACCGGCAACGGTCGGCAATCCATTCAGATGGAGGTGAATTATGAAATCAAGATTGTGTTCCATTTTGACGATCATCGTTTTCTGCGCTTCCGTTCTTTCATGCGCGTCCGTGCCTGAACAGTATAAAGGAGCGGCCACAGGCGCGGGAGTCGGTGGGGCCACGGGAGCGGTGGCTGGCGCCGTTCTGGGCAGGGGAAGCGTGGAGAGTACCGTTCTGGGAGGGCTCCTGGGAGCTCTGGTCGGCGGCGCTGTGGGCCACTACGCGTATGACGTCAAGAGATCAAGAGCCGAAACAGCCCAGCAATATAATTACCAGCCTTCCAGCGGGACCGTTCTCAAGATCGAGAATGCATCCGCAACTCCGCAGACTGTGAAACCGGGCGATACCGTAAATCTCATGATGACGTATGCAGTGCTTACACCCTCTCCGGATACACAGATCAATGTCACTGAGTCAAGGACGATCAAAATAGGCGATGAAATCGTCGGTCAGCCGCAAGTGAATGTGGAACGCAAAGGCGGTACTTACACTTCCACTATACCTATCACCCTTCCCCCCACAGCGCAAAAAGGGACATATACAGTCACCGAGACGGTTCAATCCGCCGGCGTGAAGGACACCAGGGAGACAACCTTCAACGTGAG
>JBHGBI010000086.1:0-7172 GCA_041946925.1 Syntrophales bacterium | reverse complement strand
AAAAGACGATTTCAGGCCCCCAATGTGGGAATTGCTTCGGGGGCTTTTTTATCGAAAGGAAAGCGGACGTGCTTTATAGCGAAGCGAGCAAGAATTATAACGATTTTATTGTCGAGCGGGATGCCGGCAAGTGTATCGAATGCCAGGTGTGCGTCCGTCAGTGTTCATATGAGGCTCACCGTTATGATGAAATCCATGACGAGGTGACTACGGATGAAACGAAATGCGTGGGATGTCATCGCTGCGAGGCGTTCTGCCCGACGGGGGCTATTACGATCCGCAGGAATCCCTCGGAATTTCGCGAAAACGCCCTTTGGTCGCCCTGGCATATCAAGAATATTTACAAGCAGGCCGCTACGGGAGGCGTCCTGCTGACCGGCATGGGAAATTCCTATCCTTATCCCGTTTACTGGGACTGTATGGTGTTGGATGCCAGCCAGGTTACCAACCCATCCATAGATCCTCTGCGGGAGCCTATGGAGCTGCGGACATACCTGGGTGCCAGGCCGGATGCTGTTGAGATCGATTCACCCGGGAGGTCCCGTTTGAAAACGGAGTTCACTCCCCAGATACAAATCGAGTATCCGATTCTATTTTCCGCGATGTCTTACGGGTCCATAAATCTCAATGTTCATATCGGGCTGGCGCGGGCGGCTCAGGAAATGGGAATCCTGTATAATACGGGGGAAGGAGGGCTCCACCCCTCTCTTTACCAGTACGGGAAAAACACTATCGTCCAGTGCGCTTCGGGCCGGTTCGGGGTGCACAGCGATTATCTGAATGCCGGAACAGCTGTTGAAATCAAAATAGGCCAAGGTGCGAAACCCGGCATAGGCGGACATCTGCCCGGTGAAAAGATCGGGCCCGAGATATCGCTTACCCGCATGATCCCCGAGGGGACGGATGCGCTGTCGCCGGCGCCTCACCATGACATCTATTCGATCGAGGATCTCAGGCAGCTCATTTACGCCCTGAAGGAAGCCACTGATTACAAGAAACTCGTCTTTGTCAAGATCGCCGCAGTGCACAATTCCGCCGCCATCGCCAGCGGCATGGTGAGGGCGGGCGCCGACGTCATTACGCTCGACGGTTTCCGCGGAGGAACTGGCGCCGCCCCGACGATGATCCGCGATAATGTGGGCATACCGATCGAACTGGCGCTGGCGTCAGTTGACGAGAGGCTGCGACGGGAGGGCATCCGGAATCGGGCGTCCCTCGTCGTAGCGGGAGGGATCCGGTGCAGTGCCGACGTGGTCAAGGCAATCGCCCTCGGCGCGGACGCCGTTTATATCGGCACCGCCGCTCTGGTTTCCCTTGGCTGCACAATATGCCAGCGCTGCTACACGGGGAAATGCCCGTGGGGCATCGCTACCAATGATCCCTATCTCGCAAAACGCGTCAATCCGGAGATAGCGCACGAGAGGCTTTCGAATCTCGTCCGCGCATGGGGACACGAAATCCAGGAAATGCTAGGCGGGATGGGACTCAACGCCCTGGAGAGCCTCCGGGGCAATCGTGAAAAGTTGCGCGGAGTCGGCTTGAATCAGGTGGAGCTCGAGATTCTCGGCATCAAATACGCCGGTGCATGAGGAGAGAATCCTGAACCCAAAATAGGAACAAAACCCAATATACGAGCGGGAATCGAATATGAAGCGTGTTTATCAAAAGGAGGAAGTGTGCATCGGCTGCCATCTCTGTGAGATCGGCTGCATCGTTGAGCATTCCGCGTTGAAAGACCCGATCAGGGCTTTCAAGGAAGTAAAGCCGCGTCCCCAGCCGAGAAATATCGTGGAAGAGGCGGGACCCCTCACCATGTCCGTGAACTGCAGGCATTGTGATGAGCCGCCCTGCGTCCATGTATGCATATCCGGAGCTCTTTACAAGGATTACAGGGACGGTGTGGTCCGCCATCTGGAGGAGAAATGCGTGGGGTGCTGGTCATGCATTATGGCTTGCCCTTTCGGCGTCATAAGGAAAAACCCGGCAAAGGAGAAAGTCATGAAATGCGACCTCTGCCCCGACCGGAAAACGCCGGCGTGCGTGGAGGCGTGCCCGAACCGGGCGCTCGTGTTTGAAGAGAGGTAACTGCCATGAAATATGTCATAATCGGAAACGGAGTGGCCGCGATCGGGGCGATCGAGGGAATCCGGAAAGTGGATCAGGACCATCCCGTCACGGTTGTTTCAGCCGAACATTACAAGACTTACGGGCGGCCTCTCATCAGCCAACTTCTGAGTGGAAAGATCCGCCAGCGGGATATGTACTATCGCCCGGAAAGCTATTACGACGAGAACAAGATAAAACTCCTTCTTGAAAAGAGTGTGGTTAAAATCAACCCCGGCCGAAAGAATATTCTTCTGGAGGACGGCGCGAAGATCCCCTTCGACAGGCTCCTCATCGCAACAGGCGGCATCCCTTTTGTCCCGGAAATCAAGGGGGGAAAAGGTCCTGATATCTATTCCTTCACGACCCTCGATGATGCCGGCAGACTCGACTCGCTGGTTGGACGAGTCAAGGAGATGGTGGTCCTGGGAGGGGGGCTGATCGGCCTCAAGGTCGCGGAAAGCCTTCGCGATCGCGGCGTCCGAGTGACAATTGTGGAGCTCGCGGACAGGATACTGAGCGCGGCTTTCGACGGGGCTGCAGGCGGGATTATCGCCAGGCGGCTGAGCGAAGTCGGGATCGAGATTATACTGAATGACTCCATCCGGGAGATTGTCAGGAAAAAGGGACGTGTCACAGGTGTAATCCTGACGAGCGGGCAGAAGAGGAGGTGCGAGGGCGTCGTGATTGCGATCGGAGTCGTTCCTAACAAGACGATCATCGAAGGGACGAGGATCAAAGCGAACAGGGGTATCCTGACCGATGGGCATATGGAAACCAGCATCCCCGGAATCTACGCCGCAGGAGACGTTACAGAGCCGGTCGATATGGTCCTGGGTGAAAGGCGGGTTACGCCGATCTGGCCGAATGCATATCTTCAGGGATATTACGCGGGGCTGAACATGGCGGGCGCCGAAAGAATCTACAGCGGCGGATTTTCCATGAACTCCATTGAATTCTACGGCATCCCCACGGTATCTATGGGGCTTGCCAATCCGCCGGGTGACGGCTATGAGGTCATTTACAGGCTCGCCCCGGAAAAAAATATCTACCGGAAAATCGTCCTGCGGGACGGTATACTGGTCGGGGCGGTTCTTGTGGGACGGATCGACAGGGCCGGGATTCTGACGGGTTTCATCCGGAGCCGCATCCGGGTGCACGATTTCAAGGAGGAGCTCCTGAGAGAGGATTTCGGTTTCGTCCATGTCCCGGCCGCGGTGCGCAAGCAGGTGCTATCAGCCAATCCATAATTGCAGTGAAGGTGACTGTCAGTGAACTGGAATTATCAAAAAGACATCTCCGGATGCGGGCTTTCAGGCCTGATCAATAAAAACGGCGACCGGGTGAGCGGTGAGGTGATCGTACGCTCCATAGCGACGCAGCATGACCGGGGGAACGGTCTGGGAGGAGGTTTCGCCGCTTACGGCATCTATCCGGATTTCAAGGATCATTACGCGCTGCATATTATGTGCGAAAGCCGACAGGCTCAGGCGGATGTCGAGGCCTTCCTGAAAAGCGCCGTCTACATCGTGCATCAAGAAAAGATACCGACCCGCCCGAATTCGAGGATTGTAAACGTGCCGCTTCTTAACCGCTATTTCGTCAAGCCGAGGCCGGACGGGGATGTTACCGTTTTTGACCAGGGCATCAGCGAAGATGACTTCATCGTTCGGCTGGTCATGAAAGTCAACTTGGATATCGGCGGAGCGTACGTTTTTTCGAGCGGCCGGAACATGGGAGCCTTCAAAGGCGTAGGCTATCCGGAAGACATCGCCGATTTTTACCGTCTTGAGGAATACGAAGGGTATATCTGGACGGCACACAACCGCTTTCCCACAAACACCCCCGGGTGGTGGGGAGGGGCTCACCCGTTTACAATACTGGACTGGTCCATCGTTCACAATGGAGAGATATCGTCGTACGGGATTAACAAAAGGTACCTGGAGATGTTCGGCTATCACTGCACTCTCCTCACGGACACGGAGGTGGTGGCCTACCTTCTGGATCTTCTGATCAGGAAACACCATCTGCCGATAGAACTCGCCTGTATGGCGCTCGCCCCGCCTTTCTGGCAGGAAATCGACCGGATGGACGATGATCAGAAGAAACTCTGCCGTGCCATCCGCATGGTATACGGCAGCGCCCTGCTGAACGGTCCTTTCGCCATTCTTTTCGCATTCAATGGGGGGCTTGTAGGTCTGAATGACAGAATAAAACTGCGTCCGCTGGTCGCGGCGACCAGGGGGGATACGGTCTACATGGCCAGCGAGGAGTCAGCGATCCGTGAAATATGTCCGGATCCGGAAAGGGTCTGGGCCCCCAAAGCGGGCGATCCCGTTATTGCGAAATTGAATCCCGCTGCGGTTGAAATGCAGCCTTTCAGCATGCCGCTCAAGACCGGCGGGAAAAGATAAGTCGCCGTTTCCCCGAAGAACGGCGCGGGGGAGGGAAATATGGAAATCGACGCCAGAGGCATTTATTACAGGGATTTGAACAGGAAGATACGTTCTGCCGTGGAGGCGGGGGAGCGCCGTTTCGTCCTCAGAAATGTGAACGGCCAGCGATACATTGCGGACGGGATCGATGAAAAAATCACGATGGAGATATACGGCACACCCGGTCAGGATATGGCCGCTTTTATGAAGGGGCCGGAAATCATTGTCCATGGCAATGCCCAAGACGGTGTCGGCAACACCATGGATGACGGCAAGATCGTCATCAACGGCATGGCGGGTGACATCGTCGGCTACGGTATGAGAGGCGGGCGGATCTATATCCGGGGAGATGTCGGCTACCGCGTCGGGATCCATATGAAGGCATATAAGGATAAGGTACCGGTCATCGTGATCGGCGGCAAGGCCGGTGATTTTTTGGGAGAGTATATGGCCGGAGGAATCATTGTCCTGCTGGGGATGTTCGGCGGGGACCGCAACGGGCGTCCACCCGCCGGGTATTTTCTGGGTACCGGCATGCATGGAGGCGTGATCTATATCCGGGGAACAGTGGAGACGCACAGGCTCGGAAAGGGATTGAAACCGGCTGAACTCAATGAAGAGGAGCGTAAAGAACTGAGAATCTTTCTGGAAGATTTCTGCAGCACTTTCGAGCTGAACATCAATGGAATCCTGAAGGAGGAATTTTACAGGATAGCCCCCAATACCCACCGGCCTTACGGCAATATGTACGCGTATTAAATCTTGAAAGCGGATGCCGAATAGTGGACGTCGGATGCAGGGTTGCTCCCCAAAGTTTACCGGACGTTCAGAGGAGAAAAGATTCATCTTCCTTTTGCCCTTTCGCCTCCGGCGAAGCTGTGCAGGGGGCTTTCCCTGTCAAAGAGCCCGGAACCGCCCGGGACAGTAGATCGTACATGCTCGCTTTCAAATATGTCTTGACCCGTTTCATTGTTTGCGTCATAAATATGGGTCCTCTGAAAGGGAAACACGAAACGCAGGATACATCGGCCGCCCGTCAGCGGAAGAAATCCGTAGACCCCGTCAGCAGGTACTGCAAGCCGTTTTATGATAGCGATTATTGATTACAAGGCCGGCAATCTCAAAAGCGTCGAACGGGCTCTGACGAAACTCGGATTTGCCTGCCGGATCACTCCGCGCAAGGAGGAGATCCTCTGCGCCGAGCGGGTGATATTTCCGGGAGTCGGCGCGGCAGGCAAGGCCATGGCCGATTTGAAGGTAACGGGACTTGACAGCGCGATCAGGGAGGCGGTTCTCGCCGGCAAACCGGTAATGGGCATATGTCTCGGTGCGCAAATCATACTGGAAAAGAGCGAAGAGAACGATGCCGATTGTCTGAGTATCATACCGGGAACAGTGAAGCGTTTCCCAGGCGATCTTTCGGGCAACGGCGGGCGTCTGAAAATCCCGCACATGGGATGGAACGGAGTGGATTTGAAGAAAAGGCATCCCGTTCTGGAGGGGATAAAACCGGCGGATGAATTCTATTTTGTCCATTCCTATTATCCTTCTCCCTCGGAGGAAGGCTTTGTACTGGGGACTACTGATTACGGGATTCGCTTCCCCTCCATTATTGGAAGGAACAGCCTGATAGCCGTGCAGTTCCACCCTGAAAAAAGCGGAGCTGCGGGACTGCGGATCCTGAAAAATTTCTGCACGTGGGACGGACATGCTGAGTAAGAGGATTATCCCCTGCCTTGACGTCAGGGACGGCAAGACGACCAAGGGGATCAAGTTCAAGGGTAATATTGATATCGGCGATCCTGTGGAGATGGCAAGATATTACTACCAGCAAGGCGCTGATGAAGTCGTTTTTTACGATATCACTGCCTCCAGTGACAAGCGTGACATCATGATCGACGTCGTGCATCGCGTGGCCGGGGAGATATTTATTCCCTTTTCCGTCGGTGGTGGAGTAAGGACCCTGGATGACATGCGGCGCGTTCTTCTGGCCGGCGCGGAAAAGGTCAGCATCAACAGCGCCGCCGTCCGGAATCCCCGGCTTATCTCCGAAGGTGCAGAGGCGTTCGGCAGTCAGTGCATCGTGCTGGGAATGGATGTCAAAAAAGTGGAGCCTTCCGCAAGGACGCCTTCCGGCTATGAAATCGTCATTGATGGAGGGCGCACATACACGGGAATTGACGCTCTTTGGTGGGCCGCAGAAGGTGAGCGGCTGGGCGCGGGCGAAATATGCCTGAACTCCATCGATGCGGACGGAACGCAGCAGGGTTACGAATTGAAGCTTACTCGACTTATCTCCGAAAATGCGGGCATTCCGGTGATCGCCTCCGGAGGCGCCGGCAATACGGATCACATCTACGAAGTCCTCACGCAGGGAAAGGCGGATGCAGCTCTGGTTGCCTCCATTACCCATTACGGGACCTTTACGATCCGGCAGATCAAGGAGGAGTTGAACAGGCGGGGCGTGAAGGTAAGGATGATTTGGTAGATAGGCAAAGGACGAACGCAGACACCTTACATCTGACGGTTCCATAAAAAGTCCGGATTAGCATAGATTGTCATGGGGAGCTTGGCCTGTCCTGAGCTTGCCGAAGGGAAGAATTCTTAATATAAGCAGGTTATATTCATCCCCCG
>JBHGBI010000085.1:0-7353 GCA_041946925.1 Syntrophales bacterium | reverse complement strand
GGATTGGAGAGTTTGCTAAAGGCATCGCAAAGGAAGGTGCGACAAAAGAAGGCATCCAGAAAGCGGGGTTTGCTTCGCGCGAGGTGACGCTCGATTTCGCCCGAAAGGGGACGTGGGGAAAGCACGTCAACCAGCTCGTAGCCTTTTGGAACGCCAATATGCAGGGGCCGGACAAGATGATCAGAGCTTTCAAGGAGGCCCCGGGCGCAACCGCTTTCAGGGTAGGGGCTTCGATCACGCTCCCCTCGATCGGACTCTACCTCTACAACCGCACCGACGGTCGTTGGGAAGATATCCCGCAGTGGCAGAAGGACCTCTTTTGGGTGGTCATTCCGAACCGGATCTCGAAAGAGGATTGGAAGAAAATGTCGGCGGACGACAAGGCGAAGATGCTCTCTATGAACCCGGCCACGAGCGGGATCTACCGTATCCCGAAGCCGTTTGAGATCGGAATTCTCTTCGGTTCCATGCCGGAGCGATTGGCGGAATACATCCTCTCGCAGGACCCGAAGGCGTTTGATGGCTACCTGAAATCGGCGGCAAGGGGTCTTTCTCCGGGCATCATGCCGAATATAGGCGCTCCACTCATTGAGAACTGGGCCAACAAGAGCTTTTTCTTCGACCGGCCGCTCATTCCCCAAAGCATGGAAAGGCTTCTTCCGGAGTATCAGGCCGGCCCGCACGTGACCGAGACGGCCAAGGCGATCTCAAAGGCGATAAACAGGATTCCCGGCGCGGATGAGGTCTCCTCCCAGACATCCCCCGCGGGCATCGAGAATATCATCCGCGGCTGGACCGGAGGGCTCGGCCAGCACGCTCTGAATATTGTGGATGAAGCCCTTAAGAAAGCGGGAGTCGTTCCGGAGAAGGTGAAGCCCTCAAGAAGCCTGTCGGACATTCCCCTTGTCAAGGCGTTCACAGTCCGATACCCGTCCGCAAGCGCGGAGAGCGTCCGGGAGTTTTACGACAATTACAAGAAAATGGATCAGACCGTCTCGACGGCCCGATATCTCGCCCGGAAGAAATTCGACCCAAAGGAGGCGTCGGATGTCCTTGAGGCCGGCGACGTTGCCCAGGTCAACAAGGTGTATCAGGCCCTCCAAAGGCAACAACAGGTGATCAATGCGATAAATGAATTGCCCTCTATTACCCCGGAGGAAAAGCGCCGGCTGATCGATACTGCCTACTTCCAGATGATCGATGTTGCCAAGGCTGGAAACGAGATTTTCAAAAAGACTAAAAGGGAAGTGAGATGGCAGAAATAACCAAAATCATCATAGAAGCGATCATCCTGGTTTTGGCCGTCGGCCTTATCTCCTGGCAGATCCAGCGCCTCAGCCTTAAGGTGGAGGACATCTTCAGGGAGCACCATCAATGCCGGGAGTCCCTGCCGAAAGAATATGCGGCAAAGGATTCCGTGGACAAGCTGTGGGACAGGACCGACAAGATCGAGGCGGACCTGCACTATTTCAAGGGCCGCATGAACGGGGTCAAGGGGTGACAATATGCCGGTGATCAGCTCAGGGGACAAGCTCAGGTTCCGGCAGCCGCCCAGGCGACATGATGAAGAAGGTCTCGTTTCGGGGCTACTCAAGAGAATTCTGGATTCGGTAAAGCCTGAGGGGGAACAGAAGGCAGCCCTGGAGAAAAAGAAAAAGCGGTACATGGTTGTACGCGGCAAGGTGATCCGATACCGAGACGGGAAAGGAGGTTAAGGAGGAATGATCGAGACTCTCGTCGGCGGATTTTTGGGCGGTCTTTTCAGGATCGTACCGGAAATATTTAAATGGCTGGACCGCAAAGATGAGCGCAAGCACGAGCTTGCTTTGCAGGATAAACAGCTTGCATATACCCAGGCGGTGGGCGCCCAAAAAATGGCGGAGATCGGCGCCGAGAACCAGGGACAGTTCAATGCCGGATTTTTTGAATCGCTCAAACAGGCGATCGCATCCCAGGAGACGAAGATCGTCCTGACCGGGAAGTGGTGGATCGATGTCTTGACCGTGATCGCTCACTTCCTTTCTCAGACCGTGCGGCCCGTCATCACCTATTGGTTCTTCGCCCTTTACTGCGCGGCGAAGGTCGCCATGTTCATAGGGCTCGTCCAGACAGGGATCGGTGTTATTGAATCCATAAAGCTGATCTGGACCAGCGAGGATCAGGGACTCCTTGCCGGCATCCTCAATTTCTGGTTCCTGAACCGGGTCTTCGAGAAGGCGAAGATATGAATCGGGTTGCTGAGTGGCTGGCAAAGAAATTTGAAGGCTACCGGCTCAAGCCCTACCGCTGCCCGGCCGGGATCTTGACCGGGGGCTGGGGCCATGCTTTCCGAAAAGGGGAAAAGGTGCGGGATCTGCCCGAACCAGAGGCGACGGAAATCCTGCACCAGGACCTCTCGGCTGCCGCCATCTCCGCTTTCCGTCAATGTCCGCGCCTCCTGCTGGAGTCAGAAAAGCGCCAGGGGGCCATCATCGATTTCACTTTCAACCTCGGAGGCGGCCGGCTCCAGGCATCGACGCTCAGGCGTCGGATAAACCAGGGCAACTGGGAGGAAGCGGCCCGGGAGCTTCGAAAGTGGGTTTACGCAGCCGGCCGGAAACTCCCCGGACTCGTACTGAGGCGGGAGGCAGAGGCAAAGTTATTAATTTGATTTTTCTCCCGTTTTGTGAAAAAGAGACGGGAATGGAACTGACCTTCGGAATTCTCATCGGAATCATCATCGGTTTTGTGTCCGGCTGCCTCATCTACCGCAATAACCCAAAAATGGCAGCTCGTATTGATCAGGTGGTTGGAACCAGCGATATTAACGGGATCGTTGCGCGATATCGTCCTCGCTCCATCCTCCATATAGGCGCCCATTACGCCCAAGAAGCTTCCTTATATGAAGTATGCGGTGCAGAAAAAATCGTTTGGATAGAGGCAATTCCAAGTATATCTGAAGAGATATCAAAGATACTCCGTCCAGACAAGCATACGATCCTGACAGGACTGGTTCTTGATCGTCCTGGACTTCCTACCACGTTTCACCTATCAAATCACAAAATGGGAAGTAGCTCCATTTTCTCTTGGGGGGAAGCGATGAAGGATATCTTCCCCGATATCAAGGAGGACTCGACGATCATTTTGCAATCAACAACTATCTCATCGGCGAAACGGCGCGTCACCTCCCGAGCAATGGAGGAATAGATTTTGATCTGAGATTTCCTTCGGCGGCAGTCGGCAGAGCCACATCCCTCCTGCCAGGGCCGGACCCGTTTAAACGGCGTTCCGCATATCGGACATTCATTCATGAAGGTAGTTCCATTGGAGATATTTTCAGAGCTTATAAATGCGTCTGACGCATTATGGGGCCTATTCTCGTTCAAGGGTTGGATCTCCGAGATTGTGCTCGCATTCATAATTTTCACACTCGTCGCATGCGTCTCCCATCGGGTTGTAGACGCCATCCCATAATTCGAGGTCTTGTTCCGAATAAGGACAGCTCATCTCGTTACCTCACAATCTCCTTTATCAACTCCCTCCTGATCCTCTCAACGATCCTGTTGACCTGCCTGATCCTGTATGCCCGGAGCCTGCACCGATCCGAGCAATACCTTTGCCGGGGCTTCAGATCGGCCCCACAGATGGGGCATTTCCTTGGGATGAAGATTGATTCAGGTACGGGGTGCATCGTTCAATGTTGTCCGTTATAACGGGTTTTGCGGTGGCCTTATTTACCACTTCTCCTTGGCAAAATCGGTCCCATAGTCAGCGTCGTGTTGGTGCAATCTCTCAGTGATAGCGTCTCGCAACGCCATCAGAAACGCTGGCGTCCAATGGTTCTCCATCTGGTCTATGAATTGTTGCGCCTGCTGGACATGATCCGAATCATGATAACACTCCGCGACGGTAAAAATATCCTCAATGCAATCATGCCTTGTATAAATATTGATAACCGCCACTGCGTTTTTGTGGATGAATATCGGGTGCCTTTCATATGGACGTTTCATTCTCTCTCCTTCAGGAACTCATGTAGGGTACTGATAAATCGGGGAGGATAGATGTACTCCTGCGGTAGCGATCCTCCCCATATTGCCGTAGGTATTACCTTATACAGTTTCCTCCAGCAATAGTTGCAGAAGTTCACAAATGACCCTTTTTCAACCAGTCTATCCTTGCACCATCCAAATTCAGGCCAGCCGGGGGAGGTGAGGTTGGGATTACGACATCCGATAGCAGGCTTTCCACATTTCATGCAGTACTTACCATCTAACTCAAACTCGAATTCATGCCAGCATTCTCCCTCTCGCGCTAGCTTCTCGAACAGCCACTTTGCTTGGTCAGGGGTTAGTGTTTTCATTTCGCCACCCACACCAGACGCATTGTCCTGTTGATACTGCCGGAGCATAATTCTCCCGTCCATATTTCCCACCGCAAACAAAGCACCTGACGAGGTAGAATACGCCATCCTTGTAAAAATTTGGTGGTCTATCGTTTTCTGAGTTCAAGGGTTCAGTCAGGGGGTGCCTTTTCTTCCAGTTCTCTGATCCAATCACCTATCATGGTCTTGACCATTTCTATTTGTGTAGGGTCGTTCCTTTCAAGATAGGAGTTTAACCTTGTGCGCATTTCATAAAGAAAGGAAAGATCATCAGTTTTACTCATACCCTTCCTCCTTCTGATCATTGGCAGGGGTTAATCTCGGTATAGTGCAGTGCGTGAACTCTCGCGTCAACCGGATTGCGTCACAGAGCACAGATATGAGGGCATTGTTCGGGTGAATATTTTTCTCTTCATCAATTATCAGCACCTCACAGGCTTTACGGAAATCCGCTAGGCTGCGATCCATATAGATTCCGGCGACAGAGGCGATGTCAATCTCGGCCCGCATCCTTTCCAGTTCGGCCTTGAGCTTGGCGCTCTCAGACTCCGCTGATTTAGCCCTATCGAAATACTTCGAGATTCTTTCCAGTAGGCATTTCGCCCTTACTTCCCTTTCTATTTCGTTTCCGTCTTGATCGAGAATGTAAATGTTGGTGATTCCATCCTCATCGTTATAGAAAAAACCGAGATGAACCGGCTCCTCCCTCAGCCTGTCCCGCTCCTGCCACGCTTTCGCCAGATCGTTTTGGACCATAGAATATTTGTTGCGCCAGACCTCGTCACGCCGGTCCCGCTCCAGCTCCAGCTCTTCAACTGTAAGCGTTAGGCAGTCGATCTCCTGTTTAAGGTTAAGGATTTCGTGCTCGGCCTTGGCTTTTACATCTTCCAGCTCTTCCATCGTGGCCAATAATTCTCCGGAGAGCTCTTCGTCTCTCTCCTCATGCTTGGCCTGGAGAGCGGTGAGATCGGAGTAGAGGACGTAGGGGCCATCTTTTCGCTCAATGATGCTACTCATGTCATACTCAATATCCTGCCCGTATCTTTTGATTTCGGTCATTGTTTCAGCCTTTCAAGATTGATTTGCTCTGCGAGCCGGTTGACATCCCTTATAATTTCCTCATCCTCTTCGTATTCTGCGGCTTCGAATATCGCCAATAGCTCGTATGCGGTATGGGGATCGATTTCAGATGGGAGACCATATCCCATGAAATGATCCAGTTCTAGCCAGAGGCCGTATGACGTGAGCGAGTAATTCAGCAATTTTTTACATCCCTCGCAATATGTCGGGCCATCTTCCTCGCTGGTGTCATATCCGCCATCGACGCGATATTCCTTCCGCATGCTCCGTTCCCCATGGCGCCGTAAGTACTTAACCTTTGCTTTGCAGCATTCGTAGCACCAGTCCTGGGCTTCATTGCCACCGTGTACCCAATGCACGTCATCGGGTTCGAGATCTCCGCAAAGGGAAGCAAGGTAGTCGCGAATGGCTTTCATTTCTTCGCCCCCGCATGCTTCGTCTTCATATGTCGCTGGAGGTCCTGAAATGTTCGATTACAGCACGGGCAGACGCCACCTTTTACGCGTTTCATGAGTCGATCATTCGCCGCCTGAGCCTTATTCTTTTCCGATAGAGCCTTCCCCAAGCGATCAGAGAGATCGGTATTCTTCTTGTTGGCCGCTTCCAGCATCTCCCGGAGTTTAGCTACTTCTGTTCGTGTAAAGTGCTGTCCGTGTCCGTTTGGACAATAAAATTCTCCCCCATCTCTTCTTAATCGTTGAAGCATGTAATCAGGAATCGCAAACGTTACTCCGCAATTACAGCAATCAACCGTTTCAAGGCTTATTGTTTTCGGTATTGCGTATCCCATCATTTCCACCTCACATTCAAAGGATCTGCTTTCATGGGTCTTCTCTCGCGTCCTCGAAAAGCGGATTGGTTAAGAATTCCTTAAACGTCAGACCCGGGTAAGCATCCTGAGCATCAAGGAACCGCCGATATCTTCGTATCTTCTTTGCAGGGAGCGGAGGGAGGTTGTCGATCGCAAGCTTTTTACCGGTATCAGTTACATGATAGTAGCGTAAATCATTGCCGGGAACGGCATAACCCCGTTTCATCAGCCCCTTTTCAACAAGTGCGTCCATCTCGGGAAAATCTCCAGGAGCCGCTGCATAATAATTCCTGTAAGGTTTCCTTTCCCAATCAAGCCCGAGGCTATGCTGAAGAATTTCGATTTCTCTATCCATCGCACTTCCTCCACGCCAAGCATTTTTCCGACTTCGGACACCGATCCCGGCAGTAGCTCAGGAGCATTTCAATCATGCGGCCCTCTTCTTTTTGCCTTTGGCCTCTTCGCACCGATCGGAGCATTTCTTCTCTGGACATTCCCGACAGCAAAGGATCGGCCTTCCTTCCTTGAGATCATTGCATTGGGATGATATTTTTCCACCGTTGATTCCAGGATCTTTGTGCCACAGATATGAACAAATTCCATCCGGTGAAATCTTGTTTCCGCACTCATTTGTTCTGTTTTCTGTAATCCACCTTTCGCAATCCTTGATCTGCTTCTCAATCCATTTATGATGATCATAGTTTGACCATGCTGAGCAGGATCGAAACTGATTCAGCCTCTCGCCGGCATCGTTTGGCTCAGAGATAATGAGTTCCTGTCGATCCTTGCAATCCCCGCAGACCGATTCAAGGACGGGGATTCCCCGGACGGGGCATTTGACGGTCGATTCTTGGTCAAATAGGGTGGGCCCGATATCGACTGATTGGGTGAAGGTGTCCTTTATTCGCTCCGAAACGAAATTAATCTCCGCTTCGAGCTTTACCGAATCCACCGTAAGCCCGGGAGAGATCGTGAGACCAAGGCCAATTTTGAACTTGTCGTCCTGTTTTAAAAATGCTTGGTTGATTTTTGTACGGTAGCTCTGCATGAGGAGACCAAGCATTTCGCCGCCCTTTTCAAGTGTTTTGTTGTCTATCTCCAT
>JBHGBI010000084.1:0-7504 GCA_041946925.1 Syntrophales bacterium | reverse complement strand
CAGTCCTCCTCAATCATATGTGAATAGTTCATCCGGAATAACAACAGGCGTGCGCCCGGCAAGGAGCTCCGTCAATGCATAGAAAAAAGCGCCGGGCCTCGGCGGACAACCGGGGATGAAAAGATCGACCTTAACGATTTTGTCTACACCCGTAACCGTGTCGAGCGGCTTGCCGAGCTCAGGAGAATCGGGTATGACACCGTTGCAGACGCTTTCCGCATCCAGGTAGGCCCGCTTCAATGCCTGGTCTGTACCCACCAGATTGCGCATCGCCACGATTCCCCCGAAAGTCGCGCAATCGCCCACTGCGATAAGTATCTGGCAGCGCTCGCGCAGCCGCTTTGCTGCTTCGATATTGCGGGTATTGCTGATCGCCCCCTCGAGGATGCCCACGGTCACTCCTTCTTCCGGCGGGTGCTTCAGATCCGTAATGGGACTTGACGTAAATTCAACAGACTCCAACAACTTGACTATGCGCTCATCGATATCCAGCAGCGACATGTGACATCCTGCGCAGCCGGCCAGCCAATCCGTTGCGATTTTAACCTTTGCCATGCCGGTTCCTCCTTTCATTGATTGCCCGGGCGGCGGAAGACGAGACCTCATCGAACGAAGAGCCGAGTTTCCTGCCCAATTTATCCGCCAGCAGAGAAATGATCTCCCAATCCGGCTTGGCTTCCCCCACGGGGTCCACCGCTCTGGCGACTTTTTGTATGCGGCCTTCTGTGTTCGTCAGACTTCCTTCCCTCTCGGACCATATAGCCGCAGGCAGCACAAGATCGGCCCTTTCTGTAAGCGATGACTCGAAGGCGGCCTGTACGACAATGAATGTCTTTTTGCCGATTTTTCCGAGGATGCTCTCATCAGCCCATTTTTGTTCTCCAAGCAGGATATACAGGAATTTGACGCCGGACGGATCGAATCCGTTATTCAACCCGATTGCCGCGGCCGCGCGGGTGTTAACTCCGGGCTCCAGCGCGATGAAAGAGGCGCTATTCCGCAGCTTTTTCAACGCATCGGCCATATTGCCGTCGATCCAGGGGCCGTATATCACAACGGGGCGCTCGGCGCGGCCAGCGATTTCAATCGCCTTGTCTATTTCGGCCGTTCCGATATTCATGTATGCAAAGGGAGCCAACCCGTTATCTTCGTCGCTGATGACAATCAGACGGGCCCCCCTGTCGACAGCACGTTTTACAAGGAACGAAGAAACCGGCTGATCGTTGACAGGATCGGCTCCGGCCACAAGGATGATATCGGCGCCGCCGATATCGGAAAGAGAGCCCTCCTGCCGCCCGATGTGCTTCATCGCCACCCTGTTCAGCAAGCCGGCATTGGTCACCTGCAGTTGCCGGCGGAACAGATTGTCAAGCAGGTAAAGCGCTTCGTTTGTGGAGTGACTGGATGCGAGGACGCCTATTTCCGCGCCGGCCGTTCCTCCAATACGTTTCGCCGCGGCCTGAATGGCCTCCTTCCAACTGACAGGCTCGAGTCTGCCTTTTCGCCTCAACAACGGCCTGGTTATGCGCCGGCGGTCATCTTGAAGAGGATCGAAGCGGCCTAATTTGCAGAGCAGCCCACCATTGACAGCCCCTTCCCAATCGCCCCTGATGCGAAGGACATTACCGCCGCGCGTCACGATTTCTATGCCGCAGCCCACGCTGCACTGACTGCAGGTACTCTTGATGTGTTCCGATTGCGCGTCGCGGCCCATGAATGCGCAGCGCCTTTCGAAGATGGCGCCGGTCGGGCAGACCTGAAGGCAGGTACCGCATGAGATGCATGATGATTCGCCCCAGCGGAGATTCGCGTCAGCATGGATCATTGTATCGGCGCCGCGCTCCCGCAGCCCCAAAGTGTGGTTGGCGACAAGATCGCTGCATGCGCGCATGCAGCGCCAGCACAGGATACAGCGGTTATGTTCCATGAGGATATGCTTGTGCGTGGCATCCAGCGGGAACGGCTTCGTATACGTCGGATAAACCCAATGGTCGACTCCGTACCGATATCCCAGAGACTGCAGTTCACAGTCTCCGCTGGCCTCGCAATACATGCAGAAATGGTTTCGCTCTGAAAAGAGCATATCCAGAACCAGTTTTCGCGCGCTGACGACACGGGGGGATTCCGTCTGTATTTCCATTCCTTCGGAGACAGGGAAAGTGCAAGCCGTCTGCAAATTCCGCTGCCCTCGAATCTCCACAACACACATCCGGCAGGCGCCGACCGGAATCAATGCCGGATGGTCGCAGAGGGTCGGGATATAGATTCCCGCCTGCCGCGCCGCCTTGAGAACGGTGGTTCCAGCAGGTACACCGACTGGCTGGCCGTTGATGGTAATGTTTACATCCGCCATCGTTTGCCTCGCCTCCTTTCCTTGTTCAATGTTCAATTTTATCCACTCGAATAATACCCGTGATTATTTTTAGTAAACGGGTACTGATCGCATGCATCCCGTCCGTACGGCAATGTGCATAATAAGGAAGAGATTCGATATTGTCAACATTATGTTACGGCGCCGACCCGCCACCGAACAGATTCCTCTGGCCGGCCGGACACGCCGGTTCTCTTTCCTCGAAGAACCGCTCGGCGGAGGCTCTATCGGGCACATAGAGCAGATTGTGTGCCTTTCGCACGCTCCGCGGCGCTTGTATGAAAAGGTTCTTGACAATTACAGAACATAGTATGTATATTCAGATTTAACTGAATATTCAGATGGATCAACCGGGAGGACGTCGAATGACGACGAAAAAGGAGAAAAAAGAAGGCTGCATGACATCCGCGCTGAAGAAAGGATGCTGCAGGGTCGAATCGCTGATCGCGGTCGACGACCGGGGGCAGACGGTGCTGCCGAAGGAAATCCGTGAGAAGGCAAAGATACGGGCCGGCGACAAGCTTGCCCTGATGACCTGGGAAAAAGACGGGGAGGTGTGCTGCATCACCCTGGTCAAAGTGGAACAGCTCACTGATATAGTGAAGGGAATGCTCGGGCCCGTGATGAAAGATCTTCTGTAATCAAAAGGAGTGTGCGTATGGAGGAGAGTGTCATTAAAAAGACGATCAGGGAAAGCTATGCGAAGATCGCCAGGAAGGGAGAATCTTGCTGCCCGCCGACGGCTTCTTCGTGCTGCGGAGGACAGGAGCTGACCACAGCGGTAAGCAGGAGGATTGGTTATTCGGAAGAAGAAATTCGGGCGGTCCCGGATGGAGCCAACCTCGGACTCGGGTGTGGAAATCCTATCGCGCTCGCTTCCCTCAAGGAAGGGGAAGTCGTCCTTGATCTCGGGGCGGGAGCCGGATTCGATTGCTTTCTTGCTGCCGCGAAAGTCGGTGAAAAGGGCCGGGTGATCGGGGTCGACATGACGCCGGAAATGATCGAAAAAGCCCGGGAGAACGCTCGAAAGGACGGGCGGGGGAATGTGGAATTCAGGCTGGGCGAGATCGAACACCTGCCCGTCGCCGACGCGACTGTCGACGTCATCATTTCCAACTGCGTCATCAATCTGGTCCCCGATAAAAAACAGGCCTTTCAGGAAGCCTTCAGGGTATTGAAGCCGGGAGGCCGCGCGGTGATCTCAGATATCGTCCTTCTGCGGCCTCTTGCGGATTTTATCATGAACTCGATCGCCGCTTACATCGGCTGCGTTTCGGGAGCCGTGACGAAAGACGATTATCTCGGCGTCATGCGCGAAGCGGGATTCCAGGAAGTGCGCATCCTTGAAGAAACGACTTTTTCCATTGATTGCCTGGTGAGCGATCCGACGGCCCGGGCCATCATGGAGAGCCTGAACATGACACAGGAAGAAGTCGCCAAAACGATGGAAAGTGCCGTGTCCAGCATCAGAGTCCAGGCCATCAAACCATGAGCAGATATTTTTGCCCGAATAGTCAGGGAGTCATTGGTTAGGCTCCCCTGTACCGTGGCACATTGGCTTCTGGGGGAACAGGGCGCCACAGACATAATCACTTTCAACCTATTTGATTCCAGGAGCGGAATTCACGTGGAAGGTCAGGAATTTCGAGTCTGAAAATCAGGATAAATTGGATGGATCAAAGATAAAAATATTAAAGAATATACGTACTGACTGCCCCTATGAGGAGGTGGAGACACGATTGTAATAATTCCTCTCCTGATCATTTTGCTTCTGCTTTCGGCAATAATCTTCATCCCCTTCCATATCGAGATAACAGGCCGTTTTGAGGGGGAATTCGAGGGGGGCCTCGCTCTGAGGTGGCTCCGGGGATTTTTCGGTCTGAATTTTCGGAAAAGAGAGCTGGAATTTCTCCTGGGAGGGAAAACAGTATTGCGGAAAAAAAGGCGGCAAGCCGGAAGAAAAAAAAAGAAAGAGAGCCGGGCGGAAGGGAAAAGGGCTCCGCGATTCTGGATCTTCTCTCATCTGTCCTTCCTTCTTTCAAAGGCAGATAAATTATTAATATCTCTTTCGCCTGAAGGAAGCGTCAGGGGGATTGTGGGGACCGGGGATCCCGCAAGTACGGGGATGCTTATGGCCATCATGGCCGCCTGCTTCTCCTGGATTCCTGCTCCCCTTCTCTGTATCGAGCCCGATTTCGAGGAAGAGAGGTTCTGCCTGGAAGGGCGGCTGAGCGCGAATATTCTTCTCTTCAGCATGCTGCTCCTGGCGGGAGAATTTCTTTTATCCAGTGAGGGACGTGAAATCATAAATAACTTCTCGGGAAGGAGGAGAATATGGAGCACGTAAAAATGTTGATCGAGACCCTGTTCTCGAAGCTCGACGCGCTTGCGGGCGCAAAGACAGTCATTGGAGATGCCATGGAGATCAAGGGAAAGACGATGGTGCCGTTCATTGAAATATGTATCGGCGCAGGCGGCGGTGGTTTCATGGGGCAGGGCGAAGGCGGCGGCACCGATGAAAAGGGGCGCAAAGGAGAGGGAAAAGGAGAGGGAAAGGGCGGGGGCACGGGAGGCTGCATGCGCATTTCTCCTGTAGCCGTTGTCACCGTTGACGAATCCGGCGGTTTATGCGTTTACTCCTTAAGCCAGAAAAAAGGATTGTTTGGACAGATCACCGAAATGATGCCCCAGCTTATCGAAAAAATCGCCGAGGCGAAATCTAAGGGTAAAAAAGAGTAAGTGAACTGAGCAAATCACAAGTCAGGCCTTTGCGTTCTCAGGCTTCGTCTCACCTTTGAGCGTGCTTGCTTGCGGCAGCTTCGTTAATTTTTGGATTTTCATTTACCCTGTCTTTCCGCTCGGGACCATCTAATAAGTCCACACGAAAAAACCTGAGATAACGTCTCTCCAGATTTTCTTCTTCGATGTTTTCGTATTCCCTGCGGAATGCGTCCCAGATTCCGAAAAGGGCTCTACGAAGGGCTTGTTGGGCCGGCGGTTCGAAATCCGCGGCCCCCTTCATGAAGTCAGCGATAAAGATCTCGGCGAAGTCCTTCATTCGATAGGGCAGACCGGCGTCATTCCGGCGAACGGCGCGGAAAAACCGCTTCACGTCCGCAAGCGTGAGAGGATCGGGAGAAGGCTCCTCCAGCAGAATCCGGCGAACCCAATAATTGAACAACAAGAAATGGAACGTCATCCCCGGCACGTGTAAATGACATCTCCCGGAGCGGTTCGGCGAAAGGCGCGCCAATATGCGGTCGAGGGCCTGAATTTGATCGAGAAGTTCTCTGGCATCGGCGAGATCCCGCGCCCTCTCGAAATCGCGGAATAACTCAGGCGCATCCTTCCCGGCGTAGAACCGCGGGGGAACGGTCAGGAGGCCGTCCAGCATTTCACCCCAGGGTTCCCCCCAGAAATTGGTGTCCAAACCCTGGCCGGCGAACCAGCTCCCCTTCTGCCAGCGTTTGGCTTCTTGTTGCAGCTTCACCACGAAGCCGTATCCTACGCGGAAGATATCAAGAAGGGAATGGGTTCGAAACAGTTCCTCCGCAGCGGATCCCTCCGGTCCGCAAAGGTGCTCCACTGCTATATTCAGGAAGGCCGCTGCCCGCCGAGAGGCTGCAACAATGATTTCGGGGTCGTCAACCGCCAGCATGGCATCAGCGGCGATGATTTGGTTGCAAATACCTGCGATCTCGATGCGGATCCGGTCGAGAAGCGCGGGGTCGTCTATCCGGGAAAGTGCCGCGGCCAGCGGGCTTCGGGATTCCACTTGCGTGAGGGGCAACAGGGGAATTCTTCCTCCATGCTCCGGAGCGTAGATTTTCCCCGGGAACCGCCGCGGCCCGGCCTGGAGAGCTGATGGATCAAGGGGTGTATAGATGCTGAGCGCTTCCTCAAAGGGGAGAAATCCATATTCGGCGATCCGGATGCTTCGAAGTCTATAGAGTTCTTCCTCGATCTCGGCGGGAATTACGCCATGAAGATTGTAGAGAAGCGACTGATATTTATCATGGTCTTTGCGGGCCAGATATCGAAGCAACCCCTCGATGGTCTCCTGGTCCTGCGCATTGAAGACTTTGATGTAAAATATTCCGTCAACCGTGAAATATTCCCCTGACAGATCAGGTTGATCCATACCCTCCGCGATGACCACTTCCGCGGTTCGAAGAAGGAGCAAGGAGAGAATACCGTCTTCTTCGGTGAACAACCAGGCGCAAAATCTATCTGGATCGGCTTCGCCCAGACGTTTAAGCCATGCCAGCGCTCTTTTTGGATCTATAAGGTCTCTTTTCCATATCTCCAGATCGAGAAGATATTGCCACTGGTCTTCTGTTGCAAGTTCGAGAATGGGGAGGCATTCCTCTTCCCCGATGCGCTTTATGATCCAGTAGAAATCCCCACTGGAGAGACTTTTTACGAGAACCTCGGGCCGGTCTGCATCAAGGATGCGCTTAAGTAAAGTACTTCCCGAAAACGTCAGCAATTTCCAGATGTCAGCGTTTACGGAAGCGTTTGATGATATCGGCGATATAGAATTTGTCGTAATACTCATGATGAAAAATAAAGATAGTCCTGCAGAATGGTCTCGGATCCTTCCCTGTCCAATTCGCCGACTGGAATCATACAGTCGAATCTACCCGGGCGAAGCATCGCCTCATCCGGAGAGCTGCACTCTCGATGTCACCTGGAGTCCTTGTGTCTGTATTTTTCGAGCCAGCCCAGCAATTCCGAAACACGAGCCGTAGCCAGAGCGATGCATTTGTCCGCGCCGCCGTAATACAACCGAATGACGTCGTTCTCGACCAGCCAGCCACAGGGGAAAACCACTTTGTCCACGTCCCCTTCCAATTCATAGTTTTCTTCCGGTGCAAATACCCATTCATCCGATCGCGCCAATACTCGAAGGGGATTTTCCAGATCGAGGAGCGCCAATCCCAGCCGGTAAATGCATCCACTCGGCGTCATGCGCACGCCGTGATAAAGGAGTAACCAGCCTTCCTCGGTCTGCAAGGGTGGCGGGGACAGCCCGATCCTGTTCGCATCCCACCATCCGCCCCTGCGCGCCGGAATGAGAATTTGATGATCCCCCCAGTGCTTCATGTCGGGGCTGAATGAAATCCAGATGTG
>JBHGBI010000083.1:0-7555 GCA_041946925.1 Syntrophales bacterium | reverse complement strand
ATCGGGTGGTGAATTCTGGATAAAATTCGCCTTGACATTTCGCTTTTTCCGTAACAAAAAGAATCCCGGCTCCACTCAATAGCGGCCATCGTCGAACGGTGTATTCGGTGATTTCGAAATATAGAATATTCGCGAAATGGGAAACCGGAAATTCCTGTTAGGACTGCTCCTTTTCTCTCTGTTACTGGCGACCATCTCTGGATGCAGCGCGAGGCGCTATCCCGCCGGCCGTCAGCCAGCCGCTTCTCCTTCATTGGAGGAAGGGAGAAAAGAATTGCCGCGCATGGGTTTTGCGATTCAGGCTGGCGCCTTCTCAAATGTGGAAAACGCCTCTAGGCTTTCGGAATTCCTGAGAGGACAGGGGCTGGATGCTTACTATTTTGTCTTCGGGGCAGGCCTTTATAAAGTTCGCTTCGGAAATTATTCAACCGAAGCCGACGCCCGCAAAAAGGCGGAAGATCTTAAATCATCCGGGGTTATCGATGAATACTATATTATTAAACCCACGGATTATGCCGCTGCCCGTTTGAAGGATTACGGAAGTGATTATTTGCGGAAGGAAATTCTGCGGACGGCCCGCAGTTTCATTGGACTCCCATATCTGTGGGGAGGCTCGTCGTTTGACGAAGGGTTCGACTGCAGCGGTTTGACCATGACGGTTTACAGGCTGAACGGTCTCAATCTGCCCAGGTCATCCGTTGAACAATACGAATGCGGGGTGTCTATTGAAAAAAATCAGCTCCGGATAGGGGATCTGGTCTTTTTCAAAATCGAAGGACGTGGTAAGATATCCCATGTAGGAATTTACGCGGGTGGTCAAAAATTTATCCATGCGCCGGGCAGGGGGAAAAAAATCTGCACGGAAATCCTATCGAGTCGCTATTTTTCAAAAAGGTATGCAGGCGCCAGGAGGTACTTCTCCTGAGCTCTGCACGGTGATTGCGTGGTTGAGCAATGAAAGCATTCAGAATAAACAATCTGATTATTGCTGCTGATTTTGTAGAGGAGGCGCGGGAGTTTTTTATCGCAGAGGCCGGGGAAAGTCTGCTTACTGATATTGTGGAAATCGCCGTCAGTACGGAACTGCTGAGGGATGGTCTGAAGAAGACCATCAAGGATCTGATCAATGAAGAATTGGACAGAAGAAATGAATGGCTGAGAATGGGCGTCCCGTGCGACCTGTACTGGCCGTTCATCATCCATAGATTTGATTGATTACCGCTACGGAGTCAAAATTATGCTCAGAGCAAAAGACATCATGACAAAAAAAGTCATTACGGTTTCACCGGAAACGGAGATCCTCGAAGCAGCCAGGATACTTCTTCAAAATCATCTGAACGGTCTTCCCGTGGTCGATGATGAAAACCGTCTAAAAGGGATCATCTGCCAGAGCGATCTGATCTACCAGCAGAAAAAGATACCTCTTCCTTCCTTCTTTACGATCCTGGACGGGACGATTCCTCTCAGGCTCCCGGCTGATGTTGACGCCGAAATGCGGAAGATCGCCGCACTTAAAGTCAGCCAGGCCATGACACCCGACCCGATTTCAATCGAGCCGGAAACGACCCTGGATGAAATCGCTACATTGATGGTCAAACATAAAGTACATACGCTGCCAGTTCAGGACAGGGGCATCCTTGTAGGTGTGATAGGCAAGGAGGATGTCCTCCGGACAATCGTGTCCTCATGACGGGTCCGCCTTTCTGAAAAAAGTTTTTATCGAAAGAGCATGCAGATGTCGAATCTCTATTTTGAAGATTTCAAAGTTGGAAGTTGTTTTGAATCCCCGGGCATCACGATCACGGAATCGGAAATCATTGATTTTGCCTTGCGCTATGATCCTCAGCCGTTTCACCTGAATGTGGAAGCTGCAAAAAGCTCTCCTTACGGAGGGCTCATTGCGAGCGGCATCCATACGATTGCCCTCACCTTCCGGATGTTCCTCATGACGGGGACCCTGGCGGATTGCAGCCTGGGTTCTCCCGGTTTCGACGAGCTGCGGTGGCTCCTGCCCGTTCGTCCCGGAGATACTCTGCACATGACGGCGGAAGTTATCGAAGTCCGCCTCTCTTCATCGCAGGCTGACCGCGGGATAGTGCGTTTCCGGTATACAGCGCTCAACCAGCGCAACGAAAAAGTGATGACAGTGATCGGCAACCAGATTGTCAAAAGGCGTCCCTCGTAAAACTCCAAAGAAACTTTTAATCACGAATCGCAACTCCGTAATCCTTCCCCGAACCGCGGCAGACCGCGAACAACGCGGCTTTCGCAAAATTCATACTTGACTACTTTCCTTTTTTTGTTTAGTCTGCTTGCAATTTCAGGCAACGGAGAGGGATGCCATGGGTTTAAAAAGTTTTCATTCGGCCATGTGGCTTCTATTCGTATTTATTCTCCCGCTCTCAAATGCTTACGCCGGTTCTAACCTCCACCTCAAAGCCAAATCCGCGATACTGATGAACATGAACGACGGGACGATTCTCTATTCGCAAAATCCCGACAGGCCAATTCAGCCTGCATCCATAACCAAGGTTCTGTCTCTGTATCTCGTCTATGAGGCGTTGACGGAGGGCAGAGCGCATATGGACGACCTCGTGACCATCAGCAAGAATGCATGGAGAACCCGCGGCTCAAGGATGTACGTCAAGGCCGGCAGGCAGATTCCTCTCGAAGACCTGATTAAGGGCATGGCGGTAGTATCCGGAAATGATGCCTGTGTCGCCGTTGCGGAACATTTCGGTGGAGTGGATAAGTTTGTGGAAATGATGAACAATAAGGCCCGGGAGCTCGGGATGACGAACAGCCGCTTCAAAAACCCGAACGGCCTGCCGGCAAAGGGACAGGTAACAACGGCCAGAGATGTCCTGAAACTATCCAGGCAATACCTGAACCGCTTCCCTGAATCCCTGAGCATCCATTCAATGCGTTATTTTACATACGGCGATGTCACGCAGCGCAACCATAACCGTCTTCTCCAGAGGTGTTCCGATGTGGACGGCCTGAAAACCGGCTATGTTCGCGCTGCGGGCTATCACATTGTAGCCACCGCCAAAAGAGGCGACGTAAGGCTGATCGCAGTGGTAATGGGATCCAAGAATCCGTATATACGCACCAGAGAAACAAGGATGCTCCTGGAAGAAGGATTCAGGATGGTCCAGCACAGATATCCCGCAGTGAAGAACGCGCATGCCCGGCTGCCGGGAACTCATCGCGGATACGTTCCATCTTAGCCTCCACCCGCCGCAGTGATTTCCTGAACGAATCATCTTGAAAAATACGACGTCATACGTCAAAGTAATGATGAGACTGATAAAAAAGCATTATTTTTTTCAGACTGTCTCAAGAAAGTTTTCCTATAAACGGCCACTCCGTGAGCGATATCATCCAGGCGGTCCATCTGAGCAAAAAATTCGGCAGCCTAATCGCGGTCAATGACGTATCCTTCCGCGTTTCGCCGGGAGAATGCTTCGGGCTCCTGGGGCCTAACGGGGCCGGGAAAACTTCGACTATCCGTATGATATACGGCTTTTCCCCCATGTCCTCCGGAAGTCTTGAGGTCTTCGGGATGGACATCACGAAAGAGTGGCGCAACATCAAATTCAGAATCGGAGTCTGCCAGCAGGATAACAACTTGGATCCCGAGCTGAATGTCATCGAGAACCTGGAGGTCTTCGGAAGGTACTTCGACATTCCGCGCAAAGAAGCAAGGGACAGGGCCGGTAAACTGCTCGCCTTTATGGCGCTCGATCAACGCCGGAATGCCCGCATTATGGAGCTTTCAGGCGGCATGATGCGCCGCCTTGTCCTTGTCAGGGCACTCATAAACAACCCGGACCTGCTCATTTTGGATGAGCCGACGACAGGCCTCGATCCCCAATCGCGCCATCAGGTATGGGAGCGTTTAGAGGAATTGCGTACCCGCGGCCTCTCCATTCTGCTGACCACCCATTATATGGACGAGGCGTACCGCCTCTGCGACCGGCTGATCATCATGGACCACGGCCGGATACTCGTCGAGGGCCAACCGGCGGAGCTTGTCCGAAAATACGCCGGTCGGGACATCATAGAAATTGTCAATCCCCGGTCCGAATTGCGCAGGTTCGTAGCCGAAAGGCATCTGGAATGTGAGGACTTGGGACATCGTCTGATCATCTACTGCAGCGACCGTGAAAATTTATATCAGGAAATACGAAATCTATACTGCAATGAAGACTGCACGATGAGAATGGCCACGCTTGAGGATGTTTTTTTGAGGCTTACGGGAAGGGATTTAAGAGAATGACGAATGTAACGGGTATCCGCATTTCGACACGTTTCTTTCGCGTGTGGGAACGAAACTTCCTTGCGTACCGGAAAAACTGGAAGATCACTTTTCTGCCGCCGCTGCTCGAGCCTCTTTTCTATCTTATTGCTTTCGGAGTCGGCCTGAGCATGCTGATAGGAAAAGTCACTTATCGCGGCGAATCCATCTCTTATGCCGAGTTCATTGCCCCCTCACTCCTTGCAGTAAACATCATGTACAATGCTTTTTTCGAAACGACCTATTCTTCTTTTGTCAGAATGTTCTACCAGAAGACCTTCGACGCTATGATGGCGACTCCCCTTTCACTGGAGGAAGTCATTACGGGTGAAATCGCCTGGGGCGCCACCAAATCCTTCATTGCGACGATTCTCATGATGATTGTCATCAGCGCCTTTGGATTCATTCGTTATCCTGAGGGACTTCTGATCATTCCGCTCTCCCTGGCGGGGGGCTTTGCATTCGGTTCCATAGGCATGTATTTTACTTCGATCATCAGGACCATTGACGTGTTCAATCTTCCTATTTTCCTGTTTATCACGCCGATGTTCCTCTTCAGCGGCACTTTTTTCCCCCTCGATACCCTGCCCTCCTGGGCGCAGCGCTTGGCTCTCATCTTTCCCCTTACATCCCTTGTCGACGCAGCCAGAGCGTTCTCCATGGGGGTACTGGATGTATCCCTGATCTGGCAACTCGCCTATTTGTTGGCTTTCGGAGCGGTACTGTTTCCACTGACAATCGCAGTTATGCGCAGAAGATTGATTAAATAGACGCTGAGACACCGGACATCAGGCTCAGGAAATAGTTTTCTGATATATGCCCTTTTCTGAAATCAATGGCGAAAGACAGTCCTGAGTTGTTTTGTAAAAGCCTTCTGCTTTCACAGCCATCTTTTCCTTCGCCTGTACGATTTGACCTCTTTATAAGATCTTGTCATGTCGGCTGCTCCCATTCCAAGATAGAATTCCTTTATGTCGGGATTTCTACGGAGATCTTCCGCCGTTCCCTCCATGACGATCTTTCCGTTTTCCATGACGTATCCGTAATGCGCGATCTGCAGGGCCATATTTGCATTTTGTTCAACCAGTACGATGGTGGTACCCTGCTCTTCGTTGATCCGCTTGATTATCTGGAATATCTCCCGGACTACCAGAGGGGCCAGCCCCAGCGACGGCTCGTCGAGAAGAAGGAGCCGGGGGTGCGCCATGAGAGCCCGTCCCATGACCAGCATCTGCAACTCCCCCCCGCTGCAATATCCTGCGAGACCTTTTTTCCTTTCGCGTAATACCGGGAAATACTTATAGACCATTTCCAGGTCTTTCTTGTAAGGCTTCCCCCAGCGCGTGGCCGTCCCCACTTTGAGGTTTTCCTCAACAGTCAGGTACTTGAACGGCTGCCGGCCCTCGAGTACCTGTATGATTCCTTTCCTGGTGATTTCTTCTGGTGATAAATTCTGGACGGTCTGACCGTCGTAAGTAATGCTGCCGTCGGTTACTTTACCGTTCTCCGGCTTGAGGAGCCCCGAAACGGCCTTCAGAGTCGTGGTCTTCCCAGCGCCGTTGCTCCCGAGCAATGAAACGATATGATTCTTCGAAACGGAAAGGGAGACTCCCCTCAGTACTTGGATCACATCCGAATAAACGACGCTGATATTGTTTATCTGAAGCAAAATATTATCGGTCATATTTTGAACTTTCAGTTTTCAGTTTCTTAATACGAAAACGGCCACAGTCTGAAACTGGAGCGCACCACACGCCAGATCTCGGCCAGGCCCTTCGGCTCGAAGAGAATAAAAATGACTATGGCGAGACCGAATACGAATTCCCGCATCGGCGCCATCGTAAGCTCGAAACCGGAAAGGCCTCCGGCATTCATGAGAATATCCGTGGCCCATCGGAGCAATTCATTGAGCGCCGTTATAAAAACAGCCCCGTAAATAGATCCCGCAATGCTTCCCAGCCCGCCGATAATGACCATGGCTATGTATTCCACTGACAGGGAGAGCGTAAAGGGCTCGGCGGTGATACTGACCATGTAGAATGCCCAGATTGCTCCCGCCAGCCCCGCATAGAACGAACTTATGCCGAACGAGAGGAGTTTATACCTGAATATCGGGATTCCCATGCCCTCTGCGGCACGATCATTGTCTCGAATCGCTATGAAGGCCCGCCCATACCGGGTTCGCATTATATTTACGGCGACCCAGGTCATCGCGCACAGGCACAGGAAAATAACAAAAAAGAAACTCCGGTCTCCTTTCAGGGATAGGCCCAAAAGAGAGGCTTCCGGAAGAGTTATCCCCATCGTACCCTTTGTCACCGCCTCCCAGTGGACAAGGACATACTCGATAATGAATTGTCCCGCGAGCGTTGCAATGGTGAGATACAGCCCTTTGAGCCGGCCCGACGGAATTCCGAAGAGCATGCCTACAAGGGAGGTAACGATGCCCGCAGCGGGAACAGCGAGGATGAATGGAAGGTTCCATGATGTAGCGAGAATCGCTCCGGCATAAGCCCCCACTCCGAAAAAAGCACCGTGGCCGAGAGATATCTGCCCGGTAAAACCGATGAGGAGATTGAGACCGATCGCCGCGATGGCGGCTATCCCGATCATATTGATCACGTACAGCAAATACGGACTGACCGCCCACGGGAGTACTGCGAAAAGCAGGACGAGTCCGGCGATCGACCACAGCCGGCCGAAATCCGTTTCAAAAACAGTCAATTCCTGTCCGTAAGCTTCTTTGTAATTCCCGCATGCGTGGAATTTGAATTGTCTCATTCTTCCCTCTGTACTCACTTGCGGCTTTAGGAGCCGGATATTTCATACCCTCTCGATTTCAACAAGGCCGAAAAGTCCGTAAGGCTTCACGAGCAATATAGCCACCAGGGCTATGTACGGGATCACGTCCCGTAGCGATGTGGAGATGTATCCCCCTGTAAATGTCTCCAGCAATCCGATGACGATGCCTCCGATGATCGCCCCGCCGATGCTGTCCAGCCCCCCAAGGATCACGACGGGGAAAACCTTCAGCCCCACGGCGCTCAGTTCGTGGACATTGATCCCGTTCATGATTCCCAGGACGATCCCACTCATCGCGGCAACGAGGGCCGCTATCGCCCAGGAAAGGGCGAATACCCTCTTGACGTGGACACCGAGTGAAAGCGCTGCCTGCTGGTTGTCGGCAACGGATCTCATATATATGCCCTGGGAGGAATACTTGAAGAAAAGTCCGAAAATCAGAAGAAAAACAAT
>JBHGBI010000082.1:0-7719 GCA_041946925.1 Syntrophales bacterium | reverse complement strand
TTAAGTTGTTCGCGTAATCCCCTGAAAAATCATTACCCATCAGCATTATTTTTTTGCCCCCAGGCGTAGGATATTTGACTTACTCAATGTAGGTTCATTCTTATATTATTGTCATAATAAGTAAACATGAAGTTAGAAAATCCGGCAGAAAATCTTGATCTTCCGATGCATACAAAACGCCTGTTCGCACATCAACAAAGGATGGAGCATCACGGCCCGCAGATTTCTACCCCGGTTGGAAGGACATCAGGTATGATCTCTCCCCCGGATTCGCCTTCTCGGTTCGCTGCACAAATGCTTGCATCCCTGCAGAACGTCCTGCGTAGTATAAACCGATTAAGACAAAGGAGTCCGGATAATAAGATGAAGAACTTCCATTTCAACATCAATCCTTATGTTTTGATTCCCTCGGTTTTCAGCGGGCTTTCCGTGTTGTCCACCATCGTCGCCTTCAAGATCAGCGACAGCCCTTTCGGATGGAATCCGCACTCGGGCATTTGGAACAATATGTGGGGGCTGGCTGTCATCGTCCTCAGTTTTATGTGCGGGTTGTTACTGACGCATTACTTCGTTCATCCCCGGAAAAAGCCCGAGAAGGGGGAAAATGAGATCAGCGCGCAAATCGCGGCCGGCTCCGGGATGCCTAAAGCGCTATTCCAAAGAAAGACGCCGGACAGCCTGGATGATCTGGAACATTTCAATCTCGCATTCCAGCAGATGACAAATTGCCTGAGCAAGGCGGAGGCGCGGGAACTCTTCCCGGAAATCGTATCCCAGAGCAAAATCATGCGGGCTATTTTCAGCCAGATCATGAAGGTCGCCCCGACAGATGCGACCGTCCTTATCTCGGGCGAAAGCGGCACGGGCAAGGAATTGATCGCGACAAGCATCTACAATCACAGCCTGCGCAAGGGAAAGCCATTCGTAAAACTGAATTGCGTCGCCATCCCGGAGGGCCTGCTTGAAAGCGAGCTTTTCGGGCACGAAAAAGGCGCGTTCACCGGGGCGACGTCACAGAAACAGGGCAAATTCGAAATTGCCAACAAGGGGACGATCTTTCTAGACGAAATCGCGGATATGCCTCTCTCTACGCAGGCAAAATTGCTCAGGGCTCTTCAGGAAAGAGAATTCGAGCGGGTAGGCGGCACGCGACCCATCAAAGTCGACGTGCGTTTTATTGCGGCGACCAACAAAAATCTTGCAAAGATGGTGAAAAACGGGGAGTTCAGGGAAGATCTTTATTACCGGCTCAATGTATTCTCGCTTGTCCTGCCGCCTCTGCGCGAGAGGCGTGAAGACATTCCCATACTGCTGGAGCACTTCCTGAGCAAATCGACCGGTCCCGTCCAGGTTTCTTCAACAGCGCTGCAATTCTTGATGGCCTATCCCTGGCCGGGCAATATAAGGGAATTGAAAAACACCGCCGAAAGATCGGCCTTGATCGCCGAGGAGGGGATCATCGAGCCGGCGCACCTGCCGGGACACATTATTTCGACCAAGGGACTTGCCGGCCGGCTCCCGCCCGCGGAACTTTCGGAGGATGCCTCGATCGACGACCGGCTCCGCGAAATCGAGAAGCTGATGATCCTTGAGGCCATGATCAAGGCGGGGGGCATCCAGGTAAGAGCGGCCCAATTGCTGGGGATTAAAGAGAGAAGTCTCTGGCACAGGGTGAAGAAGTACGGAATCGATGTGTCGACTATAAAGAGCCTCAGAAAATAAATCTCAAATCCCGGGCACCAGAATCCCGAATCCCGATTTCACAATTTGGGGTTTTCTCACTTTCCCTTCCAGACCGGCTTCCTCTTCTCCAGAAACGCTTTCAGGCCCTCTTCGGCGTCTTCTGCAAAAAGGTTATTTACCATGATCTGGTTGCAGTAATTATACGCCTGGGAATCGCTCAGGTTGACCTGGGCGTAAAATGCCGACTTGCCGATCGCCAGAGTGAGCGGGCTGGCTTGCGCAATCTCATGCGCCATGGCCCTTGTTTCAGGCCCGAGTTGAGCGGCGGGAACCACCTTGTTCACCAGACCGTACTGCTCGGCCTCCCTGGCTGAGATCATCCGCCCGGTGAAGAGCATTTCGAGCGCCCTTTTCCTTCCGATCGCGCGCACTAGAGGAACAGCCGGTGTAGAACAAAATACCCCGATTTTAACGCCGGGAGTGCCGAAAAGAGCATCCTCCGCCGCTACAGCCAGATCACATGCCGCCACGAGCTGGCACCCGGCCGCAGTGGCGATCCCGTGGACCTGGGCGATAAAAGGCTGAGGGAGGCTCTGTATCTTCTGCATGACACCACTGCAGGTGCTGAAAATTTCATTGTAGTAATTGACATCGCCGCCCACCATTTCAGAGATGTCGTGGCCGGATGAGAAAACTTTGCCGGCACCTTTCACAATGACCACCTTGATGTTCTTTTCATTCTGAATCCTTTCAAAAAGAGAACCCAATTCCCGCAGGAGATCCAGAGACAGGGCGTTTCTCTTTTCAGGCTGGTTCAGAGTGATTTCCCCCACGCCGGAGTCCGCTTCAAAGAGCAGATATTTATAGCTCATAATCCCTCCAGTTTTGTCGCTTGAAGGCCGGTTTTTTTATGATCTCGCTCTGTTGCCGAAAGAGTCGCAAGACGAATAAAGTATAGGAGGGCCGTGGAGGCATGTCAAGAATAAACAAAGAACAGGACGCGCCGAGTGCATGCATAAGACCGGAAAATGAGTCTGGTGCGGTGCTCCAAGAAAAAAAGGTAGAATTTTTTCCGTATTTGTATTAAGTCACGGCAAGTATGCATTGTACGATGTGGTGAGCTTGTAAAAAGTCCGAATTGTCGTCCTGAGCCAGCCGGATGGTGAATATAAGTTGTTGATATTACATCATGCTTTCTTTCGGTAAGCTTATGGCGTGCCAGCTCAGCATGACAATATACACTGATCCTGACTTTTTACGAGATCATCCGATGTGAAAAGGTGAAAAAATCATGAGATTCGATATTGCAAAGAGTGGAAACGGCATGACCTACGAGATCAGGAACATCGTGGGTGTGGCGAGCAAGCTTAAAGAGTACGGCGTTGAAATTACATGGGAAAATATCGGAGATCCCGTTCAAAAAGGTGAAAAGATTCCTGGCTGGATGAAGGACGTTCTGTTCGACATCCTCAAAGAGGATTGCTGTTATGCCTATTCACCTACAAAAGGCATGGAAGCGACCAGGGAATTCCTGGCGCAGAGGGTGAACCTCCGGGGAAAGGCAAAAATCACCAAAGAAGATATTATTTTCTTCAACGGGCTCGGCGATGCCATTGCGCGCGCGTACAGTGCGATCCGTGTCGACGCGCGGGTAATTATGCCGGAGCCGACATACTCCACACACTTTCTGGCGGAAGTTCTCCATGCCTCGTTTCCGCCCAACACATATCGCATGAATCCCTATTATAACTGGCATCCGGACATGCGCGAACTGGAGCAAAAAGTCAAGAGCCATCGCTCCATTGTTGGAATCCTGGTGATCAATCCCGATAACCCTACCGGATTCGTGTATCCTATAGAGACCCTGAAGCGGATCATCAAGATCGCCAGGGAATACGAACTCTTTGTCGTTTTCGACGAGATCTATACAAATATGGTCTATAACGGGCAGAAGACAGTCCCTCTGTCCGATATTATAGAGGATGTGCCGGGAATCAGCATGAAAGGCATTTCCAAGGAATTCCCCTGGCCCGGAGCGCGCTGCGGCTGGATCGAGGTATACAACGCTGAAAAAGACGACTCCTTTACCCGTTACATAAACGCGATTCTGAATCAGAAGATGGCGGAGGTATGCTCGACGACGCTGCCGCAGATGGCGATTCCCAGGCTCCTCTCTCATCCGGAATACGAAAAATATCTCAGCGACCGCCTCAGGCATTACGAAAAACTTTCCAATATCGCCTACGACATCTTGAAAGATGTCCCGTACATTATCGTAAACCGGACAAACGGGGCGTTTTACATGTCGGTGGTATTCAACGAAGCGGTTTTAAACGACAGGCAGGTGCTGCCTATAGAGCAGCCGGGTGTGAGAGACTACATCGATAAAATCGTCAACAGCAAAATAGAGCTCGATAAGAGATTTGTCTATTATCTGCTCGGGTCCACCGGAATCTGCGTGGTTCCCCTCACCTCATTTTTCACTTCTCTTCCGGGTTTCCGCATCACTTTGCTGGAAAAGGACGAATCGAAGTTCGAACAGGTCATCCGGACTATTGCGGACAAGATTGTGGAGTACATAGACTCAGCGCATTAATGACTGAGGGCGAAAGGTTCAGGATTCACTGAATGCGGTTAGTAAACCTTTGTCCCTTAGCCTTTCTTAGGTACAAACGGCGCGAATTCGTATTCCTTCTCCCTGACGCTGAAGACCACCCTGTCTTCTGAGTTGGTCTTCAGTTTTCCCTCGATAATCCTTTTACAACCGAAATCGTAGAACGTAACCTGGTGAGTCGGCAGATCGGCTGAGGCCACTCCCGGATAGGATCGCTCCTTTTCTTCCCCCGAAAGCTCCCGTACCGTCAACTTCTGGCATCTCTCCCGCGCCTCGGAACCGGGGCTCCTGATGATGACCACGTAGTTGCCGTGAAATTTGATCGGCATTTTGATAACCATGTTTTCTTCCCCTTTCGCCGGAACGCTTTTCGATTCTGAAAGGATCGAAAATCCGTGAATTATTTTCCCAATAAGGGATTTTTATGTTATAAATAAAAAAAATGCAATTCTCAAGAAAGGAAAAGGATGGACTTGGGCGACGTAGTTATGGTGGATAACGCCAGGCATCCCCTTAACGGCTGCATCGGCAAAATAGTGGGGAGACGCGGCAGGCGGGAACTTGAAGATATATGGTATCTCGTGTATATCGGCTCGCGCATGCGCAGTTATCTCATTCCCCGATCGATGCTGAAATCTACCGCAGGTGAAATCGGATATCCGGTAAACCGCGGCCTGCATTAGCAGCACGTTGAAAAACACCTGTTTTGAAGGCTGTTCAAAACAGGCTCGGAAATTTTATTCCCTTCCGCCCTTCGCCTGCAGCGGAGCTGTACAGATGAGCTTTTTCAACGCTGTAGGGATATGACTCCCGAAGAAGTTACAACGCCGGTTATAAGACGGGCCGGAGTCAGGTCAAACGCCGGATAAAATGCCTTGACGGATGGGCCTGTAATGCGAATGCCCTGAAAAAGAAGAACCTCCTCCGGGTCCCTTTCCTCAATGGGAATATCCTCTGCGCTCGGAGTGCCCCGGTCGGGACCTCCATAAGCGAGGACATAAAAAGGAATACGGAAAAATTCCGCGCAGATTGCGAGCTGCAAAGTTCCGATTTTGTTTGCCACCGTGCCGTCCATGGAAATCCTGTCCGCGGCGGTGAATATTTTGCTGATCATCCCTTTCGACATGAAATGGGCGGCCATATTATCGGTTATCAGGGTCGTATCCAGTCCGAGTTCGCTGACCGACCAGGCGGTCAGCCGCGCTCCCTGCAGATAGGGCCTCGTCTCAGTGCAAATGACTTTGATCTCCTTTTTATGATCGCGGGCGAACTGAAGCATGTAGAGCAGCCCGGCTCCGGCAAAACAGTGTGTCAGAATCGTATCACCCGGCACGAGCAGGGTTTCGGCATGCTTGCCCGTTTCCCGGGAAACGGAATCCTGCCGGGCGATGACTCCTTGCAAATAGGAGTGAATAAAATCGGAAGCCGCGCCGCTCTGCCCCTCGACGCGGGTCATTATTTTGTTCAAAAGGGCTTTCAAATGAAAGCCAGTCGGACGGGTGGCCTCCAGCCTGGCGGCGGCCCGCTTCAGCTCCGCCGGGATTTTTCCTTTTTTCCTTTCCGTTTCCCGAGCGGCCAGATAGAGGCCGAATCCGGCGGCGACGGCGATATCTCCCGCCCCCTGCACGGCCATTTTTTCAATCGCGAGCGCCACATCCTCATAGGTCCTGCAATACAGGGGAACGATCTCGGAGGGTAATCTCCTGCGGTCTATGATAACGAGTTTGTCCCCTTCCAGGTAAATATTGTTCTCGAATTTCATTAAAAGAGGAGTCCCCACATCCCGTAGCCTCCTTTCAGCTCCGATTTGAGTGATTTCTACCACAATCCCCCGCTGATTTCATGGCCAAAAGAAGCCCGTTGACAGGCGGCGTAAATATCCTCAATCAGAAGCTACTTTGCATGCCTTTGTTCCGGTGTTTTCCATGATTTTCGCTTGACATCGGGACTGTTCCGTTATACCCATATTCATTGGAGGAGTAGGGTAATACGGTCTTATTTTAGTTCACGCGGAACTTACTAAAAGAGAGAGGAGGGGTGAAAGTGTATTTTGCTAAAGAATTGCTGGATCAATCCAGCCGACTCCGTAAAAGGTGGGAAGACGAGGTTAAGAAATCCGTAGCAAAATGGCCTGATCAGAAACCACGCTGGTCCACGGTTTCCGATCTCGAGATCAAGAGATTGTATACCCCCGAGGATATCAAGGATATGGATTTCGCCAACGATATCGGTTACCCGGGGCAGTTTCCGTTCCTGCGCGGCAATCAGGTTACCGGCTATCGGGGAAAGTACTGGACCTTCCGGATGTTCTCCGGAATGGGAAGCGCAAAGGAGACAAACCAGCGGTGGCACTTGCTGCTGAAGGAAGGTCAGACGGGCCTGAGCACCGCTTTCGATTTTCCGACCCTGATGGGTTACGACACGGATTCGCCTAAGGCGCGGGGCGAGTGCGGAAAATGCGGTGTGGCCATAGATACTCTCGAAGATTTTCTGCAACTGGTGGACGGGATCCCCATGGACAAGATCACCACTTCCATGACGATCAACCCGCCGGCCACGGTTCTGTGGGCCATGTATTGCGCGGCTGCGGATTTGAAGGGGATTCCCTTGAGCAAGATCGGCGGCACGATTCAAAATGATATGCTCAAAGAGTTTATCGCCCAGAAGACACTGATGTGTCCGCCCGAACCCTCGGTCAAGCTGATCAGCGATACCGTGGAGTTCGGGACCAAGTATGTCCCGAGATGGAACACGATTTCCATCAGCGGCTACCATATCCGGGAAGCCGGCTCTACGGCCGTTCAGGAGCTGGCGTTCACGCTGCGGGATGGAATGGAGTACGTGGAAGACGTTATCCGCCGCAAGGGGCTCGATGTCGATGAGTTTGCGCCGCGGCTTTCGTTTTTCTTCAACTCTCATATCGATTTCTTTGAGGAGATCGCGAAGCTGCGTGCGGCGCGCAGAATATGGGCCAAGGCCATGCGCGACCGATTCAAATCAAAAGACGAACGTTCCTGGTGGATGAGGTTCCACACGCAGACCGCGGGTTGTTCACTGACTGCACAGCAGCCGTACAACAACGTCATCCGCACCGCCACGGAGGCCCTTGCCGCGGTTCTCGGAGGGACCCAGTCCCTGCACACCAATTCACTGGACGAGGTGCTCTGCCTGCCTTCGGACCATGCCGTGCAGATCGCGCTGAGAACGCAGCAGATCATCGCGGAAGAGACCGGCGTGGCCAACACAATAGACCCGCTTGCGGGCTCGTATTTCGTCGAGGCGCTGACCAACGAAATGGAGGAGAAGGCTTGGGATTACATCCACAAAATCGATGAGATGGGCGGGATGGTGGCCGCGATCGAAAAAGGATTCCCGCAGCTGGAGATAGCCGACGCCGCATATCAGTTCCAGCGGCAGATCGA
>JBHGBI010000081.1:0-10234 GCA_041946925.1 Syntrophales bacterium | reverse complement strand
ACCAGAAAAACGGCGTCCTTCCTGAAATCCTTGACACAGGAAATCGGCATGCCGTTCATCTTCAAGGCATCTTACGACAAGGCCAACCGCAGTTCTCTGCGATCTTTCAGAGGTCCCGGCCTTAAAGAAGGGCTTGAGATTTTGAAAGGAATCAGGCGGGAATTCGCAGTACCGGTCCTTTCGGACGTACATCGCTTCGAGGAGATTGAACCGGCATCCGAAGTGCTCGATATAATGCAAGTTCCTGCATTTTTGTGCCGGCAGACCGATTTTCTTGTGGAAGTCTCACGGCACGCAAAAATCGTAAATATCAAAAAAGGCCAATTCATGGCTCCCTGGGATATTCCGAATATTCTCGAAAAGGTCGTTTCGACAGGAAATCACAATATCATGCTTACGGAACGCGGGACCTGTTTCGGTTACAACAATCTAATTGCGGACATGCGGTCTCTTCCCATCATCAGGCGCATGGGCTATCCGGTTGTTTTTGACGCTACTCACAGTGTGCAGTTGCCGGCAGGAAGGGGCCACGCCTCCGGAGGGGAAAGGGATATGGTCCCTTATCTTTCCCGGTCCGCGGTCGCCTCCGGCATCGATGGTATTTTTCTGGAAGTTCATCCGGACCCGGACAAGGCAAAGTGCGACGGCCCGAATTCACTCGCGCTCAGCGCGTTGCCGCGTCTCCTAGGAATGCTTAAGAACATAGACATCCTGATCAAGGAAGAAGACCGGAGCGAGCCCGCATGAAAAGACGAATCGGTAAAAAGCTGAGCATGAAGATTGCCGGGATACGTTGCATCATCCTTGATGTCGACGGTGTCTTGACGGACGGCAGGATAATATTCGACGATCGCGGGCGCGAATTGAAGTTTTTTGACGTGAGAGATGGCCATGGGATAAAGCTCCTGATGCGGGCCGGAATCGATGTCATCCTGTTGACCGGCAGGATTTCCAGGGTCGTCGACCTCAGGGCGCGTGATCTCGGGATCAAGGAAGTATACCAGGGAGAAAAGGATAAACTGGAAGCTTTTGAAAATATTACGGCAAGAAAGAGGATTCAGCCGCATCAAATCGCTTGTCTCGGCGATGATGTCACGGATATTCCTCTCCTGAAGAGAGCCGGATTCTCGGTTGTTGTCGCCGATGCCCCGGAATATGTGAGAAAAATAGCGGACTATGTTACAGAAAGAGCGGGTGGGCGGGGGGCTGTGCGGGAAATCTGCGAGTTGATCCTTCAGGTCCAGGGGAAATGGGATGCAGTTGTTGAAAAATACGACCTCCATACATCCCGATCCCGCAAAGACGGGACGGTTTGCGAATAAGGACTTTCGGCAGTACTCGCCCAATCTCTATAATCGCCGGTTTTTTCGCTTCTTCCGTTGAATCAGGCTAACAGCACAGGGCCGATGGCTGACGGCGAAGTTGTGCAGAGGAGGTTTGGCCTTTACATATATCCAACCGGGTGATATATAAATCCTCTCGGATTTTATTAATAAATAAACGGTTTTCGGATGTTGGCGGAAGTATTGCATGGGTTCGTTTTACGACTGAGGAACAGAAGATTCGTCATCATTGCGGGACTGATTTTCGTTGTTGTTTCCTGTTCGATTTATGCTGTTTACTATTTGTACGTAGAAAAAACGAAAGCCGAAAAAAATACCTTTTTGAAGATTATACCGGACAATGTCGATCTTCAGATCAAGAATATTCATTATACTGAAGTTGGAGATCCGGATCTCAAATGGGAGATCAACGCCGATTCGGTCCGCTATGTGAAAAAAGACAATTTAGCCTATTTCGACAATGTACGGATAAAGCTGATAACGGCGAAAGGCAGAGAGCTTGTCATGACGGGCAAAGAGGGGTGTCTGCACACGGACAACAATAATGCGGAGATATACGGGGATGTGAAAGTCGTATCCAATAACGGCGACACATTTACGACGGACCGCCTGAATTATACCGCCGCCGGCAAGACGATTCATACCGACGGACAGATAGTCATGAAAAGTCCCAGGCTGGAGATCAGAGGTACGGGGATGACTCTTTTTGTGACGGAGGAAAGGGTGACGCTCCTTTCAGGCGTAAAGGCCGATATCCCGGGGAAATCAAAATGATAAAGAAACTGCTTGTAATTATGGCTGCATGGATAATGGTAGCTATAGCCGTGCAGGGATACGCAAAAAACGACACCAAGAGCAAGGATTTCAGGTCCAAAAAAAGCGGACCGATCCATATCACGTCTGATCGTCTCGATGCTTACAACGAGCAGAAGCTGGTGGTATTTTCCGGCAACGTGGTTGCCACTGAGGAAGATAAGGTAATAAATTCAGATCAGTTGTATATTTATTACAAGAAAGACAATGAGAAGAAGGAAAAAACCGATCCCGGAAAAGATATAGGCGGAGGCTCCGGCGACGTCGACAGGATAGAGGCCAAAGGGAACGTCAGGATCACGCCGGGAAAACGACGACTTTTTACATGGTGGTCGGACTGATCAAACCCGATGCCGGCCGCATTTTACTGAACGACGAGGATATAGGCGAATATCCGATGTATAAAAGGGCGAGACGTGGTATAAATTACCTGCCCCAGGAGCCGTCTATTTTCAGGAAATTGTCGGTTGAGGAGAACATCATGGCGATCCTGGAGATTGTAGAACCTGAAAAAAGCGAGAGAGAAAAACGGCTCCGGGATCTACTCGGCGAACTGGATCTTACGGCTCTGGCGAAGAACAAGGCTTATTCCCTTTCAGGGGGTGAGAGAAGAAGAGTGGAGATCACGCGGGCGCTCGTCACATCGCCGCGGTACATACTGCTCGACGAGCCTTTCGCGGGAATTGACCCGCTGGCGGTGGCGGACATCCAGAAGATAATCTTCAAATTGAAAGAAAAGAATATTGGGATTATAATATCCGACCACAATGTAAGGGAAACGCTTACTGTATGTGACAGGGCATATATTTTGAACGAAGGGACCATACTGGTGGAAGGCGATCCCTCGTTCATAGCCAACAGCGATATCGCAAGAAAGATATACCTGGGCGAACATTTTTCTTTTGAAAGGCAGCAGTATAAGTCCTGATGGTTATGGATTATGGCTTTTGAACTGAAACAAAATTTAAAATTATCCCAGCAGTTGATCATGACGCCCCAGCTGCAGCAAGCGATCAAGCTGCTTCAGCTTTCCAGGATGGAACTTGTCGATGTTATTCGCCAGGAGATCGAGGAAAACCCGCTTCTCGAGGAAACCGCCGCCGACGACGATCCCGAATCCGAGATGGCGCCCGAAATGGAGCCGGTCAAAAGCGTGAGCACGACAGAAGAACTGACGGGGGAAGGGGACGGCAAGGAAGAGTTCGACTGGAACAGTTACCTGGAGGATTACGGCCCGATGGGCGTCAGCTATCAGCGTGAAGATGCTGAGGGGCCTTCGTGGGAGAACGTCCTGACCAAGAAAACATCTTTGTCGGATTATTTGATGTGGCAGCTTCAACTTTCGCGTCTCGGGGAACGCGAAAGAAAAGTGGGCGAGCAGATAATAGGGAATCTGGATTATAACGGCTACCTCATGGCAAGCATCGAGGAGATCGCCTCTATAGAAAATGTGGAGCCTGATTTTGTCGAAAGCGTCCTGGGGAAGATACAGGAGTTCGATCCCCCGGGGATTGCGGCGCGAGACTTGAGGGAATGTCTCCTGATCCAGGCGAGGTTCCTGGGTACGTCCAACCCGGTCCTTGAGACGATCATAAGAGATCATCTCAAGGACATGGAAACGAAGAATTACAACCAGATCGTCAGAAAACTGAAAGTACCCCTCGCCGAAGTCCTCAATGCCGTCCTCATCATCAGCAACATGGACCCCAAGCCTGGGCGTATATACAATGAAGAAAAGGATCAGTACATTATCCCCGACGTATTTGTATTTAAGATGGGGGACGACTACAAAATAATCATCAACGAAGACGGGATGCCGAGACTGAGGATCAGTAATTTCTACAAGGAGATACTCGGGGGTATCAACGGTTCGACTGAAAACGAGAACTGCAAGGACTACATCAAAGAGCGGCTGCATTCGGCGACATGGCTTATCAAGAGCATTCAGCAGCGGCAACGGACGATTTACAGGGTCTCGGAAAGCATTGTCAAGTATCAGAGAGATTTCTTTGATTACGGCATCAATTATCTGAAGCCGATGGTCCTGCGCGACGTGGCGGATGATGTGCAAATGCATGAATCCACAATCAGCCGCGTCACGACGAACAAGTATATGCATACGCCGAGAGGAATATTCGAATTGAAATATTTTTTCAACAGCGGCATCAGCAAGACTTCAGGCGATTCCATCGCCTCCAAGAGCGTACAGGAGGAAATCAAGAAGATCATTCAGAATGAGAACAAGAAAAGGCCTTACAGCGATAACGAGATTGTGGATATCCTGAAGACTTCTGGAATATCCATCGCGAGGAGGACGGTGGCGAAATATCGGGAAATGATGAACATCCTTCCTTCGTCCAGAAGAAAGACTTATTTCAGCGGTTTGAAAGAAAAATAATTTCAAATCGAGACCGGATTCGCGGTCCGTCCATGATCCTGAATATAATTAGTTTAGGGGGATAGTATGCAGGTTTCCGTAACCTTCAGGAACACTGAAGCAGAAGACTGGTTTAAAGATTATGTGAACGACAGACTTGGAAAATTAAGGAAATACATCGACAAACCATTGGAAGCGCATGTTATTATTACCGTTGAAAAGTTCCGTAATGTGGCTGAAGTGAATCTTCTGGCCAAGGGCGTAAATATAAACGGGAAGGAAGAGGCCAAGGATATGCAACTTGCCTTCGACAGCGTCATCGACAAAATCGAAAGGCAGATCAAGAAGCACAAAGAGAAAGCAAGGAACCACAAAGAAAATGCGGCCAGACTCGAAACCAAAGCCTCCCTGGCCGAAGAGTCGTTAACCGCTTCGGAGGAATTACTCGATGAACCGAGGCAGAAACTGGTCGAAACGAGGAGGATGGTCCTGACGCCGATGTCTGCGGATGAAGCTCTCGTACAGCTCGAGGAATCAAAAAACATGTTTATTATTTTTCGGGATTCTTTCTCGGAAAGAGTCAACCTGATCTACAGGAGGGATGACGGAAATTACGTGCTGGTCGAAATAACCGGATAAGACGTAAGGATGCCGAGGAGATCCCCCTGTATTCTCTAATACAGAGGAAAACCGCTGAAAAAATTGCCCCCTGCTTATGCAGGGGTGCATTTTTTTCAGGATGAATCTAAATGAATATTGTTGGTATGCTCCGAAAAGAATTTATCATTCCTTTACTGAAGGCTAAGAATAAACGCGAAGTCATCGAGGAATTGTCCAGTGCATTTCTGAAAATCCATCATGACCTGGATCTCGGGGCCATGACCGGAGCGCTTCTGTCAAGAGAAAAACTGGGAAGCACGGGGATCGGAGAGGGAGTAGCCATCCCCCACGGTAAAATTGCAGGTCTGGATAAAATCATTCTTTCTTTCGGAAGGAGTTCGGAAGGCATACCTTTCAACGCGCTAGACGGAAAACCAGTCCATCTGTTTTTTTTGCTGATGGCTCCGGAAGGCTCAACCAGCCAGCATCTCAAGGTCCTTGCGAAGATATCCCGCATGTTGAAAGATGGCGAGTTCAGAAACGCCTTGATGTCTGCTGATACAGCGGAAAACATTTACCGCATCATCGAGGAGAAAGACCGGACCGAATCAGCATAGCAGGCTGTGCAGCTTCGCTGCAGGCCAAGATATGAAGGCTCGCAGAAGCAGCCTCTTTGGCCTGAATAATTGAACGACTGCTAAATCAGCAAACCCGAACAGCTTTTCGGCGGAATATGGCGGCGCAGACTGGTGTAAGCATAAGGGAACTGATCGACTATACAGCCGGTCGACTGGGGCTTGAGTTGCGAACCGGCGAATGGGGTCTGGATTGCGTCATTTCAAGCTCGCGCGTAGCGCGGATCGAAAGCGGAGAAAAGAATTTTCCCGGCGGGATTTATTCCGGGGCCGTCCTGGTTGTTGGGAAGGACGCCTTTTTAGAGTTTTCCGATGACGCCTCTTCAGGCAGGATTTCCCGAAAGCTTCGAGCACTCCACATCCCCTGCATCGTTTTTGCCGAAATCAACTTCCTGCCCGGGCACCTCGTTCGTTTTTCAGAAGAAAGCGGAATTCCCCTTCTTACATCCGGATACGATGAGTTCGTCACCAGGAGCCGCCTGATCGGATTTCTGAGGGAGAGGATTGACGGCCTGACGATCCTGCATGGAGTATTCATCCGCGTATTCGGGACAGGCATTGTCATGACCGGTAAAAGCGGTGCAGGCAAGACAGAATGTGCTCTCGAACTCGTAAGAAGAGGGCATAAACTCATTTCCGATGATATCGTGGAAGTAAACAAGGGGAAAGACGCGCGGCTCAGAGGAGGCAGCCCGGCTGTATCCAGGGATCTCGTGTATATAAAGGGAGTCGGATTGATTGATGTGAAAGAGATATACGGTGGCAAAGCTGTTCAGAGGCGGGCCCCGATCGACATCATGGTTGAATTCGCCGAATGGAATGAAAAGGACACGGCGCCGGACAGCCGTACTCATTACCGCAACATTCTAGACGTGGAAATCCCCCTGGTCAAGCTTCATGTCCGATGCAATCACATGGCGACCATTGTCGAGGTCATCGCGAAAAAATTCTCACTTGACAGGAAATGGGTGCTGAAAACCCGCTTACCACGAGGAATGAAATGAAAAATATGAGAATTGTGATCATCACGGGACTTTCCGGATCCGGAAAGAGTACGGCTCTGCGGGCCCTTGAGGATATCGGCTTCTTCTGCGTGGACAATCTTCCTGTCGTCCTCCTGCCGAAGTTCCTGGAAATACAGACAGAGGCATCCAGCGAAATATCCAAAGTCGCTTTGGTCATGGATCTGCGGGAAAAATATTTTCTCGAAAAATACATGTCCATATTTTCGGAGCTGAATGAGATGGGCTACAGAATAGAAATTGTTTTCCTGGATGCGGGCGACGATATCCTGCTGCACCGCTTCAAGGAAACCAGGCGCGCCCACCCCCTCTCCGAAAAGGGAAGCGTGAGTGAAGGAATAACCCTGGAACGTGAAAAATTGATCCCTTTGAGAGCGATGGCGACCAAGGTGATCGATACTTCGTCTTTCAACGTTCATCAACTGAAGGATGTCATTCAGCGATACTTCATCGAATCTCCGTCGCAGAGAAGGCTCGTCATTAACCTGATGTCTTTCGGCTACAGGTACGGATTGCCCCCGGATGCGGATATCGTGCTGGACGTCAGATTCCTTCCCAATCCGTATTTCATTGAGGATCTCAAGAACTATGACGGGAACAACAAAAAAGTGGAAGACTACGTCATGGGGTGGGAAGAAAGCAGGACATTCTTGGGGGAATTATACAAACTCATGGAATTCCTGATTCCTCACTATGAAAAAGAGGGAAAAGCCTATCTCAATATCGCCCTCGGCTGTACCGGCGGCAAACACCGCTCTGTCGTAATGCTGAATAAGCTGGGGGAATATCTGTCGGGCAAGGATTACTTGATCAACATCGAGCACAGGGATGTGAACCGCGGTTAGCCAGCCCGGCGGGATCAGGGAGTAAGTGTCCGCCGCCCTTTCCTACGGCACCGTGACATTCACCTTCTTAGCCACATTGTCCTTGATCCAGTGCGGGTCCCACCACTCCACGGGATTTACGAATTTGCCGCCGATGAGGGTGCTGAAGTGCAAGTGATCGCCGCCGGCAAAGCCCGTAGCGCCTGTATTTCCGATAACGTCTCCCAGCCGGACGGACTGCCCCTCCTTGACGGCGATTGAATCCATATGCCCGTAAAGAGAGCTTAAGCCGAGGCCGTGATCGATAATCACTGCATTTCCGTAAATTCCCAGATAACCGGTAAAGAGGATGATGCCGCTGTTAGCGGCCTCAACCGAGGCGTGGGCCGTGGACGCCAGATCCACCCCCAGGTGCACGCTGTTGCCGATGGCCTTGCCGGCATACCTGTAGGTTCTATAATCGCCGAACATCGCCATGGGAGCGGAATTTTTCATCCGCAGAAACGGCCCCTGCCACAACATTTTCGGGGATGTTTTGAGACAGATGGACTGGATCGTTTTATTATTCTCAGCCCTCATCTGCTCGTTGACATAGACAAAAGTTTCAACCAATGACTTCCCCCGCAACTGAGGCTCTCTCTGCTGGAACTCGGGCATTTTCTGCTCCAGGAAGCTGTCCGGAAGCGTAACCGTGTCCGCGCGGAATTTTTTTACATTCCTGATGAAGAAAGGAACCGATACGGAGGATTTGTTTCCTCCTTTGTCTTCCATAACCACGTTGATGCGGGTTGTGTTGCGGACATCGGTGGGAATGGCATAAAAAGAAGCATAGCATGTTTTACCGTCAATGGTTACGGCGTACCCGGGGAAGAAATCGGAGTCTACCTGAACCCCTGTCCTGACAGGCTCCTTGGAAAGTTTGTATATCGACAGACAGGCACCCCCCGGGTTGATATTGTGGGATGAACTGATGAGGAAAATTTGGGGAGGCACGGTATCGATATTGACCTTGAGATTGAGCACTTCTGTGTTTTTAAGCACCGAATAATCCACTGCTGCTATTTCCAGAACAGCCTCGCCGTCACGCAGCTTGAGATCGCGCACATTGATCTCGCAGGAGAGTGATTTCTCTTTCGTTCCCCTTCGCGGGAAATCCGTCGAAAAGAGGGGGTGTCTCTTTTGATCCTGTATGATGGAGGCGCAAATGTTTCGAAGGCCGCTCTTTCCGTCGGTAAACCGGATATCCAGGGTCTTCTGCTGGCCGATGAATTCCACGGGCTCGCTCAGGGCGATGCGGGGTTTTTCCCATTCGAGGTACGTGCTGGTCAGCCACCACCCGGCGACCCCCAGCAGAATAATAGTGAAAAGGATGCCCGCATAATAAAAGTTAAATCTTTTCATAAAATCCCTCTCTGACAATTGTTCAAATGATCAGGCATCTGACGCCAGTATCGGCAAAAGATAGGCAAAGGGCGACTCCCACAATGCCCGGCGCCTGTCGAACCTGAGAACAAAACCCGAGCGCAGCGGTATGCCTACTAGAATGCGGGGATTATATCAAGGATAATTTTTCACCCGGGCCGTCGCCTTCTTTTCCGGTGAGCAATGCGAAGCCGGCAGGGGCCGGGAATCGCTCTTAATCCCTTGACCTTGTACACTATCCTTGTTATATTTTAGCGAAAACAGAGGGGATTTATTTTTGGAGAACCTGGCAGGCATATTCTTCTCTTCTTTCATTATTGCCGCTTCGGGAGCAATGATGCCGGGTCCTGTCCTGACAGTTACGATCAGTGAAAGCACTCGAAGAGGATTCTTGGCCGGCCCCTTGATTGTCACGGGGCACGGCATTCTGGAAATACTGCTTGTAATTCTTCTTGTCCTGGGTCTCGCCGATTTCATCAACCGCCCCTACATAATCGGTTTTGTCGGTATCGCCGGGGCGGGCGTCCTTTTCCGGCTGTCATTCAGCATGCTAAAAGGCATTGGAAATCTTAGATTAGCGACCTCCACGGAAGCAAGTACCAATTCGAACCCCGTGGCTGCCGGGATTCTGACGAGTATCGCCAATCCGTACTGGATAATCTGGTGGGCGACCATCGGGTTAGGATACGTATTCATCTCCATGAAGTTCGGCATGGTTGGACTGGCTGTCTTTTTCTGCGGGCACATCCTTGCAGATTTTTTGTGGTACAGCGCAATCTCCTTTTGCGTATCCAGAGGGATCAGTTTTATCAGCGACCGCATGTATCGCGGTATCATCGGCTCCTGCGCGGTTCTTCTGATATTATTCGGCATGTATTTCAGCGTATACGGCGCTAGGCAATTCTGTAATTATTAATAGGTGTTGAAAAACACTTGTTTTCTTGTTAGGCATCAGGCACAACTTATTGACTTAAAGAGAAGTCTTCAGCCCTGTGCCGTCGGCTTTATAACCTGAGGCAAAGCCCGAGAAGGTGGAATCAATGTTGAAAGAAAAAAGAATCATCCTTGGAGTAACCGGTGGTATTGCGGCTTACAAATCAGCCGAACTGATCAGGGAATTCATCTGCCGAGGCGCGGATGTAAAGGTGATCATGACCGAGAATGCAACCAGGTTTATAACCCCCCTGACCATGCAGAC
>JBHGBI010000080.1:0-7904 GCA_041946925.1 Syntrophales bacterium | reverse complement strand
AGCGAAGGAACTCTTAACTCAGGACTGTTAATTCCTTCAGTGTCTTTCGCGCCTTGCCAAATTTTCAACGATCTGCAAAACGAGTATTTTCCATTGAGCTGTTAAATGTCACAAAAAGAGGTAAGATGTCAATAATAAAAATCTCCTCAGCTGACAATTTTCAGCGACAATTCCATTAGTTGCTCGATGCTTACTCTGGTCGGGGCTTCCGTCAGGAGACAGGTCGCTTTTTGCGTTTTCGGAAACGCAATGACATCGCGAATAGAATCGGCGCCGGTCATCAACATGATCAACCGGTCGAATCCGAAGGCGATTCCTCCATGGGGGGGCGTTCCGTACTCGAGGGCGTCCAGAAGAAAACCAAATTTCAGGCGTGCCTCCTCGTCACTGAATCCCAGCGCTTCAAACACCAGGGACTGGGTCTCCTTCTTATGGATACGGATGCTGCCGCCTCCTATTTCCGATCCGTTCAGTACAAGATCGTACGCGCGCGCCCTGACCCTGCCCGGGTCGGATTTCAAGAGTGGGATGTCTCCGGTCTTCGGTGCGGTAAAGGGATGATGCGTCGACACGTACCTTTTTTCAGAATCGCTGTATTCAAGAAGTGGGAACTCGGTAATCCAGGTGAATGAAAAGATTTTGTCGTCGATTAAATTCAGCTTTTTTGCGAGATACGTCCTCAGATTCCCCAGCGAGTCGTGAACCACTTTCGGCATATCAGCCACGAACAGGATAACCGATCCCTCCACCGCTTCCATGGCTCGGTTGATCTCCGTGATTTCACCCGGTTTAAGGAACTTGAAAATAGGAGATGTCCAGCCCTCAGGATTCACCCTCGCCCATGCGAGTCCCTTCGCGCCGAATGTGCCTACAAACTCAGTCAAGCCGTCCAGGTCCTTGCGTGAGAGATTCCCGGCGTTATCCACCTTGATTGCTTTCACGATGCCGCCACGATCAACTGCCTCTCTGAATACCTTGAAATCTGAATTTCTGAGAATCTCGGTCAGATCCTGTAATTCGAGGCCGAAGCGCGTATCGGGGTTGTCCTTCCCATATCTCGAAATGCATTCCTGATAAGGGATCCTGGGAAAGGGGACTCGGAGTTCTTTTCCGATGCCTGCGCTGAAAACATGGGCCATCAGGCCTTCCATGACGGCAATGATGTCGTTTTCCTCGATGAATGACATTTCAATGTCGATCTGGGTGAACTCGGGCTGGCGGTCCGCCCTCAAATCCTCGTCACGGAAGCATTTGACGATCTGGTAATAACGGTCGAAACCCGAAATCATCAGCAATTGCTTGAACAACTGCGGCGACTGGGGCAGGGCATAAAACATCCCGGGGTTGATCCTGCTCGGCACGAGATAGTCCCGGGCGCCTTCAGGAGTGCTCTTTGTCAGAAAAGGTGTTTCAATCTCAATAAAGCCCTGTTTCTGAAGATAGCTTCTTGCCTCTGCGGCCACCCGGCTCCGCAGAATGAGGTTTTGCTGGATGGTCCGGCGCCTCAGATCGAGATATCTGTATTTCAGACGGATATTTTCAGAGATATCCGTATCCATATCAAGGAGGAAGGGGGGGGTCTTGGATTCGTTCAGTATTTCCAGACGGTCGACCATGACCTCGATTTCTCCTGTTTCCAGCTCCGGATTCTGCATTCCTTCAGGCCGGATCCGCACTTTTCCTTTGACTGCGAGCACGAATTCGCTTCTGATCTTGTGGGCTTCCCTGTGCGCCTCCGGCGCATTTTCAGGGTTGAAGACGACCTGGACAATGCCTTCGCGGTCGCGCAGATCCACGAAAATGACGCCGCCATGATCTCTTCTTCTGTGGGTCCAGCCCATGAGAACGACTTCCATTCCGTCATGCCGGGCTCTGAGTTCGCCGCAATAGTGGGTTCTCTTCAATTCGGTTATAAAATCGGACAAAGAATATTACCTCTCTTCTGTTTTATTCATAATGAGTTCAGCCAGACTGTCAAAATTGTCGAGACTGACGGTTTCCTGAATCCCCGATTCCATGTCCCGCAACTCGGCTGACTTTTCCTGAATCTCCTTGTCACCGAGAATAAGTGTATACAGACTACCCAGACGGTCGGACTGTTTCATTTGGCTCTTCAGGCTTTTATCGGAAGATCCGGTTTCAGCACGTATTCCGAGCATGCGGAAATAGTTGCAGAGAGTGAAAGACCATACGCGCGCTACTTCACCGAGAACCGCTATGAAAATCTGCGGCCGGGAGGTCACCTCCGCCTCTTTCAAAGGCACAAGCGCCGCCAGGCGCTCAAGGCCGACGGCGAAACCGATTCCGGGCAGATCGGGGCCTCCGAGCAACCGGACCAGGCCGTCATACCTGCCGCCGCCGGCGACGGCGTTTTGGGCGCCGAGAGACTCCGTCGTAACCTCGAAGGCCGTGCGCGTGTAATAATCAAGGCCGCGGACCATGTGGGGGTTGATCTGGAACGGGGCCTCGAAAATTCCAAGGAAGGCGAGAACCTTCTCGAAATGGTCGCGGCAGTCCGGGCAGACATCATCCAGCATAACGGGCGCGGACGCGATCACCTTGCGGCAGCCTTCCACCTTGCAGTCGTAAATCCTGAGCGGGTTGGATTGGAGCCTGCGCACGCAATCCTGGCATAGTTGGCCCTCCTTTCCCGTCAGATAGGAAACGATTTTTTGCCGGAAAACGGGACGGCATACCGGACACCCGAGGGAATTGATCTCCAGTTTGAGATCCCGAAGGTCCAGACTTTGCAGGAAATGCATAAGCATCAGGATCAGTTCCGCGTCAACGAAAGGTTCGCCGGCTCCGATGACCTCGACATTGATCTGGTGAAATTGCCTGAATCTTCCTTTCTGCGGTCTTTCGCGCCGGAACATGGGACCAATGGTGAAAAGCTTGGATACCGACTCGCTCATATACATTGTGTGTTCAAGGTATGCGCGTATAACCGAGGCGGTTGCTTCCGGGCGGAGCGACAGCTGTTCATGCCCCCGGTCAATAAAGGTGTACATCTCCTTTTCCACGATATCGGTCGATTCTCCGATGCCCCTCTTGAAGAGATCTGTTTTTTCCAGAAGAGGTATCCTGATTTCCCGGATGCCGAAATTCCTGAAAATATCGCGTGCGACGGATTCAATATACTGCCATTTTTCCGCTTCCGCGGGCAGTATGTCCTTGAATCCCTTTACAGATGTTATACTTTCCATGAAAGGCTCCTGAGCCCGTTTAAAGATGCGAAATTTAACATAGATATATGCTTTGCGCAATAGAAAAGAGGACCCGGAATTCAGAAATTGCCCTGTTCTGCATACGTATCGATCTTCAGGCTCTCTCCGTCCGATGTCAGATGAACGGCCCCGTCCGTGTCGGTCCTGAGTATCCGGGAGCCTGACTTCCTGTATCTTTCGAGAACATCGGGATGGGGCATCCGGAAGGCATTGTTTTTGCCGCAACTGAAAACAACCATATCGGGCCGGACCCGCCGGATGAAGGACGGCGAATTGGATGAGCGGCTGCCGTGGTGAGATGCGAGAATGACCTGGCTCGCGAGGTCCATGCCCGATCGCACGAGCCGCTCCTCCACGGATTCGGAGATATCGGCGGGCAGCAGGAATTTTATTTTGCCGTAGGTGATCTTCAGTACCAGCGCCTCGTCGTTGACCGTCCGGTCGGAATAATCGTCCGCCTTTCTCTTCGACTGCGGATTGAGAATTCTCACCGTGGTGTTGTTGAAATCCATCTCCGGGCATTTGGCATTCATGATCCGGAGCACTATTTTCTTCTCAGAGATGATTTTTTTCATCTCCGCGTAGGTCTCTGTGTCGATTTCCTGCCCGTTCGTCCACATTTCCTGAACGTCGAAATTCTTCAGGATATAAAGCAGTCCATTGAGGTGGTCCGGGTGCGGATGGGTCAGGACAACGATATCGATTTTCCCTGTTTTCTGCTTTCGGAGGAAGGGCGAGACTACGTATCTGCCGGTATCGAATGAGCTGTCGTAAGAGCCGCCCCCGTCCACGAGCATGGTTTTACCCCCGGGAAACCGGAGGAGGGCCGCATTGCCCTGTCCCACATCGAGGAAAGTAAGTTCCAGCCGGCCAGGATTGAGCCCCTTGTAATGATAATAAAGTCCGTCCAGAACAAAGAAGAAGGCCGCCGTCGCGGCCAGGAAGATACAGCAGACCTTCTTGCTTTTCAGCTCCGAAGGCTCGTCTTTTTTCCTGTGCAAGTCAATCCACTTTATCACGGATACCAAAAGCAGATAGTACGCCGCCATTTCCATCCAGGTAGGTGTCGGTACATTAATGGTGGCATAGCGCAGGGAGGACAGACCGTCCACTATCGATATGGAAAGCCTGATCAAATAGGAAGCAGTCCGGATCAGGAAGATGGAAATTGAGCTTGATAGCGGCGCGGCCATTATGATAGCCATGCTGAGCAGAGTAACCGCATACCCGAGGACGGGTACGAGCACGATATTCGCCAGAACCACGACAAGCGAGAAGATGTTGAAATAATAGACGATTAAAGGGGCTGTGCCGGCCACGGCAGCGAGTGTGACAAGGATGAAAAGGCCGGTATTGCGCAGTGCCCATTTAAGAAAACGGGGTTTCTTTTCGATTTTATATCCGGGGTCGTCTGAATCCAGTGCAGAAAATCGGGGAACGATCAGCAGAATGGATGCCACTGCGGCGAATGACAGCTGGAATGAGACATCGAAAAGATAAGGGGGCGAGACGACCAGGATCGCCAGCGCGGCAAAGGCAAGCGTATTGGGCAGGTCCCGCCGCCGGCCGTAAATAGCGGCCGCTGCAAGGACCATGACCATAAGAGCGGCCCTGATGAGGGATACGCCGAGGCCGGCGATGTAAGTGTAAGCGATGACCGGAATGGCCGTCAGGATTATGGAAATTTCGGTGATATTGAACTTCAGGAGCAGGTACTCCGAAGATCTGAGTGCCCTTCCGATGATCAGAATGAAGAAGAGATAGATGATACCGATATTAAATCCCGAAATGGCGAGGATATGCGAAGTGCCGGTCCGGTTGAATTTATCCCTGATGTCTTTCGGAATCTCATTCTGCTCTCCAAGAACCATGGCGAGCAGGATGGAATATTCGGGGGACGGCGCGTGACCGCGTATGAGTTCTCTCAAACGACTGCGGAAACGGTCTATGAGGAACCACGGCGAACTGCCCGGGCCTCTTCTGATGAGCGCGATTTCGGATGCGCTGTCGATCGATCCCCGGACGAGTATGCCCCGAAGGCGGAGAAATCTTATATAATCGAAACCGCCGGGGTTCTGGAAATTCCGCGGCTCTTTGAGCCTGGTTTTAATCCTGACCAGGTCTCCGCAGCGGGGGAGCCCTTCTGTGTCGCGGACGGCTATGAGGACCTTGCCTTCGACGGGAAGCCGGATACCCTTCTTGACGATACCGGAGGACTCCACCGTCAGCTCGGCCCGATCCGGATAGATCCGTGGGGCATCGCAGACAGTCCCTTCAAGCCCGATGCGTTCGTCGGAACGGATGTTGCTGATATGAACGGGTGATGGGTTTGAATAGAGAAACAGGTTCAAATTCATTATGCCCGAAAGGAACAGTACCAGCAGGATCATGGCGACGGATAACCGTTTCCATTTTCGGAAAGAGGCCACGGCAAGAGCGGCCAGCGCAGTTATGCATGCGATATGGAGAACGGTGTCCGGAATCTGTATGAAATACCCGGCGGTTATGCCGAGAATGAAAGAAAGGACGATCGGGATCAGCGGTGCCTGCATAGATCGTGCGGGGAGCTTTCTTCATGCGCAGGCTGTTGAAAATATCATCTAATCAGCTTAGCTGCGGCGAAGGGCTAAGGCGAAAGATGAGAATACAGTGCATTGATCTCATTTTTATCTTTCAGCTGTTAGCCTTGTGCCTTCAGTCCATGACATTGGACAGCTTGCAAAGCAGGTGTTTTTTTCAACAACCCGTGAGACTATGAACGGAATCGGCCTGACCAGTACCGGGTTTTGTCGGCCTTTGATTTCGCAATCCGCGTTATAAACGAAAACGATCCCGAATAAAAGGGATTTCCCATGCTGCGTGACAAAAAAATTGTCGTAATCATGCCGGCGTATAATGCCGGGAAAACTCTTAAAATGACCTATGATGAGGTTATGGCCCAGGGGATCGTCGATCTGGTGATCATTGTAGATGATGCGAGCCGGGATGAAACGGCTCAAATCGCAAGGGCCTTGCCCAACACCATAGTCTATGTCCATCGGAAGAATATGGGCTATGGCGCCAACCAGAAGACATGCTACCGTCTGGCCCTCGAGTCGGCGGGGGATATCATCATCATGGTCCACCCTGATTACCAGTACACGCCGAAGCTTATTCCGGCGATGGCGTCCATGATCGGCAGCGGGCTTTATCATTGCGTGCTCGGTTCGAGAATCCTCGGTGGCTACGCGATGAAAGGAGGGATGCCCGTCTGGAAATACCTCGCCAACCGTTTTCTGACGTTTACGGAAAATATTTTACTGGGCGCGAAATTGTCCGAATATCACACCGGGTACAGGGCTTTTTCGAGGGAATTGCTCCAGATATTGCCGCTCAATGAAAATGACGATGATTTTGTATTCGATAATCAGATGCTCGCTCAGGTCCTCTGGTTCGGCTATACGATTGCGGAGATCAGTTGCCCTACATTGTACTTCACCGATGCCTCATCCATCGATTTCAGGCGAAGCGTGAAATACGGCCTCGGCTGCCTTTTGACATCGCTTGTTTTCAGATTGAGCAGAATGAAAATTATTCGTTCGAAACTGTTTCCCGAGATCGGTGCATAACAATGCACGCTCCGGATATATTGACGTCGGGATGGGTTTCGCCCCTGCGTCAGGCGCGTTCCCTTTGGGGACTTGGAGGGATTCAGCCGTGAATCAGAACGCGCAGATTCGTTTCCAGGATTTTTTTACTGAAGATAGATACGTTCTGATGAAGAACGATCTTTACAATTACCGTCTGCGGAGGCGCGCCGTTGATAAAGTGATGCGAGGGGAAAACCGAGAGTGGGTCCTGGAGACGGGAAGCGGGATTTCTCCCATGGTCACCGGTTCAAAGAGGATACTGTACAGCGACCTGTCTTTCACCGCCATGCAGATCCTCAGGAAAAACACTCCGGCGGGGCATTTTGTTGTGGCCGATACAATGAACCTGCCGTTCAAGCAAGGGGTGTTCAGCCACGTCGTTTGTTCGGAAGTGCTCGAACACCTTCCGGAGGACCGGAGGGCTCTGCTTGAGATTCATTCGGTATTGAAAAAAGCGGGTCTTCTTGTTTTGACCTTCCCCCACAGAAATTTCTATTTCGCCATGGATGATCTTTACGTCGGGCACTACCGCAGGTATGAGCTCCGCCGGATGCTCGATTTGCTGGCTGAATCGGGATACTCGGCGAAGGTTGTCCGGAAAGTCCTGGGGCCGCTGGAAAAAATAACGATGCTGGCCGTCGTTTATGTGATTTCGAAGTTGAGGGGGGGCCATAGCGGTGTCTCTTCAGGAAAGCGGGGGTGGATAAGACGGCACTGCTTGCGTGTTTTCAGATGGGTCAACTCCCTTTACGCGTGTCTCGCATGGCTTGATGCACGGATGACCCCCCTTGCCCTTTCCACAGTGCTTCTGATCGGAGCGGTAAAGAGAGCGGATGAATGAGTTCATGACAAATCCGGAGGCGGAAATTTCAGAAGGGACAAGGCCTGTTTTCTTCATTGTTTTGCTTCTGGTCTTGATCGGGCTCGCCGCATATTGGCCTGTCGGCGGTTTCTCCTATATTTACTTCGATGACAGTTTCTATGTCCTCGAGAACCGCCAGGTACAGGGGGGGCTTACGGGATCGGGGATTGTTTGGGCCTTTACGAC
>JBHGBI010000008.1:0-66979 GCA_041946925.1 Syntrophales bacterium | reverse complement strand
GAAAAATTCGAAGGCAATGTATGCCCCCGGCAGGATTTCTTTCCTGCGCCCCATCGCTGCGTGCCGTCAGGTGACAAATCAAGTTGCCGAAAAAGACAGCTCATCCCTCAAAAAGATATGCATCCCACCCTGATCATTTTTACGGGGGAAAAAGCCGCTGCTGGAATAATTTTTCTGAAAAAATAGTTGATTTTCCGACGTACTAGGAATAGATAAGACGGTTATAATATTACAAAGTTGCGGGGTGAAGAATGCTCAATAGAACACTCGAGAAGACGTCGCTTGTTGAAAGAGAAGCTGCAAAACTATTCGATAAAATTGGATATCTGGAAACGAGCCTGAAAGATGTGTCCAAGGCATCGAAATTAAGCAAGGGGGGCATTTACCACTATTTCTCGAATAAACATGAGATTCTTTTTTCCATTATTAACAATTATCTGGATCACCTCCTGGAGGGATTGGAAGACGATTTGAAAAAGATCGACGATCTTTCTTCAAAAATCGAATTTATCGTATTCCGTCATCTGCAGATGTACAACAAAAAATCTCCCGAGGCGAAGGCCACGCTTATTTACTCGCGAAATTTACCGTCCAAATATTTCAAAATCATTGCAAAAAAACAAAAGCAATATGCACAGGTTTTAACCGATATCCTCGAGGAATTCTTTAAAGATGCGGATGGCATTAAGAAGGAGAAAGCAAAGGCGATAAGCTATAGTTTGTTTGGAATGTGCAATTCGATCATGTACTGGTATGATCCGAAGGGAAAAGTCACGCTCGAAGAGCTTTCCAGGATTATTTATGATATTTTTATGAAAGGCGTGAGCGGCTATAGAAATCATATCAGCGCAAAGTGACCTCTCGGCCCGCACACCCTGAACAGTGGAATTTAAATCAACTCCGAAGCGTGATATGAACTCCTCACAAAAGGTCCCGCGGCAACGGATGTAAAACCCATTTCCAATCCTTTTACCCGGTAGCGCTCAAATTCTTCCGGGTGAACGTATCGGGCGACAGGAAACAAATCCTGCCGCGGCGGGAGGTATTGACCTATTGTCAAAATGTCACATCCCGCCCCTCTCAGACTGACGAGGAGTTCTAAAACTTCTTTTTCTGTTTCTCCCAAACCGAGCATGAATCCGGATTTGACAAAAATTTGCGGTTTAATTTTCTTCGATCTCCTCAAAAGTTCGATTGATCTCTCGAAGATAGCCCCGGGCCTTACCGCGGGGTAAAGCCGGCGGACTGTCTCTACGTTGTGGCTAATGACCGTCGGTCCTGCATCCAGAACCGTGTTCAACGGAGCCTCCTTTCCCGCGAAATCGGGAATGAGGACCTCGACCTTTATCCCTCTACCCAAAGAGTAAATTTCCCGGATAGTCTCCGCAAAATGGGACGCCCCGCCGTCCTCCAAATCATCGCGGGTGACGGAAGTGATAACGGCGTACTTGAGGCCCATTTCCCCGACCATATTGGCGACTCTTCGGGGTTCGCCTTTGTCCGGATTCAGTGGTGCGCCGTGGTGAATCGCACAAAAACGACAATCCCTCGTACAGGTATTGCCCAGGATGAGAAAGGTTGCTGTTGCGGCCGAGAAGCACTCTCCAATGTTCGGACAACAAGCCTCCTCGCATACTGTGTGAAGGCCCGCCTTCTTATCCGATATGGTCTGCACGGCATCGAATTGCGTCTGAGAGTATCTTTTCCTCAACCAGAAAGGTCTATGCAAGCCGGGTACCATCATCTCCAAATCGACAGAATTTCCACATGAACTCTTGAAGTATTCGTATTAATTGAAAAACTCATTTCATTTTTCTCAAAAAATCTTGAGCCTCAGACAACCGCAGTATCCGCCAATTTTTCTCAAAACTGTTCCTGAAATGAAAAATCATTTTCTCATAGAGATCGTCGCTCGATATTTTTTTGTGAAGAATCGTTGAAATCGAGGTCATCTTCGTGTTCTTCAGTCCGCAGGGATTGATCATCTCAAAAAATTTCAAATCCGTGTTATAATTCAACGCCAGTCCGTGAAATGACACTTTCTGTCTTACGGCAAGGCCGATGGAAGCGATTTTGTCGTCTCCTACCCAGACCCCCCTGTTTTCCGACTTTCTTCTTCCCTCAATGGAATAGTCACGGAGAATCCTGATCACGAAATCCTCCAGCTTCTCAACAAATTGGATCATGTTAAACCCGTTTTCATAAAAATGAAAAATGGGATATACGACGGCCTGACCCGGCCCGTGATAGGTGATGTCTCCTCCTCTTTCCACATGAATGACCGGCACACCAAGACTTTCCAGCAATTCCGGTGAAGCCAATAGATTCGTCCGATTCCCGAGCCTTCCCAAGGTGATCGTATGAGGGTGTTCCAAAAAAACTACCATGTCGGGCAAGGTCTTTTCGACTCGACCGGTCCAGAGCCTGTGCTGCAGTTCCCAAGCCTCGCTGTAACTCAACAGACCTAAATGAAAAATGATCCCTTCCTCTGTCATCTGGTCTCTCAATTACAGCCGATTGATCATATTGGCCATATATCCGGCTCCGTAACCGTTATCGATATTGACAACGCAGACCCCGGTTGCGCAACTGTTGAGCATCGCCAGGAGCGCAGCGAGCCCGTTGAAACTCGCCCCATATCCGACGCTCGTCGGCACGGCGATCACCGGTTTGGCCACCAGCCCGCTGATAATACCGGGAAGGGCCCCTTCCATACCGGCGACGACTATGACAACGCGCGCCCCCCGGATCGTGTCTATATTCTGAAATAAACGATGAATACCGGCCACGCCCACATCGATCACTCTCTCCACGCGGTTTTCATAAAACTCCGCCGTCACCGCCGCTTCTTCAGCAACCGGCAGATCGGACGTCCCCGCGGTGACGACGGCGATGTAACCCTCCGGCGTCTCGAGCTTCTTTTTTCCGGTTTTTATCGTTATGGCTCTCGCCGTGCCGTGGTAAACGGCATCCGGAGCGATTTTCTTTACTTCCAGGAACAATTCCTCGCCGGCCCTCGTCGCCAGGATATTGGAACCTCTCTCCAGCATGGCCTTGACAATGATCTGAACCTGCTCGATCGTCTTGCCGGGACAATAGATCACCTCGGGATATCCAACCCGGAATTCGCGATGCGTGTCGATCTTTGCACAACCCACATCGAGGTAATAAGCGTTCTTGAGAAATGCCAATCCTTCCTCGACATTCATCGTGCCTTTGCTGATCTTCTCAAGAACATCTCGAAGTTCGCCTGTATCCATGGCTTATCCCCTGAGTTTCCCTTCTTTCTTTACGCATTGCCGCCCTGGCGGTCCCGTTTGGGCTCCGGATCAGTTTTCCGGATAATCTCGTTCATGCTTCCGGTTCTGTAACCTCTCAGGTCGAGAGATACATAGGCAAACCCCGCCTCCCTGAATCTGTCATGGACGATATCCATCAGGGCGGTATCAAAAAACTTGCTCCTCTCTTCCGGTGAGACTTCTATCCTCGCGAGGTCGCCGTGATGCCGAACTCTCACCTGGCGGAATCCGAGATCCATCAGGAACTGCTCTGCTTTATCAACGGCCTGCAATCCTTCCGCCGTGATCTTCTGGCCGTAAGGAAATCTCGAAGAGAGGCATGCAAAGGCCGGCTTATCCCATGTCATCAAACCCATCTCCCGTGACGCAGCCCGAATATCGGCCTTCGTCATGCCCGCTTCCTCCAGAGGACAGATGATCCCCAGTTCCCTGACGGCCTTCATCCCCGGTCGATAATCGGCGTGATCATCGACATTGGATCCATCAACGACATATTTCACGCCGTTGTCTCTGGCAACTTCCGCTATTTTTGAGAACAGCTCCCGTTTGCAGAGATAACACCTGTCAACGGGGTTGTCAGCAAAGCCTTCAATATCCAGCTCCTCCGACCGGATCACGATATGCCTGATTCCGACCGCTTTCGCGAAATCGACGGCCTCCCGAAATTCTCTTTCAGGATATGCGGACGAGCGCCCCGTCACGGCGATAACATCATCCCGGAGCACATCGTAAGCCATCTTCAGAAGAAAAGTGCTGTCGACACCGCCAGAGTACGCCACGGCAACACTGCCCATTGCCTTGAGGATGCTTTTCAGTTTATCGATCTTCCCGCAAAGCTCCATAGATGCCCCGTCAACCCGCCCATATCAGACATCTTCTGACGGCAGACTGTCATAAATTTCTTTGATGCCGACGTTTCTTTCCCTTGCAAGCTTTTTGATATCTTCATATTCCGGCTTGGACTTGATCTTCCTTCCGTGAAGATAGGCATTTTTGAAGGATATCTCCCCGAATTTCGTCGTCTTTCTCTCAAAATCCCGCAGCAACATCTTCTTTGTGATTTTACTGATTCTTATTCCGAACGTCGTCGTGTTCAGCCAGAGGATCTCTTCCATTTCTTTCAGCCGTTCAGCGCCGCAAAGTATGCTTATTTTCACGGCCGGCCGCGATTTCTTCATGATCACGGGCGTAAGATGAACGTCCAGGGCGCCCTTCTCGAACAACATGTCCAGAACCGGTTCGTATATTTCCGGATTCATATCATCGATGTTGCATTCGATCAGACAGGCATCCCGAACTTCAACATCCGAGTCGACGGCCTCATCTTTCATTTCCCCCATAAAGACCCTGAGGACATTCGGAATGTCCGTGTCTCTCCGGCCGATGCCGTAACCGATCCTTGCCGGGGTAAAACTTACTTCCTCGGTAAAACGATCCACCGTAGCCGCCAGGATGGCCGCTCCTGTGGGTGTCGTGGTTTCGAAAGGAACGGACCCGGTCCTGATCGGAATTCCTCTCAGGATCTCTGCCGTGGCCGGAGCCGGCACCGGCAGGATGCCGTGCGCGCAAGTGACGAAGCCTCCCCCCACCTGGACGGGAGAAGACAGTATCCTGTCAACCTGCAGGTATTCCAGACAAAGGGCGGCCCCGACAATATCTACGATGGAATCGGCGGCCCCGACTTCGTGGAAATGTACATCGTCGACGGCGCGCCCGTGAATCTTTCCTTCAGCTTCCGCCAGCTTCTTGAAAATCCCGAGACTTGTCTCCTTCACTTTTGCCGACAACAAACTTTCTTCTATCGATTTCTTGATGTCCTTAAAGGATCTGTGGCCGTGACTGCATTCGTGGATGCCGCCCGGCTCGTGGTGAAAGAGGACGTCCACTCTCTTCCCCTTGATCCCTTTGCGGCTGTCTTCGACTACCTGGATTTGACAGGAGCCGATCGCCAGCCTTTTTATCCCGCCTATGACATAATCGCAGTCCGCACCGAGATCGATCAAAGCGCCCAGATTCATGTCTCCGCTGATACCGGAAAAACAATCGTAGTATAATACTTTCAAACTACTTCCCCTTAAAGTAAGGCCGCGCTCCCCTCTATAATTCACCCGCCCGCAGCTTGAAGTTTATCACAAGAGCCCTCGTCCTTTCACCCTAAAAGTTCCCGGCCTTCTCAACCGCAGAGTGTGCCAGGAAAGAAAAGTGCCGCGGCTTACTCTGAATTAATGTTGATCGAGATCGCGGGCGATGTAAAATTCGGCATCCACCCGCCGAATGAAAACCGATGGCAGGTGGAGGAGGTGGAAAGCGGGATCATTTCGGACCCCAGAATAATCCCGCTTTCACACCCGCTGAACAATTTCTCCAATCATCGTCCGACCGCTATACCGTGGTGCTGGGCAGGTCGGCTCACTTACTCCTGTCTACTGACCGACGGTTTCTGAAATCGCTTTGCCGGTATGGAGTCTTACATGAATTTCCGAATACGCCTCTTCTTCACGCCTATTCGGCAACAATAGCGAAAAGATTATTCCCGCGAGAAACCCGATAGGCGCGGCCACAATTCCCGGGTTTTTCAGCGGGATGAGCGGCTTATCCAATCCTATAATAGAGGTCTTATTCTTATTCGCTTCATAATCCTTCCTGGCTTTTGCCAGTGTCGCCGCCTCTTTTTCGCTTAGAACGATTCCCTCCGCCTGCTTCTTTTCCAGCGTCTCAACTATTTTATTGGCTTGTGCCGCAATTACCTTCGGATACTCCATTGTCGGAGACACCAGAACCAACCCTACAGATGCGATCGTTCCGGCCAGGAGCGCAGCAATCACGCCCGAAGTGCTTGTCTTCTTCCAAAATAGCGCCAACATCAAGGCCGGGAAATTACCTGATGCGGCGATTCCGAACGCGAGTACGCCTAAATGCGCTACGTTCTGTTTTTCACACATCAGTGTCAGGATAACACCGATAGTACCGACAACGATTGCAAATATCCTGGCGGCTTTCATTTGCTCACGCTGTTCACACTTTCCCTTCTTGACAATATTCACATAGAAGTCATGTGCCAGTCCGCCTGCGCCCGCAAGGACTACCCCGGATACTACTGCAAGTATCGTGGCAAAAGCCACGGCGCATAGATAAGCCAGCAGCATGTCTCCAATCCATGGGGCCACTTCTGAGCCTAAAAGCTTTCCTAAAATGAGGCTCGCCATGTTACCGCCTCCCCCCGCCTTCAGAACCGTCTGGGGCATTGCGAATAGAGCCGCCCCGAAGCCAATGAATGACGCGATCATGAGGAAAAACCCACCTATCAGCAACATGGCGACAACGACCGACTTTCTTGCAGCCTTGGCATCGGGCACCGTAAAAAAGCGCATAAGGATATGCGGGGTCGCGGCAGTACCAAAAAGGAATCCTATACAGTTCGACAGCTGGTCCCAGGGATTTTTAATAAACAGGCCGGGCTCAATAAACCTCTGCCCATAATCAAAACCGGGATCCGCGACAGCGTGTTTTAACAACCCTGTCTGCACCCAATCTTGAACAGCCGTACTTGCCACAACGCCTTCAAAAAGCTTGACCGGATTGAAACCCAGTTTAACCCCGGCAATGATGAACAGGATGACGCCGCCGCTCATGAGAAATACCGCTTTTATGATCTGCACCCATGTCGTTGCAATCATTCCGCCGAACAGCACATAGATAATCATGAGAATTCCCGTACCTATGACGGACACTTCATACGGTATACCAAGCAGCAGGCGCATCAACTGTCCGGCCCCTACAAGCTGCGTTATCAGATACATAATGCACAGAATAAAAGTTGTAAATGCAACCGTTGATCGAACAGGGATCTCTGATCCTCTCAGGGTCAAAATATCACCCAAGGTATATTTCCCCAGATTCCTCAAAGGTTCGGCGGCCAGAAACAGGATAGTAGCAAATGCCAGCATAGGCCCTATCGCCCAATAGAGCCCATCAAATCCGAACAGTGCTATAAGCCCCGGTACTCCCAGAAAAGTCGCCGCCGACATGAAGTCTCCTGCAATAGCCCAACCATTTTGTGTTCCTGTAATTGAGCTTCTGGCGGCATAGAAATCGGATGTGGTGTGAGTACGTTTTGCGGCCCAATATACGATACCCAGAGTAATGGTGATGACTATTATAAACATAGGAATAGTCAGAGCCCTGTTGGCCTCGATTTTCCCCGATACAGGCGCAGGCTGTGCCGACTGGGATGCAACAGCCTCTCCGATCAGAACATTCATATCGCCTGTCACAACAGACCCTAGAACCCCTCCCATCAGGAGGGTCGATATTAAAATCAAAGCAATCTTGAATGTGATTCGCTTCATTTTTCAATCTCCTCTTTTTACTTTCTTTATAAACTCTTCGGTCATTTTATCAGAAACTCTGTTTGCCCAATTGTAGTATATGACGGACATTGACATGGAGATTACGATTTGCACGATCACAAAAAGGTAAGCAAAATTGATTTTGCCGATAATTTTTGCACGAAATAAATCCGGTACGTACCCGGCTCCAAGCGGCAACATAAAACTGAATAATGTTAAGGCCACCCACCAACCAAAGAGGAAGCGCGTTTTTGTTTTGTGTAGTTCAATAAAGCTTTCATCCTGAGCTATTTTCGCCCAATCTAATTGTTTTCGGTCTGCCATGGTGAATACTCCTTTCATTGCTGGACGGTTTTGCATCCCCCGCATACTACATTCATCCACTCTCCTCTTCATTTTTGAGAATTCTCATCCGCTCTTTGATTGTTGGCTCACCTCCTCCTCTCCCTCGCCTGATTACGTTCTTAATGCCCTCGCCCGGATATTGCGTTCTTCTTCCGAGCGCCTCCTCGATCGCTCATCGGGCCCTCGTGTTTCGTCTTTTTATCTTCTCGTCTTTTACTTACACTTTATGCCCACGGGTATCCCGGATATCTCAGTACGAACCCTGTAAAGAGACGTCCTTGCCGTGATATAAAGAGTTTTCCAGTCCTCGTCCCCCCATGCCAGATTTGCCGGAAGCTCCGGCACTTCAATTATTCCCAACCTCCTTCCTTCGGAATTAAGCACCCAGATTCCCCCACTGCCCGTGACATAAACGTTTCCTTCAGAGTCGACTTTCATGCCGTCAGGCGCCAGCGGATCGCCGTAAATCTCCGCGAAAAGACGCCCATTAACGGCGTCGCCGTCTTCTGTGATGTCAAACACCCTTATGTGATTGCTTTCGGTATCGGCGACATAAAGGAAAGTTTCGTCGGGTGAAAAAGCCAGACCATTCGGCACGGAATCGTCAATCAGAAGCTTGAGTTGATCTCCATCAGGTGATAGCCTGTAAACTCCGTAATGCTGGAGTTCTTGCCTTTCCGGTGTGCCGAAGACCGGATTCAATCCGTACGGCGGGTCCGTAAAATAGACGCTTCCATCGGACTTCACCACAACGTCATTGGGACTGTTAAGCTTTTTGCCTTGATAATGCGATGCAATTGCGACTATCGTCCCATCCCGTTCAGTCCGGGAAACCCTGCGATTGGCATGTTCGCAAGCGATAAGCCTCCCCATCCTGTCACGCGTTAGACCATTTGATTTCCCACTCGGGTAACGGAAGTTCGAAATGCCGCGTTGCGGCGTCCACTTTATTATCCGATTTGCCGGAATATCACTGAACAACAGGTATCCGCCTCTTACATCCCATACCGGTCCTTCAGTGAACTGAAATCCTGTTGACAGTCTTTCAACTTTTCCAAATTTCATTTTCTAATCTCACCACTATCCATATTGAAACGGCAGGCAATGGATTCTAACTCTTCGCGACACCGGAGTCGAAGTCCCACGCTATTTCAACGGCAGTTCCACAACAGCCTTCCCCGGCACACAATTCACGTTATTCTCGTTTCGCAGCCATATTTCCAGCTCAACTATACCTTTTCCATCCTCAACGCATTTCTTGACTATTCTGCCGCCGCAGTCGAGAACATTTCCAGGCACCATGAAGTTGCGGAATTGAATGGACAGTTTGCGGAGGCGCCCCTTATCCCCCGCCCAATCGCTCAACAACTGGCAGTAATAATCTCCGGCCATGTTGCCGGGCGCCACGACATCAGGAAGGCCACGGCGTTGAGTAGCAAAAGGATAGTCGAAGTGGATTCGGTCCATAAGCCATACAGTCGAAAGATACATCAATATATTTACGGTCGTGACATCCTTCTTTATGGAAGGAATTTCCTGACCCTCGGCAACGTCCTCAAAAAATATCTGTTCTTTCATGTCATGACTCCTTTCGCGGCGTAGCAATCATTGTAATTCTATGTTTCGCCAATAATTCCCCCGCCTGATTCGTATATGTAAACTCGGAAGTTACAAAGACCATCGGGCCCATCCTGCCTTCTTTTTCGCTCATTTCAGCGATCCGGCCTTTCACCGATACCTGATCATTCACGTATACAGGCTTGAAGAATTCAATTTCTTCTCCGCCCCGCATCCATCCCAGAGTCCACACATCCGGGATCTCCGGAACTCCCACAAATGTAGCCAGGCCATCCTCTCCCAACTCCTTCACGCTTTTCTCTGACCCCGGAACACCGACCGCCCAAGTGATATAAAAAGGAGGAGCCGCAAGTCCGCCGTTTCTCCCCCTCTTCGCCGCAGCCTCGTCGAAATAAATCGGATTAGGATCATCTATGGCCAGTGCGTATCGCCGAATATCCCGCGCCTGAATTTTCTCTCCGGTATACGTCGCGGTCTGCTGTCCAATGTATTTTTTCCATCCCAGTTTATCCAACAATGACTCTCCCATAAGACCTCCTCTCAAACTTTTTTATTCATCTTGCTTCCGCTATTCTCGAAAGATTCATCCCCGACGATTTTCCATCAGGGAATATGAACTGCCCCTCCGCACAGCATCATGGCGGCCTCGCATACTCCCTCGGAAACAGTCGGGTGAGGATGGATTGAATGCGCCAGTTCCTCCACTGTTGCTTCCATCTCCATCGCAAAGACAGCCTCCGCAATCATCTCGGTCGCGTGCGGCCCTATTATGTGTACCCCCAGTATTTCACCATGGGTTTTACTTGCGATGATTTTTACCATCCCTTCGGATTCCTCCATCAATAAGGCCTTGCCCGCGGCATATAGGGGAAAGCGGGCCACCTGAATTTCCCGCGTCTGCTCACGCGCGCTATTTTCCGTGAGACCGACACACGCAACCTCAGGCGAGGTATAAATGCAGCGCGGCACGGCCCGATAGGAAAGTACAGACGAGCCTCCAAGCGCATTGCGGGCGGCGCACTCTCCTTCGGCCATAGCTACATGCGCAAGCATGATTCCGCCGATCACATCCCCTACTGCATATATGCCGGGGATGTTCGTCTCCATTTTGCCGTTTACTGCGATCCTCCCTTTCTCGATTTTCAGCCCGATCTTCTCTATGTTCAAACCCTCGTAATAGGGCCTCCTTCCAACCGTTTGGGCCACTTCCGACGCCGCGATTGTCTTTTTGCCCTGCGGCGTTGAGAGTGTGACCTTTTTAATTTTTCCATTCGTTTCGATCTTTTCAACGGAGGCCCCAGTTAAAATGTTGATCCCTTCTTTTGTCAGGGCTGCCTCCAACGCCTTACCGATTTCTTCGTCTTCAGTGGGTACAATTCGATTCAGCATTTCCACGATAGTGACCTGAACTCCCATTCTGCCGAGAAACTGTCCCAGTTCGACACCGATGTACCCCCCGCCGATAATCAGAATGCTGTCCGGAAGGGTATCCAGATTCAAAAGCTCATTGCTTGTCAGCATGTTCGCCTTATCGCTTCCGTCAATGGCCAACCGTGCCGGAAGCGAGCCTGTCGCCAGTATTATTTTGTCGGCCGTCAATATCTCCTCTGTCTCCATAATTTTCATTTTCTTCGACTCGATAAAAGACGCCGTTCCTGTTATCAATCTTATTTTTTTGCTCCTCAGAAGAGCCGCAACACCTCCGGTCAGCCTGGTGACAATTGCTTTTTTCCTGGCCAATACTTTACTGTAATCGATTGCTACGTTTTCCGTGATTACTCCAAAAACGGAAGCCTTCTTTATTTCCCGGTAAACGGATGCCGAGTTGAGAAATACTTTGGAAGGGATACACCCCCTGTTCAGGCAGACACCTCCGATATCGCTCTTCTCGATAAGAGTTACATCCGCCCCGAGTCTCGCCGCCCTTATGGCTGCAGGATACCCTCCGACACCACCGCCGACCACTATGACTTTATCTTTCTTCATTCGTCTCCCTATGCAATAATCAGAATTGGATTTTCTATATATTCTTTCAGTGTTTTCATATATTCAGCGGCCTTCGCCCCGTCTATTACCCGATGATCGTAGCTCAATGTAACTTTCATAGTCGGACGAATAACGATCTGCCCGTTCGCCGCCACTGGCTTGTCCACAATGGCTCCAACTGCGAGGATTGCGCTTTCAGGCTGATTGATGATGGCGGTGAATTCCTCAATACCGAACATGCCCAGGGAGGACAAAGTAAAAGTACTTCCTTTCATATCATCGGGCGTCAGCCTCCCGGCTCTTCCCTTTTCCACGGCATCGGCCCTCGCCTTGGTGACCTCCGAAAGAGACTTCCTTCCCACATTCCAGATCACCGGAACAATCAGCCCTTCTTTGAGAGCCATGGCCATGCCCATATGAACATCATCAAACCATATTATCCCTTCGTCCGACCAACGGGTATTCATGACCGGATGAGCCGCGATTGCCGATGCAGCAATTTTCATGAGCAAATCGGTAATTGTCGGACGAACCCCGACCTTCTCGCTTACGAGCGGCGTTAATATCTCTCTCGCCCTGATGATATTAGTAGCATCGGCCGTGATGACCATGTACGTTTGAGCGGCTTCCGTCTTGCTCGCCAGCATCTTTTGAGCGATCACTTTCCGCATCCCCGTCAGCGCTACCACTCGCCCATTCTCCGCACGCGGCGTACTTTGTACCTGCGCGCCGGATTCCGGCGGAGCCGCCGTCTCCACATCCTCTTTTTTGATTCTCCTTCCCCCTGCGGAGGATATCATCTTCAAGTCTATGCCGCGCGCTTTCGCGATTCTTCGCGCCATGGGCGTCGCCCTGATTTTGCCCTGTCCTTCATCAATCCCGTCAGTCCGTTCCCCGCCCGCCGAACGCCCGCCGGCATCAGCCCTGGTCTCCGGGACGGCTCGGTCCCCGGGATTCTCGCTGATCAGACCGACGACTCCTCCGACAGGAACAACATCGCCGATCTGCGCCATGATGTTCACGAGATAACCGGATTGCTGAGCCTCAACCTCAATCGTTACTTTTTCAGTTTCGAATACAAAGAGTATCTCTCCCTTTTCAACCCACTCTCCTTCTCTTTTTTTCCACTCAACAATTTTGCCTTCGGTCATCGTAAGACCTATTTTCGGCATCAATACTTGCACCGGCATAATCATTATCCTTCCAGTTTAGTCATTCCATACGGCGCAGCTGTTAAACCGCCGCCTCGCATCTATTGTTTTTCATTCAGCAGTGCCCTTCATGTGACTTTTCTTTTCTGTTCTGACTTAATATCCCACGACCTTTTTTACAGCCTGGACCACGGCATTCGTATCGGGCAGGCAGAATTTTTCCAGATTAAAGGGCACAGGGACAAACGGCGCGCCGACCCTCAGGACCGGCGCATCGAGGCAATCAATCATTTCTTCACAAACCACGGCCGCTATTTCGGCTCCGATGCCGAACGACTTCACCGCCTCATGAGCGATAACCAATTTCGACGTCTTCTCCACCGAACGAAATATGGTTTCTTTATCGAGAGGACTGATGGTCCTCAAGTCGATCACCTCGACATCAATACCTTCATTCTCCAGTAATTTTGCCGCTTCCAGCGTGTGGTGCACCATTTTCGAGGCCGTTACGACAGTCACATCCTTCCCCGGCCTCTTCACATCCGCCTTTCCTATGGGGACAATATATTCTTCTTCTGGAATTTCTCCTTTCAAGGCATACAGCGCCTTGTGCTCGATAAAGATCACGGGATTGTCGTCCCTGATCGAGGCCTTCAAAAGTCCTTTCGCGTCATATGGTGTAGCCGGCATGACGACCTTCAACCCCGGGATATGAGCAAACCAAGATTCCAGGCTCTGAGAATGCTGGGGGCCGGCATTGAGACCGCCCCCGCCGGGTGTTCTGATGACGACCGGCATTTTATACATTCCCCCGAACATATAGCGTGTCTTGGCAAGTTGATTGACAATCTGGTCCATGCACACAGTTATAAAGTCTTCAAACATGATCTCTGCAATCGGTCTGAGTCCATCCATTGCAGCCCCGATGGCAATGCCTATGATAGCCGCCTCGCTGATAGGCGTGTCTTTTACGCGCATCTCTCCGTATTTTTCGAGAAGACCCTTTGTGCCCCCGAAAGCGCCGCCCGGTCCGCCAACATCCTCGCCCACTACGAATACGGATTCATCCCTGCCCATTTCTTCGTCCAGTGCATCGGCAATAGCCTTGATATATCGTATCTCTTTCATTTGATTATTCCCCCGTTCCGACATTATGCATACACATCAGCGTAAAGTTCATCTACATCCGCAATCGGATTGCTTTCTGCAAAACGAACGGCTTCATCAATCTCCGACCGAACTTTGTTTTCTATCGTTCCAAGATATTCTGGACCAACATATTTCGATTCAATCAAATATTTTTCAAATCGCACGATCGGATCATATTTTCTCACCTCTTTTATTTCTTCGGGCAATCGATATTTCTGCGCGTCTCCGACATAATGCCCTAACCACCGATGAGTTTTGCATTCCAAGAGCGTTGGCCCTTCTCCTTTCCTGGCCCTGGCAACAGCCTTTTCGGCTTCGTTGCGGACCTTCAAGACATCGTTTCCATCCACCGTGACCCCCGCCATTCCATATGACTCCGCTCTCTTGCTGATATTCTCCAGCTTCATGTACACTTTCTGTGCGGTGAACTGGGCCCATCCGTTATTTTCGCAGCAAAAAATTACCGGCAGATTCCACAATGCAGCGATATTCAGCGACTCATGGAATGTTCCCTGATTGGAGGCCCCATCGCCGAAGAAACAGACAGTCACTCTATCCTCGCCTCTGTATTTCGCCGCATAAGCGGTCCCCAGGGAAATGGGAAGACTCCCCCCAACGATTCCGTTCGAACCGATCACGCCGTCTGCCTTGCTGGCAATATGCATTGATCCGGACTTTCCTTTGCAGAAACCATCCTTGCGGCCGTATATTTCCGCCATGAATCGCTTCAAATCGATTTTTTTTGCTATTGCCTGTCCATGGCCCCTATGAGTAGTAAAAATATAATCTTCCGTTTTCAGGCAAGAACATACGCCCACTGCGACGCCTTCCTGTCCAATCCCCACGTGTATGAAGCCCGGTATTTTACCTGCGGCAAATTCTTCGGTGAGGCGTTCCTCCACCCGCCGAACCTTCACCATTAAATAGAGCATTTCCAGCAGCTTCTCCTTGCCCAGCATTTTTATACCTCCTATCGATACGATTATTCCTCCTGTCGGCCGGATAAAAACCGGCCAGCCGGTTTGTTAACACGAAAAGAAAAACTATAAGTCAAGATCAATGTGCATCCATTATTTCGACCGGGATATCTATTATGATTCACAACCCCCATTTGCCGCCCACACCGACCCGAGAGATGTCCCCTGTATCACAATTTGCATTTCAGTCTTTTTCTCAAGTCGCCGGCAATGTCTTCTGCCAAAACTTCTTTATCCGGCAAAGAAGGGAGGCCCCTGATCAGGGCATCTATACCAGTCAGCACCTCATCTGTAGGACCGGGAAGAGCAATAATAAGTGTATCCAATACCTGTCCCACTGCTATCCTGACGCAATTCTTATGTTTATGTCTGCCCACACCCAGTTCGTATGTTACGATTGAAGGTGTTGCGGCTTCCGGGTCAAGACTCAAAACAGCCTCAATCGTTTTGTCCTTTTCCTCCGCGCCGACTCCCCCGGTGGTGATGATCAAACCGTAGCCCTCCTCGGCTGTTTCCCGCAGATGAGCAGCAATGATCAATTCATCATCCTTGAGGGTCGGACCGAATTTGACTGAATATCCCTCCGTACTCAGCCGATCGCGGATCGCGGGGCTGTTCGTATCCATAACATGGCCGTCGGCCACTTCAGCCCCGGTTGAGAAAACAACGACCGTCTTTTTCAGTTTCTGCTTCATTTCTGAAGCCATTTTCTCCGCCCGCTTCATTGCTTCTCCGACTTCATTACGATCCAGAGATACCCAGCTCAGCAAACCTCTCGATGAAATAGATGTCTTTTCATTTATTCGTATCCCCGGCAATCTCGATAAGGATTCCAGCAATTCAGGCCCTTTCCCCAGTATACTATTGGCATCAACGCCCCTTTTCAAAATGTCGATCACCATACAATTTCCGAAGACATCGGTTACAAGCAAATCTCCGCGCTTGATTCCCAATACATTCGATACGGTATCCGCAATTCGTCCCAAATCGGCTCCTTGCAGATATATCTCATGAATGGTCAGTTCAGTTTTATTCAGTAAATTATATTCCACCACGTCGGTTTCGCCGCCTTTTTTATTTGTCCATGCAGATGATTTCCAACCTCATATCCAGTATTGGTGCATCAATGATCTGTCTGCCAACATCAATTATATCAACATCCGTAGCCTTTATGGCCTCAATAGAACCCATAGTGATTCCGCCGCCCAGAGCCAATTTAATTCTATCCCTCAAACCAAGTTTATGGAGCCCCTCGGATATCAAGCACACATCCTCGAGATTACCCGAATCCACGAAAATCACGTCGGCTCCCGCTTTGGCCGCTTCACATGCCTCCGTCACTATATCGCAGTATCTTCCCTTGACCTGAATCACTTTTGTAAAGCCTTGCAATCGGTCTGCGGCGGACACAGAGCTCTTTATCCCGCCAAGGATCTCCACGTAATTTTTATCGAGATAGGCGAACGGCTCCGATACGATCCTCGGAGCCGCGCCTCCTGCCTTCACGGCTTCACGAATCGATTCTTTCAACGAAAACGGCATCTTTTTCCATGCACCGCTCACCACCTTCGGACGCCCTCCGGTTGCTTTCACAAACCGGCTTGCACTTGTGGCAATACCAGATGGTTTCGCCATTTGCCCGATCACCGTTTCCTCGGCCATCAATATCTGCTCCGGCGTGCCGGCGAAACGACATATCTCCTGCCCAACTTTGACTGAATCACCGTCATTGACTATCATCAACAGATTCAGGCCGATCCTTTCAATCTCGGCGCGCGCATATTTTGTACCGGCGATCACTCCGTCTTCGTCCGCAATGATCGACGCTGCGACGCGCATTTTGCCCGCATATTTCAATAACTCGGCTCTTACGTCGATGAAACGCCCGTCGGCATCCCCGGCCTGTCTCCGTTTGCCGTTAATGTCCATAGTACTTGCAGTCTTTTTCCGCTTCTGTCGGATCAATACCCCTTTGCCTGAGCCATTTGGGCATGAGTTCCTCGTCAACCCTCTTTTGAACGATCGGCGCACGCTGGACAAAGAAATCAGCAAGTGTTTCACTACACGTAATGGTCCCGAAGGCCCCATCAAATACAATCACTTTGTCCGTATTCGCGATCCTCTTCGCAAATGCCATGGCTGTCTCAAGTTTTTCAGCCGTAACAACGGCATCAACAAAATTGTGATTCATGCAATCAGTTGCAACCAGATCGGCCAGCTTCCTGCCGACAAGAAAGGTCGGAATATGCACGGCAAGTTCCATTTGAGGGACACCAAGCCAGAAATGATTCAGAATAAGGGCTTTGATGGACGGGTTGACGGATTTTGCTTTCGGCTGATTCGCCGGTTTTTCATACAATCCGTATCCCAGGCTGACCGGCATAATATCCAGATCGAATAGATCCAGTTCCGCTTCCGTGAGATTGCCGAAGGTCGTGCCCCCGCCTATCATATAGCGCGGTTCGCCCGCCCCGTCCATCACGGAGATGCATTCGTGTATTTCGCTATATAACTCGCGGATCTTGCCGTACGACTTGAACGCGGTCAGCATTAGCTTTCGATCAATTGCATCCAAATCACTCCCGGCATCGATACCTATGATTCCCTGGGGCGATGTCACCAAAAAGCATCCGAATGTAAACTTCTTCTGTACGAATGGCGATTCGAATATCAACCGTGGAATGAGATTGCTGCTCCTGGGGCCGAAGTTCATATGGTGAATCGACCTCGTTTCCATTCTCGCATATGACATGGAGAAAGGCTTGATCGCCCTGCTCATCATCCGGTGCATGTCCAGCTCTCTTAATTCTCCATGATGACTATGGATGATCCAGTCGGCGTCGTATATTTTCGCTATACCATACATAACGCCCAACTCGGTTTCAATCGGAACGCCTTCTTCTAGAAACAACGCCGGGGATGCCTTTCCTTTAAAATACTCATCGAGCTTGTAATGTTTGATGATTTCCTCCGGTTCCCTGATCCTGAATCCGGTCGCAATGCGCAAACGGATATTCGAGCAGCCCGTCCTTCGCTCCACCACATCCCTGATCGTTTTGACCATCTCCGAATATGCATCGCCGCCCATGAGCATGAACCCGTATTGGGAGCCAAGAATATTCACACTATGTTCCGGCCGAATCATATCCATCTTGACGTTTTCAAGCGCTTCTTCCGTTGCTTTTCTTATAATCGACAGATCCTCGCCTTCAACGTAAATGGCCTGGGGAACATCTGGAAACAGTTCTCTTACTGGCAGACCCACCATACCGGGGAGTTCTGCGGCGCGCTTGCCTATCGGTGGGCCGTAGGCGGAGGGCCTTATACTTGACGGCATCGCTTGTCTTAGCATGGTCTTGCTCCTTCTTGTTACATTCTATATATTCAAGTGTTGAGTCCCGCGCAATCACAGGACGACTCTTTGCATAAATGTCATCCAGAACGCAAATTTATCGCCTTCTCAAAATTTTCTGAAGACATGTTTGTCTTCTTCCAGAAAATACCCTGGATATTTTTTCTTCATCTCTTCAGGCACATCCCACAGTGTCTGTGTCGTATTGTACAGCCGATACTTAGTCTCCTTGACTTCCACTCCGTGCGCCTTCAATAACCTCAACGACACCATGCGGCAATATGCCGTGCACCCGGAAGCGACCCCCGTCATCAAAGATATCTCTTCCGGCGTTTTTGCGCCTTTCAATACGGCCGCAGCCCCCTCTCTTACCCGAACTGCGGTGCACAAGCAATGCCATTGCATCGGGTGCAAATGGGCCTTTTCGCATAGTTCGCGAAGCTGTTTTTGATCCACCTCTTCATAATTTACACCCAACACCAACGGCTTGGGACGAGATACCTTGCTGATCGCATACGTGGAACAAATCCCGGCACAGTTCTGACAGGCCAGGCATTTATCTTCGTTCACTTGCGCCTTTTTTTCTCTCATGAAGATTGCACCCGTGGGACACACAATCACACATCTGCCACAGCCAATGCATTCTTCCCTGTCTACCCTGGCCACATATTTTATTTTCACCATCTTGTGTCACACCTCCTGCGTAAAGGGAAAATCACATTTTTATTGTTTGATATCATACAAACGCTACTGGATGTAAACCGAGCAATCCCCGTCATTTATTCTAAAAACCGATTTATTGAAATACCTGTTTCTTGGATACCCCATATAAAATACGATGCATGCTTTTCAGGTCCGGGACAGCGAATCAAAATATCGTCCACGGCGGCGGCAGGTCCTTAAAAGACTTCTCTGTTTCTAGGGAGGGGCCCGATATTACCGCCTCGGAGCCGGGCGCCGAGAAATTCAATCACAGTGTCTGCCTTCCCAATATTTCGTAACAACGAGCATGGAGCGTTATCCGATATCTCTTCCGTCCCGGCGGTATTCTTCCGTTCATCCGCCGGAAGCCGGCTCTAATTGCTCTCTCCCTTGTAAATTCCGCAACCGATAAGGAAATCAGCGCCGGGAACTTTCTTGACATAGCTCGATTTCAGTTCTATTTTCTTTGTTGTTGGATTCGTCCATTTGTAATCCACCCAGCCTTGGCCTTTCTTCTTGGCCGTGTCGGCCATTTCTCTGATGAAATACTTTCCCTCGGAGTCTGTCAAATCGCGAGTCGACGGATTATTGACAAAACCCCTTGCCGCCCCATGGGCTATGACCATCGGGCTCCAGTCGACCGCGAAAATATAGAGATCCTTGTAAAAGAACTGACTTTTTTTATTGTGAAATGCGGCAAATGCCTTCTCGCGCCCGTTTTCCTGATAATACTTAATCGCTTTATTGACCAGATCCATCGCTTCTTTGGCCGTCCCTCTATCAGCGGCATGAAGATTGCCGACAATAAAAAGACTCGCGATCAGTGCAATGACTGCTTTTTTCATCGTTCATCCTTTCTTTACATCGTTGGGATCGCCCCGCGGCCAGTCGAGGGGCTTCACTTTCATCATGAAATACTAATCGTTAATCTTGGCAATGGCAGCCGGAATGACGGACAAATTCACGTGCGCATACTTATGGTTTTTCAAATCTTCGGCAGATGGGTAACGACGATCCGGACAACTGCTGAACATCCAATGATTCGGTTTCAGACCCATCTCATATGCCGCCCTCTCCAGATTTTCACGATCATCCGGATGCGCAATGCTGATGATTTTTCGTGCCCGCTCGGCATCCGTGCAGCCCATGAGATTGACGATGCCGTATTCCGTGCATACCCATGACACCAACCAGTCCGGAACGGAAACCAGGCTTCCAGGTGTAAGGGTCGGAACAAAGCGGGATTGTCCTTTCGCATCCCTGGATGTCGCGGCAATGATAGCTCTTCCACCCCTTGACATGGAGGCGCCGATGACAAACTGGAACTGACCTCCGGTTCCCGAAATCGGACGGCCTCCGACATTGGCGGCACAATCCTGTCCACGAAGATCCATCTGAGCGAAATTATTGATGGTCACCAAGTTATCAATCTGCCCAAGCGTCGTCAAATTATTCATATACCCTATATCGTAAGCGCAAAAATAGGGATTCCGATGCAGCCACTCATAGTACCTCGGCGTATCCAGGGGCATGGCATAAGCCCAGGTGCATCTGCCCGTGTCTATATTTTTTCGCGAGTTGTCCATAACCCCCGCTTCCGTGAGAGTGAATGCAAACTCGCCAATCATCTCGGTATGGACACCTATGTGCTTGAGCCCGGATTTCGCAAGCGCTATAACGACCGCCGTAGGGAGCGCACCTATACCCACCTGAATGCAATCGCCATCGCGCATAATGGACAGAATATTTTCAGCTATGGCCGTCTGTACTGCATCGGGTTTGATCTCCTTTTCATTTACGTAAGGCCATTGGTACTTCTCGTCATTCACGTCAACTTCCACAAAGTAATCAACATCGTCGATGGGGATGATGTTGTTCCTCCCACCTTCGCACCAGGGGTAGTCCTCTCGTATCTCGCAGACGAACTTCTTGCACGTCTTGGCGACTATCATGAAATTATTCGGCCCATAGCCGGCGTTGACATACCCTCCCTCGGGCACGGCAACAGCCTGAAGACCCCAGTCCATCGCGCGCTTCTGCTTGTCCTTGCGGTAGAACCGCGCGCAATCGGCGTCCATTCCTATAGCCCATCCCCAGTGCTTCCAGTCAAGCCCCTTGTATCCCTTGCTCGCCGCGGTGCGCATTTTCGCCAGCAGGAATTGTTCATGGTTGACATGATACTTTCCTTCCCAATCGGCGTCCGTAAAGAAATTGGCACCCAGCATCATTCCGCCCTGCGTCCAGATTTCAATATCTTTCAAATCACCGGGGCCATCGCCGAACCGGGCGCAAAGAGCTTCGATCGTCGGAAGCGTATCCGAACCCGGTCCCCCTCGGTTGATCCAATCGCCTGGTTTCACCATGTCCGCCCACTGTTTCGCGGTTATTGTCTTGTCCCGGAGCTTTTGCTGCGTGGGGGTAGTCATTGTTATTTTCAACTTATTGACTATCTTTTTCTGCGCCATTCTCCACCTTCCTTTCTAACAGAGCCCTGAACAAATACATTTTGGCTCCCGACAGGAACTCTCGAGGATCGCCTGATTCCGTTTTTCCGACTAAAGGAATGCCCCATCTCTGTCTTTCACGCAAGAAGTATAAGGACAAAACCTGCGTCGATTTGAACGTGTGATCCATTATTTTGAGACTCGCAAAAGGCCGTAAAAAAGCCCTGGAGAGATCCTGCTCTACCATACCTGCTATCGGACTGAATGAATCGACTTCCCTTCATTCTCCGGAGTGATGTTAATTAATCCGGCCGGCCGGCCGGTATTTACATATTGGAGACTTCATCTTTTGTCAAGAGAAAATATTCATCACCCGAAAAAAATGACTCCCCCCCGCATATGCCTGAAAACGGCGAAGGCGGAGCCCAGCGGCGATCCCCTTGGACGCAATCTCACCGATATGCCCGAGGTCCCCGGCAGTCAATCGGACGGGCCGTGTTCATCATTAGTAGAAGCATTTCACAATCAGTCGACAAATGCTTAGAAAATATTTGCAAAGCTCGTTCGGGCAAAAGACATATAGACCTGATCCCTGGTTTTTGATAACTTTATTCAAGTTCTGAGATCAAAACATATATCCGCACATACAGGAGGAGATAATGGATATCGAGACAGCCGTTAAGGAACGAAGGAGCATCCGTAAGTTCAGGAACGACCCTGTTCCCGGGGAGGTAATCAAAAATATCCTGGAGAGCGCCCGCTGGTCGCCTTCATGGGGCAACACCCAGCCCTGGGAGCTTTTCGTAATTACCGGGAAAGCCCTGGAAAGCATCAAAGATGAAAGCCGCAAGCGAGCGCTCGATGGGATCACGCCCTCACCGGACATTCCGATGCCGCTTGAATGGCCTGATCGTTTGAAAGCGAGGTATATGGGAGTCGGGAAAAGCGTACTCACCGCATTAAATATCGGCCGCGACGATAAGGAATCGCGTTTTCGTTACAATGCGGATATGTTCCATCTCTTCAACGCGCCCTGCCTTATAATTGTCACTCTGGATAAAGCCATCTCCAGCTCGTACGTCCTGCTCGATGTGGGACTCCTTCTGCAGACAATATCTCTTCTGTCATACGCAAAAGGGCTCGGCACCTGTATCATGGCCTGCGCCATTGCGTATCCTGATATCTTGAGATCCATTGCAAAAATTCCCGACCGCAAGACCATAGCCATGGGGATCGTCCTGGGCTATCCTGAAACAGGAGCTCCGATCAACAGCTTCCCGAGACAGAGGGCCGATATGAAGGATTTCGTGACATGGGTTGAATGAGATGAGCAGCCGGAACAGATTTGTGTTGTCAAAAATCAATTTGACAAACAGGATGCATTTTGTGGATAGTTCAACGTCTATCAGTTCCATTTCTCCGGTTCAAATATCGAGGTGCAATCTATGAATGAGTCGGGCATACCGCTCTTCGCAAGCTGGAAAGCAATCACAAAACCAATACCGGCTCTCCTGGCATTTTTGCTGCTGATCCCCGTAAATCTCGCGGCTCAGACGATAAGCCCTCATAGCGTCGGTGAAAGCGATAGGTTTTTTGCTTCCGCCTCTTCCTCCTATCAGTTCAAGGCCGGCATGGACGGCGGCGGCGGCGTATCGATATCCCGTTACGGGGTCGATGCAGGCAGTTGGAAACCCCTGACAGATAAAACCGGCATCGGTGCCCGCATGAGTTATTTCCGCGAGGAATACGATTTCTCGGGAACGAACGGCTTTCCGGTCCAGAAACCCTGGGGTCAAATCAATCACCTGGGTTTTGTCATGCGGCTCGGATACAAGTTGACAGATCAATGGAACATCGGCTTTGGACCTGTTATACAAGCGGCCGGAGAGGATGGGGCGAAGTTCGGCGATTCGCTGATGTACGGCGGCATAGTCTCTGCGGTATACCGGGTCAACCCGGATCTCATGATCGGGCTCGGCACCGGGGTCTTCTACAGGCTTGAAGAGACCCGGGCGTTTCCCTCCCTGATCGTCTCCTGGAAAATCACCGACCGGCTGAGATTGGGAAATTCATATCGCCTTGGAGTAGCGGGCCCGGCCGGCTTCGAATTATCCTGTAAGCTCGATGAGAACTGGGAGACAGCAGCCGGAGGAGGCCATCGTTCTTCAAGATTCCGGCTGGACAAGAACGGTTCCACTCCCGGAGGAATCGGCGAAAACCGCAGTTGGCCTCTTTATATCCGTCTCAGCCGGAAACTGGGATCGGCGCTCCACCTCGATCTGTACGGCGGGGCGGCTTTCGGAGGAGAAATGAAACTCCAGGACAGCAACGGTAACGGTATCCGCTCCATCGATTACAACACGGCGCCGTTTCTGGGATTCAACCTGGGAGCGGTATTTTAGCAGCGCTCTTCCTATTTCCTGCATTGCGCCGTCCTATGCCCGCCAATACTATTTCAAATAGATCTTTTGTGAGCTCTTCAGGAGAATAGTGTTTTTTATAGATGATCTTCGGCAGGCACATGTGCTCGATCCCGCCCAGAATAACCTGCCTCATGACCGCCGTTGGAATGTCTCCCCTCAATTCGCCTTCTCTTACCCCCTCATCCAGAACCTTTATCAACAGCTTGCTGTATCTCCTGACCTGGGCGTAACTCTCGCTTTCAAAATATCCCGGACAACTTCTTACATCTAGCAGGAGAATCTGGGTCAACACTCGATTTGATTCGTAGAGGTTCAGGTGGGACCAGATGAGTCTTCTCAATTTGTTAAGCGCCCCTTTAATGTCTTTCAGCTCCGTTTCCAGCTGATTCAGGTAATTCTCAAGATAGTCTCCCAGCACCTGATGGAGAAGACCCCGCTTGTCCCCGAAATATTTGTAAATAAGGGCTTCGTTAACACCCGATCTTTGAGATATCTGCGCGGTGGTAATCGCGTTGAACTCTTTCTCCTCCAGAAGCGATATCAGAGCTTCAGTGATTTTCACCTTTCCTCTCGGAACAGACCTGCTTGTTGACCTGAGGGTCCTCATTATACATAATCTCCTTGCTTTGCCGGATTGTCCGATGCTACCTCCCGGCTTCTAACCTTCCATTTTTTACTTGGCCGCCATCCTGATGGCGCCGTCAAGCCGGATCACTTCACCGTTAAGCATGGGATTCTCTATAATATGCATCGCGAGCGCAGCGTATTCCACCGGATTTCCGAGCCGCTGCGGAAAAGGCACCATCTTGCCGAGAGCTTCACGCGCCGCCTCGGGCAAAATGGCAAGCATGGGCGTATTGAAAAGCCCGGGGGCGATCGTCATGACCCGGACCCCGTATTCCGCGCATTCTCTGGCCAATGGAAGCGTCATCCCAGCGACTCCCGCCTTTGAGGCGGCATAGGCCGGCTGGCCTATCTGGCCGTCAAAAGCCGCGATTGAGGCTGTATTGATGACCACTCCTTTTTCTCCGTCTTCGTTCGCAGTATTCCTTACCATCTGCTCCACTGCAAGCCTGATGACATTAAAAGTGCCCACGAGGTTTATCTGAATCATCCGGTTGAAGGCAGCGAGAGGCATAGGACCTTTCTTTGAAAGCATCTTGCCGGGATCTCCGATACCGGCACAGTTTATGACAACATTAATCGCGCCGAAAGCATCCATGGTTTTCCTGACAGCCGCCTCTACACTCTCATCGCTCGTCACATCCGTGTTTGCGAAAACGACATTCGACCCCAGTTGCGCAATCAACTTTTCCGCGCGGTCCGCCTGCAGATCGAAAATCGCAGCCTTCCCGCCGCCTGCGACTATGGAGTGAACACAGGCTTCTCCCAGCCCCGACGCGCCGCCCGTCACAATCGCCTTGCAATCTCTAACTTTCATTATGAATGTCTCCTTTCACCCATCTCCAATGTTTACAATCCCATCATCCTGCCCACAATCACCTTCATGACCTCCGTCGTCCCCGCAAAAATGGGAACGACCCGTATATCCCTCGCGAACCTGCAGATGGGATACTCTTCCATATAACCATAACCGCCGTGAAGCTGGACGCAGTGGTAAGCCACACGATTGGCCATCTCCGCAATCCAGTATTTGGCCATGGATACTTTCCTGACGATATCCTCTCCCGCGATATAATCCGCGATGAGGGAATTCAGAAACGATCTTCCCAGTTCGATCTCCGTCGCCATCTCGACAATCTTAAAGGTATTGTGCTGGAATGAACTGATCGGTTTTCCGAACACGGTTCTTTCCTTGCAGTACTTGATGGTCATATCCAGCATGGCTTCCGCCATGGCCTGCGCAATAATGCTAGCAACGAGCCTTTCCGTCTGCAATTTCTGCATCAGGTAATAAAATCCGCTCCCTTCTTTACCCAGAAGGTTGGAGGCGGGCACCCGGCAGTCCTCGAAGTTGAGCTCGGCCGTATCCTGGCTGTGGAAACCCATCTTCTTGAGCTTTCTTCCTTTAGTGAAACCGGGTGTTCCGGCCTCCACACAAATTAGGCTTATGCCCTTGAAAGGCGGATCCGCTTTAACGTCCGTCTTCGCCACGACAATGACGAGATCGCAGTGTATCCCGATGGAAATGAACGTTTTCTGCCCGTTGATCACATATTCATCTCCGTCCCTCACGGCCGTGGTCCGGATCGCCGCCAGATCCGATCCCGTACCCGGCTCCGTCATGGCGATCGCCGTCACAATATCTCCGGAGGCGCAGCCGGGGAGCCATTTCAGTTTCTGCTCTTCATTTCCAAAGCTGTGAATATAGGGAACAATAATATCGCTGTGCAGCCCCGCGATCAGGCCGTTGGCTCCGATATAGGAGAGTTCTTCATTGATAATGACCGAGTATTCGAACCCCACTCCGGAGCCGCCGTATTTCTCATCAAGCCATGGACAGAGAAATCCGTTCGCCCCCATCTTTTTCCATATCTGCCGCGGCACAATACCAGCATCTTCCCATTCCTCCAGAAAAGGGGTTACTTCCTTAGCCAGAAATTTTTTGAACGAAGCCCTGAAGATATCATGTTCCTCTTTGAACAAAGTCACTCCCATATTGTGCCTCCTTCTGTTAATGAATACACAATCCAAGTGCGATCGGGAAATAGGTTGCTGAATCCTGTTGCGAAGCTCGAATCTAAGGTAAGTAAAATTTACTTATATGCCTGAGTACTATGAGCCAAAATGATTGTCAAGAATTTTAAGAACAAAATGGAAATAAGGGAAATGCAAAGGAGTCGAGTCCGCTTGATGCTGAAACGATGACAATAAAAAATCCCATCCTGAAACCCTCCTTTCAGGATGGGAGAGGGGGGATGCCCGGCACTCTTGATTTTTCCCTGGTCGCTACTTATAAATACCGCAGACCAGCATTAAATTTTCGTATTTCTGAACATACGATGATTTGTTTTCGACCTTCTTGGTAACCGGGTTGGACCATTTGTAGTCGACCCATCCGGACCCGCTCGTTTTCGCGACATTGATGAATTCCCGCACCATGTACTTGCCCTCAGGATCTCTCAGATCGTACAGGTTTTTCCCGATCAATGCGGCCGTCGCCCCGTGCGCCAGCATTTTCCCGTTCAAATCCATGACCATCACGTAAAGATCTCTGTCTACGAATTTTCCTCTGGGGTTGTTGATCTCCGCAAACGCCTTCTCTTTTCCGTTTGCTTTCCAGAACTCAACGGCTTTGGCCACCAATGCCTTGGCTTCTTTTGCGCTACCCTTTCCCGCCGCGAATGATACTCCTGCGCACAGAAGAATAACCAGTATCAGTATGAGCAGTTTTTTCATTTCTTTTATCATTTCTTTTATCCTTTCTCGTTTGATTGCCAGTTTTGAATTCAGAATACTCTTTTGCAATTCCCTTCAGACACTTCGCTGCCGCATCACCTCCCATTTTTTTCGGACCAAAAATTCGACCCATGTTTTCTACCGGAATTCGTCCCTGTCATTCAGCGGCAGTATCTGCTCCGGATCTATTGAACGATATCCCGACGCCGCTCTCTTCTCGTGGTCGGAGGGGACCGGCAATCTCTCCATTTCTTTTCCATCGAGATCCTCGACTTTAAAGCTCGCCATTATAGCGGAGAGTTTTTCAGCGTTGCCCGCATTCTGCTGAGTCGTAGAATTCATCCCGGCAATGGCATTGTTGACCTGGTCTATCCCCTGCGACTGCTCTTGGGAGGCGGCGGCTATTTCACCCATGAGTTCGACCACTTTGTCCGAGCTAACCGTAACCTGATCAAATGCGGAACTCGTGGCAACGACAAGACTCTCTCCGCTCCTCACCTTGCTGACGATATCCTCGATAAGATTGGATGAATTTTTTGCCGATTCTGTCGCTCTCATTGCCAGACTTCTGACCTCGTCGGCAACCACGGCGAATCCCGACCCCGCCTCACCGGCCCGGGCTGCTTCCACCGCCGCGTTCAATGCCAGCAGGTTCGTCTGAAAGGCTATTTCATCTATGCTTTTCACAATCTTTTGTGTCTGCTCGCTTGCGCCGGCGATCTCTTTCATGGATTTCGTCAGCTCCGACATGGATTCATCCGCCTTCCGAATGGCCTGCTTGGCGGTGAGCATCAACTGATTCGCCTCGTTCGTATTTGCGGCATTCTGCCTCGTCATGGAGGCGATCTCATCCAGCGACGCGGAGGTCTCTTCGATCGAGGCTGCCTGATCGGAGGCCGAATCGGACAGCCCCTTTGATATCTGCATAGCCTGCCCCACGGCATCCCCCATCTTGATCCGCATTGTGTTTACGGATTGCACGAGTTCGCCGATTTCGTCCCTTGATGTGAAATCGATCCTCTGGGTCAGATCACCATCCGCCACTCTCCGGAGCACTTCAATAGCCTGTTGAATCGGCTTCAGGACCAGCCTGGTTATGAATATGCTTGTGAAAAAAGAAACCACGACCGCGATAATGAAAAGAATTATGAAGATGCGCAGCGTTGAATTGAAGCTCTTGATCGAGACATCGTATTTCTCCTTGCTGAGATTGTTTTCGAGGGCAAGAAGATCCTGAAGACACTTGTTCAACGTCTGGTATTTTTCATCCGCCGCACCCATGAACATGGTGGCTGCGGCCGCATCGGCCAGAGCGACTTCCAGAACTCCGAGAGCAGGTTTCTGATATTCCAGAAGCGATTCCAGTGTGGTCTGATAAAGCTTTTTTTCGTCCGGAGTCAGAGCGGGAGAGGCGAGCGTCTTTTCTATCAAATCGATATTTCCCTTAATGGCCACGGCCTGCTGTTTCGAGAGTTCTTCGACTTTTTTGGAATCGTAACTCGAATTTATCCAGTTGATCACCTTGTAAAGATTAGCATGGACATTCGCGATATCGTTCAGGATCCGGGAGCTGTTCTGGTATCCCTTAAAGCGGTTGTTGAAGATATCATCTATGGAGGATTTCTGCTTCTGCAATCCACTGAAGGTACCGTACGCCAGTATTACCAGGAAAAGAATGACGACCAGCGGAGCCAGCAACATTTTTTTTGTCAATCTCAAATTATTGAAGAAATGCTTCATGATATGTTCCCTGCCTTCACGAGTGAAATAGTTGAAAAAACTTTCTTCCGGCAGTAACTTCCAATAATTATGCCAGAGTGGCGATTTTTACATTTTCTCTGAATTCAGATACTTGGCAATTTGCAGACAACAAATGAAATCGGTTCCGTTCACAAAAAGAGGACGGAATCCGTTATTAGTGGATTCCATCCTCTTTTTGTGAACTCCAGCAAAAAATCCGAACTCAGACTTTGAATCTCAGAACCGGTCCTTACACTCGAGCCTCCATCCCTGATTCCTTCCGGTGGAAATTCCATGTTTCTTCAGGAGATTATAAAGACGGGTCCTCCCGAGCCCGGAAATACGGATTGCCTTCGGGATATCTCCTTCCGTTACAGACATGAGCTCCGTCAGATATTGTATCTCCAGTCTTCTGTTCGCCTCCTTTTTCACATCCTTCAACTTCGGCAGGACGCTTCCGGTAAATGAAGTCCGGGGAATGATTTCCTCCTCATCGGGTTTTTCCGCTTTTTTTCTGGCAAGCTCGACGCGGATCGAGTCGGGCAGGTGCTTAAGGAACAGCTTTGGCTCGTCCAGAGAGGCCGCAATCGACCTTTCCAGGGTGTTGACCAGTTCGCGGATATTTCCCGGCCAGCGGTAAAAACAGAGGGCTTCGAAAAACTCCGGAGAAAGTCCTTTCACGGGGATCCCGTTGAGACCGCAGATCCTCGCTATATGGTATGTCACTATTTCCCCTATATCCTCCGGACGCTCTCTGAGGGGCGGGATTTCAATATGCAGCGAGCGCAGCCTGTACAGGAGATCGCTTCGGAACTGTCCAGACTTGACCATCGCATTCAGATCCCTGTTGGTCGCCGCTATAAGCCTGAAATCGCTTTCCACGTCTTTTGCGCCGCCGAGAGGACGGAATTTTCGCTCCTGGAGGACGCGCAGAAAGTTCTTCTGCAGTGTCAGGGGGAGTTCCCCGACCTCATCAAGGAAGAGAGTCCCGCCGTCCGCCTGGCGCACGAGACCGTCACGGGCCCTGTCGGCTCCTGTAAACGCCCCCTTTTCATGGCCGAAGAGGATGCTGTCTGCGAGATTTTCCTGGAGGGCTGCGCAGTCCACAATGACAAAATTTCTCTTGGCGCGCTTGCCGTTCCTGTGAATGGACTTTGCAAAGAGTTCCTTTCCCGTGCCGGTCTCCCCCGTGATAAGGACATTTGAATCCACGGCCGCGGCCTGGGCAAGCAAATCAAAGCAGGCCTTTGTTTTTGTGCTGCTCCCCATGATCCCTTCGAGGTCCAGGGGCGGGGTATTTTTATCCCCGTTTTTGGCCTCCCGGTATTCCAGGGCACGTATTACAGGGAGAATCATCATGCTCAGAGATGAAGGCTTCTCTATATAATCCCAGGCGCCGCTTCGGATTGCCAGCTCCGCCCCGTCAGCGGAACCCATTCCTGTAATGATTATCACTTCAGGAGACGAAGGCGCCTGCCGGAATGCGGGAAGCATCTCGAGGCCGTTTCCATCCGGCAGAATTACATCGAGCAGAACGACATCGAATTCCTCTGAAGAAGCCAGATAAATCCCCTCTTTCAGAGTGAGTACTATTGTGCTGTCATGCCCGATATATTTCAATTCCCGCGAAACCAGGTCGCAGTACATCTCGTCGTCGTCAATAATGAGTATCTTTGCCATGGTCCCTCTAAACTATGGGCTAAAGGCGCAAGAGCCGGGCCAAAGGAACGTTCAAACCCTTTTGCTTTTTGCCCTGAGCCTGTTCTTTTCCCGATGCCTGAAAGTCAAACTCAACAATCTTCAAAAATATCGCGGATACCTCCGGAAAGCTCCTCTACGGTCAGTGGCTTCATCATGTATTTCCGTATCCCGATTTCCCTGACGCTTTCAGGCGTAATCGATTCGCTGTAGCCTGTGCATAAAATTATCGGAATACCGGGCCGCAGGCGCAGGATCTCGCGCGCGAGGTCCACGCCGGTCAATACCGGCATGGTCTGATCAGTAATAACCATGTCAAATCCCCCGGGGTCCCTCCTGAAGACCTCAAGCGCTTCCATGCTGGCGGTTTTAGGTGTAACCTTGTACCCGAGGTGGGTCAGCATCCTGTAACCCAGTTCCACCAGAAGAGGCTCGTCATCAACAAAGAGGATGCTTTCGCTCCCCCTGCGGAGAGCCGGCTTCGATACGCCCCGGAAATTTTCATCGTCTCTTGCCGCTCCCGCGATCACCGGGAAATAGAGTTCGAAGACAGTTCCTTCCCCCTTCCTGCTTTTTACCACCACAGCGCCGCAATGGCTCTTCATAATCCCGTAGACCACAGAGAGCCCCAGCCCCGTGCCCTCACCGGGTTTCTTTGTCGTAAAAAAGGGATCGAAAATTTTACCCATAATCGAGGGGTCTATTCCGTGGCCCGTATCTCTCACTGCCATCTTGAGGTATTTTCCAGATTTCAGATCCGGATGTACCAGCAAAGCTCCTTCGGAATCGAATTCGACCTGGTCAAGTTTGATTTCCAGCAACCCTCCTTTTCCACGCATTGCGTGCGCGGCATTGACGCAGAGATTCATGAGCACCTGATGTATGCGGGTCGGGTCCATCGGAATGGCGGCGTCTGATCCCGCCGAAATCTCGCTCTTGATCTCTATTGTCGTGGGCAGTGTGGATCTGAGGAGTTTTACAGCTTCCTTTATAATCGGACCTACCCTGAGCATCCTGAATTCCTGCTGGTGCTGTCGGCTGAAAGCAAGGATCTGGCTCACCAGATCCTTTGCCCGCATACCCGCCTTGAGCACCTGCTCCATGCTGTAGCGCGCATGATGGCCCTCCGGCAGGTCTCTCCGGAGGGCCATTTCCGTATACCCGATAATGGAAGCCAGTATGTTGTTGAAGTCGTGCGCGATGCCCCCGGCGAGTATCCCTATTGATTCCAGGCGCTGTGATTTCGCGAGCTCTTCCTCCATTTTTTTCCGTTCCGTGATATTCCTGGCGACCGTAACCACGGCGGATACCGCCCCTGCCCTGTCCATGACCGGAGAACTCTGGGTGAGAAACCACATCGTGGTGCCGTTCCAATCCACTTTTCTCTCTCGAGTGCTGCTCTTTCCCGACTCAATGACACGCCTCAAGTTCTCCACCATGGAAGCGGCCGTTTCCGAATCGAAGAAATCGAAGGGCGTCTTTCCCATAAAATCTCCGGGGGTCAAGCCGATGCTCTCCCCTCCTTTCAAATAAATTAAGCGACCCTGGAGGTCCATCATTAAAATGATATCATCAGTGTTTTCAAGCACCAGATTCAGACGCTCCTCACTCTCCTTAAGGGATTTCTCCGCTTTTATCTGCTCGGTAATGTCCTCGAAGATGCCCATCCTGCCGATTACGTTTCCCTTCGCGTCTATCAACGGCGCGACGGACAGCCTGACGTCGATGATGGATCCGTTCTTCTTCCGGCGGCGAGTCCGCTCTATGACAGAGGTCTTCCCGCTGCTCACATCATCCTGCAATCTGTGGAACTCCTCTTTCATGTTCTCGGGCACAGTCGGGACCGGACGCCCCAGGACCTCGTGCCCGCTCCAGCCGAAGATCCTCTCCGCGGCCGGATTCCAGACTTTGACACAGTAGTCATTATCGATGACGACAATGGCCAGGGGACATGCTGTAATGGTTGTTTCCAGCATCCGGCTGGTTTCCTTCAAGGTCATATCCGCTATTTTGCGCTCGGTGATATCCATGGAATTGGCCAGTATGGCGCGCCTGCCGTTGTATTGAATGGATGCCACTGTCTCCATTATCCAGCGGGTCTCACCGGATTTGGTTATGATCCTGAACTCGTATGGGGAGTTGAGCTCTCCTTTCAGCATTCTCCGCGCATTTTCTCTTGCAAACTCTCTGTCATCGGGGTGGACGATGCCGCTGGAATCACGGCCGATGAACTCATGCATTTTCAGCCCCGTATAGGCGGCGGCCTTGGAATTGCCGAACTGGAATATCCCGTCCTGCACCACATAAACCCCGGCAAAGGAATATTCGGCAAGAGTCCGGTAGAGCTCTTCACTTTCTTTCAGTTTTTCCATCATTCGCCCTTGTTCAGTGAAATCGCCGCCCATATGATCCTCCTGCGAAATAATTTGCCATGCCAGTAACCGATGCAATTCAGATGCCCGTTCCGATAAAAAAAGAAACTATTCTGGGCTAATCACCCATAAAAAATCCCCCTCCCGCTCCTGCGAGCGAAAGGGGGATGGAGGCTGAAGGCATAGGCTGAAGGCCCATCAATAGCTCATCATGCCCCTGCCTGGACCATAACCGCCGCCCCGGCCATGGCCGTAACCAGGGCCCATGCCTCTACCCATGCAGGCAGATCGGAATCTTTCCTGCTGTTCAGGCGTGAGGACTTTTAAGATTTCAAAATGGTAATTGGTCCGTTTATCCTGGAGCTGATCCCTGAGGCTTCTGATTTCCTTTTGCACGGCCGCAATCTTCGCCTGGTCGGGATTTCTCTCCAGCCAGAGCAGCTTCAGATCCCCCCGCCTGCTGAACATTTTGTCCTGCAGGGGCTTGGTCTCTCGCAGATAAGATTCCCGCAAAGCATTTATCTTCGCGGTCTGCTCCTCAGTCAGGCCGAGACCTGGTATTGCCGCCGGATTTGCGCAGTATCCCGGGCCGGGGCCTCTGCGACCCATGGGCCCGTTAAAGGCGAGCGACTGCGATACAACGGCCGCGAGGAAGATGAGTACTGTCGCGGCTATCAGTGTTTTTTTCATCGTCTTCTCCTTTCATGGTTCTTTTGTCTTATTTATCTGGAAAAGCAAGGGATGTGCCAGAGGGGAATATCATGTATAACCACTGGTAATCATAGCATAATCAACGAATGCCGGACTGTTTCTCCCGGATTCTGTTCTGTAAATATGGATATTAAATATCCACTTCTGTATCCAGTTGTGCTATAAGTATCCAGAATCGGAGCGAGCATGAAATATATAAATCACCAGGGGAGACCGGCAGGCCGCAAATTCTGGGTGGATATACCGCCCTGGATCATTATCGGGGCCGTCCTGATCCTGGTACCGCTTTTTATCTTTATGACTCTTCAGAGCATCGATAAACAGAGGAAGCTCACAACTAACCTTCTGGTCGAAAAAGGAGATGCCCTGATCCGGTCATTTGAAGCAGGCGCGAGGACCGGTGCAGGTCTGAAATGGGGCGGTTTTCAGATGCAGAAGCTCCTTATCGAAACGGCCCAGCAACCCGGCATCGACTACCTCATCGTTACGGACACCAGGGGAAATATCCTCGCGGACAGCGATCCTTCCCTGGTGGGGGAATCATATGGGATAGACCTCGACCTGGGCAGCCTCTCCGCCGGGCAGGTGCAATGGCGACAGGTCCCCAATCCGGAAGGAGCGGATACTTTCGAGGTCTATCGCGCCTCATACCCGTCAGATTCAAGAGGCAGGGAGGCGTGGATCATTTTTGCCGGTCTCGATATGGGACCGGTCATCAAGGCCCGGGAACAGGATACCCGCAATACGATCCTGATCGCCATGACTCTTCTGCTCATCGGATTTGCCGGAATCATCTCCCTCTTTCTGGCGCAGGGTTACCGCTCCACGCGGATCTCCCTTTCCCGGATAAAGGCCTTTTCCGACACTCTGGTGGAAAACATGCCCATAGGTCTCGTTGCCGTCGACCAGAAGCGTCTGATAATCGCCTTCAATCAGACTGCGGAATCAATCTTCAGGCGTGCGCCCGCAGAGGCCCTGGGGAAAAAGGCATCGGAGGTCCTGCCTGACGTCTGCCTTGAATTGCTGGAAAGCCTCAAATCAGGAAACAGTATTATCGAGAAGGAGATCGACTGTCTCGTGGGAGGAAAGGACGGCAGGACGCCCCTGGAGGTGATTGCGGCGCTGCTGGAGGACGACGATAGATCCTTTCTCGGATATGTCATGCTCTTCAGGGATATGACAGAGATACAGCATCTCAAGAGGGAAATCGAACGAAGCCGCAGACTCGCCTCTCTCGGCGACCTGGCGGCGGGAGTGGCGCACGAGATCCGCAACCCCCTCAGCTCCATCAAGGGATTTGCCACTTATTTCCGGGAGAGATACCGGGAAAACCCGGATGACCTCAGGATCGCCGATGTAATGGTGCAGGAGGTGGAAAGACTGAACCGCGTCATCGGGCAGCTCCTGGAATTCTCCCGTCCGCTCCGCATGAATCGAAAAAAACAGGAGATCGGTCCGGTGATTCTCCACAGCCTGAGGATGATCGAAAACCAGGCGCGCGATAAGGGCGTCACCGTGACCACCGATCTACAGTGTCCGAACCGCAACGCCGTGATCGATCCCGACAAAATGGAGCAGGTGTTTTTGAACGTCTATCTCAACGCACTGAGTGCCATGGAAAGCGGAGGCACCTTGAGAATAGTGCTGCGCCGGGATTCCGGCCGGCGGCTCAGGATTGATATTTCCGATACCGGGGCCGGAATCAGCAAAGAAGACCTTCCCCGCATATTCGATCCCTATTTTACAACCAAACCCTCGGGGACGGGCCTGGGACTGGCTATCGTTCACAAAATTGTGGAGGCTCATGGCGGCGAGATCCGGGTGGAAAGCGAATCCGGGAAAGGCACCGCGGTATCCATTTTCCTGCCCCTGCCCGAGGAGGAAACCGACAGATGAAACGGACGGAAGACATGAAGAGGATGAGTACTGTTCTCGTTGTCGATGACGACCTTGCCCACCGTACCATGCTGCGGACGCTGCTTTCAGGTTGGGGCTACGACGTCTCAGAAGCCCCGGACGGAGAAGCCGCCATCGAGTCCGTCAACCAAAGGCCTTTCGATCTCGTCCTTATGGATATCCGCATGTTCAAGATCTCGGGAATCGAAGCGCTGGAAGAGATCAAAGGCATCAATCCATCCATACCCGTAATTATTATGACGGCGTATGCCTCCGTGGAAACGGCCGTGGACGCCCTCAAAAAAGGGGCGTACGACTATCTCACAAAGCCCCTCGATTTTGACGAACTGCGGCTCGCCATTCAGAGGGCGGTGGAACACCACAATCTCAAGGAAGAAAACCGCCTGCTCAGAGAGATCCTGGGGAGGCGGTTCGACCGCCGAAATATCATCGGGCAGAGCCGGGCCATGATGGAGCTACTCGAGACCGTCGCCCAGGTTGCGCCGTCCGAAGCGACGGTCCTCGTCACGGGAGAATCGGGAACAGGCAAGGAGATGATTGCCGGGGCTATCCACTTCAACAGCCCCCGCAGGGACGGGCCCTTCGTGAAAATAAACTGTGCGGCCCTTACAGAGACCCTCCTCGAATCGGAACTCTTCGGTCATGAAAAAGGATCCTTTACCGGGGCCGACCGGCGCAGGGAGGGCAAGTTTCGACAGGCCGACGGCGGAACCCTCTTCCTGGACGAGGTGAGTGAAATGTCCCTGGCAATGCAGGTGAAGCTGCTGCGGGTGCTCCAGGAAAGGGAAATCACCAGGGTGGGGGGAGACGAGTCTATCAAAGTCGATGTGCGGGTCATTGCCGCCACCAATCGGGACCTCGCCGCCGAACTTGAGAAGGGTCGATTCCGCGAGGACCTGTATTACCGCTTGAATGTCGTAACCCTGGCCGTGCCTCCTTTGAGGGATCGCAAGGAAGACATACCCCTTCTCGCCCAGCACTTCCTGGAGATGTTTTCCGAAAGGAACCGCAAAGCAGTAAAAGGATTCACTCCCCTGGTGATGGACCGCCTCCTGCGGTATTCCTGGCCCGGCAATATAAGGGAGCTCATGAACACCGTCGAGCGGGCGGTTGTGCTATCCCGCTCCGAATACCTCCATGAGGAGGATTTTACCCCCCTTTTCAGGGAAACCGAATCCCCGGCCCCGGGGAAGACCCTGTTTGCAAACACGTCTGAAAATATGTCCCTTGATCAGGTGGAGAAGGCGACCATACTGAGGACCCTGGAACAGGCGGGTGGAAACAAGAGCGAGGCCGCCCGGCGCCTCGGGATCACCCGGCGGACTCTCCACCAGAAACTGAAAAAGTATGGAATGATGTAAGCAGGAGATCGGGCATTGTCTTTGCACGATAATCATTGCTTGTCTGATGGAAGCAGCGATTGATTTTTTGGGGCCGCGGGAAAACACCGCACCGTATCGACCGCATAAGCCGGATGCGGCAGGCAAATAAGATCTTATACCCGGGGAAAAAGGACTAAAGGGCGCCTCCGCCCTTGTCGAGACGGGTTTTAATCGACTCCGTATATGGCAAATCCACTTCCGGAAGAATCAAGGCCGGCCGCACAAAAATTCAAAAATTCTGCTTGCTGTGACAAGTTTCTGACATGGCGGGAAACGCCTCGAATCGACGTGAATTAAGGGAGGAGAAAAATGTCTACATCCAATTTACAACTCGGCACCAGGCTGTCGCTTGGATTCGCCGCTGTTCTGATACTCTTGGTCATAATGGCTTATCTCGGAATCAACAGACTGGGCATGATCAATGACAATCTGGATCAGATTGTGGACAATGACAATAGAAAGGTCGCCTGGGCGAACGACATCATCCAACAGGTGGATATTATCGCGATTGCAACGCGCAATCTCGCGCTCAGCCGGGATCCGGAATTTATACAGAAGGAAAAGGAAAGAATCGAAACCGCACGGACGAAGTACAAAGAGGATTTCGATCGACTCACGAATACCCTGAAAAGCGAACAGGGAAAAGCCCTGCTCAAGGAAATCAACGAGCTGACGATTCAGTTGAAGTCCTTGAATAACAGGGTCATGGAACTGGGCCTCGCGATGCAGGGCGAGGAGGTCGCAAAACTGGTTACCCAGGACCTGGAACCGATCCAGAAAAAATTGAACGCCGCTATCGAATCTTTGATCCGCTATCAGGAAGAAAAGACAGCGCAGTCGGTGAAAAGCGCGGCGCGCGCCTATGCCTCGGCCCGCCTGTTTTTGATCCTGATCGGTTCGGCCGCCATCGTCCTGGGCGGGCTGATCGCCTTTTTCCTGACGCGCAGCATTACGCGTCCTATCAATCGTATTATCGAGGCCCTGACGGAGGGCGCCGATCAGGTGACTTGCGCCTCCGACCAGGTATCGAGCGCCAGCCGGGCCCTGGCGCAAGGGGCTCAGCAGCAGGCGGCATCCGTAGAAGAAACATCGTCCTCCCTGGAAGAAATGTCCTCCATGACGAAGACGAACGCGGACAATGCCGGCGAGGCGAACAGTATTATCAAGACCTCCCTCCGTGATATGGAGGAAGCCAATAAGGTCATGGCCGACCTGATTGCGTCCATGGAAGAAATATCTTCCGAGAGCGAAAAGACACAGGCGATTGTAAAGACCATTGATGAAATAGCATTCCAGACAAATCTCCTCGCCCTCAATGCCGCGGTAGAGGCGGCCAGGGCAGGTGAAGCAGGGGCGGGATTCGCAGTCGTTGCCGAGGAAGTACGCAACCTGGCGATGCGGGCCGCGGATGCGGCAAGGAATACCACCGGCTTGATCGAAACAACCGTAAGCAAGATCAAACAGGGGACCTTGCTGGCGGGAAAGACTCACGAGGCGTTTGAGAAAGTAACCGACGGCGCGGTAAAGATCGGCCAGCTCGTCGGCGATATTGCCGCCGCCTCCCATGAGCAGGCCCAGGGTATCGAGCAGGTCAACAGGGCCGTCGCGGAAGTGGACAAAGTAATCCAGCAGAATGCGGCCCAGGCGGAGGAATCTTCGGCGGCTTCCGAACAGATGAATGCCCAGTCAAGGAAGATGAAGAATCTCGTCAGGGAACTGATCTCGCTGGTCCGCGGGAAAAAAGATACCTATTCACCCCTTTTCAGAAAATCCTCCATACCTGCATTCAAGGAAATCACGCCCGGGCAGGTTATTCCGCTGCAGCACAAAGAATCCGGAGGCTTCTGAAAAGAATACGTACAGGGCAAGGGGCGAAAGATTGGGACATTCCTTTGGCCCTTTGCCTTGTGCCTTAGCCCCTCAGCCCCACAACTATCGGCCTGTCGCCTGAAGCCCCCTGAGAAGGAAATGATTGCGTTTGAATTCTTCTTATGGTAAGTGCAGAGAATCTTCCATGTTCTTTGCGTAGATACTCATCTGGTCGCGTTCTGGGGAGGTCGCGACCCTAAAAGGGGTGAATATTGCGCCCCTGGCGGTGGTCGTCTCCGCTCGATCTCTCTACAACGTCCACCAAAGGGGGCGTCCATGGATTAGCCTATGAAACCGGAGCATATCCTCGACGTCCTCGAAACCTTGATCGAATTCCTGCCCGACGAATCCCCTGAAGATAAACATGAAACATACGCCGCCATCCTTATTCTCGCCGATGACCTTAAGAAGTACGCCAGGCAGAAAAACATTCATTACGCGTACGTTTCCGGAAAGATCGCATCCTTTTTAAAGGAATGTTCATTTATTTCCAGACTTTCAAAGGGAGAACCCGGCATCGCCAGGCATCTCGCATCGGCATACAGGCACCTGAAAGCATTGAGGTCCGAAGCAGGTCTCGACATAAGACAATAACAACAGGGCCACGGCATGTTTTTTCGCCCTTCACTGCGCGCCGCCGGGATCAAATCTCGGGTAATAGGCCCCGGTTCGGGGGTTGATGAATCCCTGGCCGCTGGGTGGATAATATTCGCCGGTTCTGGGATTGATCACACCCTTTCCGGAAGGCGGGTAATACTCTCCTGTGCGCGGATTGACGGCCCCTCTGTTGTGTCCGGCCCACGGTAGGGCAGGCGGGGCCGGCACCGGCGGCTCCACCGGCTTGTATTGCGGTTGGGGCGGCTCCACAAGTGATCCCGGAGGGGTTAACGGGTCCTTGCCCCCTCCCCGGGGCGTATTCGCAGTATCCGACAGGATGGTCCAGAGGATCAGAAAGACGAGAAAAAGACCCAGCAGAAGACTGGCCAGGCCGAAAAGAGAGGACAGAAGCCTGGTGGCGACGCCGAGACGAGGCCGCTTGAGGGATTCCAGACGATTCTCGGCCATAAGTCTTTCATATTCCAGGGGTCGTTCCGCCTGGAGCTGCCTCAGCCCATTTCGACCCGTAAAAATATTTGGTTCAAGAGGGAACTTGTTGGGGACCAGGTGATTATTGAAAAAGTGGACGGTGAAGATGAAAAGAGCCGCCAGAAGCGCCTCTTCGGAATGCACAATGGTTGCTGCGTTTATGACCCAGCCCGGAAAGATATAGGAGAAAAATTCGGGAAACCAGAGGATCAGCCCTGATCCCCCGATAGCCGCCATTCCCCAGAAAACGGCGAAAAAGTCGAACTTCTCCCAGTAAGTCCAGCGGTCGAACCGGGGCATTTCACCCCGGTCGAAAAACCACAGGAACATCCCCTTGATATCCCGAAGGTCCTTCAGGTTCGGAAAGAGGGAATCCGGCCCGAAAAGCCGGCTGATCCAACCCCGCATCCTCCGGCCTGCGGGAAAGAGGAAACGAAGAGAAAGCCAGCAGGTATAAAGGAAGAGCGCAGTCAATACCAGAGCGGCCGCGCGATGAAAAACCCCCGCCCGCGGGACCCCGCCGAAAAGTTGAATGAGGATTTTCGACCAATCGCTGTTATGGTACTTCAAGGGAATGCCGGTCATCACAAGTGTGAAGAAGGAAAAGATCAGGACTATATGCATGACCCTCTCCTTTAAAGAGAACCGCTCGATCTGCTCTTCCTCGCATTCCGGCGCTTCCTTTCCTTCCCGGAGTCTCCGGCATTTCTCCCAGTAAGCCTTTCTCCACCACAGAACGAGGTGGATCCAGAAGAAGCAAAAGACCGACGCCAGAAGAGCAGCCATGAAGACGTACGTCCAGAAGAGCACGGGATACCGCTCACGGTTTCTGTAATCGGGATGAGCATTGAATTCGACAAACCGTGGTTGAAATCCGTGATGGCACTTGCCGCACGTCGCGATCAGATTTTCCGGGTTGACGGCCGACCGGGGATCGGCTGCGGGCAGGATGTTGTGCGATGTGTGGCAGTCGGCGCAACCGGCGACCTGTCCCGCATAGCCGATCTTGCGGACCTTGCCGTGATAGGTCTCCTCATAATCCCTTACCGTCGCCGCGGACAGGCCGTTTCTCTTCATCATCGCTTCGTTGCCGTGACAGCGGATGCATTTATCCGTATACCAGACGCGGGCCTCTGGTGAAGATTTACCGACGGCCGGAGGAAAAAGGGGGATATTATGAAGTCCATGGCAATCAGAGCAGGCTGCGGAATCAGCTTTCCCCTCAAGAACGTATTTTCCGTGTCCGAACCGGACGTATTCTTCAGAGGAATGACACTTTGTGCATAGATTGACGACAGAGACCTTGAAACCGGTTTCCGGACGCCTCAGACCGTGAATATCGCGGTGACAGTCGTTGCATCGGAAGTCCTGCCGGAGGTAATGGACATCCTTGAGGTAATCCCCGGCGATTTCCCCGTGACAGTTTCCGCAGGCTACGGCCGCAAGCCGTTCCTCGCCGGAGGCATGCCTTGCAAAATCCCTGATGCCCGAATGGCAACTGACGCATCCGTTGTTCCTGTGGAGCGATTCAAAAAACCGCACACGGTAATTGAAATCGTCATGGCAGGAGAGGCAGCGCCTGTTTAATTCGTCTGTAGTCATTGCGGGGGCGGCATATACGGGGATTGCGCCCGCCAACCAGAGCCAGAGGACAACAATGAGAGAACTCCCGGATATTGTGTTATTCACTTCCCGATACCCTGTGATCAGATACCTTTACTTTTCCGGCGCAAAGACGCGCATTCCATTTCTCCATCCCACCAGTCAGCCAGTTCACGTCTTCAAATCCCTTTTCCGCAAGATAAGATGCCGCAAGATAGGACCGGGATCCTCTTTCATCCACAACGATTATCCTCCTATCCAGGGGGATTTCCTGATAGCGCTCCTGGAGCCGGTAGAAGGGAATGTTAGCCGCACCGGGAATATGTCCTTCTTTAAAAGACGCCTCGGAACGGATGTCGACGATCAGGGGCCCGCTCTTTTCTCCGAGCAATTTTCCAAGCGAATCCGGGTCGATCGATTCGATGGCGGCCCTCGGGACGCGCACCTCGGATTCCGTTGCATACCCCGCCTGCTTCCAGGAGGAAAGCCCGCCTTTGAGCATATAGACACCTGGATACCCTTTTTGGAGGGACTCCACAGCCGCCTTGCAATCGCACGACTCGCCGTCGCAATAGAGGACCACCACCCTCGCCTTCTTTTCCCTCAAACGACGCGGGGCTTTTTCTGCAAACTCTTCGCAGGCAATGCAAAGAGAGCCGGCAATACGGTGGTCCATGCATTCGATCCTGCTCATCAGATCCACCACGACAGTGTTTTTCTGCTGCATCATCTTATGAAGCGCTGCCGGACCAACGACTGTCACATCCGGGCCCGCCCCTTGGGCCGGGGCAAGAAGGACCGCGAGGATCAGAAACACCGGTGTTGCCGTCTTGATTCTCAAATTCGAACTCCCTCTCAAGCTTAACTCCTTACGAATTGTGAGCCGCGTTTCACTTATAAGCCGGCACACTCGTCAACCCCCATTCATACATCTGGGGCTCGGCGTTAGGCTCCCGCGGCACCGGATAATTCTCACCGAGAAAGCGTCCTGCATTAAGCACTTTCATTTTCATGAAAAAAGGCGCTGTCTCGGCATGGCAATCCAGACATCCTTCAGGACTTCCCCTCGCTCCGTAAGTCCTTTTCTCCCTGACAGGCCTTACATCGTGATATATCCTGCAGGTGGAATCATACATATCCGAGGTCTTCTTCCTCTGCTGCAGTCTCCCCTTCTCAAGTTCATAGACCCGGTCCGCCACAAAAACAGCCTGCCGGAAACCCCGGGCGGCCAGGGCCCCGAGCGCCCTCTCGATATCACGTGGAGAGGCCGCCGTGAATCCATGGAATTCACTTCCATCCGTCTTCCGGACTGCTATCGGACTCAGGTTCTCGATTTTCCGGAGGGCCTCTTTTACATACCCCAGGCTTATGGGCCATATGGTTCCGTCCGGCATCTTCTCCCCGAACCACTGACTGACTTTGGGTACGTAAGGAAAATACTGCTCACCCCAGCCCTCTTTTGCATCGTAACGCGTTATCCAGGGTTTCCATGGCTGCGCGGTCTTTCTGGAGAAATCTCCGAAGGCCGCCACGGCTTGCAGCCTGTCCGCGGTATACCAGGTCTTTTCGCCGGCGCTCATGTCCAGGAGATATCCTCCCCTGGCAGGCTGGGCCGTGACATGGCAACCGGTGCATTGTATGACATAGAAATGGAAAGACCCTCCCGGAAACTTCTCGCTGTGAATACGCGTGGGCCGCCTGGCCTCCTTCGGCAGATCGCTTCTTGTCCGCAGGTAGCGGCCCTCGAGGTGGCACCCTTCGCAGGTCTTCATCTCCCGCCTGCCGCCGGATCGTCCCCCGGCGATTTGATGGCGAAGCCTTTCCCGGTCCGTCTTTCCGGAGAGCCCGTGGCAGTCGGTGCAGCGAAACCCTGCTCCGGCATGGACGTCGAACCCCTTGTCAAAAATGACTCCCCTTCCCAGAGCCTCCATGGTCGCGTGACACTGCAGGCAATTTTTCGACTCCACCGTTTTCCCAATGACGCTCCCCTTGAGCCTTCCTTCGCCTGTAAACTTTGTGCGGTCCGCCCATCGGTAATATACGACAGGACGATAAGAGAAATTCCAGGATCCGGCCAGGAAGTCCCTGCTGCCGGGTCCCGAAGACGGGTCGCGGTAAGTGAATACAGCCCCCTTGATCTCGCCCAGCCCGGCACCGGCCGCGGCAGCCCAGCGGTAATTCCGGGCGCCTATCTGCCTGTTGCGCGCTTCCATCCGGTATCCGTCCATGTGGCAGATGAGGCAATCGGCTTCCAGTACACCGCTTTGCCTGAAATGACTCTTTTTATCGGGGGTAAACCGGGACGAGAAATCACCGTCAAGGGGCTCTTTGCTTTCCTTCTCCGCCTGATACAGGGTTTTTGAGAAATCGGGACTCCCGTCCGGGTTTCTTCCGTATTCGAGAAGTCCCCCGCCGGGGTGATACCAGCCCGCAGCCGCCGAGATGACGTTGCCTGCGGAGCCGATTTTCCCGCCGGCGCCGATCCAGTCGTAAAGAGAAAGGCCCATTTGCAGGACATTCCTGTTGATTTTGCGGGCCAGGGGATCAGAAAAAGGAGTCAAGAGAGAGACTCCGCAATTGACGGTCGGCGTTCCGGTATTCCCTCTTCCTCCCCGCTCTACAAAGCCCCGCTGGAAGTGATATCCGGACGTGATCGTCAGGTATCCGTGGCAGACCCCGCAGGTTCTTCGCGGGCTGTAGGCTTCATGCGAATTCCGGACGGGCGTTATGTTTTCTCCCTGTTCGTTCTTCAACCAGATATCACGGTGTTTCCAGGATTGCGGCCCCGCGTGGGCGGCAACGCCGTAGAAGTTCATGAGAATGAGCAAAATGAAAGCAAGTCTCCGACTGATATCCATAGGACGTCTCGGGCAGATGCAATCGGTGGCAAAAACAGAAATACAACTCAAACTCATAAGAGCCTTCCTTTAGTCATTCGCCCGGCATCTGAAGCCGGAAGCCCGGCCTGAAACCACAGTGAAGCTGTGCGCGTTTTTCAATAGCCCTGCTGACTGATATACCATCGACTATAAGCCGAGGGTTTTCGCCATCCCCGAAAGGGACACTAATATTTATCTATCGGTCTTGGTGTATATAACAGGCGTTCATTGGCCTTCGATCCGTTTTCGATGAGCATTTCTTTAGTCAGAAATCCCTTCCTGTCGATATGGCAGGAATCGCACGATCGTGTCCTGTCGGTCCTCTTGCGGATATTGTGGACCGGTGAATTCCAGTAATTGGGCAGCGCATCGAAGTGCGCCATCTTTATACCCTCCGTCAGAAACGTATCCCGCACCGCGGGTACGAGCCGCAGCGTCGTAACTGTTTTTCTGTCCCTGGGGTTCAATCCCAGCATGAAACCCGGTTGGGAAACGGCGCCTGCTCCGAGATGGCAGTTATAGCAATTATGGTATTCGCCGCCGCAGTGGCAGGCATAGCAACTGACTTTCCCTTCATGTTTCGAATGGGCCAGCCTCGTGACCAGATTCTTTTCGCCTCCCGGCGCATGGCAGTTTCCGCATGACGGCTTCTCTTTTATTTCCTCCCTGCTCAAGTATCGGTTCCCGTCACCGTGCATCTCGGTCGTCTTGTGGCAGCCCATGCAGAGCATCCCCCTCTGATAATGGATATCCGCGTTGCCGCCGTATCCGCCCGTGAACTCGGAGTAAACCCGGCCTCCGTGGCACAAGGCGCACGTCTTCCCCTCGTCTTTTTTCACGAATTTGTGTCCTTTGATAAAACCGATATTGATGCCGCCAATCACGGGGCTCTGCACGTGGCAGTCGCCGCAGGAGGCGTGACAGCTTCTGCAGGATTTCTCGAAGACCTTCTCATCGAATATCTTCGCCTCCGCAACGGAGAATCTGCCGATGACCCCGGTTCTCTGGCCGGCTGTGGTATAATGAAGAGAGTTGCCGTAGTTTTGCGCCGTCTTCATGTGGCATTTCCGGCAGGTGTTCAAGTTGTCCGAAGGCCTCCTTACAAGACCTTTATGAGCGCTCTCCTTATCGACTCCGGCCTCGTCGCCCTTGTGGCAATAACCGCAGCCTCGCTTGAAGTGGGTGTCTTTTTCAAGGAGCCCCTTATCCACGAGAAATACCCTGTAGTACTCCTGCGCCTTAACCGGCGGAGGCGCGCCCGCTCGCCCTTCCGCCACGCCAGCGGGGATTTCGGGAACTTTGCACAAGAGCTTTAAAAGAGTTTCGCTCGTATGACAGGTAATGCAGCTGCTTTCGTTCTTTGCATCAGTCAACGAGGAATAAAGAAAAAAACAGAGGACGATGGGAACGATCAAAGAAATCAGGAGTATCTTCGCTTTCACAGTGCCATTCCTTGAAAGAGATACACTTCATAGTACCATACAGGAGTGGAGTGTCAAACAGGTTTTTTCCGCGATCCCGGCATGATCCGGCCGCACGTTTTTTGGACTGTGATTTGTGATTTCAATCACAGATTCCGACTGATCAGGCGTGATACTGAGAGCACCCTTGCGTATTGAAAGGGATATTTAGGGTTATATTCAGGAGATGAGAAATATGAAACGAGTGTTTTTTATTTCGCTGCTCTGCGTCTTTGCCCTCATGGCAGCGAGAAGCGCGGTTTTTGCCCTGGAAAAGGATAAGCCGGTTCCGGATAAAACCGCACCGGCTGAAAAAACAGCCCCCTGCGGCTCCAGGGGCGAATGGCTGGCTGGAGAAATGCCCCTCAACAATTGGCTCGCGATTTCCGAAAGCGAAAGGATCAAGATCGCCAGGGGGTTTGCCGACGATTACTACGAAATGGACAAGAGCTGCAATTATGCAAAGATCAAAGCCTACTACGACGAGAAGAAAAAACGCGCCTATATCTACGTCGAATGCGTCAAGCGCAATGCCCCCGCGTTTCCGGAAAAGGTAAAGCCGATTTAATATCTCCCGGCAAGAAAGCCCGCAGTGATGGTCAAGCTCAGACATCGGGTGTCAGGGAAAGTAGTTTCATTCTTCCTTCATTCTGCCGTCGGCCTTTATGCTTTAAGTCGCTTTTTTTCTACTTCAAATGGATGTTACCCGGGGAAATGGATGTCCCGGGAACGATGATTCTGGACTGTTCCTGGCGCTGCATCTCTTTGGCCTCTTCCACCAGCTTTTCCACAAATTTTTCCATTACCTCGGGAAATTTCTCGATCGCCTCGTGCAGGTTGCGGGCATCTATCGGAAACTGGATGGGAAAAGGCCCGTGCTGCGTCATCAACTGCGTCTGGCCGAAAAAGACTGTCCTGCGGTTTTTATCCAAATCACCATTGGTCTTGACCGGCGTCAAACGCCGTATCGCGGCCACCTTCAGATCGGTAAAGACCTCTTCTCTGTAGAGATTCTGCTGGTTGATCTTAATGCTCTTTTTTGCTGTTTCATCCGGTGTCGTCATCACTGTCTCCTCTGGAAAATTGTCGACACGTTAGCATATTTCCACTCATAATTACAAATCTCAAAGCAGTCAGGGGATTGCAAGCTGGATCATTACCCTGTAAGGTTCGCCGCAGCGGGAAAACGAATCGAAAGAAGTTACGCATGAACGGCGAATCCAGGAGAACCAACAGCAGCTCTCCCGATGCGCTTAAGGCCATCGGCCCCTATGCCCAGGCTGTCAGATACGGCGATTTACTGTTTGTTTCCGGTCGGAAATGAAAACAGGTGCAATCGGGGAACCGGCGGATAATCCTCCGATCGGGCGGCCCGGCCCGCTCACTTCGTCTCGAGCCCGCGGCTCAGGATTTTCCTCTCGATCTCCAAGACCTTACCACCCAGGAGATAGTTCAGACGCTTGTCGGCGTCGACGAAATGGACGGCAGCGAATCGAAGATGAGCTTCTCCGGGTATATGCCACATCCGCACCACTCTTGCCTTCAACCGGAATGACTCCCTGTTCACCCGGACCGCGATATCGACGATCCTGCCCGCCTCCACAGATTCGGTAAGAGAATCAGCCTTGAAACTGATGCGGGCGCCACTGATGGAAATATCGATCAGATTTGCCTGCGTTCCCATGATCGTAATTTCCAGATCGCTTCCCGCAACCGGCTTGACGCGATGGAGCATCCTCAGATTGTACAGGCCCGCGTTATTTTTACCGCTGTTTCTGGTCATTGCAAGGGCCTGTACGGATTCCCCGGAGGAAAGCTTATAGTCCTTGATGATTCCGGTCAACTTTGCTGAAAAACCGGGCCGTACAGGACCCTTCTCGCCTCTCGCCAGGAATGTGACAGCCATATCCCGGCCTATATGGTACCCGGCCAGGGGCGGATCCGTCTGGGAAATGATGAACTGCCGCTCGTTTATGATTTCATATACGACCGACCTGCGGACATCGGCGGTCTCCTTTTCGTAGTCGATGCTGATGATCATGTCCACATGGGTGCCGGGTCTTATTTCAGGCGTTTTTTTCATTTTCTCCCGCATACCCGCATCCAACCCGAATTTACTGATATTTTCTGACCAGTCCGCTCTTCTCCACCCCCCTGTCCGCCGTCCAGCAATACCTCTGGTAGATATTCGGTCCGATCTGCTCCAACCAGATTATTTTTACAACGCCCGGCGTATTCATCAGCATGGTTAGATCACTGGGGAAAGAGGCAACATCAGCCGTCTGGTTCTTGTAATAGTAGACCGTATACTGGCCGATTTCTACGCTTGAAATATGGAAGTAATAACCTATATAAATCAGAAAAGCCACGGAACCGGCAAAGAAAAAAACCTTGAGAATTTTTCTCATGTCTCACCGATATCGTCATTGAATCATGTCATAATCATAAACGTAATTACAACAAAATCAATCCTGAATTCTGTGATCTCAGGTCCATTTCCGGTCTCTTTCCGGTCCCGGAGAAAAACAAACAGCGGGCCACGGATGAAAATTCATCCTATTTCTCGCTGTGCGCCTGATCCAGCAATTCCAGAAGGGTCTGTCTGAACTGCTCAAAGTATTTCGGCCCGTGCTGCGGCGCTGAAGAAGGGAGCTCCAGCGTGAGGGTGTGGATTTTCCGCTCGACTCCGGCGAAATTCCCCAGAGAGCCGGGGAAAACATTGTATCTTCGCAGAGGCATGTTGTTATTCCTGCTGATTTTCTTCAGCCATATGACAATGTCGCCGAGATCGGAAGAAGGCCCGTCATAATCATACGAGCACAGGGGGGAGTGGACGCTGATGATCTTCGCCGGCTTGTATCGATTGATAAGAGCAATGACGAACCTCGTCTCGTTTTCGCTGTTCGCACTCGGCCCTGAATAATACCTTCCCTTTTTTGTCCGGGTCCAATCCTTTGTCGGCATGTTTCTGTTGATATCCACGCCTCTGGCATTGGTCCTTTTCCGGGGTTTGGAGAAGAAGCCGTCAGGATTCACAAGAGGAGCTACAATGATGGCCTTGTCTTTATACAGGTCCGGATTCGCCTTCAGGAACTGGGCGAGTTTGAACACGACGTAAACTGAAGGGCTTTCATCGCCATGGACCCCGCCCAGAATGACTGTGGTATTTCTGAAACCCTCTCCGAACGAGGCGAATATCAGGGGTCTGCTTCGGGAGGATTTCCGGTAATACACCCAGTTGACCCCGTCAATACTCAGATCGCTCCAGCCGAGATCCCGGAACTGTTCGTTCAAATCGAGGGCAAAGTTCCTGAATTCTCTGGTTTCAGTATCGGCGGCCGGGCAGATCGCGCAACAGGCGAAGACGGCAAAAACCAGGGCCGGGACAAGTATTATTTTATATATTACACCCACAGATAAATCCCACTCCAAACTCTGAACCTGAGGGCAAAGACAAGTGGTGCTCTATTTACCATATCATTCGGGAAGTGGCCATATTAAAGCGGGGTATTTTCCGGAATAATTGGCTTTACAAATCATCCGGAAGGCGGTAATCAGGAGAAAAAAGAAAGGGGCCAAGCTTATGAAAAACCTGCTGGTCGTGATCGCTTTCATCTCCTGCCTGGTCCTGATGGGCATCGGCCTCAAGACGGACGGCACAATCGGTCTGAAAAAAATGAACGCGTCGGGCATCCATAACGAACAGGAGGAGCCGTCTCCCTCACCGGTTCCAAAGCCCCCCGAGCCGGAGCCAAAATAATCCGCAGTAAATAGAAGATCGTGCAAAAAATGTCAGCCCCCACCGAGCGTGGAAGAGTCAGCCGGCGCTTCGGAAGAAACGACCTCTTCAGACAGAGCAGATGAAGAAGGTCCTGGAAGACTATCATATTCGCCTTCGGCCTATCTTTTTTTCTGATCTACTTCCGATGGTTCCGCTCTCGAAGAGGTCTCTCGGAGTCCTGGTCAGTATTTGATTCCCTCCTTCTCTCACCAGAATCATGTCCTCAAGTTTGACCACTCCCGCATTTTCATCCATCATGTGGATATCCAGCGCAAGCACATAGCCTTCTCCTATTTCGGACGAATCATATTCCGAAAGGATCGGCGGCTCGTTCAGTTCCAGACCGATGCCATGGCCGATGATGCGCGATATTTTTCCGCCGCCGAAATTCTGAAAGTGATCCTGCCTGCCGAGCTCCCGCGCTTTGCCCGCAGCGGCCCGGAATATCTCATTGCATTTCATGCCGGGTCTCATCAACTCGATCAGGTGGTCGGCTACCGTTTTCAGATCGCGATACATACACCGGATCTTCGCCCCGGCCTTTCCCAGGAAATAAGTCCGAGTCTGATCCGCATGATAGCCGCCGACGAGCGTCGGGATGTCGATGATGACCGGATCTCCTTTTGTGATTTTCTTCCGTGAGGGACCGGCGGGGACCGCGGGACTCAACCCAATTCCGGTGATCGTGTAAACCACGCCGCTGATTTTGAAGAGATTAGCCCCCGAAGATATGGGGCCGCGGCTCATGAAAAAATCGGGCTGGCGGATGAAAAATATTCCTTCGTGTCCCGCCAGACGCTGGGCATTCTCGACGGCTGCGGCGAGTTCCAGTTCCGTAATCCCCTCTCTCATACAGGCAAGGGCCGCCTCATGTCCTTTGTGGATCGTGTCACATGCTTTTCTGATGGCCTCGATCTCCTGCGGATCCTTCTTCTTCCTCTGTTCCAGGATTAAGGAGGAAATATTGAGAAAATCGAAACCGGGGAAGGATTTCCTGAACTTCTCGAATTGCTCCACTGTCCAGATGTCCAGTTCCACGCCCAGGCGTGCACCCGATCCGGGAAGGATTCCCCGGATTATTTTTTCGGGCCTGCGTTCTTCGATCACTCTTTCCTTTCCTATAAACGTGTCTTTCAGCGCGAATTCAAAGCCGCTCCTGACGAACAGGCGGTAGTCGTCGGGCTTGACCAGGAGAAGCGACGGCTGAGCCGTGCCCGTGTAGTACAGGATATTGCGGGAATAATTCAATACGGCCCCGGAAAGCCCGATCTCGCCGATCTTTGACTGCAGCGCCTTGATCCTGTATTCTCTGTCCATTTCGACCTCCCTTCTCTTTTCGCCGCCCCTGGTCGTCCTGGTCTAAAGGTACAAAGCCGGGGGCCAAAGGAATGCTCAAACCTTTCGCCCTTAGCCTTTAACATAAGTATACTTCAGGCCATGGCCCTGTTTAAATATTTAGCAAATGTTAACCTCCCTGAACCGCTGTAAATATCAAGATCGGAGTATCCCGGAAAGTATACATGCTATATTGACAGGTGACGTTTGCCGGATCGTTGGGTTTCGCGGGAAATCTATCAGGCGGGGCGACTTTCCTGACGGAAGATATGCAAGATGCGGGCAGCCTTGTCCGCGGGAAGAGGACGCAATCCTCTCTCATACCAGGAAAGTGTCTGCCGGGTGACTCCCAGGGCTCTTGCCAGCTCTTTCTGGCAGATCATATAGTCCGCGCGCAATTGCCGGATCAATTTCGGGTTGTCCTGAAATCCCTGAGCCGTCACAGGTATGTCGAGAGGAAGTTTCATTTGGCCGGATTTTTTCTTTCTTACCCTGGATTTCAGGCGCGGTCTCGCTTTCCTCCCTCTGCCCGAAATCGTCCAGAGATGCTCTGAAAGCTTCACTGTCAGCACCGTATCGAGCCAGTCCTTGAAATATCCTTTGCTTCTCTTCGAGGGTTCCAGAACCGGAATCTCATCCAGTACGCCTATTTCCATAAGTTTCTGGTGGGCTTCTATAAAAGCGTCCACAGTTTGGCCCGGACGGCGCCAATTGATCTCTTCCCCGCAGAAATCCAGAATGGTCTTCGGCGTGGCGCGGGGAAGGCTTCCTTTCTTGCCTGACACTATGCCGATCATGGTCCAGTAAGTTCCAAGCTTTTTTACAAAGGCATCGTGGTATGGATTCAGGTGCAGCAGCGAGCGGCTGTAATATCCGATCCACCGAAGCCCTTCGGGGTCCAGAAAATGGGAAAGCGCCTGGCCGCACCGGAACCGGAAGGCCGTCCACGCATCGCCGCCCCGCCTGTATTCGATGTCCAGAATATCAAGCAACCGGTCGGGACGCTCCTTGCCGAATGTAATTGTCCCCCCTGTCGAGTAATCTCTCCAGGTCATGCTCAAGCGCAGATCGGCCAGTCTCAACACTTCCCGCTTGAAATCCTCATGGAGGCCGCGCGCGCTGCCATGCCGGATGTTGACGCCCCGAAACCTCGCCATCTCATCCAGACTGATCCTGGCGATCCCGGTCCTCGGGTCCTGAAGACAGGCGATCCGGGACATCAGAATAAGAAAAATATCGGCGGTTTCCACCGAAAGACGATGCACAGCATCCCGCAGCGCCCCTGAGTAAATAAACCCGAGGCGCGGAGTATAATACATGGCTATGGAGGGATGGAAGCGGTTTGTGAAATCAGGAGGGGGCGCGCATGAAAACATAATACGTCCGGCGCGGGTCTCATACTCGTACAGCGGCCTGCCGAATGAATCCGATTTCCACCTGCTTTTCGGGCCGCCCGCGTAAATTGCCCGCAAACCGGCGTGAATTACCGGATTGACCGGAATGGACAGTTTGTCCTTCTCGTAATCCGGGCCTCTGAGCGCATCCTCCAACCCGTTAGGAACCAGAAAAGTGTCGCGGTCATCGGACGTGCTGAATCTTCTATTCATAAACCGGGCCCTTCGCCCTTCGCTTATGTTATTACCTATTTGGATTTATTATAGGAAATCCGGATTAAAATCCAGGGTTTTATTTTTGCCCGCCAAAAAAGGCGGATCACCCGCCGCTTGCGCCGCCGCCCGCAATGAATTCAGACGCCTTTTTCAAAAGAAATTCCTGGAACGCCTTGTCATGCTCTATGCAGAAAGAGTCCTCGAATCCGCGGCTCGCATGATCCAGCATGTTCCTCTTCAGGAAGCCGAGCGCCGGACGGGGGGCTTCCAGAATTTCCAGCGCGATCTGCAGAGCGCGGTCAAGTAGAGTTCCCTCGGGAAAAATTCCGCTGACCAGGCCTATGCGATGAGCCTCGTCGGATTTGACGATCCTGCCTGTCATGCAGATATCCCGTGCAAGTCCTTCGCCCACAATCCATCTCAGCGGAGTCATCAGGGGAGGAACTCCGAACTTGATCTCAGGGTGCCCGAAAGAGGCGGTTTGCGAGCATATCCGCAAATCACATAATTTCGCCAGGTCAAAGCCGCCGGCGAGGGCGGGACCGTTTACTGCGGCGATAATCGGCTTGGGGAAATACCAGATGTCCCGGTGGTATTTCGCCGAAGTCTCATAGAGTTCTCCAAACAGGGCGGGTTTTTTGAACTCGCTCAGGTCAAATCCGGCGCTGAACACCGCTCCCGCACCCGTAAGTACCACTGCCCCTATTGAGCCCCGGTCACGCCAGTTTCCCAGGCAGTCGCATAATTCACGCCGCATCTCGATCGATATGGCATTGCGTTTTTCAGGCCGGCTGAGAATGATGATTCCCACCCCGCCCGGCCTCTCATCAATCTGAATCGTCCTGAACGCCATAATATTTCTCCTTCGCTCAATCTCAAGAAATCACTGAATTGCCAGTTCGAAGGATTGTACCATAAGAATTCGCAGAGAACAATCGAGTCCAAACACCCAGGACTTGATTTCGACGATCCAAAATGCTATTCAAAAACAGTTTTGCACATCGCGAGGGGAAAAAAATGGATCCAGGCGTGAAAGAGCGGTTCATAAAGCTCTGGAAGGCTTATTTTGCAGGAGCGGAGCTCCCTATAGCATTCTATTATACGAACGAGGAGCAAGCCGTCCGGATCTGGAAATCAGCCGCCCACAGATGTATTTTCGCGGACATGATTGAAGTGCGCAAAGGGAAGTCCGTCTCCCTGGACGCCCACTCGATCGGCTGCGGCGGGGGGAAAAGGTATTGCGGCTTTTTACAGGAACTCTCCCCTTATTTCGATTTTTTCCTCTCCTGCGGGCTTCCCGGTAAAGTCGAAGGCGAGCGTTACAAGAAAACGCCCGCGCTGGTCCGCGAATTTCTGAAACAGGTGCCGGAATTCAGGGCGCCCGGCAGATATATCGTGTTCAAGCGATGGGATAATCTTGAAGAATACGATTACCCCGACGTGGTGATTTTCTTTGCAGGCGCGGACGTCCTCTCCGGACTTTTCGCACTGGCGAATTTTGACAGGCCGGACTTGAACGGCGTATTCGCGCCTTTCGGCGCCGGATGCGGAACAACAATCATGTATCCTTATCTGGAGAAAGACGCCGATGTCCCGAGAGGCGTTCTCGGGACATTCGATATTTCAGCCCGGCCGTTCGTTCCCGCGGATGTCCTTACATTTGCGGTCCCGTTCCCCAGATTCATACAGATGCTTGACAACATGGAAGAAAGCTTCCTCACAACGGCATCCTGGAAGAAGATTAGAAGGAGACTGCAGAAAACCCCTGCCTGATACAAATCCCGGGCACAGGATTAATTCAACCGCCGGGTCCGAATACCGGCTATTCAATCCCGGCACAGAATGCGAAAGGAATTCCCCGCCCGATTGGGCAGAAACACTGCAGAACGTGTGAAACAGAAAAAATTTGACTGCCGGGACCAAATCGTTTACGGGTTTTTTCGGAAAGAAATTTTTCAGTGCAGAGGTGTTTCATGACACCGGACAGGAGAAAGCGCACCAGGATACCTCTTAATCTGGACGTTGCGATCGATACGCCGCTCGGAAGAGCCAGGGTCGAGACATTCAATATCAGTTTATCCGGGATGCTCTGCGAACCCGGCGACGCTTTCAAGAAAGGAGAGCCCTGCCGGATAACGATCAGGCTGAATCCCAGGATCAGGATCGCCATAGAAGGCAAGGTGCTGCGCTGCGGCCGGAAAGACACCGCGATTGCTTTCTCGTCCATGGATGAAAAGAGTTTTTTTCACCTGAAAAAGATTCTGCAGTACAACGCGGGGGATGCGGACGGCATAAACGCAGAACTTGTTAACCCGGCATTCAAATAAGGCACCGATATTATTTCATCATGCTCTTGATCACCATCAGATAATCTTTCAGGTGTCTCGTTATAAGAAAATTATGCCTTACCTGCTCTCTGGCGTTTTCTCCCATGGCTGCGAGGAGGCCCTTGTTGATGATCAACTCCTTGATCCTGTGCGCCGTGCCCTCCGTGGAATAGACGAAAAAACCCGTTAAACCGTTGATGATCTGCCTTCGTATCCCGCCGACGTAACTTCCGATAACGGGTTTCCCCTTCCACATCGCCTCGGCCACCACAAGACCGAACCCCTCCCGGATGGATTTCTGAACGACAACTGTCGCCGAACGCTGAAGGGCATTGATTTCCACATGGCTGTCCGGCGGCAGATTCAGTATGAAAATATCGTTGTCGCCCGCCGCCTCTTCGCGAATCTCGCTCAGGACCTGTGATGCTTCGGGATCGTCCGCGGCGAAGGACCCGGCAAGAGTCAACTGGCAATCGAAACTCTTTTTCACCAGGCGGTAAGCTTTTATCGCCCCCAGTGGATCTTTCAGACGGTCAAACCGGGAAATCTGAACGATCAAGGGTCTGGACAGATCAATGCCGTATTTGCGCAAAACGGCATTGACGGAGTCCGAATCAAGATCGCGATTCTTATCGTGCAGAGGATCTATCGACGGAGGTATGATAAACGCCGGCACTGACATATGCTCCGGAACGAATTCCGAGATGTGGAAGATGGATGCGCCGTATCCGCTGGAAAATGTCTTAATGAAGTTCCACACGGATTCCGTGGGTGTCGACAGATCGATATGGCACCTCCATATCCATTTCTGATCCTTTTTTTTCTTCACAATAAGGCCTACGGGCTGAGGATCGTGAATAAAGACTACATCAAACGGCTCCGTATTGATGGCCTCGAAATTACGATATGTATAATCCAGGAATGTCAGAATGTCCGCCGAATCCAGAGACTCCGCGGAGGGCAGGTGGAGGAGATTGTGTATTTTTTTGGTAACCCTGAAAAATTTTTCGTCTCCCTTCATGACCTGCCATTCGGTTTCAATGCCGATGTCGTTCATCAGGGGCACAAGACGGTAGAGGATTTCCGCCACCCCTCCTCCGATACGCGTGGAATTGACGTGCAGCACCTTTATCCCGCGGATTGAGGCGGCGAGCTTCTTGATCTCCTCGACATCGCCCTTGCCGACAAACGGCGTATATCTTTCAATCAACATTTCTCTTCCTCTTCAGGACATCCAGAATAAAAGCCTTCATATCGTAGAGACTGAACATCCAGGGATTCAGCGATTCTATTTCCTTTGCCGTCTCTTCCCGCCCTGCTGCCCTCAGCCATTGCGAAAAATCGTTCGTGGATTCACCGAGGCGCAATCGCGCCGTAACGAGATGGTAAAAAAGGCAATACACGCCGATGCTCTCGAACATCTCAATAAAGGAGGACACACTATCGGCTTCCATGCCGAGCTCCACCACATCGCGGATGGCTCTCTGGAAATAGAAAGGCGTCTTGAATCTCCTCCGGTCCTCCCCCGCTTCCTGCAAAACCCGGCTCAATTCAGCCCGGACATCCCCCAGAGAAGTGTATACGAGCGGGTCGATGATCGACATTTTTTCCGCCAGAATGGGAAGGCCGTTGTCGCTGAACCAGAATGCAAAATCGTTGCTGTAGGTGGGTATCAGAAAATGAAACTCAAAGATGCTCCGGTAGAAATGATAATAGAGGGTATCCTCGTCAACTTCCGAAATTGCTCGACGGAATCCATCGAGTGTGTTGACCTTCACGCCCGTGTTCTGGGCAACCCAGAGCTCCGACTTGAAAACGAACTTGTCCATTTTATTCTCTGATAAACAGACGATGCAAAATCACAGGGTTGAAACAGCGGGGAAAAAACGGACGATGTGCAGATGCAGAATATATACAGTTTGCGACAGGAAAGTATGAAAAGTCAAGAGATGAAAAAAGCATACTCGATACAGAATGCTCGATACAAGACGCCCTTTGAAGTTCCGGGTACGAAACCTCTGGTTTCCAAGCAAATTACAATATCAAGATATCACTGCTCAAAAAGTTTCGGTGTTTTCTTCCGATACTATTGCCACGGGTCTTACCCAGCCGGCGCTTGCCTTCTTGATCTTGACCGGAAAGCAGCATATCTTGAACCCGAAGGGGCGCCCGATGGCCGAAAGATTGGCCATCTTTTCCATGTGACAGTATCCTGTTTCAATTCCCGCAAAATGGGCCTCCCAGATAACCCTGGGATCGCCCGTCTCCTTGAATTCCCTGGCCAGATACGGAAGGGGGCGATCCCAGCTCCAAGCATCGATTCCCACCACCTTTACTCCCTGCCTCGTCAGAAAAAGAGTGCTTTCCCGGTCCATGCCGGCCCCTTTGACAAGATATTCCGGTGTGCCCCAGGCGGCGTCCGCGCCGGTCTGGATCAGGACGATGTCGAGCGGCTTAATCCTGTAGCCGATCCGGTCCAGTTCGTTTTCCACATCCCGGGAAGTAATCCTTTCCCCGTCTCTCTTGTGCCGAAAATCCAGCAATACACCGTCGCTGTAACACCACTCGAGAGGTATCTCATCCACAGTCATGGCCGCTTTTCCCCTGTCCATTTCCGGGTGATAGTGGTAAGGAGCATCGAGATGCGTGCCGCTGTGCGTGGTCAGCTTCAGAAATTCAATAGCCCACCCGTACCCACCGGGCAACTGCTCTCTGGAAACTCCGGGAAAGAAATCCTTCATCTGTTCTGCGCCCTGAACGTGATCCATATAATCAATCCGGGGAATCATCATCGACGGATCGCTGGGGATATCCGACTCAATACTGATACTTAAATCGACAAAACGCAAACGGCTCATGTCAACCTCCTGGAAGAGCCTGTTAGTAGCATGTAAACCACTCAAAGGCAATATCTGAAAAGCAGGCGCGGTTTTTATTTAACTCCAAAAAAATGATGGAAATTTGGGGGAAAAAGGTGCTATCGTATGAATTTCAAGTATAGCTACCAATTTGCCGGGAGGATTCTAATGGCAAAATTCATACATAAAAAATACATATCAGGCGCGCTGATTTCCGTCTTTTTCTTTGCATTCATTGTGTTAGGGCCCCAATACGACAGCAAGGTCGGCGCGGTCGATCAGCAGACTTACAAGAACCTGAAACTTTTCACGGAAGCACTGGATATCGTAGAGCGCAATTACGTCGAGAAAGTGGATCCCGATACACTCATGCAGGGCGCCATCAACGGCATGGTCAAGTCACTGGATCCGCACAGCGCCTATCTCAGCCCGGAAATGTATAAAGAACTTCAGTCGGATACAAAAGGTTATTTCGGAGGCATAGGGATAGAGATCACCATGCAGAACGATATCCCCACGGTGGTCTCGCCTATAGAAGATACTCCTGCCTTTCTCGCAGGGATCAAGGCGGGGGATCAGATCATCCGGATTGACCAAAAATCGACCAAGGGGATCACGATCATGGAAGCCGTGAAAAGGCTGAGGGGACCCGAAAATACGAAGGTCAAGCTGACGATAATGCGCAAAGACGTGCCTCAGCCGCTGATCTTCACCATAACCCGCGCCGTGATTAATGTGAAAAGCGTTAAATACAGGATATTTGAAGGCAACATCGGGTACATCCGCATAGCCTCTTTCCAGGAGCGGACAACGGACGATGTAAAAAAGGCCCTTGCGGATTTCGGCAAAAAGACGTCCGCGCTGCAGGGTATCGTCATCGATATGAGAAACAACCCCGGTGGACTCCTGGACCAGGCGGTCAGGGTATCCGATCTTTTCCTGAAATCGGGCACGATCGTCTCCATCATGGGCAGAGTAAAAACCCTGGACAGCAGATTCACGGCCACGAATGATCACAACGAACCGACATGTCCGATTATCGTCCTGGTCAATGAAGGGTCTGCCAGCGCAGCGGAAATTGTGGCCGGTGCCCTTCAGGACAATGGAAGGGCCATTGTGCTTGGAACCCAGACATTCGGCAAGGGATCCGTCCAGACTGTCATTCCTTTTGAAAACGGCTCCGCCCTGAAGCTCACGACTGCCAAATACTATACTCCTAAGGGCAAGTCCATTCAGGCGGAAGGCATAAAGCCGGATATTGTAGTCGAGTACGTGAAACACGTTGAAAAAGATCAGGAGATTACAATAAGGGAAAAGGACCTTGTCGGGCATATCAAGAGCGAAGATGAAAAAGGGGCAAAGACGCAGGAAAAGGCCGGGAAAGATTTTGACGATTTGAACAAGGATAACCAGTTGAAAACAGCAGTTGATCTCCTGAAGAGCTGGGAAATTTTCAAGAAGAAACAAGTAAGCTGATTCCGGTATACACATTTTGAGAAGGAAAAAGAGGGCCCTCAAATCACTCGTTCCAGCCGGCTTCGGACTATTCATCTTCATAATCTGCGCCGCTTCTTTTCTATACCTGCTCTATTCCGAGACACGTGAGAAACCGCAGGAGAAAGACTCTCACAAGCGGGAGCTGGCGAAAAGACTGGACAGGGGAATAGGAACAAAGAAGGAAGCCTTGATTCTGAAGAAGAAAAAGGCCGCCGCGGATCGGAAACAGCTCGCCATTGTCATTGATGATCTCGGATACGATCTGGTCGTGATCGATCAGCTTCTTGAAATTGAAGCGCCAATCACTTTTTCCATTCTCCCCCATCTGATCCATTCCAGAGATGCGGCGGAAAAGGTACACCGGGCAGGCAGGGAAGTCCTGCTGCATCTGCCGATGGAACCTCACGATTACCCTCGAAGAGATCCGGGGAAAGGGGCTCTTTTTGTTAAAATGACCACCGCGGAAATGACAAAATGCCTGTCGGACGATATTGATTCAGTGCCTTTTGCCTCTGGTGTGAACAACCATATGGGATCGCGCTTTATGGAGGAGGAGGAAAAACTCGAAATCATCTTCCGGCAGCTCGGCGGGAAAGGGCTTTTCTTCGTGGACAGCCTCACCACGGGAAAATCAAAGGCAAGAGAACTGGCCGCAACGACCGGAATCGGGCTGATTGAGAGGGATTTTTTCATAGATAACGGACGGAATGCCGATCTGACTTACCGGGAGATTATCGGGCATATGTCTGAGCCCGGCGGCTGGCGGCAAAGGCTCCTGATCGGGCATCCTTACCCAAGCACCCTGGCGGCCCTCAAACGCGTCTTCTCCAGGGCCGCTTCGCTGGATGTCGATATCGTTCCGGTATCCCGTCTTCTCAAATGAACGCAAAACAGCGGATGAATGGTGATGAATAAAATAAAATACTGGTTTCTGATTGCTTTGCTGCTGCCTGCCATCGGATGCTCCGCCCTGTCCAAATTTCAGGGATCATCTCCCACGGAGGCATCCCGAAGCGGAAATTCTTCGCGTGAGGCGGCCTTCCATTATTCTCTGGGCCTCATGTTTGCCTTCGACGGCAAGCTTCGGGAGGCAATTTCCGAATACGAAAAAGCCCTGAGTTTCGATCCCAGATCCGCGTACATGGCCGTCGAACTGGCCACCCTCTATGTCAAGAAGGGACAACCCCTGCAGGCGATCGCCGTCTGTGAAAAAGCCGCACTCTATAATCCCGACAACCTCGATATTCACCTGGTGCTGGGTGGGTTGTATCTTGAATTGAAGGAATACAAGAATGCGGAGAAAGAGTTCCGGAGGGCTGTTCAGATCAATCCGAAACACACGGAGTCCTACCTTTTCCTGAGCCTCATCTACGGAGAAAACAGGCAATACGTCGAGGCCATCGACACGCTTAAATCCATGCTGAAAGTCGAACCCGCAAACATGCTCGCCCATTATTACATCGCCAGGATCTACGCGGATATGGAACTTTATACGGAAGCCGAAGCCTGGTTCAAAAAGGCGATCGAGCTGAAGCCTTCCTTCGAGGCTGCCTGGACGGATCTGGCGGCCATATACGAGGCACAGAAAAAGAACGGCAAGGCAATAGAGACATACCGGAAGTTCATCTCCCTTTATCCGAAGAGGTCCGACGCAAAATTGAAGCTCGCCCGGCTTTATATCCGCGATCAGAGATTTTCGGATGCCACGGCTATACTGGAAGACCTGATTAAGAGGGACCCGGCAAACCGGGACGTGAAATTCTCGCTGGGGCTTGTCTATCTTTTTGACCGCAGAATGTCTATAGACAAGGCCGTCGATGTTTTCAACGCGCTGCTGAAAGAGGACCCTCTGGATTACAGGGCCCGGTATTTCCTCGCTTGCGCTTATGAAGAAAAAAAACTGAACAGCAGCGCCATGGAGGAATTCAGGAAAATCCCCCGGGATTCCGACCTTTACGGGGAATCGAGGATTCACATGGCAATGATCCTCAAAAAAGAAGGAAAAGCTTCCGAGGCGATCGGCATGATGAAGGAGGAGATTTCAAAGAAAAAGGACGAAATCGCGTTCTACGGTTTTCTCGGCCAGTTGTATCAGGAAGAAAAGAAATTCGGACCGGCTGAAGAGATATTGAAAAACGGTCTTCTCCTGTCGCCGAACAACATCGATTTGCATTACAGGCTCGGCTCCCTTTACGAGGCGACGGGCCGCCTCCCGGAGGGGATAAAGGAAATGGAGGAAATTCTGAAGCTCGATCCGGAGAATTCCGAGGCCCTTAACTTCATCGGATACAGCTACGCCGACCGGGGCGTTAAACTCGATTACGCTGAGGAACTGATCAAGAAGGCCCTCCAGATTCGTCCAGGAAACGGCTATATTACGGATAGCCTTGGCTGGTTGTACTTTAAAAAAGGCAATATCCGCCTTGCCATCAAGTATCTGAAAGAAGCCGCGGATCTTCTGCCCAACGATCCTCAGATCGCAGAACATCTGGGAGACGCATACGAAAAAGCCGGTTCGATCAAAGAAGCGATCAAGACATACATGCGCGCCCTGAAGTTAAATCCGGCAAGCGGCGCACTGAAGCAGAAAATCGATAACCTTAAAAAGAAGTAATCCACTCCCCTCCGCCATGAAGAAAAAAATCCCGCCATGCATGATTGCTGCTGTCCTTTTCTTTTCCGTTCTCTGGAATTGCGCGCCGCGCGTGACCACGACTGAATCATCGAAACCCATTGCCCGCCCCGAAGAAATGCTGGCCGATCTGATCCGGCGGAGTGATTCCAGTCAGGCACTGAAAACAAGAGCGCGCTTTTTTGTGGACTGCGAAGAAGGAAAATTCTCGGCGAGGATGATCCTCATAGCGAAAAGGCCGTCTTTTCTGCGGGTAGAGTCCGTTCCGGTGATCGGTCTGCCGGACCTTTTCATGACCGCGGATGGACATGTGCTTAAAATCTTTCTGCCGAACGACGGAAAATTCTATATAGGCAGGCCCACCCGCAAAAATCTCTCTCTCTTCTTTCCCGTTTATCTGGACGAAAAAGATATTATATCTCTCGTGGAGGGGATACCGCCGGCGGTAGGCGCGAAGGACACGATAATGGTAGGGAACATGGAATCCGGCGGCTACCGGATCGATTTATTCTCAGGAGGCGAAAAGAGGCAGACCCTCTGGATTGAACCGGCCTCACGCCGCCTCGTAAAAGTCAGCCGTCCGGCAGACGTGGACGCGGCAGCATACACCGCCGAACTTACCGACTACCGTCATGTAGGGGAACGCGATCTACCGGGCAGGATCCGGATTGTCTTTGAAGAGCCGCGGAGGATTATCGCCGATATACATCTCTCGGATACGGAATTCACTGCCGTGGAAGAAGGCAGCTTCAACCTGGAAATTCCACCCGGCATGGTACCGCTATATCTTGATTGAACAAATTCAATTCACTTCCGCCAGTTTTGCCCTGGCTATTCTTGCCTGATTGGTATTGGGATAATCTTTGACCACCTGTTGAAGAAGCAATTTTGCACTGTCTTTGTCCCCCAGTTTCTGGAAAGAAAGCCCCTGTTTCAAAAGAGCATGGGGCAGCTTATCGCTGTTCGGATAATTCTTTATGACTTTTTCATATTCCAGGATGGCCTTTTCGTATTTCCCTTGCACATAATAGCTCTCACCTATCCAGAACTGAGCATTATCCGAATACTCGGCCTTGGGGAACAATTCCAGGAACTTCTGGAAATCCTTCCTGGCTTCATCATAGCGGCCTTCCTTGAAGGATTTATAAGCAGACGAGTATGACACTTCTCTGTCTGCTTTCCCGTTCCTGGCAGGAGAAGTCTTCTGCTTGTCGTCTCTTCTATCAGCCCCTTCAGCAGCCTCGCTCTTCTTATTGACACCGATAAAATTTTCCAGGAAATTTACCCTGAAGGCTATGTCATTCAGTTTCGCATCTCTTTCTTTTCGCTCGGCTTTTAAAAGCTCCATATCCCTCTTGAGCTCATCGACCATGCCCCTGATGCTCCGGAGATTATCCCTTATATCAATCATATCGGCGCCGGTGTCAGCCTGGCTTTTTCGAAGGGGCTTAATGCTTTCTTTATTTTCATCTATGTCCTTTTGCTGTCTCGCATTCTCCTCCTGGAGATTGCGGATCTTCGAATCCATATCTCTCTGGACTCTCCTGAGATCCTCTGTGGTGGCACAGCCGGAAGACAGCAAAACCAAAATCAAACCGGCCAAAAATATACTTCTTTTCAATCGATCACTCCATGGAGCAATTACTTCAAAAAGAGAGCACACAGGCTGTATCGCAACAGCGGAAAGCGCCGCATGCGGACTCAATCAAGCATTGAAAACCTTTGAAGAATACCGACTTTCCATATCAAGCACCGAGCAGTAATCACCCCCCCGGTCTCGCATGGAGACAGAACTCGCCGCATTATCCTTGCTCTTGAGGCTGAAACTGATTACTGAAAGTGTTCGTTACTCTTTACGCTTGACGACCACAAAATGATCGTTCCTGTTCTTCGCCCATGCCTCTTCATTGTGACCCGGATCAACCGGACGTTCCTTGCCATAGCTGATTGTGGACATCCTGTCCTTGGCGACTCCCAGATTCGCCAGATATTTCATTGCGCTCTGCGCCCTTCTCTCTCCCAGCGCCAGGTTGTACTCCACCGTTCCCCTCTCGTCGCAATTTCCTTCGATGACAAGATTGTAATCGGAATTCTCTTTCGCATTGAGCCAGTCTGCCACTTTCTTCAGTGTCTCCCTGGCTTCCGGTTTAATATTGTACTTGTCAAAATCAAAATATATATATTCAAATCCGGCGATTGGTGATACTGCCGCCGGTGCCGCCGCGGCTGCCGCTTCCGCCTTTTCTTTCTCGGCCTTCTCGCGTTCAGCCTTCTGCCTTTCCTGCTCTCTCAATTCCGCTTCCTTCATCGCCTTCTCTTTGGCCGCTTTTTCTTCTTCTGTCTCGGCCGCTGCCTTCTTTTCCGCAACTGCCTGTTTTTCTTCAGCAGTTTCCTTCACCGCCGCTTTTTTCGCACACCCTGCGAAAACCAGGGCGAAACTCAACACGATGGTCAACATTAGCAATAACAAGCTACTCTTCCGCATAGCGCCTCTCCTTTCTGAAAAATGTCGTTTCCCCCAGACAACTTTCTTATTCTGCAAAAATAGCACATCGAATGAAAAGATCAATCAAAATTTAGATGAGGGGACCAGCACGTATTCAGATAATTGTCCATGCCCTCATGCAGCACCCTCATATTCGATCCGTTCGAATTCATGATCATGATCTTTGCGCGTCCAGACACTGTGGAGACAAAGGCAATGTATCTCCCGTCAGGCGACCAGCTTGGAGATTCATTCCTCCCACGGCTCGTCAATTGAACGAGATTGCCGCCGTTTGTATCTATTGTGCAGATCTGGAAATTGCCGTTTTTCATGCTCTCGAAGACAATCCTGTCTCCCCTGGGCGACCAGCGCGGAGATGTGTTGTAATTCCCTTCAAACGTGAGCCTTCTTACATTGGCGCCGTCTGCGTCCATAATATAAATCTGGGGAGTACCCGCACGGTCCGAAACAAAAGCGATCCTGCCGCCGTCAGGCGACCATGCCGGCGAGACATCGATCGCAGGGTCGTAGGTCAATCTCTTCATGCTTCCATCCTGCGTATTCAAGATATAGATTTCCTCATTCCCGTCCTTGCTGAGCGTGAGCAAAAGCGATCTGCCGTCCGGCGACCACGGTCCCGACAGGTTAAGACCTTTGAATTCAGATAGTTTTTTCTCCCTGCCGCCGCCGGAATTAACGATGTAGAGGTCAGGGTTCGCGTTCTTGTAAGAAGTGAAAGTGATGTATTTCCCGTCCGGAGACCAGTTCGGCAGAATGCTCAGGTTTTTATGGTTCGTTACCCGCAGGAGATTCGAACCGTCGTAATCGATGGTGAAGATATCGGAGATTCTCCCCTTTTTGCCTGCAAACGCGATTTTTGTATCGAAAACGCCTCTCTCGCCGGTCAGCGTATAGAGTATCTCCCCGGCAAACTTCAGGACCATATTTTTTCTGTCCTGGATCTGTCCTGTATATTTTTTCCCGGCTATCAGCTTCCCCTGGATCACATCGAAAAGAAGGAAATCGGCCGATAATTCCCTGCCGGAATACTGGAAAGATCCTTTAACCAGAGATTCCGCTCCGATAACTGACCAATCAGCAAATCTGATGGATGCGGATGTCAATGCGCCCTGCCCTGGCTTTTCGAGAAAAGCGCTCTTTTCAATGATATTAAAATATCCGGTGATTTTCAGGGCTCTGGCCAGTTGATCCGCAAACCACATAGATGTATTTTCCCTGTCCGCGGCACCGCCCTGTTTTACAAAATCGGTAATGGCTATGGGAAACTTCTGCATGCTAGGTGAGTCGATATCGATATAGACCTTGGAGGAGACCGGCGCAACAGCCCCTTCCAGAAAAAACGCCATCACTGCCAAAAAAAGAAAAAATTTAAAACGATTCACCTGAACACCCCATCCATGCAAATAGAAAAACCTCAAATGGTCTATAAGTCCTGAAGATTGATTTTCAAACAGGATTGGATCTGAATGCCGGAGATCATCCGGACAGGAAATTTTGAATTCCGGGCCTGGTTTCTCCCGGTATACGAGATTGGTCGCGCATTGATGTCATTGGCTTCAGCATGCGGATTCCGATATCGGGATTCAATATATCTACCTGAGTTCCGCCGAATGGAACCGTATTCCCACCTCGATGCTGTTTTCCCGGATGGTATCCGGAAACGGAGGGAAAGGGCTCGCCTTTCTGATCGCCTTTACGGCGGACTGGTCAAAATATCTGTTGCCGGAGCTTTTCTCATAACTGATACCGGACACAGTGCCGTCTCTCAGAATTTTCACATCGATAATCGCTTCGATATTGTCGCCGGGCACGATTCCCCGCGGAAGCGCCCACTGATCTTTTATGCGGGACCAGATAACCGCGTAATAGTTCCTGGTAGCGACGCCCGCCGCGACCGTCCCCGGGCTTCGCGGGGCAGTGGAAGAAACAGGAGCATTTGAAACAGACGACACTTTTTTCTTGACATTGTCGATCGCTTTTTCAATTTTGCTGATATCCTCTTTTTTCAAGGATGGAGACTTTCTAACAGGAGCCGGGGGCGAAATCGATTCCGCCTGTTTCTTCATGGTCGCGCTATGCTCCCGGGAAGCTGTATCGGTAAGGGCACTGGAGATGGAAGAGGTCAGCCTCTTTTCACTCAGATCGGAAGGAAAACTAACCAGATCGACCGTATAGACCGGCCCGAATGTCCATTTCCTGGACGGCATGGACGGAGAAAGGAGGAGAATGGAGAGGAACAGCGCGTGCAGAAGGAGAGACAGAACAATCATACTCTGAAAGCTGATTCCACTCTCCCTTCTCGCGGCTGGTTTGAAACGAGATGTCATCCTGATTCCCTGGGTGGTTCGGTGATCATCCCCAATTTATCGACGCCGGCTTTTCTGGCTTCCGACATGACCTGTACGACAAACCCGTAGGGGACATCCTTATCGGCGCGCATGAAAATTTCCCGATCGATCCTGTTCTTGAAAATGTTCTCCAGCTTTGAACCCAGTTCAGACAGCGTCGTCTTGTAATTATTTATGAAGATATCGCTCTTGTTATTAATTGTAATAATCAGTTTTTCTTCACTGACATCGATGCTCTTAGCCTTTACTCTGGG
>JBHGBI010000079.1:0-8135 GCA_041946925.1 Syntrophales bacterium | reverse complement strand
TGGTACGCCCACTTGGATTCGAACCAAGGGCCTTCGGATTCGTAGTCCGACGCTCTATCCAGCTGAGCTATGGGCGCCCTAAACCGTTGAAAAATGCCCGTCTGCTGTGCCGCGCTTCGGCCATCGTCGCTCAATGCATTTCTGTATACGCTTCGCGGCTCATTCCTCGGCTCGCCTCACCCTCGAGCTTTTTTTGAATCGCGGATCATATCAGGTTCGAGCACATATTTCCATATGGATTCTATTATAAAATGGAAAAACTTTAATGTCATCCGACTTTTTGTTTCCGAAATCGCGTTTCCCCAAGCAGCCGGACGTACTTGTTCTTTTCTCTCAACTCCGCACCTTCTTAACTTCCGCCTTTCGCTGATTGCCATATTTGTCCCCATCTGGTATTGTCCCTGAACTGACATGACCCGATCAAATTGCCTTCTTTGCGGTTGCGAAAAGAAGGCTGAGCGGAAGGATAGAATCTTTGACCCCGGGAAAGAATTCTTATAAGACAGCCACTGCGGCCCTCTTCATCATGTCGGTCATATGGGGCTATAACTGGGTCGTCATGAAAGAAGCGCTGAAATACGCAAGCCCGTTCGAATTCTCAGCCATACGTACTTTCTTCGGAGGATTCATCCTCCTGCTTGTTCTTTTATGGAAGGGAAAATCGATCCGGCCCCGGGAAATTCCCATGACCGTTCTTCTGGGTCTTTCGACCACGACAGGATCGGTCGGCCTCTCGACATGGGCGCTGGAGAACGGAAGTGTCGGGAAGACAGCGGTGCTGGTGTATACCATGCCGTTCTGGGTGATTATCCTGGCATGGCCGATTCTCGCGGAACGGATCAGAGGCGTCCAGTGGATAGCCGTGCTCCTGGCCCTTGCCGGACTGGTCGTCATGGTCGAACCGTGGCGACTGCAAAGCGGGATATTCAGCGTTTTTCTGGCGGTGCTTGCAGGTCTGTCCTGGGCATTCAGCGCAATCGTAACCAAGCTCATGAGGCGGATGACCGGGATAGAATTGATTTCCGTCACGGCATGGCAGATGATATTCGGGGCCGTTCCTCTGGCATCGGCCGCCCTAATCCTGTCCTCGCCTCCCATACGCTGGGAGCCATATTTCATCGGAGCTATTGCTTACAATATCCTTTTCACAAACGCGGTCGCCGTGCTACTCTGGTTTTACAGCCTGCGTGAACTTCCGGCTGGCATGGCCGGGATGGGGACCCTTGCGACGCCGGTGATCGGGCTCATCGCCGCGTATATCCAGCTCGGCGAAAAACCGTCATGGTTTGAGACCCTGGGGATAATGCTGATAATGGCGGCCCTGGCGCTTATCTCCCTTCAGGAAGCGCAGCGGCTCCGCCGGGTGAGCGCCTTTATCGAAAGATGAGCGGAGGCGGAGTGAAACCCGTAAACAAAGAAAAGAGAGAAACAAAAGAAGAACTCCCGTTCATAAAATTCCTGGGGACAGGCGGAGCCCGGTTTGTAGTCGCCAGGCAGTTGCGGGCTTCCGGAGGCGTTTATATCTCGGCGGAGGGGAAACACATTATTCTGGACCCCGGCCCGGGAGCGCTCGTCCGGTGCGCGGCATCCCGTCCCCCTGTTGACGTGACACATCTCGACGCCGTTATACTGACCCACGCCCACATTGATCATTCCAACGATGTGAACATCCTGATAGACGCCATGACCGAGGGAGGATTGAAGAGAAGGGGTATCCTCTTTGCGCCGGAGGAATGCCTCGAAGGCGACAAAGCGGTTATTCTCAAGTACCTGAAAGGCTTTCCGGAAAAAATCGTCGTGTTGAAGCAAAAAGAGCATTACGCAATCGGAGATCTCCGTTTCTCTGCGTCCGTCCGGCATCAGCATCCGGTCGAGACTTACGGGATCCTGTTCCATCTGCCAGGCTGCAGGCTCTCCTTCATGGTCGATACCCGGTTCTTCCCACAGCTCCTTGAAAGCTATAAGTCCTCGGATATTCTTGTCATGAATGTGGTCCGGTACATCCCCCATGAGAAAGCGGATATCATGCATCTGAGCATGGATGATGTGAAAAGAATACTGGAGGCCATCCGGCCCCGCAAGGCAATCCTGACCCACTTCGGAATGACTATGCTCAGGGCCAAGCCATGGGAGGTAGCGGGGCGGTTGGCCGAGGAAACGGGTATCGAGGTCATAGCCGCTTCGGACGGGCTGCGCGTGGATCTGTAATGTGACCGGTTGAAGCCATTGCGGCGGATGAATTAAAAAGCATGAGATTGCGGTAAAGTGTCTGTAGAATCAGTTCCTCAGATGGAGTATATGGACAATCCCCTTCGAATTCAGTATAGGCGCTACGTCCTCACGTTGCTTCTCGCGATCAATCTCCTTAACTACATCGACCGGCAGATCCTTTATGCTGTCTTTCCGCTCATCAAGGACGACTTCCATCTTTCGGACGCAGCTCTTGGTTTCCTCGGAAGCGTATTCATGCTTTTCTATATGGTTTCAGCCCCTGTACTGGGGTGGCTTGGAGACAGGACAAACAGATTGCGCCTGGCCTCTGCAGGACTCGTTCTCTGGAGCTTCGCAACCATTCAGGCGGGTTTTGCTTCCAGCTATCGAATGCTTTTGTGGGCCAGATCGTTTGTCGGGATTGGTGAGGCAAGTTTCAGCACGGTTTCGCCAACATTGCTGGCCGATTATTACCCGAGGGATTTGCGCGGTCGCATACTCTCGTTGTTCTATCTGGCCATACCTGTAGGGAGCGCCCTGGGGTACATATTGGGCGGCATACTTGGAGAGAATTTCGGCTGGAAAACTGCATTTTTTATGGTCGGAGTTCCGGGCTTGATCCTGTCCTTTCCGCTCTGGATGTCCCACGAGCCTCCGAGAGGAGGCTTCGAAGTATCGCCCGGGAAAAGGAATGCGCAGATCAGGGATTACCTTTCCCTGTTCAGAAACCGCCCTTTCGTTCTGAATACTCTTGCCATGATAGCCATGACGTTCGCCATGGGAGGGCTCGCTCAATGGGTGCCCACTTTTTTTTACCGTCTGCATCGGATTGATCTGGCCACCGCGAACGCCCTTTTCGGGGGTATTGTCATTGCATCCGGCATTATCGGGACATTGGCGGGCGGCTGGATCGGCGACTGGCTGGAGCATAGAAAGGGCACTAAAGGATACCTGCTTGTTTCAGGATTCGGTTTGTTGCTCGGCTCACCTGTCGCCCTTTATGCCCTGCTCAGCCCATCTTTTCCAATCGCGCTGGGAGCAATGTTTGTTGCTGCCTTTCTCCTCTTTCTTAATACAGGTCCCCTGAATACCGTGATTGTAAACGTAACGAATCCAGGCGTCCGAGCCATGGCGTTTGCGGTCAATATATTCTTTATTCATGCGCTCGGCGACGCTTTTTCGCCTGCGCTTTTGGGCTGGTTATCCGATCTATGGGGACTCAGAACGGCCCTGATGATAACTCCTCTCGCATTTCTTTGTGCCTCCGCCTTTTGCTTTTTATGCTCTCGTTTTGTTCAATCAGATGGAGCATCGGCGGAATGTAACTAATCCCGCTTTTGGGCTGGCTCCTTCAGAGTGTCCAAAGTCCTTTTCAGGAATTGTATCGTCCTCGGCCAGAATTTGGCAAGGAGCAGGGGAGAAGAAAAAATGATTGACTGATTTTTTCGAAGTGGATAATGTATCCGCCTCTTTCATTTGCCTTCCGCGGAAGGTTTAAGAGGAACTCCCGGGATGATCTTGCCGGCCCAATCGCACCGGGGTTCTTATCTAAGGTAATACCTGGGAGATCAGCGGCAAATTTGGAAACAAACGGGAATTCCGCGAGACATAAAGCGTATATTAGTGTATAATTAAAAAAAATGTTTATGGAGGAAAACCGATGTTTGAGGGACTTTTCCAGCCGATGCACCTTTTGGTAATTCTGGTTATAGTTCTGATCATTTTTGGTCCCGGCAAGCTTCCTGAACTGGGGAGCTCTCTGGGCAAGGCCATCAAGGGTTTCAAAAAAGCAATGAATGAACCGGAGAAGCCGGACACAAAATCAGAAACTTCCAGAATAGAAGATAAATAGCCTGCAAAGTTCCGGGCTTCGTCACGGTATTCTTCCCCTTGATAGACAGAAAAGCCATCATCAAATTAGCCATCCTGATCCTGTTTGTTTCCATTGGGACCTATATATTCCTTCATCTTCATCTATACGTCTATTTCATCAGCAAGAAAAAAGCGATCAACTTCATCACCTCGTTTTATCCCTACGATGTGATCGTTTTTATCGCCATGCAGGTGCTGCAGGTCGTCTTTGCGCCTATTCCCGGTGAAGCCACCGGACTAATAGGAGGATACCTCTATGGGCCTTTCTTCGGAACTGTTTATTCAACCATAGGGCTCACGGCCGGATCGTGGCTTGCCTTCGTACTGGGGCGCTTTTTCGGGCTGCCGTTTGTAGAGAGGGCCGTAAAGCCTGAAATCCTTCAAAAATACGATTACCTTCTTGAACACAAAGGTGCTCTGGTATCCTTCGTTCTTTTCCTGATTCCCGGTTTCCCCAAGGACTATCTTTGTTACATTCTGGGACTGAGCCATCTCAGGGTGTGGACTTTTCTGGCGATCTCCGCGACCGGCAGGCTGTTCGGGACAGTACTTCTATCAGTCTGCGGCAGCTATGCTCGTACAAATCGGTATGCTGCGCTCTCTATCCTCGTCGGGGCCAGCGGTCTTGCGATTCTGATTGCATATCTGTACCGGGAAAAGTGGCTGGAAATGGCGAAGAAAAGGAAAAAATAGAATCAAAAACAAGGACAGGGGACGGCATAGTGAACTTACATACATTTTATCGGCACCCTGATCTTTCCTGGCGACGCTGGCGGTCATCATGGTGAGTCCCGATGGCTTCCTGGAATGCGTTCCGGCGAAAAAAATTTTCTTTACTTGAAGAAAAAATAATGAGATTGGAAAAGGAAAATTCAACCCTTCAGGAAAAGGCTCTGCTGTTGACCGCGCGATGACGAACTCTACTTTACGACGTTTCGGCTTCAAAAAGACGCTCATCTTTTTTTTATTATTCTCATTCATACCCCTCTCATCTTTCGCCGCATCTGTTGTCGAGAGTATTCCTGAACTCGTTGTTTTCTTTTCTCCAGGCGGCGGCTGTGCGGATGCAATCACTGAACTACTTGACAACGCAGAATCGGAAATCCTTGTCCAGGCATATTCCTTCACATCCGTCCCGATAGCAAAGAGCCTGGTGGCAGCCCACAAGAGAGGAGTAAAGGTTCGGGTGATTCTCGACAAAAGCCAGCAGAAAGAACGCTACACGTCGGCGACGTTCCTTTCGAATTCAGGGATACCGGTTATGATCGATGCGGCACACGCCATTGCTCATAATAAAGTCATTATTGTCGACGAAAAAACCGTTATTACTGGATCATACAATTTCACTGCAGCCGCCGAGAAGAAAAATGCCGAAAACCTGCTCATTATAAGATCGGAAAAGCTCGCCAAAAAGTATCGCGACAACTGGCTCTTGCATCATGATCACTCCCAGCCTTACAGCAGATTTTAAGGCGAGCGGAAGCCCGGGAAATCATCCGTATTTCCATGGGGGATTTATCTTACCACACCCGGCGGGGTACAAGACTCGACTGGAGATGATCGCTGATCCGGAATTTCAAGTTTCGTTTGACTCACGGCTGTCTTCATAATAAGTAAATGATCATTCTGAGCTTTAAAAGGCAGTGCTCCCATGAGAGTGATAGTGGATAAGGAATTGTGCATCGGCTGCGAGGCGTGTATCGATCTGTGCCCCGAGGCATTCGAGATGAGGGATGACGTCGCCGCCTCAAAATTCGAAAAGGAAATCCCCAGAGAGCTGGAAAAAGCCGTCCGGGAAGCGGCTGAATCCTGCGCCGTGGCAGCGATTATCATAGAGGAATAAACGCTCTCCGGGCTTATCGATTCCGTAGAGATTCTCGGAATATCAGCTCTTCTTCTTCCCGTCTTTCGCCTGTTCTTGAAAAAAGTCAAAAATTGAGGTGAAGGGCGGTATTTCCCCTGACATTGTCTTTTGCGTTGCCTCCGCCAGATTGATTCCGAGGTCGAGCCATTTTGAAAACTGCACATCCACGGAAGCTTTATAAGCAAGATAGTTCCTCAATATCTGCTGAAGGTATTTATCAAAAAATTCGTTCAAAATAGTCTCGCCGTAGCGGATAATGAGGTGTAGCAGTGGAACCGGCAGCAGGACATTCTTTTTCTTCGCCTCTTCAAGAACGATCTGCGTCAGAATGAACGCGGTCACGTCTTCCTTGCTTCTGGCGTCGATCACCTCCACATGTCTGCCCTCTTTTATCAGGCCAGCCACCTGATTCAGAGTCACATAGGCGTTTCTTTCAGTATCATATAAACGGCGATTCGTATATTTTTTCAGTAACACTTTATCCGCCATTTTCTTCTTCTCCCCACGAACCATATATGGCACTATGCAATAAACCGTATCCGATTTCCTTAAAAGAGATCCACATCATCACAAGGAATCTAAAATAATTTTATAATCAAAAATAATTACATCAGCGGCGCCGGAAACGCAAGGGGAAATATTGCAATGCAACATTTTTCCTTGACAAAAGAAAAGCCCCGGCATAAAAAAATTATATTCCGTTTTAGGCAGAAGGAATTCATAGCATGGAAGCCGTGCAGATTGCAAAGCAAACAATCGAATTCTATAAAACAACTCTGGACTACACCTTTGATATAATCCTGATGTTGCAGGAGCACACAAGGAAGATGTTGAATACTCATCTGGACAAAACCGCCGTCATTCCTGATCAAGGGGAAAAGGCCATGACCGGCTGGATGAAAGCCTGTAAACTGGGATGCGGGCAATTCAAGAAGGGAGCAGATGAAAGCTTTGCGCGGGTAGAGTCTTATCTTTCGGAGGGCGATGGGAGCTGTTGAGCCCGGACTTTTGAAACTCTAAACTCGCAAACCTAAATCTTAACGGCAAAGCCCGAGAAGATGGAGCACGGTTGAAATGAAGAAAGAACTATTGAAACAGATGGTTGCTTTCAATAAGACCGCCTTTGACAGCACATTCAGCTTGTTGATGATGCTGCAGTCACAAATGGAGGAGATGGCGGACCTCTATATCCGGCAAATCTCGGACATTCCCGAAGAGGGAAAGAAGGCTGTAAACGAGTGGATCGAAGTTTACAAACGCAGTTGCCGGGATTTGCAGGAAGCCGTGAGAGTCAATTTCGAGAAGGTAGAGGATTTCTTCTCCAGAATGAAATAGTAGGCGGAAAACCTAGGATCAGAGGAGGTTGCGACGCGATGGACACGCATAACCCGCTCTGGAATTTCCTCTCTTCCCTTGTTCGGTTCCAAACGGAGCATTCAAAAAATTCCATCAGGTTGTTCCAGTCGGCGGTTGAGCAGTTGAGGTTCTTTCAGGTGCCTGTGCGCTATCATCTCGACCTGGAGCAATACTCCCACAAGCGGTGCCCTGCGGAGGCGGACGCGGCAGCGCGAATAGAAAAGGAGAATATTTTCAATACCTATTGGAAATGGGAGGTGAATTTATGACGGAAGAAAAAAAACAAACCACCGGTCCGGAAACCCTCTACAACAGCTGGATGAAGGCAACCGCCGATTTCTGGGGCTCAGCCGCCCGGACATGGTCTACCCGTCCGGGCGGATTTCCGGCGGCCCCGGACAAGGAGGCCGCTCAGGTAAAGGATTTGTGGTTATCCCTTTACGAGATGTGGCAGACATTTTTTTCGGTCGTAAGCAAGGGTGATGATCCGGATTCCAGGCGTCCTGCAACCCTCCTGCCCGAGTTGATCATGAAAGCCGCTCAGCCTCTCTGGGCCGGCTACTTTCTGCTTCACAAGCAGTGGCAGGAAGGGATCAGCGCCCTGCGGGGCAACGGCCCGGAGAGTCTCGGGGAAATGGCCCGGAACATGAGCAGGGCTTGGTTCGATCTGTACGAGAAGGAATTTCAGCAGATCCTGAATTTACCCCAGCTGGGGCTCACCCGCTTCTACCAGGAGCGGGTGAACAGGATAATCGAGAAATTCACTAAATTCCAGTCGGAGCTGACTGAATTCCTGCACATCCTGTACGATCCTCTTGAAAAGGTTTTTCAG
>JBHGBI010000078.1:0-8439 GCA_041946925.1 Syntrophales bacterium | reverse complement strand
TGGGTCCTGCCGCAGACGGAAAAGACCAGGGAGATGAACCGCAGAGAGATCTTTTTCCCCGCGGAAGCATGGGGAAGATCACGTCTTTTCGGCGAAGAGTTCAATGTTAAACTCGCAGACTACGTTGTAGCGGTACTGAATAACGCAGGCCACGAGGCCGTCGCACCCTCCCGGTCTCCACTGTGGTCCGGGAATTATGAATCCGAACAATACGGGATGTCATCAAACTGGTCCGAGAGACATGCAGCTTACGTCTGCGGATTGGGAACATTCGGTCTGTGTGGCGGCCTGATTACACCCAGGGGGAAGGCCGTGAGGCTCGGGTCGGCGGTTACACGTCTGCGGATTATCCCTACGCCGCGAAATTACCGGGGCCGTTTCGATTATTGTATGTTTCTCTCAAAGGGAAAATGCGGGATGTGCATTGAACGCTGCCCGGCGGGGGCCGTGACGATCGTCGGACACAGCAAAAAAAAATGCAGGAAATATCTCGAGCTGGTTTCCAGCCATTTCCGCAATAGATTCGGCTTTGAGAGTTACGGCTGCGGGTTGTGCCAGACCGGGGTCCCGTGTGAGTCGTGCATTCCATAACAGCTCTGAGCATGGAATGTACTCCAAAATCTCTTTTGAAATTTCTTGACAAAGATAATCTTGCCGCTAAGCTTTAACTTAGTAATGTTTTGATCCTTCTGTGATCGCTTCTGTGCTGTATCCGCTGTTCCTTATTTTCGGACAATACCAGAAAGGAGGTACGCTTATGGCATCGAAGGAATTACTGAACATGCTGAATGACGCGATTGCGCGGGAATTGCAGGTATCGATCCAGTACATGTGGCAGCATGTGCTCTGGAGCGGTGTCAAAGGGTTTGCCGTAAAGGATGAAATAAGGGCAATCGCTATAGTGGAAATGAAACACGCCGAGGACATTGCAGAAAGACTGGTATACCTCGGAGGGAAGCCGACAACCGCGCCAAAACCGATTTTTGTAGGGGCTACCCTGAAAGAAATGATCGAGCAGGACAGGAAGGATGAAGAAGGCGCTATCGACCTTTACAAGAATATCATTAAAAAGGCGGACAAAGAAGGCGATGTCGTAACATCAGAGTTGTTCAAAAAAATCGTGACCGCCGAAGAAGACCATCACGACACGTTTACTACCCTGCTTGAGGAAATTTGACGCCGGTAACAAACGAACTCTGGTTTACCGATAACGGCGCCGACTGGGGATAACAGAGCGCCTGTCAAGGTGATCCAATAGGAACCGGAACAGATTTTTTTGGAACGAGAGGGCAAGGTTTAACCTTGCCCTCTCGTTTTTGCGAGACTTTCCTCTCCCGAAGAAAATGAGGTGCTTGCTATTTGTCTCTATCTGTTTTATGGGTAACTGGCGATTTATGATTGGATAAAGCATCGAACAGAATTTATGAAATATTTGCTCAAGAGAGGAGAGCTGATTATGATCATTGATAAGTGCCCATGGACAGACTTCGCGGTATCATTAGTGAAACAGGCTGCAAAATCGGCTTCGTTTTGTCTGCTGCTCCTGGTCATATCCTGTGCTCCTTCCCTGTACAGTATCGACCTCAAATACGAACCATCGGCCCATACAAGGGCAGAAAGCGCAGAGACGAAGGAAACGGTTTCTGTAGCTTCTTTCGTGGATGCGAGGCGGACGGCGGATCCGCTGATGATCGGCAAAGTTGTGATACTAGACGGCCGGGAAATCCCGGTATTCCCGAAGCATGAGAAGCCGTCTGATGCAGTGGCTTCCAGCCTGCGTGAATTTCTGTTCAAATCGGGATACACGGTGTCGAGCGGTAAACCGTCATGGGACCTGCGTGAGGAGACGATTCAAAAGAAATGGGGGAAAATACTGGTGGGAGGAAAGATCGAGGAATTCGATATTACCTGTCGCGAATCAGTGCCTGTAAAAAAATACACGGCGAAGGTAAGACTGACAGTGATCCTTGCCGATACCGAAAGAGGAAGGATATTCTTCCGGACAACAACGGAAAGCAGTTCATCGCTCGAACACATTATATTTTCTGAAGAAAAACTGGAGCAACAGATGAACGCAGCGCTCTCCGATGCTATCGAAAAGTCGTTCGACGGCCAGGAAATCAAACAGAAGATCCGCGCAACCGCTCAATAACCGCGGATGAGAGAGCGAAGCCAGAGCGCCCCTTTCGTTGATTCTGGAACGGAAAAACTTGAAATGGCCGAAGCACCGTGTTGTAATTCAAGGATATTAATCGTTTATTTATTATGGATCTCACACCTATAAAACCCGACGATTATCCGCGTCTGAAGAAATTCTTCACGCGCCAGCCCTATAAACTCAGTTCATATTCTCTTGCGTCAATAATCGCCTGGAGCAATTGTATTTTCGAGGCGCAATATGAAATTGTGGATGATGTTCTGATCGTGGCCAATGAATGCCGCTGCCGCCCGCAGGACCGTTATCTGCTGCTTCCGATTTCCCCTGATAAGCGCTTTCGCCCGGCGGAGCTTCGGGATCTCGCAATGAGGCTGGGGTTTACCCGCTATTGCTTCGTGCCTGACGATTACGTAAAGGAATACCGCGAGGAAGTGAAAACTTGGTTCGATATAGAACTACAGCCTGGTTTTGCCGAATATTTGTATTTTACGGAAGACCTCACGCAGCTTAAAGGAAACAGATATGTCGGCAAACGCAACCGGATCAACCGGTTTGTTAGAGAGTACGTTGAGCCGGGCCGCGTGAAAATCGAGCGGATCTGTCCGGAAAACGTTCCGGCGTGCCTGGCCTTTCTGGAAGAATGGTGCAGTTATTTTCCATGCACGCCAGACCAGAATGAAAGTCTGTTCTGCGAAAAGCAGGCCGCGATTGCAAGCCTGACTTATATTGAGCTGTTCGATTTGAACGGTATCCTGATCCGGATAGACGACTCGGTGCGTGCCTTTGCGATTGGTTCGCATCTGTCATCCGAAGTGGGGGTGCTCAGTTTCGAAAAGGCGCTCGCCGGCGTGAAAGGCCTGTACCAGTTCCTGGACAGGGAGTGTGCGTCAAGACTCTTCGCCGGGTATATATACATCAATAAGGAAAGCGATATGGGTCTTCCCGGACTTGCTCAGTCCAAAGAGTCTTATCATCCAGTCATGAAGGTGAATTCGTATTGCCTGCATCTCAGACAAAATACGAAGCGGACGGGATAAAGCGGGCTCAGCGTGGCAGGATTCCGATCTCCCCGAGATTGTCGGCTATATAATGAAGCTCCCCTTCAGAAGCCTCCTCTTCCGCCGGCAGCGCATAGCGGAAAGTCCCCCTGTTTCGGTAAAGAGTAATCAGAGAAGCATACCCTTCGTCGGGTTTGAAAGTCTTCGCCCGCTGTGCAGGAAGAACAGCAACCGCCTCCGGGACATGGATTTCGGGGATTGCATGGAATATCTCATACCACCCCATTAAATTGAAGTAGTCGAGATCATCCTGAAAATCCTCTCTCCAGTACCACAGATGATCCATGCCGACCTCGTTATCCTCAAAGAACTGTTCCAGCCGGTGTTCTTCGGGGTTGAGCTGGCGGTCCCATTCCATGGTCTGCTGGCTCTCAGGGCTTTTCTCCGCAGGTTTTATTTTTTTTACCTTTTTTTCTTTCGGCATACGCCCTCCTGGAAATTGAACGAACACATGATACACCGATTAGACATCATAAAGCGTGCCAGAGGAGGCCTCAAGCGAGGCTGTAAAAATTAATATAAGATTTCCGCTGACTTAATGGAATGCGCAAGGCCGACGGAGATGTCTCTGAGAAAAAACTTTTTGCATAATTTGTTTCACGATGCGTAATATTTTACACATGGGATTCGTGCAGGGGGGGCCCTTAGTAGTTGACACCGGCATTAAAGTGATGCTATGTAAGTGAGTACTCACTCAGGAGCAGGCCGATTGAAACCACATCCAAAGCGTTTCCCGGCAATAGAACGCAGGAAGCAGGTCCTCCGTTGCGCGGTCCGCGTCTTTGCGCGATCAAATTACCGAGCCGCCGGTGTGGCTGATATCGCACGCGAAGCAGGCATTTCCGAAGCTGCTCTATACAAATATTTTCCTTCAAAAAAGTCCATGTTTCTTGAAATCCTTGAGCGAATGTCCAGGCGGATAATTCAGCTCTGGAAGGAGGCAGTCTCTCAAAAGCAGTGCGTTCCGGACATCCTGCATAACATGGGGATGACTTATTACTGCAGAATGATACAGCATCCCGATGAACTGAAAATACACTTCCAGGCCGTCTCCGAGATCGATGATCCTGATATCAGGGAGAGACTCCGCAAAGATCACCAGGATTATGTTGAATTCATCGGATCAGTTCTGCAGAAGGGTATACAGGAAGGGTCTATCCGTAAAGACCTTAGCCTCGAGGAAACAGCCTGGCTCTTCAACGGGTTCGGGATCCTTATGAACATGGTGAAACTCCTTTCATTCGACCGACTATTCAATGAGAAGGGGATCGGCAGGATGCTGGATCATTTGATCGATTCCGTAAGAGTCAGGGATTGACCTCGGAAGTCTCTTAAAACTTATCTGATTCCGGAAGCGTTATGAACCATCGTGAAAATATTCAGCCCTCTTTGCGCCGAAAAGCTCTCGATATTCTGAAGAAAATTCCGCTTTCGAAGAAGCAGGAGCTCCTGATTCAGAACTGGATGTCGCACGACGCCTGTTGGTTCATGGCGGTAACCAGGACATTCGGTATGGAGGCCACAAACCGCATTAATAAGACCGCTGCGTATGAAATCGGAAAGGTGGAGTCCAGACGTATTTTCCGCGAACTCGCGCTAGCTCCGATTGCCGCGCTGGATGATTGTCTTCTGGTGCTGGAGGTGTTCGTAAACCTGCTGGGTCCCCGTCTCCTCGATTACGATATCGTCAAGCTGGACGACCGTTCTTGCCAAATGCATGTGAAGCGCTGCTTTGCCTACGAGAATGTAAGCCGAGCGGGAGTAGCGGATCAATATGAATGCGGTATCTTTGCGCGGATCGAGGGATGGTTGAAAGGTCTGAGCCTGGACTATGAAATCGATCCGATCCCTGAAAAATGTCTGAAAGTACAGAACCGACAATGTGTTTACACAATTTCACTGAAATGGCGGGCGATGTGAACAGACGAAAAGAATTCCGATCTTCGGGAATCTGTGGAAAAAATACAAAAAGAGATAGGAGGCCGCAATGCTTCAGGATGTTTTTCTGACACAAGAGGAAAGGGCGTTAAAACAAGAAGTCAGGGAGTTCGTAAAAAAGGAAGTTTCCACCGATCTGATCAGAAAAATGGACCGGGATGAAATCAGGTATCCCAGAGATTTTGTAAAGACATTGGGAGAGCGGAACCTGCTCGGTTTGCGGTTCCCGAAGAAATACGGAGGCCGGGGACTGGCGTGGACGGGCGAAATTGCGGCGCTTGAAGAGATCGGCGTTCTGGGAACGGCTCTGGGGTGTGCCTTCGCCATGCCGTCCATTGTGGGAGAGGCCCTTTCTAAATTCGGTTCGGAAGAGCAGAAGGAGAAATTTCTGAAACCCATGCTTAAAGGGGACCTCATTTCCGCAGAAGCACTTACTGAGCCCCGCGGTGGGTCTGACTTTTTCGGGGCCACGACGCGCGCGGAACTCAAAAACGGGTATTTTACAGTCCGGGGGCAAAAACGCTTTGTTGTAGCCGCTGACGGCGCGGACTTCTTTATCGTTTATTGCAATACGAACCCGAGAGGAAAACCGCACGAGCGCATCAGTCTTATTCTTATCGAGAAGGACAGGGAAGGCGTGGAGGCGAAGTATCTCTATAAACTCCTGGGAACCCGCGGGGGCGGGACGGGAAGGCTCCTTTTCAAAGATGTAAAGGTGCCGCAATCCAATCTTATAGGCAACCTCAACGAAGGCGCCCTGATATTCAATACCATGATGGTACCGGAGAGGCTGACCTCGGCGGGGGCCTCTCTGGGCATGGGTCGCGCTGCGCTCGAAGTCGCTATGAGGTACAGCGACCGCAGGAAGGCGTTCGGGCACACGATAAGAAACTTTCAAGGAGTGAGTTTCAAAGTTGCCGATGCCATAACACAGCTTGATTCGGCGCGGGCGCTCACACTGGCAGCCGGGAAAGCCGTGGATGCGGGGCTTCCGGCATCACGGCGCCTGGTAAGCGAGGCAAAAAAGCTTGCGACCGACGCAGCCTGGAATATCTGTAACATTTCCATGCAGATAGTGGGAGGTATCGGATATACCAACGTATATCCGATAGAAAAAATGGTCCGGGATGCCCGGCTTATCCAGATATGGACCGGCACCAATGAAATCATGAATCTTCTTATTCAGCATGAGTTTTACCGAGAGGTCCTCGGAGATGCAAACCCGGCCCGCATGATAGAAGAGGACGCGGAAGAAGCAGGTGCCGACGAAAAGGTCTATGAGGATGAGGAAATGTGGACCAAAGGATGGTAAGGAAATGAAAAAGAGGTTTTCCCCGTGGACGGGCGGAAACTGAGCATACTGGTTATCGGCGCCCATCCGGACGACGCGGAGATTCAGGCGGGAGGCGTCTCCATCCTGTATGCCGGCCAGGGCCACAAAGTTCGGTTTGTGTCCGTTACCAACGGCGATGCCGGACACCATGAAATGCAAGGAGAGACGCTTGCACGCCGCCGGGCCGGAGAAGCCGGACGGGCCGGGGCATTGGCCGGAATCGGATACGAGATTTTAGGTAACCCGGACGGCGAGCTTGAGCCGACTATTGAAAACCGAAGAAGATTGATCCGGCTCATCCGTCGGTCCGCGGCGGACCTCATCTTCACGCACAGGCCGGACGATTACCATCCCGACCACCGCTACACCTCGGTTCTGGTGCAGGATGCAGTCTTCATGACCACCATTCCGAATATCTGTCCCGATACGCCGCGGCTGACGGCGAGCCCGGTGGTCATGTATTTAAGAGACGTTTTTCAGAGCAGAACTCCTTTCAGGCCAGTTGTCGCCGTCGGAATCGACGCTGTCATTGCAAAAAAAATGGACATGCTTGACTGCCACGTATCGCAGATGTATGAATTCCTGCCCTATATCCTTGGTTATCGTGATGAAGTTCCGAAAGGTGAAAAAGAACGCCGCGCCTGGCTCGAGACCAAGTGGCTTCCTTGTTCGAGCGCCGATCCCTGGCGTGACCTGCTCTTGCAGTTATACGGCGAGCCGGGCGGGCGCAAAATCCGGTATGCGGAGGCCTTCGAACCGAGCGATTACGGGACGCCTCTTAACGACGGCAATTTACGCACTCTCTTTCCTTTCTTCTCCTGATCGACTTCAAATAATTTATCTTCCGTCCAACCTCGTAGTTAAAAACTGTCTGATTTTCGGATTCGATATTCCTTCCTCCCTACTGCGCCTGATTAATGGCCGAAAGCTTCCAGGGATTACTGCCGACTGGCCGCGTGAAAGTCCAGTACTCCTCGAATTTAACGGGTTCCGTACTGCTGCCTGATACTACCGATCCCGTCACCTCATCGATTGTGTAATCCAGGAGATTTGCATAAAATCTCACGGTTATAAAATCCTTTCCCTCTTCCTGCCAAGCTTCCGTAATCTCGACTGTCCTTACCGCGATATTATCCAGTTTGTTGATCCTTTTTTCGGCCTTGAGCCTGTCCGCATCTGCCTGAATGGCGCCGTACATTTCGTCTGTCAGGATGTCCCTTGCGGCTCGCATATCGCGGCCTGCCCAGGCGCCCTGTATCTTGAAGAAATAATCCATGCAGGCATCCTGGAATTTCTTTTCGTCGAACGAGGGGTCCATCTGCCGAATGTGGCCGATTCCCCTGTCCCGGTCGTCTTCGGAGCTTTGTTCGTAAGCCGGCGCATGCGAGAAAGAAGGCTGAACAGCATCCACCGCCCCAGCTTCACTGTAATAAGCGCCCGAAGCCGCCGCCTGGCGCCTCCTTTTGATAAACCAGTAAACCCCGTAAAGAAGAGCGGCGATCAGAATGATATCCAGCAGCCCGATGCCTCCTCCCATGCCGTAGCCGCCTCCGGCAAAGCCGAGACCCCTGAAGAGCATCCCTCCGATCATTCCTCCAAGCACGCCTCCTGCCATACTCCTCCAGAAACCTCCGCCTTGCATCTGGGGAGGCTGTGACACGGGAGTGCTGGCAGGCTGGCTATACTGCCCTGAAGGGAACGGCCGGGCAGGGTTTGATGGCGATGGCTTGGGCGCGCTTAAAGACCTGGAGCCCCTGCTACCGTAGGAACGGCCGCCGCCCACCCTCGCCAGGGCGTCTATCTCCATCATGTAAAAAAAGAAAAAGGTCAAGGTGAAAAGCAAAATACCTCTTTTTACCCACTTGTCTGCAAACATACCGTGCCTCCTTTTTTCAGTGTGATCACAGAGGGGTTCATAATATGCAGTATTCCCGAAATGTCAACGAATTTCT
>JBHGBI010000077.1:0-8534 GCA_041946925.1 Syntrophales bacterium | reverse complement strand
GCAGACAGGAGGTGGGGAGGTCAGAGACCTCCCCTGGGGGAAACATGAAGAGCATAATACATTGTAAAGCTTCAGGAAGGTAGAAACGTGTATACCTTCCGTTACTAATCCTGCTGAGGACGATTCATATCGCCCATTGTTTTTCCACTGTAAGCGGCCTTACAATAACCTGCCCTGTAATAACCTCTCTCGAGTCCATAGGCTTCAATATGCGCCTGCTGTTCCCGGGTGAGGATTTTCCGGACTTCCAGCCTGTGGCTGGTTAATTTATCCTGAAGCTGGCTCTGCATATTGCGGATTTCCTGCTGTTTGGCTCTGATTTTTGCCTCATCGGGTTTCGAATAGTTCCAGAGCGTGTTTAACTCGGCCAGCTTATTAAACAGTTCATGACGCAAGGGCATGATTTCTTTCCAGCGGGCTTCGCGAAGGATCTGTATTTTATTGATCTGTTCGGCGGTCAGGTTCAGGCTGGATATTTTTCCGCTCTGCTCTTTAGCGATTGCTGAATGCAAGACATCCGCCGCGGCTGTGCCTGCCACAGCAATCAGTAAGACGGCGATAAGAATTGCATTTACAGCTTTCATTTGCTCATTAACTCCGCTTTAACACACTTTTTGCATGTTCCAAATGCATGTCTTATGCCATTGACCCTTGTCTGAGATAACCTATTGAAATAACTGACCATGTAGAGAGAAAAAGGACAAAGGGGGGCATGACGCCGGCAATAAATGTCGAAGGCCTTATTTGAAGGAAAAAGCAAATATTCATAAATTCAATGAGATGCATAGAAAACTCTTTTTTCCTCTCCCGGACAAAAATGTCGAAGGTGTGCCAAGCCAGTTGAGGACCTGCCCGATGAGGTTAAATTAATTAAATTTTTTGAAAACGCCGCCGGCCGGGATAGTTGATTCTTTATTTGGCAAATGGTATGTAAAGTAAAGTGATGAGACGCTACCTTATTTTATTTATCTTTGTTATATTTCTTTTTCCAGGGTTCGGTCAGGCGCAGCATCCCGGGGGCAGGACGGATCGTGCGTCGATGAACGGCAAGGATCCGATGCGGGAGCTGAATCTCACGGAGGAACAGAATAATATCATAAAAAGAATAAAATCAGGTTACTTGAAAAGAATAGTTCAACTCAGGAGCGAGCTTGCAGCAAAGCAGCTGGAATTCAAAGGCTTGATCAGCGACCCGACTTCTACGGAAGAAGCCATTCGCGCGCGCGGACGGGAAATCGAAACGCTTAGTGTCCAGATCACCAGGGAGATGATCAATTATGAGCTGGAAGTCAGGCGGATACTTACGCCTGAGCAGCTCCGTACCTGGTGTAGCTACATGGATTCTCCTGTCCAGAAGAAGTGGGGAAGATATCAGTGAATAAGGGCATTCTGCAGAAGCAGCTCTCAAAAAACGCCAAACCCTTTTTGCAACCCCTGGCCCTCATCGTTGTCTGTATCATTTTTGTTTCCCTTATCCTCAGTATCGGGCTGATGGATCTGCGCCGTATCGATAAGACACTGATCGGATTCATGCAGAACCGGGGCATGGATATCATCGGCAATATTCAAAGGGTGGCGCAAGGGAATTACAGCAACCTGATACAATTAATCAGGGGGGACCACGGGACCGATACGATCGCCCCTTTTACGGATGAGACATTTTTGCCGCAGGAAGCTCTGATCAATTCCCTCGTCAGCCTTTGCCGCCGCATCGACCAGTCGTGGGATACGGAACGCGGAAAAGAGGACCGAACAAAAATTGCAGAGCGGGAAGGTTTATGGCTCCTGGTCGTCCTGGATAAGGAAAGCAGAATAGTTTTTGAGAACAGGCCGACCCCCGGGAGACTTCTGTATCAGGCGGCACCGGTGATTTCCGGGAAGAAGGAGATTATCGTCGATCTCTTCAGCCGCTCCGGAAAGAATGAGAGACTCGGGTTTGTCGCCGTCCGCAGGAGCTCGGGAAGCGGATCTATTCTCATAGCCCTTGACGACGCCTGCTTTCATTTCTGGGGAACCAGGATAGCAATTCAGAGGGCGATCGAGGATGCCGGCTGGGGCAAGGGAGTTGCTTACATTTCCGTGATGAACCCGCAGGGAATGTCCCTGGGAAGTGCCGGAGACCTTGTTGAGGATTGGAATGAAGAGGCGGTCCGGGTCTTGAACGACCGTAAGGATGAGACCGGTGTCAGTCACAGGAAAATTTCTTTCCGCGGGAAGGAGGTACTGGAGGTCACGGGGCCGATCCATCTGGACGGGGAGGTCGTGGGTCTCGCGCATATCGGGCTGGAGCGGGACCGGACGGATCTGATACTGCGCGAAAACCGCATCAATATGTATATATCGATGTTCTCCGTCATGCTCGTGGGCCTTTTATCCATATGGATATTGTTTTATAATCAGAACCGTCATCTGGCCAGAATCGAGGAGATGAGCAAGAGGCTTCAGCAGTCGGAGAGGCTTTCGTCTCTAGGGCAGCTTGCAGCCGGGGTGGCCCATGAGATACGCAATCCCCTGAACGCCATAAGTATGGCGAGCCAGAGGCTGCAGAGAGAGTATCTGCCGGGTGGCGACCCCGCGCGATCAGAGGAATTTCTACGGCTTACAGGCATTATAAGAGATGAGATCCGGCGGCTGAATGCCATTATAGAGGAATTCCTTAATTTCTCAAGGCGGGACCGCCTGGAATTGCGGGAGTATCCCATAGAAGATGTCCTGCAGAAACTCATCGGCCTTGTTGAAGAAGAGGCGCGCTCCAGGGGGATCACGATCAGGCGCGGGTGGGACCATTCAAAATCGCTCGTGCCGATGGATATCGATAAACTGCAGCAGGCCTTGCTGAATATCATAAAGAATGCGATGGAATCGATTTCCAGGGAGGGCTCCATAACGATATCCATTGAGCCTACCGGGAACAGGTCTGTGGATGTCATGATAACCGATACCGGTGTGGGCCTGACCGCGGAGGAAATTGATCGGATTTTCAGTCCCGAATACACGACGAAAGAGAAGGGACTCGGGCTGGGTCTCCCCATCGCCCACGAAATTATCCGGGCGCACGGCGGAGAGATACGCGTCCATAGCAGGATCGGTTCAGGGACGACATTTCAGATCAGGCTGCCTGTGAAGGCTTGAGGCGAAGGCGAAAAGGCTGAAGGTTAGAGGTTTTCGAATTGAAGAAGCTGCATATTTTGGTAGTTGAAGACGGTGAATCCCAGAGAGAAATGCTCCGGGAGTTCCTGGCAAAAGAAGGGCATACTGTCGAGGGTGCCGAAAACGGCGACCAGGCTCTCAAGAAGGTGCTGGAAGGATATTTTGATCTGCTGCTCGTCGATTACAAGATGCCCGGCAAGAACGGGCTGGAGGTTCTCAAGGAGGTCAAACAGGTCAATCCCGAGATCGACGTGATAATGATGACGGCTTACGGCACGATAGAAACAGCAGTAAGTGCGATGAAGGAAGGCGCAGTCGACTACATTACGAAACCGATCGAGTTGGAAGACCTTCTTATCCACATCGAAAGGATATCCGAACGCAGGACGCTTCTGCGGGAAAACGAGCTGCTTCGCCAGGTGTTGCGAGAAAAAGGAGTTACAACGGACCGGATCATCTATCAGAGCCCGAAAATTGATGCCCTGGTAAACATGGCCGGCCGGGTCGCATCCAGCCGCGCCACTGTCCTTATTCAGGGTGAAAGCGGCACGGGAAAGGAACTCTTCGCCCGGCTGATTCATAGCCTGAGTCCCCGTTGCGACAGACCGATGATCGCCGTCAATTGCGGCGCCCTGCATGAGAATCTCTTGGAGAGCGAGCTTTTCGGCCACGAAAAGGGGGCCTTTACAGGAGCCACCAGGAGGAGGATAGGGCGATTCGAAGAGGCTGATGGGGGCACCCTCTTTCTGGACGAAGTCGGCGAACTCTCACCTTCTGTTCAGGTGAAGCTGCTCCGGTTCCTTCAGGAAAGGGAGTTTCAGCGCCTGGGAGGAAATCAGTACATACATTCCGATGTCCGGATCATCAGTGCGACCAACAAGGATCTGGGGGCAAAAGTCCAGGACGGCTCTTTCAGGGAAGACCTGTTCTACCGCCTCAATGTAGTGCTTATGGCGATCCCGCCGCTGAGAGAGAGAAAAGAAGACATTCCGCGTCTGATCGATTATTTTCTGGAGCGCTTTGCCGGCGAGAACGGAAAAGATGTACGCGAGGTCAGCCGAGAGGCAAAAGACCTTCTGGTGAAATACGATTATCCGGGAAACGTCCGGGAGCTTGAGAATATCCTGGAAAGGGCCGTCGTAATCTCAAGGGGACCGGTGATCACCGTGGACGATCTGCCTTTCCGGGATCGCTTTGCGCAGTCCGTCGATAGAGATGTTCGGGCAGGATCGCTCAGGGATTCGATCGAGGCTCTCGAGTCCCGGATGATCCGCGATGCCATGGAGTCGGCGGCCTATCATCAGACAAAAGCGGCGGAGTTGCTCGGAATCAGCGAGAGAATGCTGAGGTATAAATTAAAGAAATATAATTTAAAGCACGGCTGAAAGCTTCGGATATCGGCCATCGGCAATAATCAACTTCGGCGTCATGACCTCTTCGTCCGATTTCATACGGCAGTTCCTGTTCCGCGGTTCGGAAATTCACCATGACGGCAACACTATCCGTTCATCGATCCTGATGGATTCGTGGTCGGAGGGATGGGTCGGCATACCGCACGGCGGGATCGGCATGGGAGCCGTTTTCGAGCTTGCCATGATGGCCGTCGGCCGTCCGGCGGATCTGCCTTATCCGCTGTCAGTCGACTTCCGCATGGGGGGAGCGAAAGCGCGGATAGGGGATATTTTCGAGGCGGAGGCCTCCTTCGGGGGCAGCGAATTCGTGGGCAGGATCACTGTGAAAGACCGGGACGCTCCCCCTTATCTTACCGCTTCCATCCATGCCCCGAAAGACGACGAGCGCAAGCAGGCCCTTTTCCTCTCGTACATGCCCGGCAGCTTTTCCGATATCCGGGAACAGCTCACGCCTCTTCCCCACTACAGGAATTGTTTCGTGTGCGGCCGCGAGCGCAAGGATCCGGGACTCCGGAGGCGCTTTTACTTGTCGGGCGATCCAGGGGACGGCGGATTTGTCGTTTCTCCTGTCGGGTTTGATGCCGGCGACTGCGACGACTTCTATCTTTTCGCGAGGAACGGCATTGCCCATCCTGTCGCTTCCCTCGCCCTCCTTGACGAGGCGATGGGGTGGGGCGGGTTTATGATAACCGGCAGCGGCGGAGTGACCGTCCGCGCGAGTTACACTTTTTACCGCAATGTCCGCATGGGCGAAAGACTGGTCGTTTTCGGACGCGGAGAGAGTAAAAGGGGCAGCGCAGGCTCACGGCTCCTCTTTTGGGGCTCCGGCGGCATTGCGGCTGTAAATAGGAACGGGGGGCTGGAGCCGCTGGCGGTCGCAACGGGACAGTGGATCGGCATGGCCGAGCTGACCGAACAAATGAAAACAGAGCTCATACCGAAAGAGCTGACCAAGAGGGCTTTCCAGGCGGCCGGATATTAACACTATTCCTCTGCCGCTTCCAATTCTTTTTTTAATTCGGAGAGCTTAAGGAAGTGTTTCCTCTCTTCGTCAATGATCTTGTCGATCCATTTGTGCTCGCGCTGGGGGACGAGCTTTTTGATTTCCGAGTAATAAAGAACTGAATCCACCTCCCGATCGATCGCGAAAGTGACTGCCGAGAGCGTATCCGTGATGTGTGAAAATTCCGTCTCCGTTTTCTTATCGAAGATTATCTGACCGTCCAGGTAGTTTCTCAGGTACTGCATGTATTCGCCTGGATAGGTCTCAGGGGGATCTTTGATTTCCATTCTGGAGGTGAGGTCCATGCCGCTGAGGAGGTTCTTGAAGATCTCCTTATGTTTGACTTCTTCGTCTGCAAGGTAATTAAAAAGATATCTCTCTTCTTCATCTTCTGTAATGGTGGCGGCGTGACGGTAAAATTTCTCTCCATTCTCCTCGATTCTTACCGCAAATTGGAAGATTTCGTTCGCTTCAAATATGGCCATCTCTTTTTCCTCCTCTTTCAGCAGATTTATTAATCAAGGCTCCGACAGCCTTTAAATATAGATTAAGGGCTAAGAAAAAAGTCATAGGCTAAGGACGCAGTCCCTTATCCTTTACCCGCAGCGAAGCTGCATAGGTGACGGTTTTCAATGCCCGCTAATCCGTAAATACCACGGAGGCATAATTCACGGCGCTTCCCGTTTCCCTCTCGTCGTATGTCTCATAGGAGAGTATCTGCGCTTTTCGTCCTCTCATCAGAAACGAATGAAGGAGAATTGCGGGCAAGCCGCACACATTGAACCGGTCTCCCGTATTGACGGCCAGTTCGTAGATCTCGCGCGTTTCGCCTTTGACGACATGCGAAAGTATTTTTTCATCATTGGCCCTGGCCAGCGGCAGAATGTCCTGCGCAGGGACCCTGCCGCCGAACTTCAGGCCGATATGAGCGAGATCGACCCCGGAGACAAAGAGGGTATCGCCTCCGAATTCGTCTATAGTATTTTCAATAGCACGGGCTGTTTCCAGAAAACGAGGATCCGAAAGCAGATCTTTCCCGTGGAGGAAGAATTCATGGATGCCGCCGCATAGTATCGGCACGATCCTGATTCCGTCACCTAGATAGTATCGCAGGAAAAGAGTCTGGAATTCAATGGAGTGCTCGATTTTATGGCTGAAATCATCGACTGAAAGCGCGCCGCTGGGTACTTTCTTTTTCAGTTCCTCGATGAACGGCCTGTCCGATCTAAGTTTTCCGAGCGGGGTGGCATAGTCTTTCTCCGATAGGCTGTAAAGCCCGTCCTGCATTTTATGATTTATGCCCATGATGATGACGCGGTCAAACCGTCTGCCTTTTAAATGGCGGTAAAGGCCCACATAGGATTTCCCGGCGGTCCGGATATCTATGTGCGGAGCCATAATGCCCCTGATTTTCTCGTTTATTTCGCGGCAGATACCCAGCTGTGTTTCCACTTCCTCCACAAACTTCCTGACCCCGTCGGGGTTGGACGGGTAGGCCGTGCCCGCGAGGTGCGGCTCGCGATCGGAACGACTGCTGAATTCCCGGCGCAGGCTGCGAATGCGGTCATGGAAGGCACCGTTTTCCAGCAAGTACGCCTTATCAAGCACGTCAAGCATATCTTGAATATCAGAGACGTAGAGGAGCCGGCCGCCCTGACGTCTCATCAATGAGGTCTGGATATCCCGCAGGGTATGCCTGCCGTCCAGCATTTGCAGCAGTGGAACGAGACCAATGTCGAGCGCGACCTGGTTGTCGCTCATCTGCAGAGGATCGATGAATCTGATCACGCGGCGACCTTCAACGACCATGGATACAAGCTGGATATCATTCCTGAGCAAAGGTTTATCCATATGCCCTCCTCGGCTTTGTCCTCGGGTTTTTCCGCACCGGCCTGAACCGGAAAGACAATAAAACCACCACACAATACAGCACTGTGAGATATGCGAGTTTCTCAAGTACGGGCTCGTCGAGGTATATCCATTTTTCAATCAGCTCCGTCATGAACTGGCCGGGATAAACAAGCCGGGAAGATCCCTGTGATTTAAAGAAATACTCGGCCAGGGTGAGCGGGCATATCGTCCGGGTCCATTGCATGGCCGCTGTAACTAAAAGCGCGCCCAGGTGAATATACCTCCACTTTCGTAAATTAAAATACAGCAAAACAGGAAAGCCCAGTATAAGAAAGGCGATCCATAGAGAATGCACGATAATAATTATGTCCGCGGAAAGACGGTAGATTATTGCCATTCTGTATGTTTATTCAGCCTTAAATTTTTATTATACCGTAAAGAGGCCTGAATTATGAAGAAAAAATGATCTTCTTTTGGCCGGTCCGTTTTCCCCAAAGCGCGCTCGGAATTCCAGCTCAATTCCGGTACTCCCCGGTATTTGCCGTGTGTTCGGGATTTTTCAAAGAGAGATTGAAGAATTGCCATAATTTAAATATAATGAATTTCGTCGCGACAGGAAATATAATATTTTATCAGGGCGGGTCTTTCAGAGAGAATACATAAAGAGTTTCACCGGGGGTAGCAATGAGAATGCTGGATTTTGAAGTCAAGATTAACAGAGTGGCTGAGTTGATTATGGATGCTTCCAGGATTGTTGTTTTTACAGGCGCAGGCGCCAGCACGGAGTCGGGGATACCCGATTTCCGGAGCCCGGGCGGAATCTGGAGCAAATTTGATCCCGAGGATTTCACGATCCAGAAATTTATCAGCAGCCCGGTGGCCCGCATGAAACAGTGGCGTTTTCTGATCGAGAGCGGACTCATAACCGAAGCAGAACCTAATCGTGCACATCAGGCTGTTGCCGAGTTGGAAAAGATGGGCAGGCTCAGATGCGTGATCACCCAGAACGTGGACAATCTGCACCAGAAGGCCGGCAATTCGCCTGAAAAAATATATGAGCTGCACGGAACCATGGGGTGGGCCCGGTGCCTCGGATGCGGCGGGCGGTTTGAGCTGGG
>JBHGBI010000076.1:0-8697 GCA_041946925.1 Syntrophales bacterium | reverse complement strand
GAGCCTCTGTTCGACACGGTCGATACCGTCAAGGCCTGCCTGAAGATACTGTCTGAAATGATGGGCAATCTAAGGTTTAATCGCGACAGGATGCTTGAAGAGGCATCCAAAGGATATTCTACGGCAACGGAGATAGCCGATTATCTGGTCATGAAAGGTGTGCCGTTCAGGATATCCCACGAAATCGTGGGTCGCATCATCGGCGATTGCGTAAAAAGTGGAAAAGAGTTATCGGATCTGACTATGGATGAGTTCAGGCGCTATTATGCGGGGTTTGATGAAGGGGTTTACACATATCTGACTGTCGAACACTCTGTGGATGCCAAGAATACGGCAGGAGGTACAGGCAGGAAAGCGGTTATGAAGAGGATCAGGGAAATTGAAAAGGCGAAATAGCGGGCAGGTTATCCCATGTGCCGTTATCTTTCTTTTCCTGCTGGTGGCGGCGGGTTGCGGAAAGAAGGGAGACCCGATTCCCCCCAGGCTGGTCCTGCCGCCCGCGGTTACCGATCTGGCCGCAATCCCGGTGCCGGGGGGCATTCGGCTTTCCTGGACTATGCCGGGCCCGGAATTCGGGATTGGAAAAATCAGGATTCTGAGAAGTGAGCTTCTGATAGCGGGAGAAAGTTGTCCCGGCTGCCCGCGCGAATTTATTCTTATTGCGGAACCCTCGCCGGGCGATCTGCAAAAAGTAAGAGGAAGCACAAGATCCTATTATCTCGATGACCGAGTCAAAGACGGCATGCTATACACATACAAGGTCGTTCTGTGCGATACGTCGGGATATTGCGGGCCCGAATCGAATATGGCGGAGTGGAAATACAGAGGAACAGGAATCCGCAAACCGGAAATAAAAATAGAGGAGGAGGCTGGCATACCTCAAAAGAAGTAAGCAGCGGCTAAGATCACGGCAAGTGGTCGCAGCGCCTTCCGCAGGTTGCCTTTCGTTTTTTTGGCGGGTTCAGGATACGGATAATGAACGATTTCCATTATGTTGATAATACGCTATGGTGCGAGGAAGTTCCTGTTTCTGAGGTGGCAAAGGCCACAGGCACGCCTTTCTACCTGTATAGTTACAGGACGCTCCGGAATCATTTCCGTGTCTTCGATTCATCATTCGCCGAATTACCTCATATCGTCTGTTTTTCTGTCAAAGCCAACTCTAATATCGCTATTCTGAAAATCTTCATCAGCGAGGGAGGTGGCATGGACATCGTTTCAGGCGGTGAACTCTACCGTGCGCTTCGCGCGGGAGCCGATCCACGAAAAATCGTCTATTCGGGCGTGGGAAAGAAAGTGGACGAGATAGAGTTCGCGATCCGGTCTGATATCCTGATGTTCAATGTGGAATCCTCTCAGGAGCTGGAGGTCATCGACTCCTGCGCCGGAAAACTGGGTAAGAGGGCGCGTATTGCCTTGCGCATCAATCCCAACATAGATCCGATGACCCACCCCCATATCTCGACCGGGCTGAAGCAGAATAAATTCGGTATCGATATTGAAAGCTCGATGGATGAATACAGGAACGCGCGTCTCTTGAAAAACATCGACGTCATCGGAGTCGACTGCCACATCGGGTCTCAATTGACGGAGATATCGCCTTTCGTCGACGCCCTGAAGAGGTTGAAGGAACTGGTCATGTTGCTCAGAGCGGAAGGGTTTGATATCAACTACCTTGATATCGGAGGAGGACTCGGAATCACCTACCATCAAGAGACACCCCCTCATCCGGGCGAATATGCGAGAGCAATGATCGACAATGCGAGGGATATGGGCTGTGTTTTTATCTTGGAGCCCGGTCGGGTGATCACCGGCAATGCCGGAATTCTGGTCACAAGCGTACTTTACACGAAGAGCAATAATGAAAAGAACTTCATTATCGTGGATGCCGGCATGAATGATCTCATCCGGCCGAGCCTTTACGGCTCATATCATTTTGTTCAGCCGGTTGTGGACAAGAAGCGCAACCCCATCGCCGCCGATGTAGTGGGTCCGATTTGCGAGTCTGGCGATTTTCTGGCAAGAGGCAGAATGATCCCTGAGATGGAAAGGGGTGATCTCCTGGCTGTAATGAGCGCGGGTGCTTATGGGTTCACCATGTCATCGAATTACAATGCCCGGCCGAGAGTCCCCGAAGTACTGGTGAAAGATGACCGATACTACGTGATCAGAAAAAGAGAGGAATACGCTGATCTGATCATGAAGGAAGACATTCCCGATTTTCTGGTGGAACAGAGGCCATGATTGAATTCTACAAGATGAGCGGCAGTGGAAATGATTTCATCCTGATAGATAACCGGAAGGATGTTGTCGGCACGGATGATCCGGCTGGATTTGCGAGGAAAGTCTGCGAGCGGAAAATATCTATCGGTGCCGACGGCCTGATCCTCATCGAGGAATCAAGGAAAGCGGATTTCCGATGGCAATTTTTCAATGCCGACGGAAGCCGGGCGGATATGTGCGGAAACGGCGGGAGGTGCGCGGCCCGCTTTGCTTATGTCAAGGGGATTGCGCATGCCAAAATGTCATTTGAGACGGGAGCAGGTATCATCGACGCGGAAGTCAGGGACGGTCTGGTCAAATTGAGACTGACCGACCCCGGCGGTCTGAAAGTAGGCTATTCCATTCGGGTGTACGGCCGGGCTTACAGCGTGAACAGCATCGATACCGGCGTTCCGCACGTAGTGTCTTATCCGGCAGACCTGGATTCGTGCGACGTCGTGAAATATGGAAGAGAAATACGGTTCCATGCGCAATACCAGCCTGCGGGCACGAATGTCAATTTCGCCTGCGTTATCGATCCCCATTCCATCCGGGTCAGAACCTATGAGCGCGGCGTTGAAGACGAAACCCTGGCGTGCGGTACTGGTGCAGTCGCATCGGCGCTTATATCCGCATGGAAAAATCTTGTCCGGTCTCCAGTCGACGTCAGAGTGAAAAGCGGCGAAATACTCAGGGTCTATTTCGAAAAAACGGAAAAAGGATTCAGAGACGTGTATCTTGAAGGAGGAGCCAGAATCGTTTATCAGGGGTTTTTGTGGGATGAGTAGATTTTTTTCAAGAGCTTGTCTGAGGCGGATAGAATGAAAAGAAGGACTTCACGAGATAAAATAAAGCAGATCCTCTCCTTTGCGCCGGTTCCGTTTTATCGCACATAAGAAAAGCGAGGGTAGAACGGTAAGGGAAATTTCCGCAGAGGAGAGGCTTGATCTGTAAAAAGGACGGGGCTTTAGATGATCAGTATCAATAATGAATATGAGATAAGCGAAATTAAAGGAGGAGCATATGTTTAGGGGAGCCATTGTGGCGATTGTGACACCCTTCAGGAACGGGCAGGTCGACGAGGAAGGACTCAGGGAACTAATAGAATTCCAGATTCAGAATGGAACCGACGGTATAGTTCCATGCGGGACAACCGGCGAGTCGAGCACCCTGTCTCATGAAGAGCACGACAGGGTGATTGAAATCACTGTGAAAGCAGTCAGAAAAAGGGTGCCGGTCATTGCCGGGACAGGTTCCAACAGTACGGCCGAGGCGATCAGACTTACTAGACATGCCTATGAAGTCGGGGCGGACGGCGCCCTGATGGTCTGTCCGTATTACAACAGGCCGACGCAGGAGGGACTCTATCAGCATTACAAACTGATTGCCGAGAGCGTGCCGATTCCTATTATAGTTTACAACATACCCGGAAGGACCGGAGTCAATATGACCCCGGAAACACTGGCGAGATTATCCAAGATAAGCAATATCGTAGGAGTAAAGGAGGCATCGGGGTCGATCAAACAAATGAGCGATATCATTCTGCTCTGCGGCAAGGACTTCGACGTGCTCTCGGGAGACGACGCATTCACTCTGCCGCTGATGGGGATCGGAGGACACGGTGTTATTTCCGTCATCTCGAATATAGCACCAGCCGATATGGCGGGCATGGTGGACGCAGTGAATGCCGCAGATATGGAAAAGGCCAGGGCGCTCCATTACAGGATGAGCCCGCTGATTGATTCTCTCTTCATCGAAACCAATCCCACGCCCGTAAAGGCCGCTCTTTCAATGATGGGAAAGATCCAATATGAAGTCAGGCTTCCCCTCGTGAAGATGTCGGACGCCAACTATGAAAAACTGAAAAAGGCCATGATCAATTACGGACTGATCAAGTAATCGGAAACTGTGCGGGAGCCGGAATCCGGATGGCGGGCAGCGGTCCGGTTTTCGGCTTTCGAATGACGAAAAGGAAAGGAGGCTGATCATGGTTAAAGCCATTGTAATGGGCGCGGCTGGAAAAATGGGCAGCAGAATAGCCACTCTGATCTCCGGCACCGAGGGAATCGAGATCGCAGGCGCTGTTGAAAAAAAAGGACATCCGTTGATCGGCCGGGATATCGGTGACCACACCGGCATCGGCAAGACGGGTGTCAGCATAGCGGGAGATATTTCCGATTACATTAAGAAGGGTGATGTCATTATTGATTTTACCCACCATGAGGCATCGATCGCCAATCTGGAGGCTGCGGTCGGGAATAATAAAGCCATCGTGATAGGTACGACGGGTTTCTCCGCCGATGAAATGAAAACGATCAGAGAGCTTGCAAAAAAGACCAGATGCGTGCTGGCGCCGAACATGAGTGTCGGGGTCAATGTAATGTTCAAGGTTCTCGAAAACGTGGCGGGCATTCTTGGAGATGAATTCGATGTGGAGATCGTCGAGGCGCATCACAATTTGAAGAAGGATGCCCCCAGCGGCACTGCCATGAGAATGGCCCAGATTATTGCGGATGTCCTGAAGCGCAATCTTGATAAAGTCGCCGTCTACGAAAGAAAGGGCATGGTCGGAGCCCGGACGAGAGCGGAAATAGGCATCCAGACGGTAAGGGCGGGAGACATCGTGGGCGAGCATACGGTTATATTCGGCGGAATCGGGGAGAGGCTGGAGTTCATCCATCGCGCCCACAGCAGGGATAATTTCGCCAAAGGCGCTATCAGAGCGGCCAAATGGATTGTTAATCAGAAGAACGGTTTTTATGACATGCAGGACGTGCTGGGACTAAAAGATCGATGAACCCCCTGTCTGGCAGAGGAGTGAAACAGGCTGAAGGATAAGGCCGAAGCAAAAAACAGTTCAGGTCCCGGGTCCAGAGTTTTTAGTGGAACTCCATACCCGGGACCTGAGTGCAAATACTCAAGGAGGAAATGGATTTTGCGGATTGCTGAAAGACTGACGAAAATACCCCCATATCTTTTTATGGAGCTGCGGAGGAAAATCGCCCGGGCAAAGGCTGATGGCATCGATGTCATCAGCCTTGCTATCGGAGACCCTGTGGAGCCGACCCCGGGCGGCATCGTCAGGGAACTGTGCGCGCGGGCAAGGGACCCGGAGAATCATCGGTATCCTACGGACGAAGAGAAGGGCATGTTTTCTTTCAGAGAAGCAATTGCCGCATGGTACGGAGATCGTTACGGCGTTTCTCTGGACCCCGCGGATGAGGTTCTCGGCCTTATCGGTTCAAAGGAAGGGTGCCATCATTTTATTCTCGCGAGAGTCAATCCCGGGGACATTGTACTTATGACCGATCCGGGATATCCAGCATATCGGGCAAGTATTCTCATGGGAGGGGGCGAGCCGTATTCCATGCCGATCCTCGCGGATAAAGATTATCTCCCTGTTTTCGAGGATATACCTTCCGATGTGGCAAGGAAAGCGACCGCGATGTTCCTCAACTATCCAAACAATCCGACCGGAGCATGCGCCACTGCGGATTTTCTCGGGAGACTTGTCGAGTTCGCGCGGGATTACGATATCGCCGTCTGCTATGATAATCCATATAGTGAAGTTGTGTTCGACGGCGGGGAAAGACTGAGTTTCTTATCGGCGCCGGGGGCTAAAGAAGTGGGTGTGGAGTTGAATTCGCTGTCCAAGCCTTACAACATGACCGGATGGCGCATCGGGATGGCCGTGGGAAACCCGGATCTGATAGCCGCGATGAGCAAAGTGAAGGAGAACACTGATTCCGGAGTATTCAATGCCATCCAGTATGCCGGGATTCACGCCCTTAGAAACGAAACAACGAATATCGAAAAGATGATCAGGATCTATAGGAGGAGAAGAAGTCTCGTATTAAAAACCTTGAAAAAAATAGGCATCCGCTTTTCTCCTCCCAAAGGGACATTCTATTTGTGGGTGCCGACACCGGACGGAATGAGTTCTATCGAATTCACGAATCGTTTATTTGAGAAGACGGCCGTGGTGGTCGCCGCCGGTACTGCGTACGGAAAATACGGCGAGGGATATATCAGGATATCCCTGACTGTACCCGATAAACGGTTGAAAGAGGCCATGCAGCGCATTGAGCGGGAATTTGCGTAGTGTAATCGCCTTTGTAGGCATTGGCTCCAATCTGGGAGAACCTGTCCGTAATTGCCTCGCTGCTGTCGAGCGTCTTTCAGAGGTGGAAAAAACTGAAATACTGGAAAGATCTTCTCTTTACAGGACCGAGCCTGTAGGCATCAGGGCGCAGAATTGGTTTGTTAACTGCGCGGTCGAGATCAGGACGCGGCATGATCCTGATCAGCTGCTGAATTCTCTTCAGGAAATAGAGCGCGATATGGGCCGGGCGAGAGAAATCAGATGGGGCCCCCGCATCATTGATCTCGACATACTTTTCTATGGGCAGGAGATCATCAGGACAGGGAGATTGACCGTTCCCCATCCGGAGCTTCACAAAAGGCGCTTTGTCCTCGTTCCACTCAATGAAATTGCATCATACTTGATCCATCCTGTCTTCGGAATTTCCATAAAAGGCCTTCTGGATAGATTGCTGGATCATAAAGAAGTCGTCAAAATAGATACAAACTGAGTTTCTTCCATGATGATCAGAATAATACTTGCGTTCATTATTCTTTACCTGCTGTACCGGTTCTTAAGGAAAACGATCTTTCCTCTTCAGAAAAACAGGAGATCGGTGTCGGAAAACCCCTTTCAGAGTAGCGGGGAAGAACTGGTCGAAGATCCGTATTGTCATACTTATGTGCCGATAAGCGATGCCTATCGACTGGAAACTGGAGGCCGGAAGTTGTTTTTTTGCAGCAGGGAATGTCTGGAGAAATACAAAAAAGAAAGAAGCTGATAAACCGATTTGGAATTTTTTGAATTTGTTTAGAGCTTCGGATTTAGGATTCAGAGTTTGAACGGGAATGCTCCCGCCCGGGGAAAATTTTAAGGAGGTCTTTTTGTAATGAAGTTCTTCATAGACAGCGCGAATATAGCTGAGATCAGGGAAGGAATCAGCCTGGGGATGGTCGATGGAGTGACAACCAATCCGAGTCTTATTGCAAAAGAGAACAAGAAATTCGATGTCGTAGTCAAAGAGATACTTGAAACCGTGGAAGGTCCTGTCAGCCTGGAGGTGCTTAGCCTTGAGGCGGAGGGCATGGTCGCGGAAGCGAAGAAGCTGGCATCCCTGGGTGACAATGTGGTGATCAAGATACCGATGACTACAGAAGGTCTGAAGGCAACAAAAAAGCTGTCGGACACGGGAATCGACGTCAATCAGACTCTGATCTTCTCTCCGGTGCAGGCATTGATGGCTGCGAAGGCCGGAGCGGCTTATGTAAGCCCTTTTGTGGGAAGACTGGACGATATCTCGCACACCGGAATGGATCTTGTCGAACAGATCATCACAATTTTCGATAATTACGAAATAGACGCTGAAATTATCGTAGCCAGTGTGAGACATCCGCTGCATGTCCTTGAGGCAGCGCTGCTCGGAGCGGATATTGCGACGATCCCGTTCAAGGTAATAGCTCAATTGGCGAAACACCCTCTTACGGATATCGGTATCGAGAATTTTCTGGCGGACTGGAAAAAAGTACCCGGGAAATAATAAGGCCGGACAGAAGCTATGCTCGGGAGCATCAGAGAAATATTCGAAAAGCTGGTCGTGCGGGAAAAGGGCAATGAAGTCATTAACCTTCCCAATATCATCACTATGCTCAGGATCAGTGTCATCCCCGTCCTCTTCTTGATGTTGCTCGATCCCGGGCCGGTTCTGAGTCTTATCATCGCTGCCTTTTTCATAACGGCTTCCGTAACGGATCTCATTGACGGCTATATCGCAAGAAAATACGGTATCGTTACAAAGATCGGAAAAATTCTCGATCCCGTGGCCGATAAACTCGTCATCAATACCGCCATGATCCTGATGATTCCCCTGGGCCGCATACCTGCCTGGATTGTGGCTATTATAATCATGAGGGATATCGCCGTGGATGCGATGCGTCATATTTACAGTCTAAGGGGCCTTGTTATTGCGGCCAGCCGCCTCGGCAAACAGAAAACCTTCTCGCAGATAGTCGCAGTATCCGCTTTGTTGATTCACTATCCTCTTTTCGGGATAGACTCTCATACGGTCGGCATGGCAGTCATCTATGTCGCGCTTATCTTGACAATTTGGTCGGGTGCCGATTACATGATGAAATTCTACCGGTGGGTCAACACTAATTTCTCATGAAACGAGCTGGAATAATTGATGTTATGGCGGTCCTTCAGGAAGTCTTCGAGATTACAAAGCATGCAGTTTTCTATTGACAATAAAATGCAATTTGATTACGTTAAAAACTCGTTGAGCGGGCGTAACTCAGTGGTAGAGTGCTACCTTGCCAAGGTAGACGTCGACGGTTCAAATCCGTTCGCCCGCTCCA
>JBHGBI010000075.1:0-8801 GCA_041946925.1 Syntrophales bacterium | reverse complement strand
ATTGAACTGCCGACACTCGGATTTTCAGTCCGATGCTCTACCGACTGAGCTACCGACCCGGAAAGAAAAAATACGGTCAGGTTTTTTAAATTAACCTGGCTGAATTATCAAGCATTGGCATAGAGCCGGATACCGGAAACCCAATGCTTATTTTATCGCCGCCCTACCTATATAATATACCCTCATTTGTCAAGGTATTTTTGTATGGAATATCGGCCCGGCTTGCATTGTATTTTCTGATATTTACCACATAAGTATGGGCTATTTTATCATGCCAGCCCTGTTTTTTTCCATCAAAAATTATCCATAAGAAACCCAGATGGGCCGCAAACCCCGATACAATGTACCCGACCCACCGCAAAAAGCTGACGCCGAGTGTCATCGGCTCTCCCCCCGCCCGGATGACCTTGAGGCCGAATATCTTTTTCCCCAGAGTCTGCCCGGTTGTGCCATGGAAGTAAATGAAATAGAAAAAGTACATGGCGGTGAGCATGGCAAAGTAAGAGGCAAGTATCCGCAGTGTTAAAGACGGGATTTCAGCCAGAGCGTCGCCTGTATAGTCCTGCCATCCGGCGACCGGGGCGACGGCCGCCAGAAATATGAGCGTCAGAACGGCGGCAAGATGGAGTACCAGGTTATCCACGCCGAATGCCAGCACTCTGCGCCAGAACCCTCCGTAGTGCTTGCGGCGATCTCTGCCCATCATGCCTCCTCGGTACCCTTCACGGAACCCAGAATGCCCCGCTCGTACTGCAGTATGGAAAGGATCGCGAGAGACGCAGTTTCCACTCTAAGAATCTGCCTCCCCAGGCCGGTGGAAAGAAACCCGGAGCGCTCCGCCCGGGCTACTTCCTCTCCGGAGAATCCTCCCTCGGGCCCTACCGCAATAAAGAAGTCGCGGACGGCCCCGTATTTCTCGTCCCGCAGTATTTCTTTTATTCCTCTGCCCGCCTCGGCCTCCCAGAATATGAGCCGCAGGCCGCCTTTGTCGGAGCCGTTCAGCATATTATCATAGGATACGATTTCCTCTATGCGCGGAATATCCGCCCTTCCGCATTGCCGGGATGCTTCCACGGCGATCTTGCGCCACCTCTCGACTCGTTGGCGGGCCTTTTCATCCGAGAACTTGGGGATGGATCTTGACGAAATAAAAGGGATGACCTCTGTCGTCCCCAGTTCCGCGGCCTTCTGGATTATAAGATCCATTTTGTCTCCTTTGGGAAGGGCTTGGGCCAGGACCACACGGATTTCCGCCTGCGGAATCCTCCTTTCGCGGGTGACTCCGACCACGATGCTCTTCGTCTGGAAATCCACGATCTCGGCATCATATTCCATCCCGCCGGAGCCGAAAAGGATCAGCGTGTCATTTTTTCTGAGCCGCAGGATATCCCTGATGTATCTTAAGTTGGTGCCGGTGATCTCCTCGATGCGGCCTTTCTCAAGTTCTTTAGGGAAATAGATTCGAGGGACGGTCAAATACGACTCCTCTTTAGAACATAACACACCCACTCCTTGTCCCTGAGGATGTTCTGTGTAATAAGCGGGTCTTTGAGGAATTTTTTCTCGATCGAATCAGTGCTCTGCTCGATGATGCCCGAAATGATGAGATACGCGCCGGGCTCCATCATGGAGATCAGGTGGGAACGGAGTTTGATCAGGGGCTCCGCATTGAGATTGGCTACGATCAGATCGAATTTTCCCTTGAATTTTCCGACATCCTGTTTTACGACTTCGACCCGGTCGCCGACATGGTTGATGACTACGTTTTTGCGCGCGATTTCGACAGCGAGAGGATCGATATCGACTCCAGTGACCTTGGCTGCGCCGAGTTTAGCGCAGCAGATGCCGAGAATGCCTGTTCCCGTCCCTGCGTCGAGGACACGCCAGTTCCTGATCGTTCGGTCTCTGAGCAGGATATCTTCGAGCGCCTCAAGGCACATCCTGGTGGACGAATGTTGTCCGGTTCCGAAGGCCATTCCCGGGTCGATTTCAATAACTATATCCCGCCCGGAAGCCGTATATCTTTCCCATGTCGGTTTAATGACGATGTTTTTGTGTATCCGAAGTGGCTTGAAATATTTCTTCCATTGTTCACCCCAGTCCGGGTCGGAGATCGTTTTGACGGTGAAGTCCGGCGGCTTCAGGTGGGGAAAGAGTTCCGACAAGTCTTCGATATAGCCCTTCAGTTTCGAGAGACTATCCTGCCAGGGGGAGGCGGCGGAAAGATATGCCTTCAGTTCCTCTCTGATGGTGGGCTCCAGTTCGCTCAAATCCCTCGGATCGACTTCCTCTTCCTGATAGATCCCTTCGGAGCCCAGTTCAGTCATGAAATTCGCGAGAGACTCGACGAGCTCGGGGGGACTCGATATCGCGATTTCAATCCATGTCTCTTTACCGGCCTTCACATCTTCCATTTTGTTCAGCATATCGGCATCCATTCATTTAATGATGAATCGGGAATTGCCCTGGATCCCTGATCCAGTGGAAAATTTATGTCTTTTATAGCCTTTTTTTATCTACATTTCAAGTGGACTTGAAATTTTTATAATATTTGTGATAACTTAATTTGAATTTACATTCAGGAGCGATCGTGAAATACTACCCGGTCTACCTCGATCTGAGAGGCCGCCGCTGCGTTGTTGTCGGCGGGGGAGAAGTAGCGGAAAGAAAAGTGAGGAGGCTTCTTGATTCCGGCGCGGAGGTGTTCGTTACGGGAAAAGACTTGACAGAAGGTCTCAAGGACATGAAGCGCGAAGGCAAGCTCCGGCATATCGAGGCGGATTATGGGGAGACGCATATTGAAGGGGCCTTCCTGGTCATCGGGGCTACGGACAGCAGGGAGGTCAATGAAGCTGTTTGCCGCGATGCTCATAAAAAGGGAATTCTGGTGAATATCGTTGACGACCCGGTGCGGTGCGATTTCCTGCTGCCGTCGCTGTTCGAGCGGGGAGACCTGCAGATAGCCGTTTCTACAGGCGGTAAGAGCCCTGCCCTTGCCAGGAAACTGAGGCAGGATATGGAAGGGATATTCGGTCCTGAATACCGGATCCTGCTTGATATTATGGGAGAGTTGAGAAAAAAAATCCTATCGCGCGGCTATCCCGCTTCTGAAAACAGGAAGTTATTCGAATCCGTCGTTTATTCGGAAGTTCTCCAGAGTATCAGAAACAGGGACTGGCGCGCTCTGAAAAAGAGAATCCATGATTTGACGGGCGAGGATATCGATGATCTGGAAAGGTACGAATAGTGGATTTGCTGTTTTTTAAAATCGCTCTGTTTGCATATTTCCTGAGTACAGCCGGTTACACGATCTCTCTTTTGGCGAAAAGAGTACTGCCGGCCAGGCTGTCGGCCTGGATTTTCCTGTCCGCCTTTTTGCTGCATACAGTTTCTCTATTGTTCAGGGGGGTGGATGCCGGGCTGAATCCGGCGGCGAATCTCCATGAAGCGCTTTCCTTTTTTGCCTGGGCAGTATCCGGCATCTATCTTTTCATCCAGTCGAAGACCAAAACGAAAGTGCTCGGAGCCTTCGTCGCCCCGGTTTCTTTTCTCCTGATGTTGGCCGCGGCGGGCGGTCTGGGGGCATCCCTTGCGGTTCCTTCCGTCCTGAAAGGGAGCCTGGTCACGTTGCACATCGTCCTTTCCATTATCGGCGAGGCTCTCTTCGCTTTGGCGGGATGCGCGGGGGTTGTGTACCTTATCCAGGATACCTTTATCAAGCATAGAAAAATGACGGGATTCAGCCGGATACTTCCTTCACTGGGTGATTTGGACAGGATCAATCATCTTTGCCTGCTGCTCGGGTTTCCCCTGTTGACTCTCGGGGTTATCGCGGGATCGATATGGGCGGGGACAGTGTGGGGCAGTCACTGGAACTGGGACCCAAAGCAGGTATTTACATTGATTGCATGGCTTTCTTATGCTGTCTTGTTGCACCAGAGGCTCGCAATCGGATGGAGCGGCAGAAAGGCTGCGCTTCTGTCCATAGCGGCTTTTCTGGTCATATTGTTTACATTGATCGGGGTGAACGTCATGTTCACGACCAGCCACAGCTTTGTATAGGAGAGGCTAAGGGCGAAAGGTGTTCAGCCTTGGCATGAGCTGAAATATAATAAATTTTTAGCTTTGTCCTTAGCCTTGTGTCCCCGGAACAATGAACCTTATTCTCATAGGGATGAATTACAGAACAGCGCCCCTGGAAATCAGGGAACAGCTTTCGGCAGGTTGCGGAGGGGACTTGCGCTCCCTCGCGGATATCCGTGCCATTGCGCAGGTACGGGAGGCCATGTGCCTTTCTACCTGCAACCGTTTTGAGGTTCTGGCGAGCGCGGCGGATATCGATGCCGCGGCCCTGGGGATCAAGGCATTCATTCTCATGCGCAGCGGCCTTCTCCCGGATCAACTGGAGAAGTGCCTCTATATTTACCGCGACCAGGATGCAGTGAAGCACCTGTTCCGTGTTGCATCGAGTATTGATTCGATGATCATGGGGGAGCCGCAGATACTGGGGCAGGTAAAAGAGGCATACCGCCGCTGTGTTGACCAGAGGGCATCAGGGGTGATCTTGAACAAGCTGCTCCATCACGCGTTCCGTACGGCCAAGCGGGTGAGAACGGAAACCGGCATCGCCAATAATGCTGTATCGGTCAGCTTTGCCGCCGTAGAGCTTGCGAAAAAAATTTTCGGGGATCTGAAAAACAAGGCGATCCTTCTGATCGGTGCCGGGGAGATGGCGGAACTTGCCGCGCGCCACCTGGTCAGGAACGGGACGAAAAAAATCATCGTCGCCAACCGGACTTATGATCGTGCATCGGATCTGGCGAGCCTTCTGCACGGGACCGCGGTCGAGCTGGAGCGGATCGGCGAAAAACTGCAGGAGGCAGACATCGTGATCAGTTCCACCGGCGCGTCCGGCTATCTGATTACAAAAGACATGATCGCGGCTGCGCTCTACAGGAGAAAAAACAGGCTGCTCTTTTTGATCGATATCGCGGTCCCCAGGGATATTGATCCTGCAGCGGGTGAAATCGACAATGTGTACCTGTATAATATCGATGACCTGCAGGGCGTTGTCGACGGCAACATAAGGAGCCGCGCTGTTGAGGCCGAAAAGGCGGAGGCCATCGTTGACGAGGAAGTCCTCAGGTTTTCGCATTGGTTCAGCTCGCTGGAAGCCGTTCCTACCATCATCGACCTGCGCAGGAAGATGGAGGATATCATGGAAGGCGAAATTGAAAAATCCCTCTTCTGGATAAACAGCCTCGGCGAATCCGATAAAGAGAAGGTCAGAATGCTTGTTTCATCGGTTTTGAATAAAGTGCTTCATGATCCGATCACTGGCCTGAAAGAGGCGAGTCAGAACAGCGGCGCGGTTCTCTATATAGCGGCGCTGCGGAAATTGTTCAAGCTGGATGGGGAATAGAAAAGTCCGCAGCCCGGCATTAAAGTGAAAGACTGAGCGGCTGATACAGCAGGTGAAAGACAATAATAATTATAAACTGAAAATAGGGACACGGGGCAGCGCTCTTGCGCTCAGGCAGACGCAGATCATCGCCGGGAAAATAAGTGCGCGATATCCCGATCTGAGACTCGAGACTGTAACGATCAAGACTACCGGAGACAAACTGCACGATGTCGCTCTGGCGAAAATGGGCGGAAAGGGTGTTTTTGTCAAGGAAATCGAAGAGGCCCTTCTGAAAAACCATGTCGACATCGCAGTCCATAGTATGAAGGATGTGCCTTCGGAAATTCCTGCAGCCCTTGAAATTGCCGTTGTGCCCGAGCGGGAGGACCCGCGGGATGTACTGGTCTCGCGGGACCACAGGAAAATCGGGGAACTCCCCGAAGGCGCCCGGATCGGCACGGGGTCGTTGAGGCGGGCGATCCAGGTAAAGCACTGGTTCCCCTATGTGGAAGTCGTCTCCATCCGGGGCAACCTGGATACGAGGATCAGGAAAGTAGGCGCTGACGGCCTGGATGGTATTATCGTGGCAGCTGCCGGGATGAACAGGATGGGCTGGATGGATCGGGCGGCCCAGTTCATTTCTCCGAAAGTCTTGATCCCTGCGATCGGACAGGGCGCCCTGGCGATTGAAGTGAGGAAAGACGATGCCAGGACGAGGCGGATCGTTTCCTTCCTCCGGCATGAGGAAAGCTTCATCCGCGTGATGGCGGAGCGCTCCTTCCTGCAGGTTTTCGGAGGGGGGTGCCAGTTGCCGATTGCCGCCTATGCCGAAATAAATGGAGGGGATATGCATCTGCGTGGACTGATCGGGAGTCTCGACGGGCTCAGGATAATCAGGGATGAAATTTCCGGACGACCGGAGGATTGCGAAGAGCTGGGGAAGACCCTGGCGGAAATGATACTCGCAAAGGGCGGAAGGGAAATTCTCAAGTGAAAAAGGGGATCGTTTACATCATCGGGGCCGGGCCGGGTGATCCCGGGCTTATAACACTGAAAGGAGCGGCATTCCTGTCCAGGGCGGATGTCGTCATCTACGATCATCTTGCCAGCGGCGAACTTCTTCGTCACGCCCGAAGCGGCGCCCGGCTGATCTATGCGGGAAAAAAGGGGGGAGACCACACCCTTTCCCAGGATGAGCTGAACGGGCTCATCGCTTGTGAAGCCGAGCGGGGCAATGTGGTTGCCAGATTGAAAGGGGGCGATCCCTTCATCTTCGGAAGGGGAGGGGAAGAAGCGGAAATACTGGCCCGCCTGGGAATTCCCTTCGAGGTGGTGCCCGGCGTGACTTCGGCGATATCCGCCCCGGCGTATGCAGGCATACCCCTTACCCACCGGGAATATACCTCTACCGTCGCCTTTGTGACCGGCCATGAAGATCCGTCCAAGGAGAAAAGCGATATCGATTGGCGGGCCCTCGCCTGCATCGGGACGCTGGTTTTCCTGATGGGCGTGAAAAATCTCTCCCGCATAGCGGGCAATCTGATTGCCAGCGGGAAAGACCCCGGGACGCCGGCCGCCCTGATCCGGTGGGGAACGACTTCCGACCAGGAAACAGTTACAGGGACTCTGGAAAATATCGCCCGCAGGGCGGATGAGAAGGGGGTTTCGCCGCCGGCCGTTCTCGTCGTGGGCGGGGTTGTCGATCTGCGGAGCACACTCGACTGGTTCGAGAAAAAGCCTCTCTTCGGCAAGGGAATCGTCATCACCAGGACGGAAGAACAGTCCGGCGACTTCGCGGAACTCCTGCGTGAGAAAGGGGCAAGGCCGATCCTGTTCCCCACGATACGCATTGCTCCCGTGGAGAGCCGGCGCGGGCTGGATCGCGCCTTGGCGGAGATAGAAAAGTATCACTGGATTGTATTCACCAGCGCCAACGGCGTGAGGGCCTTCTTCAGCAGGCTCATGGAGAAGGAAATGGACGCCCGGAGCCTCAAAGGGATAGGCATCTGCGCAATAGGTCCTGCTACTGCCTCCCTGATCAGGTCCTACGGCATTCGAGCCGATATCGTTCCTGAAGAATACATTTCGGAAGGGATCGTGGCCGCTTTCAGAAAAAGGGATCTGCACGACAAGAGAGTGCTTCTTCCAAGAGCGGAGAAAGCGAGGGACGTGCTCCCCGAAGAGCTTGCGAAGCTCGGAGCGCAAGTGGATGTGGTGGCGGTTTACCGCACGGTCGGCTCCGGAAGACGAAAAAGCGAGCTGGATGGGCTTATCCGCCGGGGTGAAGTGGACGTGATTACCTTTACGAGTCCTTCCACCGTGATCGAGTTCATGAACATAATGGGAGATTCCTTTCGGCTGCCGGGTTCCGTGAGGGTCGCGTGCATCGGTCCCGTGACGGCCGCCCAGGCCCTGAAGTCCGGGCTGAGGATCGATATCATGCAGGAGCAATATACGATCCCGGCAATGGTGGAGGCGCTGGAAGAATACTACAGGAAGCCGAGAAGTTGAGAACGGAAGAATTCATGTCCGAAGTGGAATTTGGGATTTAAACGATGATTGGTGTTTCGAAATTATATTGCGGGACCGTGGAGCCTTCCGATGTGCTCCGTTACGGTGGAGAATCGTCGAAGCTTCCCTCGCACCTGCTTCAGTTCTCGGAAGACAAGAGGCCAGTTGTGGTCTGGAATGTGACGAGGAGGTGCAATCTCCGATGCGTACATTGCTATTCGAATTCGCGAAACGTACCGTACAGCAATGAATTGACCACGGCCGAAGGAAAGCGCCTGATTTCCGATCTGGCGTCCTTTGGATCTCCCGTCATTCTGCTGTCTGGCGGTGAGCCGCTGATCCGCAAAGATCTGCCGGAACTTGCGCAGTTTGCGGCGGACTGCGGGATGCGGGTGGTCATCTCCACCAACGGCACGCTCATCACGAAGAAGGCGGCGGCTGTTTTCAGAAAAATCGGCCTTTCGTATATCGGTGTCAGTCTGGACGGAATCGGCGTGACGCATGATCGGTTCCGGGGAGTCGTCGGCGTATTCGAGAGGACACTGAAAGGTATCCGCATCTGCCGGGACGAAGGGATCAAAGTCGGCATCCGCTTTACCATCAATAAAAGGAATTACCGTGACATTCCGGGAATCTTCGAGCTGATCGAGAGAGAGAATATTCCAAGGGCGTGTTTTTATCACCTCGTTTATTCCGGCCGCGGCTCAAAGCTCGTGGAAGAAGACCTCTCCCATGAGGAAACCAGAAGTGTCATGGATGTAATCATGGCCGCGAGCCGATCTCTGTTTGAAAGAGATGTGCCCAAAGAGATCCTCACGGTGGACAACCATGCAGACGGACCTTATATCTACTTGCGCCTCCTGCGGGAGAATCCGCGGAGGGCGGG
>JBHGBI010000074.1:0-8868 GCA_041946925.1 Syntrophales bacterium | reverse complement strand
TTTTCAGGTATATCATTCAGTTCAGGAGGATGACATGAGACCGAAAGGATTTCCGATTATTTTTTTATCCGTTTTCATTCTTTTCAGTATCGGCGGTCCAGCTTTTTCACAGGCTAAAAAGGAACCGGTCAGGATCGGGGTATTCCTTCCCATGACGGGCGGCGTCGCCTCGTATGGACAAATGGAATGGGCGGGAATCCAGGTCGCCAGGGATATGAAACCGACCGTCCTCGGCAGGACAGTCGAGCTCTTTCTGGTCGACGAAAAGAGCGATCGGATAGAGGCGGCCAACGCCGTCGACCGGCTGATCAGCAAGAACCGCGTTCATGCCATAATCGGGACCGCCACCAGCAGCAACACCATGGCGGGATCGGCCATCGCCGAGAAGGCAAAAATCCCGATAGTGTCTCCTACGGCCACGGATCCACGGGTCACTCAGAACCGCAAATACACCTTTCGCGTTTGTTTTATCGATCCCTTTCAGGGCGAGGTGGCCGCACGCTACGCATACCAGAGCCTCAAGGCGAGGAGGGCGGCTCTCCTGATCGACCGCGCGCAGGATTACTGCGTGGATCTTGCAAAATTTTTCGAGGACAGTTTCAAAAAACAGGGAGGAAAGATCGTGCAGAAGACTTACTGCCAATCCGGCGACCAGGATTTCACGGCGCAGCTTTCCGCGATTATGTCCTCCAGGCCAGATATCCTTTATCTGCCGAACTACTATACCGAAGATGCGCTGATATGTAAACAGGCCGTGGAACTCGGCCTCAAGGTTCCGATAATGTCGGCGGACGGGGCGCAGGCGCCCGAGCTTATAAAAATCGGAGGCAAGGCCGTCGAAGGATTCATGCTGACAGGCCATTTCGAAAAAGAAGGCGCAACGACGAAGCTCGCCAGAAGATTCATCCGGAATTACGAGAGCAAGTACAAGACGGACGCCAGTGGTTTTGACGCCCTCGGCGCCGATGCTTACTTTGTGCTGATGAATGCGATTGAGAGGGCTGGGTCCACGGACGGCCAGAAGATCAGGGCGGCCCTCGCCAGTACGAGAAAGTTTGAAGGGGTCTCCGGCGTGATCAATATTGGAGAGAACGGCAATGCAATAAAGAGCATGGTCATTCTTCAGGTGAGAGACGGAAAATTCCGTTACGTGGCGACAGTCAATCCCTGATGTGCGGATTCCCGATTTATATATGGATATTTCTTTTTTTGTTCAGCAAGTCATCAACGGGATAGCCCTCGGCAGTCTTTATGGCTTGATCGCTATCGGATATACTCTGGTTTACGGCATTCTCAGGCTGATCAACTTCGCCCACGGCGATGTCATGATGGTGGGATGCTATGTCGCTTTTTACGGCATATTCCTGTTTAGCTTCCCTTGGTGGGCATCGTTTTTGATCGCAATCCTTCTGACAGCCGTCGTCGGCGTTATGATCGATATCGGTGCATACCGACCGGTCAGAAATGCACCTCGTATATCCGCACTTATCACAGCCATTGGAGTGTCCTTTCTTCTCGAAAATTTGGGCCTGGTCGTTTTCGGGGGCCGTCCAAAGGCATTTGTCAGGCCTGATTTCTTTTCCGGCGTCCGGGACATTGCAGGTGTGCGCATACTCGATCTCAATATCTGGACGCTCCTCATCACGCTCATTCTCCTCGGCATCATCCTGCTTGTTATCTATCGGACAAAAGCAGGACGGGCCATGCGATGCATCGCTTTCGATATGGAAACAACCCGCTTGATGGGCGTCGACATCAACCGGATCATTGCCGTGACATTTGCAATCGGTTCGGCGGCCGCCGCGGCCGGCGGCATCATGTGGGCGATGAGATATCCCCAGATCAATCCCCTGATGGGAATTCTTCCCGGGTTGAAGGCATTTGTCGCCGCCGTCCTCGGCGGGATCGGAAATGTAACGGGAGCCATGCTTGGAGGTCTCCTGATCGGGATTATCGAGATCGTGATGGTCGCCTTCCAGCCCGATCTTGCCGGATACAGGGATGCCATGGCTTTCGCCATACTGATCTTAATCCTCCTGTTCCGGCCTACAGGACTTATGGGGACGAAATTGCCGGATTAGTGCCGCAATGGATATGGACAATCATCATAGACGCAATCAACTGTTTTCCCTGGCGTCAGTCATCGTGCTTCTGATCTTTCTGTATTTCGAAAAGCAGTACGGTTCGGATTACCAGATCAGAATTCTGAACAACTGCGCTATCTTCGCCGCGCTCGCCGTCAGTTATAATCTTATTAACGGCGTTACGGGGCAGTTCTCGCTCGCTCCCAACGCGTTCGCAGCTATCGGAGCCTATACTTCCGCCTTGCTTACAATGACACCCGCGGAAAAAGAAATGTCCTTTATTATCGACCCCATCATTTGGCCCCTGAGTGTCATGCATGCCCCCTTTTTTTTCTCTTTGCTTGCAGCGGGCGTCATGGCGGCTTTTTTCGCTTTGCTGATGGGTTTTCCCGTCTTCCGGGTCCGGGGAGACTACCTGGCCATTGTCACTCTTGGTTTCGGCGAGGTCGTAAGGGTAATCGCCAATAACGCCCAGAGTATCACTAACGGCCCTCTCGGGCTGAAAGGCATAGCTGATTATACCGACCTCTGGTGGTCATGGGGATTCGCCCTCGTGACGATCTTTATTATATTCAGGCTGGTTCGAAGCAGTTACGGCATGGCCATGAAGGCAATCCGGTACGACGAGGCGGCTGCCGAAGCCATAGGGATCAATACCTTCTGGCACAAGATGCTGGCCTTCATCGCCAGCGCCTTTTTCGCCGGCATCGGAGGAGGTCTTCTAGCACACCTGATCACAACCATATCGCCGACCCTTTTCACCTTCTTTCTCACATTCAACCTTCTGATCATGATAGTTCTCGGCGGGCTGGGGAGCACGACCGGCGCTTTGATAGCAGCAATTCTTGTAACCTGGGGAAGCGAGGTTCTGAGGATCGTAGAGGAGCCCTTCCGGATTGCGGGCATGGAAGTGCCCGGAATACCCGGGATGCGCATGGTGATCTTTTCGATCATACTGGTTTTGATGATGATTTTCGCCCGGCAGGGCATTATGGGTACCAGGGAATTTTCCTGGGACTGGGCGGCGGACAGGGCGAAAGCCCTTTTTAAGAAAAAATGAGCCTCTGGAGCAATGCATTTTCTTTCTGTCCAAAATCTTTCCATGAGATTCGGTGGTCTTCTCGCGGTCAACGATTTCAATCTTATCCTGGAAAAAGGTGAAATCGTCGGGCTGATCGGTCCCAACGGGGCCGGCAAAACAACAGTTTTCAATATGATCGCCGGTTATTGCACACCTACCGAAGGGAGCATCGTATTCCGGGGCAATATACTGAATGGAAAAAAAGCACATCAAATTACAAAGCTTGGAATCGCGAGGACATTCCAGAATATCCGCCTTTTTCCGGAATTGAAGGTCATCGAAAATATCATGATCGCATACCACTGCCGGATTAGATCTTCCTTCATCGGCGCAGTGTTCCGTTTCCCTCTATATAAAAAGGAGGAAAAGGAAATGCGCGACAAGGCCTTCAGGCTTTTGAAGGAGGTGGGTCTCGAGGATGTGGCGTGGGAGAGATCAGCTTCTCTCCCTTACGGGAAACAGAGAAAGCTGGAGATCGCCAGGGCCCTCGGAACCGGCCCGGAGATCCTCCTTCTCGATGAACCGGCTGCAGGCATGAACCCGAGTGAAACGCAGGATCTACTTGAGCTGATATTGAAATTGAAGAAGGACTTCGATCTGACCGTTTTCCTGATCGAACACGATATGAAGTTTGTAATGCAGATATGTGAAAGAATCAAGGTTCTCGATTACGGCGTTACAATTGCCGAGGGGACCCCCGCGCAGGTACAGAACGATCCGAAAGTAATAGAAGCATATCTTGGAGGTTAGCAGAGGCTGAGGTGATTGTGTGCTGAGGATCAAGGATCTGAATGTCCATTACGGAGGGATACACGCGATTCAGGGGATATCTCTCAATGTTTCCGAGGAAAAGATCGTGACCCTGATCGGCGCCAACGGGGCGGGAAAAAGCACGCTTCTCAGGACGGTCTGCGGTCTTGTACGGTCCTCTTCCGGGACCATCAGTTTCCTCGGTCGCAATATCTGCGGCATGCAGCCGCACCATATAGCCCGCGAGGGGATCATCATGGTTCCGGAAGGCAGGAAGGTGTTTGTAAACCTGACTATCTATGAGAATCTCCTGATGGGCGCATACGGTAGGCAGGACAAGAAAGAAATAAAATCGGATTTGGATTGGGTGTATGAAATCTTCCCGCGGCTCAAAGAGAGAAGCGATCAGCCGGCGGGCACTCTTTCCGGCGGCGAACAGCAGATGCTGGCTGTCGGCAGGGCCCTGATGTCCAACCCGAAACTTCTCCTTCTTGACGAACCATCGCTGGGATTGGCTCCCATCCTCATCAAGGAGGTATTCAGAATTATCGTGCAGATCAACCGGAAAGGGACAACGATTCTTCTGATAGAGCAGAACGCAATGGCGGCCCTGAACGTCGCGGATTACGGCTATGTACTGGAAACCGGAAGAGTCGTCCTCGAAGGAACAGGGCGCGATCTTCTCAACGATGATCGCGTAAAAAACGCCTATCTTGGAGAAATATAGGCCGGAAGCCGATCCTCAAGATTATTCCGGAAGCAGATGCTCCGCGTCATTGACGGTGTGGCTTATTTCGGTCAGTGTATCTTCGATTTCTTTGGAGCTGGATATGCCCAGTTCCTTGAAGCGCCTGAAGGATGGAACGAGACGGGATTGCATGGACCGCAACGTTTCATTATAGGACTCCACGGCTCTGTTGAGTCCGCTTCCCACCTTGCTGAAATGATCGACGACAACGGCGAAGCGCTCGTAAAGCTCCTTGCCCAAACGACTGATCTCCTGAGCCCCCCTGGCTATCTGCTCCTGCTGCCAGCCGAAAGCAACGGCGCGAAGAAGGGCGATCAGAGTCGTCGGTGTGGCAATGATTACCTTTCTTAAACTTCCGTCCTCGATTAGCTTCGGGTCATTCTCCAGCGCGACGCTGAAGAAGGATTCTCCGGGAAGGTACATTATCACCATCTCCGGAGTGCTCTCGAACTGCTCCCAGTATAATTTATTTCCAAGGCCGTTCATATGGATCCTTACCTGGGACACATAACCTGCAACCGCTTTCTTCCTCTCCTCCTCCGATATCGCCGATATCGCACCCAGGAATGCATCCACCGGTGCTTTGGCGTCAACAACAATCGATCTTCCGTTGGGGAGCCGGACTACCATATCCGGACGGAGTCTACCCGCTTCTGAATGAACGGAGACCTCTTCATAAAAATCGCAGTAGGGCACCATGCCGGCGAGTTCCGCGGCCCTCTTCAAGCTCATCTGCCCCCAGCTGCCGCTCACCTGGGGTTTTCTCAGGGCGGTAACGAGCGTGCTCGTCTCCCGCTGAAGCTTCTCGCTCATCTCGGAAAGCGACTGGATGGACTGTGCAAGGCCTCCGTAGCTCTTGTTCCTGTTCTCTTCAATTATCTTCAGTCCTTCTTCATAACGCTTGAGCATTTCTTCCAGTGGCTTTATCGTTCCTTCCACGGCAGCCTGGTGCTCTCCGAGACGTCCCCTCGTCTGTTCAATTATCTTTTCCAGGTGTTCTCTTGCGAGCTGGAGAAAACTCATGTTCGACGTCTCCAAAGCCGAAGCAGCGTGCGCCTTGAAAGTTTCCACCATTTCGTTTTTCATGAGAGCAACCAGTTCCTTCTGCTGATCGAGATTCCGTCTGGCCTCTTCGAGCCTCGTTTCCACCTCTACACTTCTTTTTTTCTCCTCATCAAGGGCATCTCGCAGCCTGCGGAAATCCTCATGCGCCTGGACGATCTGATCCCTGAGCTGGCTCACCTGTCCTTCAGCGTATTTCGCCCTCCCCTCGAGTTCCGCCATTTTCCCGGCAAATTCCACCTGATACCGTAACTTGACGGCCGGCCAGGCGGCCACCGCGCCGATCAGGAGGCCGATGACAACGGCAGCAGCAATGAATAAGGCAATCTCCATTATTACTTCCCTATTCGAATTTGAATCCCTTCGATAAAACCTTGAGGCAAGCGTTCACCACATCCGGATCGTAAAGAATGCCCTTGTTCTTGGTGATTTCCTCTACAGCCTTGTCGATGCCGACAGTCGGCCGATACGGTCGGTGCGATGCCATAGATTCAACGACATCGGCTACTGCGAGGATCCGCGCCTCCAGAAGTATCTGATCACCTTTCAGCCCCCTCGGATAGCCGGAGCCGTCAAATCTTTCATGGTGCTGATAAACAATATTGGCTACGGGCCAGGGGAAATCAATTCTCTTCAGAATATCGTAGCTGACCTGGGGATGAGTTTTCATGATGTCGTACTCGATTTCCGTGAGGTGCCCGGGTTTACTTAGCATTTCCGCCGGAATGTATATCTTACCTATGTCGTGAATGACGGCGGCTGTATGGATACCGTCGATTCTGTCCTTCGACAGACCCATTTCCTCGGCAATTGCGCAGGCAAGCCTGTCCACCTGCCGCTGATGACCCGCAGTGTACGGGTCCCTTGTCTCGACAATCATGGCGATCGTCTGGATAGTATCTTCCATGCTGCGCTGAAGTCTCTCGAAGCTGCGCTTGAGATCGATTTCGGCCCTTTTTCTTTCCGTGATATCTTCATATGTGGCCACGATGCTCCGGTCAACCAGATAATCGCCTATCCGCGACGCACTCACCATGCATATCAGGTCGCGGCCATCTCTGTGCCGACATGGAAATTCTTCGATAAACGTCTTTTCCCGCTGCAGAACCGGATAGAAATGCTGGCCGATCTCCTCGTACTCCTCGTCCGAGCGATAGAGAATACGCGAATTCCGACCGACGACCTCTTCCGGTTTCCAGCCGAATACGTTTTCCACAGCGTTATTGGCGAAATTGATGACGCGGTTTGTCATTCCCATGACCGCAATGGGTATCGCGTCCAGGATCGAGATTTCGACGGCCCTCAGGCTACGGATCTTTGCTTCCGCTTCCTTCTGTTCTGTGATGTCCATGTAGTTTCCCAGAACCGCCCTTCTTCCCTGATAATTGATCGATGCGACGGTCTCCATAATCCATTTCACCCTGCCGTCTTTTGTAATGGCCCTGAACTCATAGGGGGAAGAGCGCTCCATGTTCAGCATCTTCACTGCGTCTTCACTTACCCTCTTCTGATCCTCCGGATGAACCAGCCGGATGGTTTCCATGCCGATCAGATCCTCCTGCGAATACCCCATATATTTCTTGATTTGCTCGTTTACGTAAACGAACTTTCCGTTTTGGGACACGTAAACACCGACAGGCGAGTGGTCCGTAACCGTCCGGTATAATTCTTCGGCCCTGATCCGATCAGTGATGTCTTCAAACGTCTCGATGGCGCCGAAGATCGCGCCTTGCCTGTCCCTGACGGCTGCAGATGTGAAATGCAGCCATCTTCCATTTTCCCCAAGCCTCGGAAAAAAATCCGTCGCCTCGTAGGCCTCCTCAATGAGACCGGATTTTGTATACTTGCCGAGATACCAGTTCGAGAGCTTATTGATCCTCCCTATCTGGTCAACGGTTCCATCCACGATGAGATCGGCCATACAGGGGCGTTTCTCCTCATAAAACATGCGCCAGTGTTCATCCGTGCCGATGATTTCGCGAGCCTTTATTCCGCTCAGATTCTCGATGGCCTTGTTCCAGTAAATGACACGATGATTCTTGTCGATGACGAACATGGCTACCGGTGAACTCTCGAGGACGGCCCCCAGGATTTGTTCTTCCTCTCTCTTCTGTTTTGGAAGTACCCTTTCGCCTTCAAGTTCGGCAATCTTCACGCGCAGCGTCTCCAGTTCGCGCAAGAGCTGATTTTTAGCTCTGGTATCCTGTTTTGTCTTCTTCATATCTCTCGTTATAAAATACCTGCATGTTATTTTCGCACATCTTCTGCGACGAGGCTCCAGCTAACCGTTGCATGCGAGGAAATGATTCTCGGCAATCCGGACAAGTTCAGGGCTGACTTCTTTACAAATTTCTTTCCGTGCAGGACATCTCGGATGGAATGCACATCCCGTGGGCGGCGCAAGCGGACTCGGTATTTCACCGTTAAGAAGGATACGTTCTCTCCTACGCGCAGCATCAGGGATCGGCACTGCCGATAAAAGAGCCCTCGTGTACGGATGAGCGGGATTTTCAAAAAGGGTCTTATTGTCGGCGATCTCCACGATCCTGCCGAAATACATCACAGCAATGCGGTCGCCCATGTGCCTGACGACTCCGAGATCATGGCTTATGAATAGATACGTCAAATGAAAATCCTTCTGGAGATCTTTCATCAGATTCAGAATCTGGGCCTGTATGGAGACATCGAGCGCCGATACCGGCTCATCCGCTACGATCAATTTCGGATTCAATGCCAGCGCCCTCGCGATCCCGATCCGCTGCCTCTGTCCCCCGCTGAATTCGTGAGGATAACGGTTCATCTGCTCTTTTTTGAGACCGACAAGCTCCATCAGCCTCAGCACCTGCTCTTCTCTGTCCTTTCCTCCGTGCAGGCCATGAATGATGAGAGGCTCTCCGATAATCATACCGGCGCTCATCCTCGGGTTGAGAGAGGAATACGGATCCTGAAAAATAATCTGGGCATCACGCCTGAAATGTTTAAGCCGTGTGCCGGAAAACTTGAAGATATCTTCTCCCTCGAATAGGACATCGCCCTCCGTAGGCTCCTCAAGCCTTGTAACGATCCGGCCGAGCGTCGTTTTTCCGCAGCCGCTCTCCCCGACAAGACCGAATGTTTCCCCCTTGAATATGTCCAGATCGACA
>JBHGBI010000073.1:0-9062 GCA_041946925.1 Syntrophales bacterium | reverse complement strand
GTCACGGATCGTAACGAGCGGAGCCTCGATCTCCAGCCTGGAAGGAGATATATCACATCCGAAGCAAAAAGAAATGTTATTATGTTAACTAAAGTTCTTGCTCAAAAAGGCCGTCTGGAATAAATTATGGGCATTTGAAAGAGATTTTAAGATCAAATAGAGTTTTACAGGAGGAAAGAGTTGAAAAAAAAAGAACTTATTCATGAGAGGGCCGCGTCGGTGAAAATCTACGAGATCGGCGAAGACAGGATTCTTATAGAAGGCGCGCTTACGGACGAACGTCTATGCCGGTCGTTCATATATACACTCCAGCGGCTTGTCAACCCGGGAATAGTGCATCACATCATAGTCAGGCTGGTTTTATCCCTTCCGAGACTGATCATAGAGTCGGCCGAGGCCGAAATGCCCTCGGTGCCGGCGGATATGTGCAGAGAGATGGAAGAAGTGGTGGAAAAGCTTGTAGGCCTCCGCTTGACGAGGGGATTCAAGGACAGGCTCAACGAGATCCTGGGGGGGAGAAACGGTTGCATCCATATGAACAATCTGATTCAGTTTATGAGCACAGCCGCAGTGCAGGGCTCGTACACTTATTATAACCGCCTCCGCGAGGACGGGAGGTTGAAGCAGCCCGACTTCGACAGCTCCTTGATCGTCAACAGTTGTTATATCTGGAGAGATGACGGCCCGTTCGCTCCGCGACTGGCTCAATTGAAAGAAGCCGCCCGGGACGTTAAAGCCGCGGGCAAAGCAGAATGACCGTAGGACCGCGTGTAAGCCGATGCCCCGGCGAAAGCCGCAATCCAGTTGTTTTTAAAATAGTGATGTACAAATCCTGTTTTCTGGTGTAAACAACGCAATCTTAACTGTCCATCGCCGGTTGAAATAAAATGATTATTCAGGAGAAGATAACAATGCCTGATGATTTGCTTTCAAAAGATTCAGAAGAAAAAACCTCGCGGCATAGGGAAAAAGATCTCCTGTTCCTGCAGGATAACGGAATCGCAACGATTCTTTTGAATCGTCCTCGAAAAAAGAATTCTTTTACGATGGAAATGATCGACCTATGGGTCGATGCGCTGGAGGTATCAAGGAAAGATCCCGAAATCAAGGTTATAGTGGTGACGGGCTCCGGAGATTCTTTTTGCAGCGGCGCCGATCTTACCGGATTGCCGGACGTCGAAAATTGCGCGGTCGAACACAAGAACATGCTTTGGGAACAAATTCATAGAGTAGCCCTTATCCTGGAGGACATTGACAAGCCGGTTATCGCTGCAGTCAACGGGGTGGCCGTCGGCGCTGGCATGGACATGGCCCTTATGTGTGATTTGCGTTTTGCCGCCGATACCGCCAGTTTCTCCGAAGGGTATGTGAGAATCGGAGTCGTTCCCGGGGACGGAGGATGCTATTACCTGCCGAGACTTGTCGGCATCGCAAAAGCCCTCGAATTGTTCTGGACGGGCGATTTCATTGACGCCGGCGAAGCATTGCGCATCGGCATGGTTAATAGAGTCTATCCGGCTGACAAGCTTATAGAAGAAACATACCGGTTTGCCCGAAGGCTGGCGGATGGTCCCGGGCTCGCTATCCGGACCACGAAGCGGGCGACTTATCAAAGCTGTCGACTCGATCTTCGCACTGCGCTCGATCTGATATCCTCTCATGTAGGGGTAATCCGCACGTCTAAAGATCATCACGATGCAATGAAAAGAATGATGGCCAAGCTGTCCAAGTAAAACGGATTATTCTCGGTTTCAAGTCGCCCAACTCGCCGAAGAAAAATACCCGCAGTCTCGCCGCCTCCGGGATTTCCTGAATATGCGAGTCGAATACGGGATCGTTCTTGAATTTCCTTATGCCCCTCCTTGATCGAATCGCTTCCAATAATTCCTCTGAGGTCCCCCGAAAAATTTTTCCTTACCAGGTAAAACCGATATTCCCCGTGAATCCCATCCTGTTGTCATACTCAAAATGCAGACAGTAGCTCTCATGTTTAGGGAAAAAACCTATGCCGCCGCCGAACAAGCCATAATTCCTTGTGGATTCCGATTGCTCGTAGAGCCATCCGGTAACATTCGACTGAGCAAGAGATATTTCCTTCCCTGAGGTGACGCCGCCCAGCGCGAATACGAATATTCCCGTATTCGAGACCGGCTCAAACCCGGCTTTTAAATACGCCCCCGCCTCCTCGCCTTTTCTTCTGGTACCGAGACTTGTATAATCCGGATGCGGCACCGGGTACTCAAGAGTGCCCGCCGGAACCTCATCCCGATTGAACGTAAACGGTATGCCGACGCCGAAAAGAAGATTGTGCGCCTTGTCGGTGGTGTATCCCCCCGCCTCAATTCTTATATTTCCAGCCTTGGCCTCTGCGCCGCCCCCGCCTCCGATCGAAAAATAAGCCTTGCCGGCACACGCAGATGACGACAGAAACAAAACGAAGAAGCACGCTGTCAGAACTTTTTTCATATTCGACCTCCAGAAAAATACCCGCAATACAGCCGGGCTTGGGTTGATGCGTGCCCCTCGAAAATCCAATACCTCAATTGCCGACGTACAGGCCGTTAATTAAGAAATCCTGAAAAATTATTCTGCATGCACGGAATTTCAGGAATTGCCTGCACCTCATGACAACCAGCATGTTCACGTCATGAAATATTTTAAATGGGAGATTGTTGTCAAGAAGATTTACGAGGGTTGATTCCTTTATGCTCAACCCTCGTGTTTTAATAAAATTTCGATTCTCAATCCGAAACCGCGCGCCGCGGGGGGCATCATCTGCCTCCGGCTATGTAATTGCTCAACTGGTCGATGAGTGTATCCTTCTGGGAAATGACGGATTTTACCACATCGCCGATCGATATGAGACCGACGTACTTACCGCCGTCAAAGACGGGCACGTGCCTGATGCGCTTCTCCGTGATCAGGACCATGCAGTCATCGACAAGCGTATCCGGGTTGACAGTATACATCCTGGCAGAAGGCGTCATGATCTCCTCGACAAGAGTTTCGCGCGATGTCCTCCCCTGAAGAACGATCTTCCTCGCGTAGTCTCTTTCCGTGATGATACCGAGCACTTCATCCTTGTCCATTACCATCAACGCCCCGATCTCTTTTTCCCCCATAATCTTCAGGGCGTCAAAGACCGTTGACTTTGGTGAAATAGACCACACTTGTTTTGTCTTGCTTTTCAGAAGATCCCTTACTCTTTGCATGGCGGATCCCTCCCTTCTTGGTTTAAATTACAACAATCGCCGCTTCACGCCCGAGCAGCCGTAATCTTTTTCGCTTCGGCTTCGATCTTCATCCGGTGCCGGATCGCGCCGGAAACGACCTGCGTCGCTCCTTGGATTCCGATCGATTCGGTGTTAACGACGATGTCGTAGTGACCCGGATCGGCCGGGTCGACTTTGAAATATTTCTTGATGAACCCCTGGCGGTCGAAGTCCCTTTTTTCCACGTACTTAACCGCCTCGGCATGCGAGAGCCCGCGCGTATCCATAAAATGGCGGACCCTGTATTTCAGGGGTGCTATAACGCGGACCCGCAGGGTCTTTTCCCTGGGCAGGATGAAATTGGCCCCCCTCCCGACAATGATTGCGTTACCGTGCTCACCTATTGTGGCTATTACGCGTGTCAAATGACGGAAATAGACATCCGGCGAAAGATGCCTGTTCTCGAACATGGAATTGATCATGGAATCAATCCGGGAAACGGCCTTCTCATCAAGGGTCGCCACAACCTTTGTACTCATGTTGGAACTCTCCGCCACCTTTTGGATGATCTGGCTGCCCATAAGATCCATACCGAATTCGCCTGCGAGACACCGGGCCATCTCGCTGCCGCCAGCTCCGGGCTGTCTGGAGATGGTTACGACAAAATCGTTTTTCGGTTTCTTTACCATCCGCCACCTGTCCAACTGGTATTCGACCACCTTGTAGTCGACATCGCTGTCCCTGATCGTGATATCTCTCGTATAATCGGGACAGTTGACATTGAAGAGCGCGTCCGTGGAAACAATGAACCTTTTCTGGCAGTGCTGGCGCCAGGCGCATATTGAGCAAACCCTTTTATCGGACATAAACATCCCTCCTTTCCTGTCTTTCCTGCACCCTCCCGGAGTCGTTTCTTTTCACTGTACTGCCTCCTTGGCGCCGCCGAGCGCCTCGAATCCCGACACTATATCGAGGATCTCTTCCGTTATCGTCATCTGGCGCTGGCGATGGAACTCGATGAAAAGATCTTCGAGACGCTCCTCGATGTTCTTTTCCGCGCTCTGCATCGCCGCCAGGCGACTTGCGTTTTCGCTGGCCAGGGAGTTGGCGAAAGCACTGTAAATGGAGACGAATAGATATTCCCGGATCAGCGCCCGGAACAGGTCTTCCCATTTCATGGTGAAACACGGCAGAGATTTTGATTCCCACTTGCGCGATTTGATCTCTTTGAGCCATGATTCATCTATGGGGAGGATGCGGAGCGCTTTCGGCCGGTAGGTGGCACCGGAGACATATTCATTATAGAAGAGATGCATTTGCCCGACCTGTCTCTTGAATCTCCAGTCTTCCAGAACCATGGTTATGTCCTGGACCATGGTCGTAATCCCCGCCGTCGAGCCGGGCGTCGTCAATACTTCAAAAACCTTCTGCCCCGCGTCTTCCAGGAGGTCCGCCGTCCGCATGCCCACGGCGATGATGATCCGGCTCTCTCCCGCGACACCCGTTTTGTTCAATTCATCCACGGCGTGCGAGACGATGATATTGTTCATCTGCCCGCAGAGCCCCTGGTCGGTTCCGAAGACTATGGCCCCAAGCCGCGTCGCCTTCGACTCCGCCGGTCCCGCCGATTCGCGGCTTTTCCTCAACAAGATCTGAAGTCCCATCTCAACCGTACGGTTGTATTCAGTCAGGGATTCGACGGCGCGCTGATATTGTCGGATACTAACAGCGGCCAGCGCCTTCATTGTCTTCACGACTCCGAGCAGGTCCTGCGCACTCTGGATTCTCCTCTTCAGATACTCAGCCGTCTGCACCTTTCAACCTCCCTGTATGCGTCCTGCAGCTTCTGCGGCCGCACCGGCAAGCGTCTCCTGATCGGAAGCGCTTAATTTTTCGCCGGCTTCGATACGGCCGCAGAGATCAAGATGCTTCTCCGCGAGTAATTTCCTCAAATTGTCCTCTGCCTGGCGTACTTTTTCGGCCGGAACCAAGTCCATCGCCCCCGTCGTGACCGCCATCAGGGCGGCAATCTGGTCCGAAACCCGGATTGGCTTATACTGCGGCTGTTTGAGGATTTCCCGGACGCGCCATCCCCTCTCAAGGACCTTCCTGGTCGCCTCGTCGAGACGGGTGCCGAACCGTGAAAATGTCTCCAACTCCTCGAACTGGGAGTAGGAGATGCGCAGATCGCCGGCCACAGCCCGGTAAGCCGGGAGTTGAGCTTTCCCGCCAACACGGGAGACGGATTTCCCCACGTCGACCGCGGGCAGGATTCCTTTCTGGAAAAGGCGCGGGGAAAGGTAAATCTGGCCGTCTGTAATGGATATCAGGTTGGTCGGGATATAGGACGATATATCCTGCGCCTCCGTCTCCACTATGGGAAGCGCCGTAAGCGAACCCCCTCCGTATTTTTTTCTGAGATGGGTGGAGCGCTCCAGCAGTCTTGAATGGATATAGAATATATCCCCGGGAAAGGCCTCCCGCCCGGGCGGACGACGGAGCAGAAGAGAAAGCTCTCTGTATGCACGGGCGTGACAAGTAAGATCGTCATATACAATAAGGACATCGCGGCCCTTGGACATGAAATACTCTCCCATTGTTGTCGCGGCATAGGGGGCTACAAACTGGAGGCCCGGCGGATCTTCCCCGGTAGCCACGACAACAATGGTATAAGCCATGGCATTATATTCCTTCAGATCCGCGATGACCTTGGCGACATCGGCAGTTTTCTTGCCGATCGCGCAGTATATGCAGATCACATCCTTGTCCGACTGGTTTATGATGGTATCGACGGCGATCGCCGTCTTCCCCGTCAGGCGGTCACCAACAATCAGTTCGCGCTGTCCTCTGCCTATCGGTATCAAGGCGTCAATGACCTTGATCCCCGTCTGAAGGGGAACAGTAACAGGATCGCGGGCCATAACAGCCGGCGCCTCCCGCTCTACGGGTAATCTCCTGACGATTCTGATGTCGCCGAGGCCGTCAAGAGGGCGCCCGATGGCGTCCACCACCCGTCCGATCAGGTCTTCCCCGACAGGGGTGTCCAGGACGCGCCCGGTGCGCCCGACCTCCATTCCTGTCTGCACGTGCTCGCTGGGGCCGAGCAGAATTACCCCGATCTCCTCGGGATCGATATTGAAGACGAGACCCTGCAGATTTCTCGGGAAGAGAACAATCTCTTCGGCCCTTATATTCGGAAGTCCGCTCACCCGGACAATCCCCTGACCAACGTACTTCACGGTCCCGATTTCGCGCCGCCTCAGCTCCTGCTGCTGGTCCGAAAGGACGCTGTCCATTGTCCTGAAAGTGCCCTCAAGGAACGATTTTATCTCTTCTCTCTCCGATGCGGAATCCATCGCGCCACCCCTTTTTCAGTATGTCTATTTCTGGTCCAGCGATTCCTCGTACAGGACATGATAAAATTTCTCCTCCAAAGTATCGAGATAATCTTTCATGCTCCAGGCGATTTTGTATCCGTTGATCCGCATTTCATAACCGGATACGACATCATCCGATTTTTCATACGTCACATCGATTTCCGGCCGGATGTTCTTGTGGATGGCGCCGTTGAGCTCCTCACGGGCCTCCGGAGGGATATCGAAAGCGGACTGGACCAGGATCTTTTCCCCCGGCCTCATCAGTCTTCCTATTTTCTCCCTCTCCGCCCCGCTCATCTTCTCCATGCGCTCAGCAAGTATCTGGACTATCCTTTTTTCGATATCCAGGTCGGCCAGGTCCTTCAGTACACGCCGGGTTATCGAGTAGATCTGGGCCCCCGCAAGACGGCGGAGCTCCCGGAAAAAATTCTCCCTCTCCGAACGGATGGTCTCGATCCAGCGGTTCCGGATGAGCTCCACCTCTTCCCGGGCACGCTCCATAAGCTCCTTGCGGTAAGCCTCGGCTTCCTCTCTGGCCTTGTTCATCATCCCCTCCGACGCGCTCTCCAACTCCTGAAGGCGCTTGCTGCTCAGCGATGCGGACCGACGGGCTTCTTCCAGCGCTTTTTCCGCCTTCTCGAAATCCGCTGAAATCTGCGCCTGCCGCGCGTCTATGGCGCCCAGGATCCGGCCGTAAAGAAACTTTTTCAGCAGAAAGAGGAGGATCAGGAAATTCACGATCTGGGCGAAAAAAACAAACCAGTCGATGTGCATGGATCATCCTCCGGCTCTTTTGATTATGTACCCCCAGAAGGGATTGGCGAAGACAAGAATCATCGAGATCACAAAGCAGTAAATCGCAATGGACTCGATCATGGCCAGTCCGACAAAGAGGGTTCGGGTAAGGGAGTTCCTCTCATCCGGTTGCTGGGCGATCGAGCTCAACGCACTGTGCACTGCCCGGCCCTGCCCCAGTGCCGGACCGATCGCACCGATACACATGCAGATCGCCGCTGCAATAATCGATGCCGCCGCAACTATGCTTACGCTGTCCATAATTCATCCTTCCTTTCTTTATTTGGAGTTGTTTTCATTGTGCCCTGCTTCTTCGTGCGCTTGAGACGCTGACGCGATATAAACCATCGCAAGTATGGCAAAGATGTAGGCCTGAATCAGACCTATAATAAGACCGAGCGCCTGCATTACGACCGGAAAAAACAAAGGGGTGACGGCCAGAAGAATGGCTATAACCTTTTCATGGCTCATGAGATTTCCGAAAAGCCGAACCGCCAGCGCGAGCGTCCTCGAGAATTCGCCCATGACATGAAATGGGAAAAAGATAAAGTTGGGCCGGAAATACTCCTTGATATATTCTATCAGACCCTGCTTTGTGATCCCGAAAAGAGGGACGGCGAAGAATACCAGTACGGCCAGCGCCGAAGTCGTGCTGAGGGCCGATGTGGGAGCGACATATCCGGGGATGACCGTCAATATATTGGAGAACAGGATGAAAAGAAAAAGTGTCCCTATAAAGGAAAAATAACTATCGGCTCCGTCCTTTGAAATCTGACGGATCTCGAAGCGAACACTGCTCAATATTATCTCCAGGGCGTTCTGCCATCGGGATATGGTCCTGCCCGGAGAGATATTCCTCGTTATAAGCACGGACCCTATCACAATAAGAGCCATCACCAGCCACGTGTAGACCAGCGTCGCATTTATGACTATCCAGCCCCACTGAAAAAAGATAACCTGGTCCGGACTGATCTGATTTATCGGGACGATCTCCATATCAGCTCCTTTTTCTGACAGTCAATGCGTGCCTGAACTGCCGCATGAAAATTTCTCTTGCGATCAGAAAGCCGAAGAGTGCCGCGGCCAACCAGTCCCCCCGGCCGCCCATTACGAAGTAAAAACCGGACAGCACCATCGACACCCTCGCGAGGAAACTCAGGGACAGGGACAACAGTGGATTCTTCGAATCAGGAAGTCTCCTGACGGTATACCAGAGCCCGCTGAAGTAAAGTGTCCCAAGCGCCATCCCCGCAATCCAGGGGATCATGATCCGGGCAGGTTCCGACATTTCCACCTCCCTCAATCCCGAATAATTTTCTCGCGGGATTTTTTGACCCAGTACCAGGCGTTCAGACATCCCAGGCCGACACCCAGCACCAGGAGCATGAGCGACCAGGAAAACCGGCTCGGCCAGGTCTGGTCGATCCATATGCCGAGCGCCGCACCCAGCAGAGTCGGTATCGCCACCGACCAGCCGACGATACCGGCGACGCCGAGGCCGAACCAAAGCCCGTTGTCCTTCTGCGTCCTGCCTTTGATCCTCCTGGCCTCTTTAGTGCCGACCTTGGCCGTGAAGGCCTCGGCAATCCTGCGCCTGCGTTCCGCCGGTGATAGTTTCTTTTCAGCCATGTTCTCTCAGCTCCATGAAACGGCGCAAAAGATCGATTTCAAGTTTCGC
>JBHGBI010000072.1:0-9158 GCA_041946925.1 Syntrophales bacterium | reverse complement strand
GCCCAGGTATTTCTCCGGCATCATCATGGTCGCACGGATGAAAGGCTCTTCCCCCTTCACGATCGACGCGGGATTGGGATACTGGGAGGGATTATCAATATAGACGACGCTGCCGTCCTTGAGAGTGAACCGGTAGCGCACGCTCGGCACAGAGAGGATAATTGAAAGATTATATTCTCTTTCGAGCCTTTCCTGTACGATATCGAGATGGAGCAAACCCAGGAAGCCGCAGCGGAAACCCTGCCCCAGCGCTATGGAAGAATCCTTCTGATAAGTGAAGGAGGCATCGTTCAACTTGTATTTTTCAAGGGAGGACGCCAGATCTTCGTAATCATCAGAGGCGATCGGATAAATCGATGAGAAGACTACCGGCTTGACCTGCTTGAAGCCGGGCAGGGGCTCCCTGCAGGGACGCTCGTGATTCGTGATTGTATCCCCGATGCTGACATCGGAAATGGTCTTTACACCGGCGATGATATATCCCACCTCGCCCGCTGAAATCGCGTCCCGTTTTGTCCTCGTCAGCGCAAAGTGGCCGACCTCTTCGACCCTGTAAGTCGCGTTGTTGAACATAAAGCGGATTGTATCGCCTGCCTTTACCCTGCCGTCAAAAATCCGACAGTGGATGATAGTGCCGCGGTAAGAATCATAATTCGCATCAAAAATCAGTGCGGCGAGCGGCCCTTCCGGATCTCCCTTCGGAGGAGGAATTCTTTTTACAATAGCCTCCAGAATTTCCTCGATGCCGGTTCCTTCCTTCGCCGAACAGGCGAGATGGCTGTACGGATCAAGCCCAAGTTCGACGTCGATCTGTTCGATGACGCGCTCGATATCAGCGGACGGCAGGTCTATTTTGTTGATGACGGGTATGATCTCCAGATTGTTGTCCATGGCCAGGTAGAGATTGGCTATGGTCTGGGCCTGCACGCCCTGTGCGGCGTCTATCAGCAGAAGAACCCCCTCGCAGGACGCCAGAGAGCGCGAGACTTCGTATGAAAAATCGACATGGCCGGGTGTATCGATCAGGTTCAGGATATAATTCTTTCCGTCGGACGCGCGATAAGGAAGCGCGATGGCCTGGCTTTTGATGGTGATTCCCCTCTCGCGCTCGATGTCCATATTATCCAGGATCTGGTCTTTGAAATTCCTTTCGTTGACCATCCCCGTATATTGGATCAAGCGGTCTGCAAGGGTGGATTTACCGTGATCGATGTGGGCGATAATGCTGAAATTGCGAATATGCTCCATGCTTCCCAACGGGCGCCTTCTTCTGGTTGAAATTATAGCAGATTCGGGGATAGTAGAAAAGCCCGGATGCGGCTCTAAATATGAACTGCTTCCGGGCTCTTAAGGATACGATCCTGGGATTATTTCAGTTTCTTCAAGAGATCCTCGGAAACCTCCTTGACGCCCGGCAGGCCGTCAACTTCGATTACCGGAACTTTCTCCTTGAAATAGTTAACCGCCGCCAGTGTCCCGGTCTTGGTATCATAATAGATGGAGTGTCTTTTATCGATGGCCGCTTCGTCCTGGTCGTCTGCACGTGTGGAGAGACTGCCGCCGCATACCCGGCATACAAGCTGTGCGTCATTGCGTGCTGGTTTTATGGCATCGATATATATGTTATTGGGATGATTGTTGTCGTTTGCGCACAGGCGCCTTCCCATAATGCGTTTCTTCGAAGTTTCTCTGTCGAGAACGATCTCAATGACGTAGTCCAGTTTCATGCCTGCATCCTGAAGAGCCTTATAGAGCGCTTCGGCCTGGGCGATATTCCTGGGGAATCCGTCGAGGAGCCATCCTTTCCTGCAGTCGTCTTCTTTTAAGCGGTTCAGGATCATCGGCACCGTGATATCGTCCGGAACAAGGTCGCCTCTGTCGATATACGTCTTGGCCTTCCTGCCAAGTTCAGTCCCCTTCTTTATGTTATCCCGAAAAATTACGCCGGTCTCGATATGCGGCACATTATACTTTTTCTGCACAACGGCGCCCTGCGTGCCTTTTCCGCTTCCGTTAGGTCCGAAAATCAAAATGTTCATTTCCTGCTCCTTTCAAATACATTAGCTGACAGATATTGAAAAACACCTGTATTACGGGCTGGTCAATAATATGGGCAGAAGGCAAAATCATATGATCGATTCTTTTTTCCTTTAGCCTATCCGTATTTAAAGGCGGCCTCCGACGCCTATTTCCGGTATCCGGTCATCTTCCCTCGGCTACAGCCCGTATCTTCGCCTCTAGGTTGATAAGATAAGCCGCCTCGGGCTGGAGCATAGCTCCACCGCTGTCCTTATAATCCTCTTTGAATATTTTGTTTTTGACCGCCTCCCGGTCTCCGTTGAACTCATCAAGGTAGTCCAGAATCTCCTGCCTGAATTCCTTTGTTCTTTCTATGGATTTCCGGATGTAACCTTTGGCATCTATGCCGGTCAGAATGAAAACATGACTCATCATGATTAACTCAATATCCAGCCCGGCGAGCTTGTCCAGAGAAGCCATATAATCGTTATAGCTGGAAAGGAACTCGGGGCTGATGGCGTAATTCAAATCGTATACCCCGACGGCCTCGCCCGGAATGATGGCCTTCAGACGCGGTATGTAAAAAGTAATGGAGTCTCTAGTGTGCCCGGGTGTTGCGATCGCCCGGAAAATAAGATCCCCTCCGAGGGAGAATTCATCACCATCATCAAGGACGATATCGATATCAAGAGAATCAAAAATGAGTTTTTCGCAATCCGGATCGTCAGGGTTCAAAAACGGGCTGTTCAGATTCTGGATCAACTTGATAGCGTTCGGCTTTTTGAATGTCTCCGCCGTAAGGGGACTGGCTCCTGTTTTCAAATTTTCAACGCTCCGTTTTAGAAAGGCGGCCGAGCCGCAATGATCGAAATGCGAGTGCGTGAGGAAAAGATATGCAAGCCTTTCGGAGGAACCGAGGTATTTATTTAGGTCTGACAGATATCTCGGGCCCATGAAAGACATTCCTGAGTCGAAAAGGGCGGGTTTTTTGCCCATCAGCAGAAATACAGGGAGTTCGGTTTCTCCCAGAGAATAGACTTCTTCGGTGATCTTGCCGCTCTGTCTGAGGATCATTGTACAGTCTCCGCGCATGGAAGTGAATGCCGGACCGGCACCTGCCGGTCAGTCTATCTGCTTCAAGAAAATTCCGTACACCCTGAACATGGCGCAGACGGAGCCTGAGCAGAAGTTTTTTCTACCCTGCTGCCGAATACGGAAAAAATCTTTTCTGCATTCAGGCAATGACAAGAGGGGCATTCGGTTTTCATCTGCTCGTCTCTAGATTTGAAGAAAACCTCAAACACTTTTCCGCAATCTCTGCATTTGAATTCGAATATCGGCATGGCCTGGCTTCCCGGTTAAATATAAAAATAAAATTCCTTTGCGGCCGCAAAGGCGGTTGAAGTTTAAAAGAATAAGGTCTCAATGTCAAGCATTTACAGGACACGATTGTGTGGCATGGATTTGGGACCTATGTCTCATTGACGCCGGCTGTCCGCTGTGATATTTGACGGGCATTCATCTGAAAAGGAAAGAGGGAGATGGCCATAGCGAAGAAAATCGAAGGATTCATTACCCAATCTTCGTGGATAAGAAAGATGTTCGAGGATGGGATAAGGCTTAAGCAAAAGTATGGGGAAGAAAATGTCTTCGATTTTACACTGGGGAACCCCAACCTCGAACCGCCGCTCCTCTTTCAGGAGGTTCTTCAGAATGTAGTCGGGGAATCACTGCCGGGCAAGCACGCTTACATGCCGAATGCAGGCTATCCTGAAACGAGGAGGGCCGTGGCGGAATATCTCGGCGGCATTGAGGGAGTGCCTCTCGGAGAGGGGAACATCGTCATGACGAGCGGCGCCGGAGGCGCCCTGAATGTGATTCTGAAAACCCTTCTCGATCCGGGGGACGAGATCGTCATCCCGACCCCGTTCTTTGTAGAATACGTGTTCTATGTGGACAATCACGGAGGAGTGCCGCGTCTGGTCCCGACTCTCGACGATTTCTCACTCGATCTGAAAGGAATGGAAGAGGCAATGACGGAGAGGACAAAAGCCGTCCTTATCAATTCCCCGAATAATCCGACAGGAAAGGTGTACAGTGAGGAGGAGATCAGGTCTCTGGCCTCGATTATGGAGCGAAAGGGACGCGGCTTCGGGCGGGAGATTTATCTGATCTCCGACGAACCCTACAGGGATATCGTTTATGACGGAACAAAAGTGCCCTCGGTCATGGCTGCGTACCCCAACAGCATCATTGCGACCTCCTATTCGAAAAACCTGTCGATTCCCGGCGAGCGGATCGGATACATTGCCGCGCATCCGCAAATGAGCGGTTTCGGGAAAATAATGGAAGGCTTGATACTGTGTAACCGGATTCTCGGGTTTGTGAACGCACCGGCGATCATGCAGAGGGTGATCGCGCGGATTCAGGGTCAGACTGTGGATCCGGGCATGTACAAGCGGAAAAGGGATATCCTGTGCGATGGCCTCTCGTCTGTCGGCTACGAATTCGAGAAACCACGGGGGGCTTTTTATCTCTTTCCAAAAACGCCCATCCCCGATGACGTGGAGTTTGTCAGGGAACTTCAGAAAAAGAACATTTTAACAGTTCCCGGAAGCGGATTCGGGAGCCCCGGTCATTTTCGCATCGCCTATTGCGTCGACGATAGGACGATTGTCGAGGCGATGGCCGGTTTCAGAGAAGTCATGGAACAGTTCCATAAGGGTTAAGGCAGGGAAGCAAAGGCCACGGCAACGGGCGACAGAAAGAGAAGTTGAGAAACTAAGAACTTGAAAATATAGGCGAGTCGTCAGCCTCATTTTGTCGTCAAAGCGGCTTCGGTCAACAGCTCATTAAAAAAAGGGCACCCCGGGAAAGGGTGCCCTTAAGAGCCGGCTTCACTTCATAGGAGCAACAAATGGAATCTGCTGGGCAAAGTACCAGCACAGGAAGAAGACGATCGGGATATGAATGATCATCTGAAGGACCGCATAGCCGACTAAGTCCCGTGCCTTCATGTGGAGCATGCCCAGGAGCGGCAGCATCCAGAACGGATTGAGAAGATTCGGCAGTGCTTCCGCAGCATTATATATCTGCACAACCCATCCCAAGTTAACCTTGTGATCAATCGCCGCCTGCAGGACGTAAGGCGCCTCGATAACCCATTTGCTCCCTCCTGAAGGTATGAATACACCCAGGATCGCCGAGTAGAGAGCGACCAGAAGAGGGTAGGTCCCCTGGGTTGTGATAGAGACAAAAAGGTCCGCCAGCCACTTAGTAATTCCAGTGCCTACGATCATTCCGAAGATCACTGCATAGAACGGGAACTGGATCAGGACGCCGCCTGTTGCCGGAACGGACTGAGCGACGGCGCGCAGGAACCGCTTGGGGCGCCAGTGCAGGAGCATACCGATCGTAATGAACAGAAGGTTATAGGTGTTGAGATCGAGCGCCGCAAGGGCACCCTGGGGAGATGTCCTGAATACATCAAAAAGATACCAGCCGAGGAGAGCCGCCACGAGAATTGTCAGAACGGGGCTGTACTCAAGCCATTCCCCCGGCTTCTGGCGGGCTTCAATGCGCATATCGATCTCTTCAAATGACAGGCCGAATGTGTCTGCTGTCTTGGCGTTCTCGGGATGGGGTGCCGACCAGTAAGCGATGGCGATGGAAACAAGGATGAGAATAACCGCCGTCCAGAAGTTGGGCCAGATGAAAAGCGTCTGCGTAAGCGGGATAAGCCCGCTGATCTCGTAAAGTTTCGGAGGAATTGCGCCTTTTGTAGCCATCATCAAGGCCGCCGAGGAGGAAAGCCCCAGAGCCCATACGGCTCCCAATCCCAGATAGGCGGCGGCGCCGGCAGCCCTGTAATCCAGTCCCTTGACCCCGCGTCGCACCAGTTCCCGGACTAGAAGGCCGCTGAATATAAGGCTGAACCCCCATGAAATCAAAGAAGTTACCATGGAAAATCCGGCCACGTAGGCGATTGCGCCGCGTCCCGTTTTCGGGATACCCGCAAGGCGCTTGATAAGCCCATAAATGGCCGGCGTGGAGGCGACCACGTAGCCGCCGATAATGATCATAACCATCTGCATGGTGAACGGTATCAGTATCCAGAAGTTCTTTCCGCCCTGGATGGCGAGTTTAGTCGGGCTTTCACCGAGAATAAGACCAAACAAAAAGACAATGACAATACCAAGCAGCGCAAATACCAGCGCATCGGGGAACCATTTTTCGCTCCATGCCGCAAGAGCGAGGCCGAACCTCTCGAGTCCGCCGGCCTTTTCGGTTGCTTTTGTTTTATCTTCTTCCGACATACCGTTTCATCCTCCTTTCATGAAGTATAAGAGGCATATAGAAAGACCTTTCAGTATGATAAAGAAATCGCATGTACATGCATTGACGCCTCCGATGCATCACCTCCTTTATGGGTGCTTCGAAAATAAAACCCCGTTCTCATCTGAGAAACGGGGTTGGGAAGCATCCGTTCATAATTTTCCTATGAATTGGATTAAAAGTTTGAAAATGCCAGTGTGACAGGAAGGTTTATACCAGATGAAAATCGATAATTCAACCATCAAAATTCCAAACTTCGTTCTTGAATGAAGGGTCCCGATTGTTCTAAGTAATGGTGCGGATCAGGAGAATCCATCTTGTGGAAATACAGATGAAAAAGGAGCTGGTCATGACAGTAAAGGCCATTCAGGATTATTATCCGGATGAATTTGCTAATTGCTTTGGCTGCGGGAGGCTCAATCCGGAGGGATTGAAGATCCGAAGTTACTGGAAAGGCGATGAAAGCGTCTGCCACTATACACCGGGGCCGCATTATACGGGCGGTTTTCCCGGATACTTATACGGGGGGCTGATAGCCGCGCTGATCGATTGCCACGGAGCTGCGACCGCATCCGCCGGCAAACTGCATGCGGACGGATTCAAATTGGGTGAAAAGCCGCTTTCCCGTTTTGTCTCCGCATCGCTGAAAGTCGATTACCTGAAACCGACTCCGATGGGAAAAGTTCTGGAGCTGAGGGGGAGGATCAGAGAAATCAAGGGAAGAAAAGTCACGGCGAGTATCATATTGACCGCCGGTGGAGAAATGTGCGCCAGGGGCGAAGTAGTCATGGTGGAGCTGAAAAAAGCGCAGTAATATGTTCAAAAACGGATGCTGAATCTTGTAAATTCACCGCTCCAGTCCTCTTCTATTATTTCAACCCTGGTGACTTCTGCCATGCGGGGCCCCCTGCGGCACCATTCGACCATCTCGCGCACTTTATCCTTGGGGCCTTCGAAGACCGCTTCGACACTCCCGTCCGGCAGGTTGCGGACCCATCCCGTCAGGCCGAGCGCTTCGGCCGTAATCTGGGTCCGGGCACGGAAGGAAACGCCCTGGACGCGGCCGGAGACAATCACACGGATCCTCTTTTGCATTGACGAATCTTTTTTCCCTTTAGCTTTAGCCCCCACCCTTGACCAACGTTTGAACCTACACAAAACAGGGTGCTTTTACCTTGTCAAGACTCGGATTTCTTTCCCACGAGTTTCAAAAACTCCTCTTCTTTCAACACTGGGATATTAAGCTCCTTCGCCTTATCCAGCTTCGAGCCGGGCGCGTCGCCGGCGACCACGTAATCAGTTCTGCGTGTAACGGTTTCCGATGTCTCGGCGCCCAGGGACTCTGCAATAGATTTTGCTTCAGTCCTTGTAAGATGCGGGAGTGTGCCCGTGAATACGAATATTTTTCCTGTGAGAGCCGATTCGTGTGTGAGGGTGGCTTCCTGCAGCCTGACGCCGGCTTTTCTGATCTTCTCAATCACTTTGAGATTCATAGGCTCCTGGAAGAAGCGCGCGATACTTTTTGCGATGACCGGGCCTATGCCCTCCAGGGATGCCAGTTTTTCCTCATCGGCTTTCATAATGGCATCAAGGGAGTGGAAGCTCCTGGTAAGTATCCTGGCGACATACTCGCCGACGTGCCGGATTCCCAGGGCGACAATGAATTTCTCGAGAGGTGGATGTTTCGACCTCCGGATGGCATTCAGGATGTTTTGCGCCGACTTGTTCCCCATTCTTTCCAGACGTATGAGTTTCTCTTTATCGAGATAATAAAGATCCGCAGGGTCCGCGATTGTACCCGTATCGACGAGCTGCGAGACGAGCTTCTCTCCGACACCTTCAATATCCATGGCTTCGCGGGATACAAAGTGCTTGATATTTTCCTTGATTTGCGCGGGGCAGGCGATATCGATGCACCGATACGCGGATTCTCCCTCGAGCCTGACGACCTTCGATCCGCACACGGGACATTTATCAGGCATTCTGAATGGAATCTCGTTTCCCCTGCGTTTCGACGTGACGACCTCCGCAATCTCGGGGATCACGTCTCCCGCTCTCTGGACTACAACCGTGTCTCCAATTCTTATATCTTTTCTCTTTATTTCATCTTCATTATGCAGGCTCGCACGGCTGACTACAACACCGCCGACATGAACGGGATCCATGATGGCCACCGGGGTCAGGGTGCCGGTTCTGCCTACGTGGACGGCTATGTCCTTGACCACGGTTGTCGCCTGAATCGCGGCGAATTTGCAGGCGAGCGCCCAGCGGGGACTCCTGGAGACGGCGCCGAGGCGGTTCTGCATTTCCAGCGAATCAACTTTGATTACAATCCCGTCGATCTCATATGGAAGGCTTTCCCGGATGCCCGTCATTTCATGGTAGTACTCGATGCATCCGCGGACTCCGGTGATGTGACGGATGTGCTCATTGACTTTGAACCCCCATGCGGACAGGGCCTGCAGGATATCCCAATGACTTTCGAATGAGATGCCGGTGATTTCTCCAAAACCGTAACAGAATATATCCAGTGGTCTGCGGGCCGTAATCCGCGAATCAAGCTGGCGCAAGGATCCAGCCGCCGCATTTCTCGGATTGGCAAAAAGGGGCTCTCCGGCTTTATCTCGCCTCCTGTTCAGTTTCCTGAAGGCGTCTATTTCGATATAGACTTCCCCCCTGATCTCGATGCGTGCCGGAACGGGAAACTTGTGGGACTCTTTCATGACTATGGGGATGGAATAGATGGTTTTCAGGTTCTGGGTTACATTTTCTCCCACAAAGCCGTCCCCCCTTGTTGACCCTGC
>JBHGBI010000071.1:0-9529 GCA_041946925.1 Syntrophales bacterium | reverse complement strand
TGTCCGGTGAGCCGGGCCGGATTGAACATGAAAACGGCTGATAGAGGAGAAAAATGCCGAAACGCGAAGATATAAGCAAAGTGATGATCATCGGTTCCGGTCCGATAGTGATCGGACAGGCCTGCGAATTCGATTATTCCGGAACTCAGGCATGCAAGGCTCTGAGGAAAGTAGGTTATGAAATCGTCCTGGTCAATTCAAATCCGGCAACAATAATGACGGATCCGGGAATGGCGGATGTAACTTACATCGAGCCGTTAAATCTCCAGACCATGACGGAAATCATAGAAAACGAGAGGCCCGATGCTATCCTGCCCAATTTGGGCGGACAGACAGGACTCAATCTGACGGCCGAGCTGTCACGCACAGGGGTGCTCGATAAATACGGGGTTAAAGTTATAGGCGTCCAGGTGGACGCGATAGAGAGGGGAGAGGACCGGATAGCTTTCAAGGATACCATGAACCGCCTTGGGATCGATATGCCCAGAAGCGAGCCGGCATACTCGGTCGAGGAAGCGGAGAAGATTGCGGCAAAACTCGGCTACCCCGTTGTCATCCGGCCGGCTTACACTATGGGCGGGACGGGAGGTGGCCTTGTCTATAATCTCGAAGAGCTCCGGGTCGTGGCAAGCCGCGGTATTTCGGCGAGCCTTGTCGGGCAGATCCTGATCGAGGAATCCGTCCTCGGCTGGGAGGAACTGGAACTGGAAGTCGTCCGCGACGCAAAAAACCAGATGATAACCGTCTGCTTCATAGAGAATGTAGACGCCATGGGGGTCCACACGGGCGATTCATACTGCACCGCACCCATGCTGACGATAGCTCCAGAACTCCAGCAGAAACTGCAGAAATACTCATACGATATCGTCGAGGCTATTCAGGTTATCGGCGGAACGAACATCCAGTTCGCGCATAATCCGGAAACAGGGCGGGTCGTAGTAATCGAGATAAACCCCCGGACATCGCGCTCCTCGGCATTGGCCTCCAAAGCGACGGGATTCCCGATAGCCTTCATTTCATCGCTCCTGGCGGCCGGTCTTACCCTCGATGAAATCCCATACTGGAGGGAAGGCACTCTCGATAAGTACACGCCTTCAGGGGATTATGTGGTCGTCAAATTCTCCCGTTGGGATTTTGAAAAATTCCCGGGCGCAATCGACAAGCTGGGCACCCAGATGCGCGCTGTGGGTGAGGTGATGAGCATTGGAAAGACATACAAGGAGGCTTTCCAGAAATCAATCAGGTCTCTCGAAAAGGGGCGCTATGGCCTCGGCTTTGCCAGGGATTTCCACTCCAGAAGCCTTGAAGAGCTGATGGAGCTTCTCTCCGAACCATCCAGCGAGCGGCAGTTCATAATGTATGAGGCCCTGCGCAAAGGGGCATCGGTTGAGGACCTGTACAGAAAGACCTTCATAAAGCCCTACTTCATTCAGCAGATGAAGGAGCTGGTCGAACTGGAGGAAAAAATCAGGAGCTTCAAAGGAAAGCACCTCCCGGATAAACTCCTGATCCAAGCAAAAAAGGACGGCTTTTCCGACCGTTATCTGGCTAATATTCTGGGGGTGCTCGAATCGGAAATACGTCAGAGAAGGACGGCCCTCGGTGTCGTGGAAGGATGGGAGCCTGTCCCGGTGAGCGGTGTTGAAAATGCAGCTTACTATTTCTCGACTTATAATGCGCCGGATAAGGTGACGACCAGTCCGCGAAAGAAAATAATGGTGCTGGGGGGCGGTCCCAACCGGATAGGCCAGGGTATTGAATTCGATTACTGTTGTGTACATGCCGCTTTCACCCTGCGGGATGAAGGATATGAATCCATAATGGTTAACTGCAATCCGGAGACGGTTTCCACGGATTACGATACTTCCGACAAGCTGTATTTCGAGCCCCTTACAGTCGAAGACGTCCTCAGCATATATGAAAAAGAAAAGCCCGAAGGCGTAATCGTTCAGTTCGGGGGACAGACACCCCTGAATATCGCAAACGAACTATATCAGGCGGGGGTTAAAATAATCGGGACTTCGCCCGAGACCATCGATCTCGCTGAAGATAGGGACAGGTTCAGGAAGATGATGCAAAAACTCGGCATCCCTATGCCCGAGTCCGGAATGGCAAGCACGCTGGAGGAAGCGATCCTGATTGCGGACAGGATAGGCTATCCGCTCATGGTCCGTCCCTCTTACGTTCTGGGAGGAAGAGGGATGGAAATCGTGCATGATGTGGACATGTTGAAGCATTATGTGGCAAAGGCCGTCGGGGTTACGCCTGAACGCCCGATACTGATAGATAAATTTCTCGAAAATGCCATAGAAGCCGAGGCCGATGCGATTTCGGACGGAACGGATGCGTTTGTTCCCGCAGTAATGGAACATATAGAGCTTGCCGGCATACATTCCGGAGATTCGGCCTGTGTTATCCCGCCGATCAGCATCCCTGCCCGGCATATAGATACTATTATTGAGTATACCAGAAGAATCGCCGTTGAATTCAATGTCGTGGGCCTGATGAATATCCAGTACGCCATTGCCAACGACATAGTTTATATACTGGAAGCGAATCCCCGGGCATCACGCACTGTCCCATTGGTTTCGAAGGTATGCAATATATCCATGGCCAGCCTTGCCACCCGGGTAATGCTCGGCAAAAGTCTAAAAGATCTCAATCTGAAAAACAGGGTTGTTCCTCATTTCGGCGTCAAGGAAGCCGTTTTTCCCTTCAATATGTTCCAGGAAGTCGATCCCGTTCTGGGGCCTGAAATGCGGTCGACCGGCGAGGTCCTCGGGCTTGCCGATTCGTTCGGCTTGGCCTTTTACAAAGCTCAGGAGGCGGCGCAACAGATTTTGCCCGGGGCGGGAACGGTGCTGATGACGATCGCTGAAGGCGATAAGAACTCCGTAATCGAAGTGGCCAGAGAGTTCGGGAACCTTGGGTTCCGAATAATAGCAACGGAAGGAACACGCCGGTTTCTTGAAGAACACGGAATCAAGAGCGAGCGGATATTCAAGATGCACGAAGGACGACCTAACATTGTCGACGGAATCAAGAACAGAGAGATTCAACTGATCATAAATACCCCCAACGGCAGACTCGGAAAGCATGATGATTCTTATATCCGCAAGGCCGCGATAAAATACAAGGTGCCGTATATAACCACAACTGCTGCAGCAGTAGCGGCGGCGAAGGGCATTTCCGCTTTGAGACGCGGACACGGCAGGGCCAAATCACTGCAGGAGTATCATGCAGATATTAAATGAAGGCACAGGAGACAAGGCTTAGGTAAAAATCATTACAAAAAAGGCGACATCCTGCCCATGGAACAGCTCCGGAGGCTCGAAACATTGATTACCGGCCGCATTGATGCGGATCCCGTCAAGTAGACCAGCATTGGCGATTTCGCGGCTGCGCTGAATATTCCCAGAGGAAATCAATGCCTGAAGTGTCGGGACGGTGTAATGTCTCCTGCTTTCCCTTGATTTACTGAAAAAGCCTATATACAATTTCAAGAAATCCCCATCACCGTAAGGCTGCATGCCCAAATCCCTCATCAGAATTATCATCCTTATTCTGATCATTGCAATCGGAGTCTACCTTCTCTATCACTTCGATTTCTACGCCTATTTTTTGGACAGAAGAAAATTGGTTCATTTTCTGAGTTCCTTCGGTCCCTATTCGATCATAATTTTTATATCGTTTCAGATCATACAAGTGTTGATCGCCCTGATACCGGGCGAGGTGACAGGCTTGATCGGCGGCTATCTTTACGGACCCGTTATGGGAACCATTTATTCCACAATAGGATTGAGTATCGGCTCATGGATCGCGTTTATTTTGGCAAGGACGCTTGGCCTTCCTTTCGTGGAAAGGAAAGTTGACTCGAAAATAATAAGCAAGTACGATCAGTTCATGGAGGACCGGGGAGTTCTTATCTCGTTCAGCCTGTTTCTGATCCCGGGTTTTCCCAAGGACATTCTTTGCTACATCATGGGCCTGAGTCACATGAGACTGCGGACCTTTTTGATTGTTTCCACCGCAGGAAGGTTGTTCGGCACAACCGTGCTCTCTATGGGAGGCAATTACGTCCGTAACAGGCAGATCATCGCCTTTTTCATCCTCATGGGGATATCTGCAATCGTATTTCTGCTGGGTTATTTTTTCCGGGACAAGATTCTGTATCTTCTCAAGAAAAAAAGACGCCCGTAATGGCATTAGCGGGGGGCGGCGTCTTTTTACACCTCCATTTAAAAGGATTGGACATCAATCCGGAAGTGTATTAAAATTTCAAATATTTTTTTTCAACACCTGCCAGACATTCCAGGGGAGGTTTGCCGATGAAAAAGAAAAATGAATTCGAGGAAGTGCCGGTACAGAAACTGCGGTGGAGATGCGATCCCGACTCGCTCGGTTTCGAAAGCACCAAGGAATGCGAATATTACAAAGGGATTATCGGCCAGGAACGCGCCGTTAAAGCCATCACCATGGGCCTTCAGATCGACAGCCCCGGATATAATATTTACGCATCGGGCAGATCCGGTACAGGAAAGACCTCTACCATCATGTCGCTTCTAAAACAGTTGGATCTCGGGAAAAAAATTCCCGATGACATCTGCTATGTCAACAACTTCAAGAACCCCGACATGCCCAGGGTGATAAGCCTGCCGGCTGGCATGGGAAAGAAATTCCAGGCCGATATGGATGAGCTGGTCTCTTATCTGAAGAGGCAGTTGCCGTTCATCTTCGAGAGCGAATCCTTCAAAAAAGAGTCCGAAGAAATGATGGAAAAATACCGGACAAAGCAGAAGGAGCTCTTCAAGGAATTCAACGAAAAGATATTCAAAGAGAATTTCCAACTCGTACAATTCCAGATAGGTCCCTTCACAAGGCAGGAGATTGTGCCGTTGTATGAAGGAAAACCGGTGCCCGTGGAGCAGTTGGAAGTCCTGGCGGAACAGGATAAATTCAGCAAGATAGAGCTTGAAAAAATAAAAAAGAAGTTGATCGAATTGAGAGTGGAGCTCGATTCCCTGATGAGAGAGACAAGGCAGTTGGAAAGGGACTTGCGCAAGGAGACCGAAGCCCTCGAGTACAAAACCGGACTGCCCGTCGTGAGCGGCATGATATCGGATATCCGCATGAAATACGGGGAAAGCGACGGAAAGATCAACAGCTACCTGGACGAGGTCCAGGAACACGTTCTCTCTAACCTGAAAGCATTCAAGGAGAGGGAGGAGGAGCAGCAACAGCAGCAACAGGCGGTATTGCCGATCCCCTATATGCAGCCGCAGCAAACCCGGTTTATTGAATACCAGGTAAACGTCCTGGTGGACAATTCGCAGACGACCAAGATACCTGTGATCCATGAAACGGATCCCACCTATAAAAACCTGTTCGGCACGATTGAAAGAGAAATCGACCGTTCCGGTTTCTGGAGGACGGATTTCACTAAAATCAAGGCCGGATCGATTCTGAGGGCGAACGGCGGCTTCATAGTCTTCAATGCGCTGGATGCTCTTATCGAGCCGGGCGTGTGGCTCGCTCTGAAGAGGACCTTGAAGAACCGACTCCTGAATATGCAGCCCTACGACCCTTATGGGTTCATACCTACGGCACTTAAACCTGAGCCGATCAAGATAGATGTCAAGGTCATCATGATCGGCGATAACTACCTCTATTATCTCCTTTATAATCTTGAAGACGATTTCAAAAAGATTTTCAAAACAAAGGCTGATTTTGATATAGAAATGCCGAATCAGGACAAGCAGATCAGGGATTATATCTGTTTCATGAAAATGATCATCGATGATGAAAAACTCATCGAATTCGACAAGAAGGCCGCAGCGGCAATCATCGAATACGGCGTCAGGCTTACCGGCCGCCAGAAAAAGTTGTCAACCCGCTTTGTAGAAATAGCGGATCTGATCAGAGAGGCCAGTTACTGGGCGAAAGTGGAAAACAGCTCGATAGTAACCGATAGGCATGTGGACAAGGCGCTTGCCGAGAAGATCCACAGAGTCGCCTTGATCGAAGATAAGATTCAGGAAATGATCGAGGATGGAACCATTATGATCGACACGGATAAAATGGTAACCGGACAGGTCAACGGGCTGTCCGTGTACGATCTCGGAGACCACGCGTTCGGCAAACCCTCCCGGATCACGGCGAAGACATCCATCGGAAGGGCCGGCGTAATCAATATCGAAAGGGAAGCGAAATTATCCGGAAAAACCCATGACAAAGGCGTCCTTATCATGGAGGGCTATATCCGTGGCAAGTACGCCCAGGACAAGCCTCTGGCAATGAGCGCCAGCATCGCTTTCGAGCAGTCCTATGGAGGGGTGGACGGCGACAGTGCTTCATCCACAGAGATGTACGCGATCTTATCGAGTTTGTCGGAACTTCCCCTCCGACAGGATATCGCCGTAACGGGATCAGTGAACCAGAAGGGCGAAATACAGCCGATAGGAGGTGTGAATTACAAGATTGAGGGATTTTACGATGTCTGCAGGGCAAGAGGGCTGACGGGAAAGCAGGGCGTGATGATTCCCTCCTTGAATGTACCGGACCTCATGCTCAGGAAGGATGTCGTAGAGGCTGTCGAGAACGGAAAATTTCATATTTACCCAGTGGCTACAATCGATCAGGGAATCGAGATCCTGACCGGTGTAGAAGCCGGCCAAATGGATGAGAACGGAACCTATCCGGAGGGAACAGTCAATTATCTTGTAAATGAAAAACTCAAAAATATCGCTTTGAGCCTCAAGAAATTCGGAGAAGCTGAAGAGAAGAAAAAGGAATCAGCGGAAAATGAGTAACAACGTGATAGAAAGGGCTCTCCAATGCGACACGGAATCGAGGGAAGAGGGCGGCTTTCTGTATAGCAGTGAAAAGGAGTTTTCGATGTCGAAGATCAAGTTCAGTACTTTGCTTGTTGTCCTGGGATCCTTTGCATTATCAGGTTGTGCTTTTCTTGTAGGCGGCGCCGCAGTCGGAGCCGGGGTTTCAGGAACTTACGTATGGGTGAATGGCGAGATGAGGACGGATTACTATGCCCCCTTTGAAAAGGTGTGGGCAGCCGTCGAAAAAACCGTTGCCGATATGCACGGTATTGATGTAGAACCATCCAAGGAGATTGCGCAGGGCAAGATCAACGTGATAATCGATGACGAAAAAGTCTTATTTTCCGTAAAGTACAAGGAAAAGAATGTCACGACGGTCGGAATTCGCGTCGGCATTATGGGAAACAAGCTTTCGTCCCAGCTCCTTCACGACAAGATTGCGGAAAATCTTGCGAAAAAGAAGTAAACAGGATTCTCCCGGATCATGAACTCGATTCAGTATACTTCATGATCCGGGTTTTTTTGCCGTCCTTGTATGAAGAAAAATCTGATCATCGGTATTCTTATCAGCGCCGTTTTTCTGTATCTGTCGCTCCGTGGAATGGATATTGGTTCCATAACCAGGGGATTCAGGTCCGTAAAGGCCGGATACATCCTGCCGGTGGTCTTCATGCTGATCCTTATTCAGGCTTTGCGATCATACCGGTGGGGTCTTATCCTGAGTCCAATAGAAAAAATCGATCAGGCATCCCTCTTTTCCGTGACCAGTGTCGGTTTCCTGGCCCTGCTTGTAATGCCCGCCAGGATCGGCGAACTTGCGAGACCTTATCTCATTGCCGGCAAGAGCAATATCAAAATGACCTCGGCCCTTGGAACCATCTTCATCGAGCGCATATTTGACTGCCTTACCGTTCTGGCCTTTTTTTTCGTCATTCTTTTCTTTGTACCACTGCCTGCGTGGCTGATCAATTCAGGCCTTGTCTTTCTCTCCATCACCCTGCTGATACTCTTCTGGATGCTTCTGCTGATTTTCAAGCGGGAAGCCTCTCTGGCGCTTTTTGACCGCGTATCGGGAATCCTGCCTGAAAAATGGCGCCGTGTAATGGGTGAACTCATCCATCATTTCATAGACGGCATCGAGATGATCACGGATCCCAGGCTGATTTTCCATGTCTCTTTTCTGTCATTTTTGATCTGGATTATCGATGCAGCGGCGATCTATGTCCTCTTCCTGGCATTCGGCCTTAAGCTTTCGATAGTCGCGGCCATGATAGTAATGGTCGTCGTCGTTATCGGGATAACCCTCCCTACCGCGCCGGGATTTATCGGGAACTTTCATTTTTTCTGCATACTGGGCCTGGCCCTTTTCGGTATATCAAAATCGGACGCCCTAACTTATGCGATCATGCTTCATTTCCTCAGCATCGGAGTCATCACCATACTGGGGTTGGCATTTCTGCCGTTCAACAAATTTCATTTTTCCGATCTGCAAAATAGACAAAACTGAAAAAAAAATGTATATTGCTAAAAAGCCAAGCCGATCGTACGCCGTCTCTTCAATTCTTAACTTCTTTTAATTCAGATAAGATCAATTCGTGTTATCCAGATCTGACAGGTATATCTCAATAAGTCATGCCGATTCTGGGAGGGACAGATGATGTACTTGATTACCGGAGGTGCAGGATTCATTGGATCAAACCTTGCTGAAGAACTGATCAGAAGAGGTGAACAGGTCAGAGTCCTGGATAACTTTTCTACAGGAAAGATGGAAAACCTGACCTTCCCGCAGGCGGACCGGATCGAACTGATAAAGGGGGATATAAGGAATATAGATGACTGCCGGGCCGCCGTCAGAGATGTCGATTACGTTCTGCACCATGCTGCGTTGGCATCAGTGCCCCGTTCGGTCGAAGATCCGCTTCTGAACCAGTGGATAAACATCGAGGGCACATTGAATATGCTGCTGGCATCACGTGATGCGGGCATAAAAAGATTCATTTTTGCCTCGTCCTCGGCAGTCTACGGCGACCCCCCCGCTACGGGAACGGGAACCCAGGGTCCGGTCCCGCAGTCGGAAGCCGCCAAACCCGATCCCCTTTCGCCCTATGCGATAAGCAAGCTCGTGGGCGAAGAGAACTGTAAGATTTTTTACAGGCTTTTCGGCCTGGAAACGATCGCGCTGAGGTATTTCAATGTCTTCGGGGCAAGACAGGATCCATCGTCGCAATACGCAGCCGTGATTCCGAAATTTATCGAAGCCCTTCTCCTGAACAAGCGCCCCGTCATCTACGGGGACGGTTTGCAATCAAGAGATTTTATTTTTGTAAGCGATGTAGTTCAGGCCAACCTGAGAAGCTGCACCGCGCCGCGGGAGGCCGTAGGAAAGACATATAATATAGCTTGCGGAAGATCCTTCAATCTGCGTCAGTTGCTTGACGAGCTGAAGCTCATCTCGGGAAACAATATTCAGCCGGTATTCGCAGACGCCAAGCCCGGCGATATCAGACATTCGGTAGCCGACGTAACCCTTGCAGCAAAGATACTCGGCTTCAAGCCGGAAGTACCATTCAGGGAAGGACTGCGGCAGACGGTGAAGTGGTACGTCGGAGAGAAATGTGGAAAATAAATAGAGGGAATAGAGGGAATAGGGGTCAGTCCTTGACACGAGACACTTTCTTCTCGATCTCCCTGATATC
>JBHGBI010000070.1:0-9529 GCA_041946925.1 Syntrophales bacterium | reverse complement strand
TTGAAGGGGGCAAAATTCTACGTCAGCGCCGGCAACACCGTGGCCTCCACGATGACCGTGAAGGAATGGCAGGGGGCGAGCTGGACAACACTCAGCGTCACCGACAACACCGACACCGGGGCGACTCTGGCGCAGACCGGGACGATCACCTGGGCCTACACCGGGAACGCCAAGCCGAGATACATCAACGGTCTCGCCCTTTACTGGTATCAGTTCAGTTTCGATGCGGGGCAGGCCTCCATCTATTACGTCACCGTGGACGCCCCGATTCAAGCGATCAGGAATATTTGGGACGGTATCGAGGGGAAGGCGGTCAAGGTCCTGAAGTACGACGGGACCACCTATAAGGACTATACCGCCGGTGCCGGGGATGAACTGTCCTCTACCTATGTCGACTTATCAAGCCTGAACACCACCCATGCCGTTTATGTGGGTTTTCTGGACCCGCAACAGGGACTTGATTGCACGTTCGTAGCCGGATCCGAAAACGGAACGGCAACCGTGCTGACAGTCTATTATTGGGATGGTTTGAACTGGGCCGCTGTCACGGCGCAGAACGACGGCACCATATCCGGCTCCACTTCAATGGCAAAAGGCGGGGTCATATCCTGGCAGGCCCCGGACAAGGGGACGGAATTCAAGCGGGCGATCTCCGACGAATTCCCCCTCTACTATTACAAACTGACGTGGAGCGTCCAGCTTGACGCGGACGTGAAGGTTTCTGAGATCCGGGGGATTCCCTCGCCCCCCAACCTTTCCACGTTCAAATTTTCGGAGACCTTTCAGAACCGACTCTTCCTCTTCAACGAGAAGAGCGGCTCGAAGAACATGGCGATCTACTCCAACGCCAACGCTCCGGATATTTTCAACGGGGACGACTCGGGGAGCGTGATCTTCGGGGACAAGACCGAATTGGTCGCGGCCAAGACGATCTACAACGTCTTTCAGAATACCGCGGTTGAGCAGCTTCTGGTGACCAAAGCCTACGAGACGTGGCGGCTCTCCGGGAACGACCCCTCCACCTGGGAGTTGAAGCGGATGAGCGCCAATATCGGCTGCGTCGCGCCCCTCTCGATGGTCTCGGCGGAAGTGACGGAGACCTCCACGGACGTTAAGCGATCGGTTGCCATCTGGGTTTCCGATAAAGGCCCCGTCATGTCGGACGGCGCGGCCATCTACCCAATATACGAAGACATCAAGGTCTATTGGGACCCCAACGACGCGCGGTATATCCCAACCTCGATGCAGTCAAAATCGGTCGCGTGGTACGACCCGGCCCTGCAATCCTACAAGCTCCTGATCGCGTCCGGCGCGGGCGCGACATACCTGAACACGGAACTCGAATACTCCCTGAAATATAAGGAGTGGACGAAGATTTACCGGGAAAACGCAAGCGGGGCCAACCCCCTGCAATGCGGCTTTCAGGTCCACGACACCAATGGCCTCGGTTACACCTACGGCGGCGGGAAAGACGGATACCTCTATCGGCTGGAGAACGGGAACAACTGGAACGGGGTTGCCAATATCGCCCAGTACATCCACACGAAAGACCTGATCCTCGACAATCAGGCGCCGATGTTCCGCAAATCTACGGTCAAGTATCTACGCGCCCTCTATAAGCAGAAGGCGGCCGCCACCGGCAACCTGACCGTCACCCATTACGGGGACAGGAACCAGACGGTTACCGGGACAGCCGGGCAGGTCTGCCCCTCGGTCATAACGAGTGTTCCTACCACGTTTTACAACCTCCAGAGCGTGAACCTGGGGCCGTTCCTTTATCACTCTTTCAAGTTCTCTCAGACCACGAACGCGACTGACGGAATGGAGATTTTAGGGTTCGGGGTGTATTACGAACCGCAACAGACCATCAGGTGAGGCATGGCAAGCGAAGAATTGATCAGGGCTTACGAGCGGGCGAGAAGGCGGGCGGCTATCCGGGGGCTCCCGGCCTCCCAGCAGGAAATCTATTCTGAAATCTACCCGGTATTCTCAGATCAGGCGAAGGCGGCGGTTTCTGACGCCAATATAGCTTTGGGCAAGGAAAAACTCGCCCAAAGCGGGGAACAGTTTGAAAGAAAACTTGCCCAGGACCGGGATATCTTCAATCAGGAAATGGCCTTTCAGAACTGGAAGCGGGACCAGTCGGCCGCAAATATGCCGCTTCAATACCTGAACCTGGGCCTGTCCGGTCTCGGCAATGCCGCCATGACGCTCTACAGCCTGAGAAAAGACGAGGAAAACAGAAGGCGGTTGAACGCCATTCTTTCGCAAGGAGGATTTTAAAATGGCCCTTTTTGACGTGAACCGAAATTTCAACGACGTGATCAACAACATCTCATCTCTTCGGAGGCGCTCACAGCTCACTGGACAGCCCTTCACGACCAGGGACGTTGCTAATGTGATGGAACCCGCTTTTGCGGCAGCGAGGGAAGCGGCCCCGGCAAATGCGGCCCTCAACCTTCAGAAGCAAGCCATTGAACAGCAGGGAAACCAGTTCGAGCGGTCCCTTGCCGAAACCAACCGCCAGGCAGCCGAGCGGATAGGGGTAGAGCGAGCCAATGCCGAGGACGCCATAAACCAGGCGCGGAGGATGGGGCTGCTTCAGACGGGGGTTTCAGGGACGGGGGCGGGGCTGCTAGGGTATCACCTGCTGAAGGATGCGGGAATTATTGGCGGAACGACTCAGGCCGCATTGCCAGCCGCACAAGCTTTCACAGCGGCGAACGCGGCAGCACCGGTGCAGGCAGCGGCAGCGATGGAGGCGGGGGTCGGGGGCGGGGTTCCTGTTGCAGGAGGAGGGTTTTTGAGTGCGGCGCAGCCTTATCTGCTACCGGCGGCAGCAACGTACGGAGGCGCAAAGCTGGCGGAATTGACATCAGAGACGAAGGAAATTCCGCAAGAGGTGTCGGAAATCGGCTCAACGATCGCCTCAATTATTGAAGCGCCATTTAAGAAAATAGGCGGAAAATGATCGACCTGGTTGCGGTCCAGTACACGCCTGAACAGTTCAAGGAAGTCTACAGGGAGGCTTTCGGGGATGATGACGTACCCCTGCCCGGTGTGGTTTTCAAGATCGAAGACGAAGGGCGCCGGGTAGCCTTCTGTTCGGTTTACGTCCACGGATGGGGAACGCTCTACCTGCAATACATCGGCTTTGCGAAGGACGTGGAGCCGGGTAAGAAATACGGGTACTACGTAGATACCTTGAAGGCTCTCCACGCGCTCGGATACCCTGGAATCATGGGTGCCATCAGCAATAAAAACAAACGGGCTTTGATGTGGGCTTTACGGGCAGGATTTGAGATTCACGGATGCAGGCAGAATGTTGGCGGGGAACTCTTTATCGAGGTACTGAAATGTTCTGAATCCGGTCATCCCACGAGGGATGCGTAGACCAGAGTCCGCCAGTTGTCATTGAGCGGGACTGCTCATCCTTGAAAATGGATATGATTTTTTCTCTGGGTATCTTCATGCAGGTTTCCATCGCATCGACGGCCATGCGGTCAGCATCCAGTTCCGCGCTGCGAGAGTATGAACGGGTTACGACAGGATTCACCGCATGGTTAAGGAGCCCGGCGCCAGGAACGATGAAGCCAACAACCATCATGGCTCCCGTGGTCGCCATGCTTGCCGCCTTCACGTTTGAAATGTGGTTCAGTTTTATGTGGGCTATTTCATGAGCCATCGTGAATTTGATCGAATCGTCGTCAAGGGAAAGGATGCCTTCATACAGGAAAACAGCTTCTCCGTTTGTGAAGGCGTTGGTGCTGTTCCCTGCAATGACATAATAAGGGACGTGCTTTTCAGTGTTTAGACACTTATTCACTTCAATGCTTATGATTGCCATGCGAGCAGAGAAATCTTCTGTTGTCGTACTCATCTGGATGGGCTGCCTCCCCGCGCACCCGACAAGGACCAGTAGAATGACCAGCACCTTTTTCATGAGCGTAATATATCCACTTTCAGGAACAATGTCAAAGGAGGGCTGAGATGCCTTACGGAAGCGAAACGCGAGACCTCGGGAACACCCTGAACGGACTTTTCCGCAACCTGATCGCCATGAGGGGGCAGGACACACAGGCAAGGCTCGGGGAGGCCGAACTCATGATGAGGAGCAGGCAGCTCGATGAGACGAGGCGGCACAATTCCGTTCTGGAAGCTGCCAAAAACGCCGAGATCGCCAAGGACCCCAATATCATGCCGCTCAACCGGGTGGACATCCTGAAGACCAAGATCGGGATGAAAAATACTCTCGGCCTCGATGACAAGGACCTGAATGATATTTACGAACCCATTCTCGGGATGTCCGGGATGCCGAGAGGTCAGGCATACGACACCCTGAAAGCGCAGGGGCCGGATTTAAGGAACCTTCTTCTTCAGCGAATTTCAGATGTCTACGAAAAGAAGTTGAGCGATCCGAAAACCGGCATCACTTTTGCCTCATCCCCCCAGGCAAAGGCGATGGAGGAATTCATCACCAACCTCGACGGGGATGCCGACCTCGGCAAGCACATTGACGGGCTGTTTCCGGATGTGGCGAGGTTCAGGGCGCAGCAGCAAGAGAATTCGAAGGCGGCCCTTCTGGAAAGCCGCCTCGGGACAATGAAGGACATAGCCGATCTGAAGGCGCAGACTCAGAAAGATGTGGCCGATATGCGGGTTGCGGCGATCAAGGAAATCGCAGACGAGAAGAACCGCCTCCGGGAGAAGATGTCCGATGATAAAAAAGAAGAATTGAAAAGCATCAGGCAAGATAAATCTTTTATTCAGAGAGAGATTCAAAGGATCGGAACACTTCTGCCCGGAACCATGAACGACGAACAGCGCGCCATGCTCCCGGTATATCAGCAGCAACTCCAGGACCTGAATGACAGGGAAGGGGAGCTTTTAGGGAAGAAAAAGACGCAGCCAAAGCAGACCGAAAACGCCAATATGCCGCAGGCTGTTTCATACCTGAAGGGCTCCAAGGACAGGGAGGAAGCCAAGGCGCGCATTCGTGAACTGGCCGCGAAAGGCTGGACGAAGGAACAACTCAACAAGATTGCAGCACAAGCGGGGTTCTGATGGGAATCGTTGACGAAGCTCTGGACGGCGGCGGTTTGTCGATCGTTGACGAGGCGCTGACCCCGGTTAAGAAAAAGCCCGGCATCATGGACAAGGTGAAAGATGCCCTGTCTGAGGGTATTCGTGCCTCTTCCGCGGAATCGGATATGATGTTCCGCCCGGAAATCGCCCCGGCGCTCGAGTCCGTTGCTGCGGGTGCGGCCGCTTTCCCCGTTGCGGGAATTGCCGGTCTTTCCCGCCTCATTTCAACCGGGGACTTGGGAGAAGCCAACAAGACCATCGAAGGCATATCCTCATTTATTCCAGAGAAGATCCTGAAAACAGACCAGGAGAGGGATACGGCCGCCGTCCTCGGGGAAGGGCTGACAAAACCTTTCACGATGGCCGGGGAGGGGCTGAAAGAGATCGTCAAGCTAACCCCCTTGGAGGGGACCGTAGCGGAACCGATCGCCGGGACCGTGGGGGAGGCCTCCGCCATGTTCGGGTTGCCCGGGATCCTCAAACGAGGAAAGGCCAAACCCTCCATTGTCGATGAGGCGTTGCCGGAAGCGTCCAGAATCAAGAATGTGGATGTAATCGAACAGGCGGCAAAAGTCGAACCCAAGAAAGGGGGGATTGTCGATGAAGCGCTGCAAACCGAGGTAAAACCCCAACCGGACCTCTCAGGCCTCATTTCCGAAACCCGAAAGGCTGAACAGGCCGGGGAACTCTCCTGGAGAAAAACAGAAGCTAAAGAGCCGCTTGTTAAATTTGATGGCGAGATCGAGGAGCGGTTCAAAGCCGCCCAAGGACAGGGGGCGGAACCCGTCCTGCAACGGTTCAAAAACTACATGGTGGATATCGGCCACAAGATGAGCCGACCATATGAAAACCTACCAAAGACGGGAGAGTTTGCGGAGGCCCAATTCGCCCTTAAAAAGCTCGAGAAACAGGGAGACGTCACCGGGCAGCGCGCCATTCTCGAGAAGGCAAATGAACTGCAGGGGCTGGACAAGGCCGACTATGACCTCTTTACCCGGAAGGTTGTTCTGGATGACCTTCTGAACGTGGCAGACAAGGGCCGGGCTCTCCCGTTCGGATTCACCCCGGAAACGTTGAAAGCGGCAGCCGGGAAGGTGGATTCCTTTGTCTCTCAGAACCCCAAGGTGCTTGCCGCCCTCGAGAAAAGGAAAGCCTCCTGGGATAACCTAAAGTCGGAATATATCGGTGCCATGAAAGACATCGGTTTTGATGTGGCCGACCGGTTCACCAACGAGAACTACTTCAGGCATCAGGTCCTCGAGTACGCAAACGCCAAGGGCATCTACGGGACCGGGAAGAAGCTCAAGACGCCGACTGGACGGGGGTTCCTGAAAAAGCGGGAAGGATCCACCAAGGACATCAACACCGATTATCTCGAAGCCGAATTCGAGGTTTACGGACAGATGCTCCGTGACATCGAGACCGCCCGGACGATCAAGAGAATCGATCAGAATTACAACATCGCCGACAAGGTGAGGGCGGATGCTCGAGCGAAGGGCCTGCAGGATTGGCGTCAGGCCATCCCGGAAGGATATACCACCTGGCAGCCGCGGGAAGGCAATGTCTTTTACTTCTCAGATTCCATCCCGGCCAAGATAGCCGAACAGCTCTACTCGGGGGCCTTTGAAGAAGTCGGCATCACCAAGGATATGGTGAAAAAGGTGATGACGATGGGGCAGAAACGCCGGGAGTTCGTCATTAAGAACGAACTGGCCGCTACTCTCGATGAACTGCAGAAGACGAAAAGCGAGAGCGTGCTGGCAGAGGGTTCCAGAAATATCCAAAAGGCATGGAAGGTCTGGCAACTGATCAGCCCGCGGCGGTTCGTAAAATACAACCTGCGAAACATAACCGGTGATGCTGACGCCTCGATGGTCGGCAACCCCTCCGGATTCGCCAAGGTTCCCCAGGCCGTCAGGGAACTTTACGACGTCTATGTCGGCAAGAAACCAATGACCCCGGAGATGGCCGAGTATTTCGACCGCGGAGGTCTCTCTGCCACTTTGCAGGCACAGGAAATCGGGGACCTGAAAAAGCTTTGGGTATTCAAAAAGTTATATCCTGAAGGGGAGAGCGTGGCCAACCTCCCAAAAAAGGGCTGGGAGAAATACTGGAAAGCCGCCCGGATGAGCACCGATTTTCGGGAGGGGATCCTCCGGTATGCCAACTATCTGGACTTCCTCGAGCAGATGAAGAAGTCTCCGGACGGACGGCCCAAGAGCTTCGGGGCATCGATTCCCGATGAAATCATGGGGCTCAAGGACGTCAGGGACCGGGCCTTCTGGCTTTCCAATGACCTCCTCGGGGCATATGACAGGGTGTCCGTCTTCGGTCAGGTCATGCGGGAGCACGTCTTCCCGTTCTGGAGTTGGAAGGAAGTCAATTTCAAAAGATATAAGCAGTTTATCAAGAACGCGATCGACGAAGGGACTGCGCCGGCTGAACTGGCAAAGCGGTTTGTGGGATCGGCCGCCATCAAGTCCCCCTATGTCGCTTACCGGGTGGGCTCGTTCCTGATGAAGGCAACGGCGCTCTCGACGATGCTGGCCACCTGGAACAACCTCATGTTCCCGGAGGAGGAAAAGGCGCTCTCTCAGGACATTAAGAAATCAACCCACATCGTTTTAGGGCGTGATCCGAAGACCGGAGAGATCCTTTACTTCAATAGGCTAGGGGCTTTAGGTGACATCCTTGAGTGGTTCGGCCTCGATGCAGCCCCGAAAACGGTTGACAAATGGCTGAGGGGTAAGGCAACATTGCAGGAAGCCGCTCTCGAGATGGCGAAAGATTCTGGAAAGGCCCCTCTGAATGTCGTTGCATCAGGATCGTTCCCGTTCACAAAACTCGGCCTCGAAACCGCTACCAGGCGCTCGACGTTTCCGGACGTCACAAGCCCGACCACGATCCGGGACCGTGGCCTCCACCTTGCCCGCTCTTTCGGACTCGACAACGAGTACCGAGAACTGGCGGGACTCCCTTCTATGGGTTACGGTAAAAGCCTCGGCAAAGTGGCTTTTTATTCTGTTGACCCTCTGGAGGGTTCTTACCGGGACATCTTCGAATTAAAATCCGAATTCTTGAAGAAGCAGGGTAAATCCTCGGAGGGTTTCTGGCTGACTCCGAAAGGCGATGCCCTGTACAATCTCAGGCTGGCACTGCGGTACGGTGATAAGACTGCAGTGGATAAGTACATGGCCGAATACGCCAATTTGGGCGGGACTTCGAAGGGGATTATTCAGTCTCTCAAGATGATGGATCCGCTCTCGGGGATGAACGCTGCAGATAGAAATGCTTTTATTTCTACCCTGGACAAGGCCGATCAGCAGAAACTCACTCGAGCCTATCAGTTTTTCCAGACGGTTCTTTTGGGTTCGAAGTAGCTTTCATCCTCCAGAAAGAGGGGAAGGTTTACTGATCGCAATTATATACTTGACAAACCCATTTGACGGTGGTACTTAATAGTCAAATGGAGGCACCAATGGAAACTATAGGATTTAATTCTCCCTGCTTTCAGGATGAAAATGAGGCGCGGCTTTATCTGGAAAAGGTAAGATGGCCGAATGGTCCTGTCTGTCCGCATTGCGGTAGTACAGAAGAACATTATGCCATCAAGGGTAAATCCGTTCGCCCTGGCCTTTGGAAATGCAGAAAGTGCCGTAAGCAATTCAGCGTGACGGTCGGGACGGTTTTTGAAAGCAGTCATATCCCGCTCAATAAGTGGCTGTATGCCGCGTTCTTGTTGTGTTCCTCCAAGAAAGGCATGAGCGCCCATCAGCTTCATCGAATGATCGAGGTTACGTATAAAACTGCGTGGTTCATGTTCCATCGTCTTCGCTATGCGATGGATCAGGAAACCGGACAGCTTCAAGGTACTATCGAAGCCGACGAAACTTATGTCGGCGGAAAAGCACGCGGCAAGCGCGGTAGGGGTGCAGAGAAAAAGACTCCGGTATTTGCTCTTGTTGAGAGGAATGGAAAGGTCATGTCCATGCCAGTTGAAAGAGTTACCGGGAAAAATCTCAAGACGATCATTCGCGAAAACGTCCACCAATCCGCAACCATCATGACGGATGATTTCGCATCTTACAAGGGACTGGATAAGCATTTCCCCTTCCATCACGTTATTAATCATGGTAGGAAAGAATACGTCAGGGGAAACGTTCACACCAATACGGTTGAGGGCTATTTCAGTTTATTGAAACGCGGCATTGTTGGGGTTTATCATCATGTCGATAGCAATCACCTTCATAGATATCTTTCTGAATTTAATTTCAGATACAATCAGAGGAATATTGGCGACAAGGAAAGAAGCCTTCTTGCTCTTTGCGGCATAGAAGGGAAAAGATTGATGTATAGGGACTCGTCGGCCAAAGGAAACTAAGGAAAAAGAAGAAAAGGTGTTTGCCTATGAAACAATGGGAAACATACAAATTTAAAATAGAGG
>JBHGBI010000007.1:0-69422 GCA_041946925.1 Syntrophales bacterium | reverse complement strand
CCTTTTATTATAATCAGATTTCTTTTCATAATGAATCTCCTTGTTTCGTTCGTTCGCCAACACCCGAAGGGCGAAAATTCATAACACGTTATCGAGGAAAAATACAGGCTGAAAGCCGTTCTCGCTCTCTCAACTTCCTCTTTTGACGCCATTTGCCCAGCAGCCGAAGCCGAGCAGCGAATACACCCCGCCTGGAGAACTACGTTATTTTGCGATTTTGCGTGCGGTAGCCCTTGAATCTGTGCTATGTGTTTTTAACAGAGCTATTCTGCAAGGGAAAGAATCATTGGATCTTTGTTCATTCAGCCAAATCCATTTCAACTGGGAATTTATCCTGGGTGCCCTGAGCATTATCGTCATCGATCTGGTCCTGGCGGGAGATAATGCCGTCATCATCGCCATGGCTGTCAGAACACTCCCCCGCAGGGAGCGTAAAAGAGGTATATTCTACGGAGCCGGGGCCGCCGTCGCGTTGAGGGTCGTCTTCACCTTCTTTGCCGCTCAACTGTTGCAGATTCAGTTCGTAAAATTTGCCGGGGGAGCCTTTATTATCTGGATCGCATTGAAACTCTTTGTAAAGGGGGCGCCGGGAGAAGAAATCAGAAAAGAGGTCCAGACATTCTGGCAGGCCGTCTGGATTATTGTTGTAGCCGATATCACTATGTCCGCCGATAATATCCTTGCCATTGCCGCCGCCTCTAAAGGGAATCTTTTTCTGCTCGTTTTCGGCCTTGGCCTGAGTATCCCGTTTATCGTGTTCACGAGCAATATCCTTTCCATGCTGATGGACAAATATCCTGTGATTATTTACATCGGAGCGGCTATTCTCGGACGAGTGGGAGGAGAAATGATAATAAGCGATCCATTTATTGTGAATTTATTCCACCCCTCCCGGATAGTGCAGTACGGCGTAGAACTCTTCTTCACGGTGGGGGTCATCGTCGTCGGTACATTGCAGGTCAGAATGAAGCAGGAGACCCGGAAAAAAAATCCGCAGCACGCCTTCCGAAAGCAATGCAAATCAAAGGACGATCACTGAAGCGTGCAATGCGCCGGTTCCAATCGAGGTAATCGCACTTGACTAAGATATGGGAATGTGTCAATTTTCCACATCCCTTACTAAGATAAAGACGGCGGCCGGAACGCCTTCCGTGCCGAAGGGAACGGAAATCAGTTAGAAAAACGGGAAGAGTGCAGGGCTTTTCTTCTGCGTGCAAGCGCTCAAAAAAACATGCTCCCAAGAAAGAGAATAAGAAAAATTCTGATCGCCAACAGAGGCGAGGTCGCCCTCAGGATTATCCGTGCGATCCGCGAGCTTGGCCGCGAAGCCGTTGTAGCCTACGAGAGGCCGGACAGCGACGCTTATTATATCCGGTTTGCCGAAGAAGCCATCATGATAGGGGACGGACCGGTCAAGGACTATCTTGATATTGAAAAAATGATCTGGGCTGCCCGGAAGACCGGCGCGGATGCCATTCACCCCGGGTACGGATTTTTATCGGAGAATGCCGACTTCGCCGCCGCCTGCGAAAGGGCCGGCATTACGTTCATCGGCCCCCCTTCCAGGGTTATCCGCAATCTGGGCAATAAGGTTATTGCCCGGGAGATAATGAGAAGGGTCGGAATACCTGTTATACCCGGTACCTATACCCTGTCTCCTGGCGAACGGGGCATAGGGGAGGCAGTGGCGTTCGGCGGGAAAACAGGATACCCGATAATGGTCAAATCATCAGGAGGAAGTGGAGGCCGGGGTGTCACAAAAGTATTGAACGAAACGGATTTGGTCAAGCAGATCGTAAAAAGGCGCTCGAGAGCCCGCAAATATCCGAGAGAGGAAAGCATATATCTGGAGAAGTGTATCGAATCCTCGCGCCACATAGAAATTCAGATTCTTGCGGATTCTTTCGGCAATATCATCCACCTTGGATCCCGCGATTGCTCCATTCAGCGCAGACATCAGAAATTGCTGGAGCTGGCCCCGGCCGCTCTTCCGCCTGAGGTGCTCAATGCCATGTATGCCGCCGCAATCAGGGCGGCGCGGGAGGTCGATTATATCAACGCGGGTACTGTAGAATTCCTGCTGGATCCCCGTACGATGGAGTTCTGGTTCATGGCCATGAACCCACGACTGCAGGTCGAGCATACGGTGACCGAGGAACTGGTCAATGTGGATATAGTCCGGCAGCAGATCATGATCGCCGAAGGAAATCGCCTGGAGATACCTCAGGAATATGTAAATCCGGTCGGCAGCGCAATTCAGGTAAGAATCAATGCGGAAGATCCGCTCCTCAATTTCAGACCCGACGGTGGAAAAACGGTAGAAGTGTATTTGCCCCCCGGTGGCCCCGGCATCCGCCTGGACGGCATTTTATACCAGGGCTACAGAATTCCGACGGAATATGATTCTCTTCTGGTTAAACTGACGGTCCGCGGTTTTAACTGGGAGCAGGCCCTGAGCCGCCTGGAGAGAGCACTGGATGTCTTTCTGATAGTGGGTCCGAAAACCACGATCCCCTTTTACAGGGCGATATGCGACGATCCTGACTTTATCGCCGGCAGAATCGATACCGGTTATATTTACAAACATCCCGGTATTTTCAATTACCCGGATCCGGGCAAGGAGATTGCAAACCTGGAAACGTTCCTGATGGATATGTATACAGCCGAGTTCTTCCCCTATAGCTGGCTGTAGAGTGGATAGAGATGTCTATAAAGGCCGTAAAAAGGAAGATTAAAAAAATACTGATTGCGAACCGCGGTGAAATAGCCCTGCGGATCCTCAGGACCGTAAAGGAAATGGGGCTTCTGGCGGTCGTCGTTTATGAAAAACCGGATCAGCACGCTTATTATATCCGGATCGCGGAAGAAGCTGTCTTGATCGGGGACGGCCCCAGGAAAGATTACCTGGATATCGACAGAATGATATGGGCGGCAACCAAAACAGGAGCCGACGCGATTCATCCAGGTTACGGATTTCTGGCGGAAAATGCGGATTTCGCGTCAGCATGCGAGCGGGCCGGAATTATTTTTATCGGCCCTCCTCCAAAGCTCATACGGAATCTGGGAGAAAAAGTTCTGGCCAGGGAGATCGTAAAAAGGGCTGATCTGCCCTTTATCCCCGGGACTTATAATCTATCATCAGGTGAAGAAGGGATTCGCGAGGCGATCTCCTTTGGCAATCAGTACGGCTATCCGATCATGATCAAGGCATCAGCGGGGGGCGGCGGCAGGGGAATCAGAAAAGTTCAGAATCAGGCGGAACTGGCCAATTCTGTAAAAAGGGCGCGGGCCGAAGCCCGCAAGGCATTTAAAAATGAGAATATTTATGTGGAGAAGTGCATCGAATCCCCCCGGCATGTCGAAATCCAGATCCTGGCGGACTATTACGGGAATGTCATTCACCTTGGTTCCCGAGATTGTTCCATCCAGAGGAGGCATCAAAAATTGCTGGAACTGGCCCCGGCCGCTCTTCCGCCTGAGGTGCTCGATGCCATGTATGCCGCCGCAATCAGGGCAGCGCGGGAGGTCGGTTACGTCAATGCAGGAACGGTCGAGTTTCTTGTGGATCCCCAGACGAATCAATTCTGGTTCATGGAAATGAATACCCGTCTCCAGGTGGAACATACTGTTACGGAAGAATTGGTCAATATCGATATCATCAGGGAGCAGATCAATATCGCCGAAGGAAAGCCCTTGACAATACCCGCCGAACGGATTCAGCTTCGCGGAAAAGCCGTTCAGGTTAGGATCAATGCGGAGGACCCGCTCAATAATTTCATGCCGGATGGTGGAAAAAATATCGACGTATATCTTCCACCCGGCGGACCAGGTGTGCGGCTGGACGGGATCATCTATCAGGGCTACAGAATTCCCACGGAATATGATTCACTGCTGGTCAAAATGACCGTCCGCGGATACAACTGGGAACAGACGGTCCAGCGGCTCCAGTGCGCACTGGACCTGTTTCTCATTGTCGGTCCCAAAACAACCATCCCCTTCTATCGCGCGATCTGTATGGACTCGGATTTCCGGGAAGAGAGATTCGATACAGGATATATTCAGACGCACCCCCATGTCCTGGAATATCCGGAACCGGTTCACGGCATCACCAAGCTGGAAAAATTCATTTCCGGCGTGCATTCGCCTGTTTTTTTTCCATATATTTATTGATGCCCCCTTCTTTTTTCATTCATGCCAGCACTGGGGATCATCAGCAAACAGGTCGCCTTCGCCGTTATCCGCCAGCGAGTAATGATAAGCTATTGCCCGGCAGCCCCGGCATGAGGACCAGTAGCCACATCGGTTGCATTTTCCCTTATAGCTTTCCCGTGTCCTCAACCGCCACAGGATCTCTGAGGTAGCCCAGATGAACCGGAGAGAATTACTTTTCAAGTTCCCCGCGACGAGGCCGATGCGCCTGCAGGGCATGACGGAACCGTCGCTGGTGACGGTTACGCCCGAAAAGCCCGCGCTGCACCCAGCGAGTGTCAGCGCATCTGCGGAACCGGCAGGGTCGCAATGAAGAGTCCCTGCCAGGGGATCCAGAGACGAAACGGGGAATGCAGGACTGTTCAATGATTGGATTCTGCTATAGGCTTCCTTCAATTCATCCGGGCGGAGCAGATACCGGAGGAAGGCTTTTCCCCTTCCGCAAGGCACGACTCTCGAAAAACCGATCCGGTGAAACCCTGTATTTCTGGCGGTCTCCACCGTTTTCTCGATATAATCTGAATTGAGACGAGAAAGAGTCACGTTGGCGCTGACCCTGTTTTCGCGCTTAAGCAGCTTTTCGAGACCTCTTCGAGCCGAAGCAAAACTCCCTTTCCCGCGTATGTCGTCGTGAAGCTGGCGAGGTCCTTCTAGACTGATCTGGATGTCACTCACGCCGAGAGAAGACGCTTTCACTGAATCCTCTTCGGTAATCAGGCAGCCGTTCGTCAAAAGAGCGACTTGATATCCCTTGTCACGGCAATAAGCCGCAACATCCCACATGCCCGGATAAAGAAGAGGCTCTCCGCCTGTGAAATGAATAGACGGGGTCACCTGTATGCCGTAATTCTCCTCCCAGGCCCGGAACATCCCGGTTGCCCCGTCTACTTCCTCTTTGACTCTGTCGGGGGTCATCTCCTCGGCGTCCGTCCCCTGCTGGTAGCAGTGACGGCAACGCAGGTTGCACCGTTCCGTGAGATGCCACTGAATAAAAAAATCAAATTTCTTAACTGCCGAACCGGCAATTATTTTCCCTTTCACTGTTTTCACTTAAGACATTGCCTGCCGGGTCCTGCAGAACGCATGATCCGCCAGAATTTTGCTTCTTGCTCTCTGGCGCGACCTTTTAAAGAGGTCCTTTTGCTGATCTTCATTTTCCGACCCTCCTTATGTTAGAGTCCCACACCCTCCACCCTGGTACCGCACTGCGGGCATCGCCCTTCCGTTATTTCATATCTACGAACGGAAAAACCGCTGCGTTCAATCAGAAGCCGGCTGCACTTGTGACAATAGGTATGATTTCCTTTCCCCGAGACATTGCCCAGGTAAACGTAATGCAGGCCGGCTTCTTTGCCAATCTCATAAGCCCTATTCAGAACAGTCATGGGAGTAGCCGGCCTTCCGTCCATGCGGTATTGAGGATGGAAGCGGCTGACGTGCCAGGGAATCGTCCTGTCGACGCCTGCTATGAAATCGGCTATTTCCCGCAATTCCTGCTCTGAATCATTAAGGCCGGGAACAACCAGAGTCGTGATCTCGATCCAGATACCCGATTTATGCATTGTCCTGATATTCTCGAGCACGGGCGCGAGATTGCCCTTGCACACTTTGCGGTAATAATCTTTGCGGAAAGATTTGAGGTCTACATTCGCCGCATTGAGATAGCCGTCCATCATGTGCAGCATCTCCGCCGTCATATACCCGTTTGTCACAAATACATTGGCAAGCCCCTCTTTTTTGGCCAACCGTGAAATCTCCAGGGCATATTCGAAGAAAATCGTGGGCTCAGTATAGGTATAGGAGATGCTTTTTGAGTCGGTCTGTTTTGCCTGCTTGATCACATCTTCCGGCCTGACCGCCTGGGAGCGAAGACCCAGCTCTTCAGCTTCCCTGGCTTGAGATATCTGCCAGTTCTGACAAAAATCGCACTTGAAATTGCACCCGATTGCTGCAATGGAATAGGAGTAAGTGCCGGGATAAAAATGGTACAGGGGTTTTTTCTCAATAGGATCGATATTGCGGGCAATGAGTTCTCCGTATGCGTGTGTGTACAGGACACCACCCCGGTTTTCCCGGACATTGCATATGCCGAACCCTCCGTCGGGAATACTACAGCGATGACTACAGAGGTAACAGGATACCTTATTGGCCTCGGCTTTCTTGTATAGAAGAGCCTCTTTCAGAAACATGTTCCGGCTTTCAGGATGGCGTTGAAACAATCACCGGTACTGAGAAAAGCCCCATTCGATATATAAAAAACCATATAAATTAAACTTTTGCAATCAAAATTAGCGACACATCCCCTTTCCGAAGTGTAAATCAAAGCTCACGGCAGACTGTGTTTCTTCCAGTTTCGGTGAAGTACCGATCCAGTAATCACTCTGCGTCGATCTTTGAATACTATGTTCCCCAATCTCAGCTATAAGCGATCCCCCTGGCGGATCAGCGGGCTCCTGAAAAAACTCTGCCCGTCAAATCCGGCTAATCCTCCATGATAATAATGGATTCTACAGGACAGGTGTCCGCCGTCTCCCGGCAAATTTCCTCAAGTTCTTCAGGAACATCATCTTCTATCACCGGAACGGCGAATTCTCCATTCATCTCGAAAATTTCGGGACATGCCTCGGCGCATGCTTCACACCCGACACAGATTTCTTCATCTACTCTTACTCTCATGATTCACCTTTCTTGTCCGTTTCTCGTTCAGGAACCTGGGGACGGCATCTGTTCTACATGCAGCTTGCACATTATGTACCATTCCCCGGCCCGACAGCCTGCATGGAATCATGTTTTGTTTGTAATTACGGAGCGATGGCTTTCCCGCCAAGTCCCGCTGATGATGGTACTTCCGCCGGCCGTGGAAACTGAGATGAATTGTAGCTTCCTTCTCCAAACTTTGTAGAATTCAACCCGCCGGAATACGCAGAGGATATTGCCTCAGATGTCGAGAATGACTGTGGCCTCCCATCCATGTTCTGTCCTGTCCAAGCGAAAGCGGTGCAGAGTAACGGCCTTCACATCGACGCGCTGGCTGTGTCTTTCCGGATCTAGGACTTCCCCCTCCGCGATCGCTTTGAGGGTTCCATGTCCGTCGGTTTGCGTGATCCAGAGCTATTGACCCCGTAAGAGCAGCCTCTCCGAATCTTTGAAATAGTGTGTCCAGACGCGAATCAGAAATAGAAATTGAAACCGCCCGTCACAATATGCGACTTGAATTTGACATCAGTATGGTTGAACGAATCCAGGTCCGCTTTTGTATAATAGTACTTGTAACCGAGGACAAACGAGGCATTGCGCACTATGTCGAATTCTACTCCGGCGAGCCCTTGAACGGCCCAGGTCGAATCAGTGTCATCGCTCGTTGCTGTTGACAAACCGAGTGCGTTGGGCACCGACGATGCGCTGGCATCCTTGAATTTGAACCAGGACCAGCCGGGACCGACCCCTATATAGGGATGGATTTTTCCGTGAGGATATCGGGCAATGAAATTCACGAAGACGGAATCAATTGCAACCTTTCCCGAAACATTGATGTTTGTCCCGCTGAATGTGTGGCTGAACTGACTATCGGCATTTGTACCCGCAATATGATTGTATTCGATCTCGACAGCGAGTACTTTGTCCAGAAAAAGTCCTCCGACTTTTGCACCGGCTGTCCAGCCATTACCCAGATCCAGGTCTCGCAGTGATGCATTATCATTGGACATCTGCATGTCCAGGGGGAACACACCCCCTCCGAAAACGCCAAAATAAAGGCCCGGCCCGGAAGATCCCATTCTGTCCTGGGCGGCGCAAACGGAAGAAAACGCGAGCAAAATGACAATGATAATAGCAGGGAATATGTGCTTTTTCATTTCGGCACCCTCCTTTTTATCAGATTTTTGATTTAATCCCGAATTGTCGCTATCGGGAGGCGGCGCAAATACAGCTTTCCGTCGTCTGAATTTGCGCCGGCAGAATTGATTTAAAGCATAACCAGATTCCAGTCCCTTTAATATTAGGGGAATCCTGATTTTTGATTGCCGATTTGCTTAGCTCAACGTCCCGGCGGACGGGAAATGTGTCCTCAAGAGGTCCTTTCATCCTTGAAACCTGCTCCTTTTTTTACTATAGTAATAAGCAAGGAGGTGGCGCAGATGTCGAACATGATGCCGGAAGGGGAAGACATCAGGAAAGCTATCAAATGGATTTCATCCCATCTGGAAGAGAATCCAAAACAACCGGTTCAACAACTAGTCGAAAAAGCTGTCTTCAATTTCGATCTTTCACCTAAGGATGCTGCGTTCCTTCTGAAATTTTTTAAGGATAGAAAGTAGATACATCCGCTCCATTCCGTTTGTTGATTTCTTTGCCTGCGATTATGTTTTCGCCGGAATTTTCGCCCTGTCCGGTCTCGTGGCCAGGAGAGATTCGGGAAAATAGGATTTTGTGATTACACACGCTCGGGCTTTGTCCTCAGGTTCTGAATTCCGGAACTGGTTGCATAACAGGCCTGCCCTCTGTCAGGGGCGGGCTTTCGTTTTTTGGATGCAGCACCGCCAAAAGTTATTTGCAAATTTGGCGTGTTCCGATTAAATTGCCCTAAATTCCCTTATGCAAGGAGTGTTTAAAACATTGGCAGTTCCGACAGGCTTCTGGACCATGACGGTGAGGACGATCCGGGAGGTTCTTCCCGACGCCCACTTTTTTTTAAACGGATGGATAGAGAAGGCGAAGCAAATTCCTGATCCGGAACTGCGCAAACAGGCGCTGATGAGCATCCATACCAAGGCGTTCCATTGCGAAGGAGGGGCCCTTTATGGATTGCTGGCCGGCGAGAAAAGGAATGATGCGGTTAAATTCATCGTTGCTTATCAGACCATCAGCGATTACCTCGACAATCTGTGCGATCGGAGCACCTCTGTGGATCCTCTGGATTTCCGGACTCTTCACGAAGCAATGTTCCATGCGCTTACGCCGTGCGCCCCCTGTACCAATTACTATCGATACAGAGAAGAACAATCTGACGGAGGATACCTTGCCGATCTTGTGAGGACATGCCAGAGTATACTGGAAAAAACCCCCGCATATGAAAAGATTTCCCCTTCTTTGTATGAGCTTGCCACGTATTATTGTGATCTGCAGGTGTTCAAACACGTCCGCGTGGAGGATAGAGTCCCGTATTTGAAAGCTTGGTTTGAAGTATACCGCCCCGTGCTGCCGCCCATGAGCTGGTATGAATTTTCGGCATGCGCGGGTTCAACACTGGGGATATTCTGTCTCGTCAGCTCCGCCCAGAATGACTATTGCTCCGGCACCCTTGTGAACCAAATCAGGAATGCCTATTTCCCCTGGGTCCAGGGATTGCACATACTGATGGATTACTTTGTAGATCAGGAGGAGGATCTGATAGGCGGAGATCTGAATTTCTGTTCATATTATGAAAACGACGATCGCATGATCGAGCGTCTCCTGCTCTTCTTCAGAATGGCAAGCCAGGGTGTGTCAAAGCTGCCGCATGCCGGGTTCCACAAAATGATCTGCCATGGTCTGCCTGCTGTCTATCTGGCGGACCGGAAAGTAACCAGACAAAAACGGGTAAAAGAACTTGCAAGAAAAATCATCAGACAGGGGGGAGCATTAACTGCCTTCTTTCATATCAATTGCCTTCTATACAGGCGGATATCAAAAACATGACCGCGAAGAAACTCGCTGCAACCGGTTTGAAAAAAAGCGGAGTTCTTCCTTTACTTTCGGAGACATTTCATTTATAAGGAAATGCTTGGCGCTGGCCGTCTTGAAGACAGGCTTCAGGAAAAATTACTATTTGAGCAATTCCTTTGGCCCTTTGCCTTGCGCTTTCGGTTTTGTTCTCAAAAGCGGCTTCGGACAGCAGGGGAGCTGTTTTTTATACTTTTCTCCCTTCAGCCCTGTGCCGTTAGCCTGCATTTTGAATCAGCCCGCAAAACGGGTTTTTTTATCCGTTAATCGGAGCTACTCGGAAAATCGGAAATAAACCACAGGAGAGTGTATTATTATGAAGGACGTAGTCATTGTATCGGCATGCCGCACGGCGATCGGCTCATTCGGCGGCAGTCTCAAGGACGTACACGCGGCGGTTCTCGCGAGTGTCACGATGAAGGAGGCGCTCAGGCGGGCCGGAGTGGAGCCCGGCGAGGTCAATGATGTGCGGTACGGCTGCTGCATGGACCCGGTGGACTCGCTCAACGTGACGCGGATCGGGGCGTTGATGGCGGGGATTCCGGAGACATCGACGGCGGTGACGATCAACCGGGTCTGCATATCGGGAATGGAGGCGGTGGTATCGGGCATGGCGATGATCAAAGCAGGTCTGGTGGATGTGGTACTTGCAGGCGGTGTGGAGAACATGTCCCGAGTTCCTTATTCGGTTCCCGCGGCCCGGTGGGGCTGCCGTCTTCAGGACCAGGAGTTTGTGGACAACATCATCCGGGCGCTTCACTGCGGCTCTCATCTTCTTCCTGGTCCGGAGAAGGGCCCGGTGAAGGATGGGATGCCTCTGGAGCTTTTCAAGGGCAAGCCCTACATTATGGGTCAGACGGCGGAGTTTATCGCGCAGATGCACGGGATCAGCCGGGCCGAGATGGACGAAGTGGCCCTGAGGAGCCACAATCTGGCGGAGAAGGCGACAAAGGAAGGCGGTTTCAGGGAAGAGATAGTTGCCGTGGAGGTTCCGCAGAAGAAGGGCAAGCCCCCGGTGGTGTTCAACAAGGACGAGCATTTCATGGAGGGGCTCACAATGGACAGACTTGCAGCGCTTCCGCCGGCATTTATTCCAAAGATCGGGAAAGTGACGGCGGGGAACTCCTCGGGGATCAATGACGGGTCGAGCGCGATGCTGATCATGTCGGCCGATAAGGCGAAGGCGCTGGGGGTGAAGCCGCTCGCCCGGATCAAGGCGGTGGGCTACGGGGGATGCCATCCCTCGGTTATGGGTTTGAGTCCCACCCCGGCAGTGCGTGATCTCCTGGCGAAGTCCGGCCTCAAACTCAAGGATTTCGAGCTGATCGAAGTGAACGAGGCCTTCGCCGCGCAGTATATTGGAGTGGAGAGGGAGCTGGGTCTGAACCGGGAGATTACGAACATCAAGGGTTCGGGGATCGGGCTCGGCCATCCGGTGGGATCGACGGGATGCCGCATCATGGTCACCCTGCTCCACACGATGAAGGAGAAGGACAAGACCCTCGGGCTCGCCACCCTGTGCGGCGGAGGCGGTGTGGCGATGGCCTGTGCAATTGAGCGAATATAATATCTACAAGGCACAACGGGACGCCTGAAAGAGGCGCCCCGTTGTCTTGTGCTATCCCTGGCGGCACCTGGCGTGATATACCTATCCTGAATTTCTCTTTCCTGTCTTTTCCAGCACTTACTCATGTCCGGACTTTCTTTCGGGCATCTCTTTTATTATCCACCCTCCGTACGAAATCAAGAAATGGCGAATGCGAAATGAGGACGCCGTCAGTCGGACCATAATGGTATTGTATTGAAGTCAAGAGAGACAGAGTTTAAAATCATTTTATGACTTCCATTGTTCTCAAGAATGTCAGACAGAACAATCTCAAGGGTTTCGATATCGAGATTCCCTTGAATAAGCTTGTCACAATTACAGGCGTGAGCGGTGCCGGAAAATCATCCCTCGCATTCGATGTTCTTTATGCCGAGGGGCAGAGACGTTATGTGGAGACGTTCTCTCCCTATGCCCGCCAGTTCATGGAGCGCATGGACAGACCCAACGTCGGGCGGATAAAAGGGATCCCCCCTGCATTGGCGATAGCCCAGGGAGACGCAGTCAAGACTTCCAGGTCCACCGTCGGGACGATTACCGAGATCAACGATTACATGAAGCTTCTCTATGCCCGCGTAGCCGTGCTCGAGTGCGGCAACTGCGGCAGGACGGTCCGAAAGGACACCGCCCAGGACGTGTTCGGGAAGCTTCTGGCCCTTGAAGAAAAGACCCCCCTCGTTTTGACTTTCCCTGTGGAATGCACCGGAATGCCGGAAGAAAGACGCGAATCTCTTCAGCGATCCGGATTTTATCGGATATGGAAAGAAGGGCGGCTCATTCCCGTTGAGGAAGCGGATGAAGGGAGGTGGGATGTCGTTGCCGACAGGTTTCATTTCAAAAGGGCGGAACGCAAACGGGTCATTGATTCGATTGAACTGGCCATGAAGAGGGGGAAAGGGAAGGTCGATGTACACCTTCCCACCGGAGAAACCCTTCGTTTCAGCTCGAATCTTGAATGCCCTTACTGCGGGATCACTTACAGAGCGCCTTCTGCCAACTTCTTCTCGTTCAATTCACCGGCGGGTGCATGTGAAATGTGCCGGGGCTTCGGGCGGACGATCGATATCGACTTTGATCTCGTAATCCCGGATAAAAACAAATCCATCCGCGACGGGGCAATAAGGCCATGGTCGGGAGCGGCCAGGCTGGAAATGGAAGACCTCATCACCTTCTGCCGCAGGAAGGGTATTCCGGTTCACGTTCCTTTCAAAGATCTCGATGAAAAACATCAAAATCTGATCATAGATGGAGACGACAATTTTTATGGAATCCGCGGTTTCTTCCGATGGCTTGAAAGCAGGAGATACAAGCTCCACGTGCGGGTGTTCCTATCAAGGTACCGAGGCTATGTAATCTGCCCCGAATGTTCGGGAAGCCGTTTCAAAAACGAAGTCCTGCTGTGGCGTATTCTCGGAAAAAATATCGCCGACGTCTATCGTCTCAGTATCGCCGATACATCGAAGTTTTTTGAGCGGCTTTCCCACAATTCTCTTGACGAGGCGGCGGGGATTCTCATCGACGAAATCAGAAGAAGATTGCGGTATCTGCTTGATGTGGGATTGGGATATTTGACTCTCGACCGCCAATCCAGAACTCTTTCTGGAGGGGAGATCGAGCGGGTAAGTCTCACCAAAGCGCTAGGGTCATCTCTCGTCGATACGCTCTACATTCTCGATGAACCTACAATAGGATTGCACCCCCGCGACAGTGGCCGTCTGCTTGGAACTCTCCTCGATCTTCGTGATCAGGGAAATACGGTCGTGGTCGTTGAGCATGATCCGGAGATACTCAAGGGTGCGGACCATATCATCGATATGGGGCCGGCTGCGGGAGAAAAAGGAGGGGAGATCATCTGCAGCGGCACACTGGATCAAATCCTGAAACATCCGTCATCGCTGACGGGTCAATATCTGAGCGGCACGCGCAGCATTCCTGTACCGCAACAGAGAAGGAGGCCGGTGAATTTCATTTCCATCCGGGGAGCGGGCGAGCACAATCTGAAAAAGATCGATGTAGATATCCCTCTGGGATGTCTGGTCGCAGTCACCGGGGTATCCGGATCGGGCAAGAGTACACTCGGCATCGATATCCTGTACAGGGGATTGAAAAGACTCAAGGGAGAAACGGAAGAAAAACCCGGCAGTTTCTTGGAAATTCAGGGAGTGGAAAACATCGACGAAGCGATCCTCGTGGATCAGAAGCCGGTCGGAAAGACCCCGAGGGCGACGCCGGTCACATACTTGAAAGCTTACGATCCGATCCGTGCTCTTTTTGCATCGCAGCCCCTTGCGGAACAAAAGGGCTACAAGGCATCCTTTTTTTCTTTCAACACCCGGGGAGGCCGGTGCGAGGCATGCCAGGGCGAAGGATTCGAAAAGATCGAGATGCAGTTCCTGTCCGATGTATTCGTCCTCTGTCCAGTCTGCGGCGGCAAGAGATTCACGGATGAAATCCTCGAAGTCCGATGCAGGGGAAAAAACATTGCAGAAGTCCTTGCGATGACAGTGGAGGAGGCCGTGTCTTTTTTCGCGGACTGTCCCGGAATCGTCTCTCCCCTGCAGGTCCTCGTTTCAGTCGGACTCGGTTATCTGAGGCTGGGACAGCCCGTCAATACGCTGTCGGGCGGAGAAGCTCAGAGACTCAAACTCGCGCGCCACATCAGCCTCAGGAAGATAGGACGAGCCCTTTTGATTTTTGACGAGCCCACTGTCGGACTCCATGCGCATGACATTTCCATCCTGATTAAGGCCTTCCAGAAACTCGTTTGCGAAGGAAACAGTATCGTCTTCATCGAGCACAACCCCGAGATGATCAAGTGCGCGGATTACGTCATTGACCTCGGGCCGGAAGGAGGCGAGGAGGGCGGACGTGTAGTTGCCGCAGGGACTCCGGAAGAAATCGCCGGGGAAGAATCATCCTGGACCGGGCAGTGGCTCAGGCATCATCTGAAAGGAACGGAGCAAATCGCAAAAACCAGGCTCCAGGATGCTGCACACGGCCGCAGGGCCGCGGACAACAAGATAACCGTCACAGGCGCCAGGGAGCACAATCTGAAGGATATTTCGCTTTCCATACCCAGAGGAAAGATGGTGGCCATCACCGGGGTAAGCGGCTCAGGAAAATCGACTCTTGCCTTTGATATCCTCTTTGCCGAGGGACAGAGGCGATATCTGGAGTGCCTGCCGACATATATCAGGCAGTACCTGAAGATCATGGAGCGTCCGGATATCGACGACATCTCGGGCATCCCCCCCACAGTAGCCATCGAGCAGAGGACAAGCCTGTCCGGGAAGCGATCCACCGTGGCCACACTGACAGAGGTATACCATTATCTCAGGCTGCTCTACAGCAAAATAGGCGTTCAGCATTGTCCCGGATGTCAGGAGTCGATCGAGTCTTTCTCGCCGGAGATCATCGTGGAAGAAATCATGGAAAGCTTTAAAAACGGAAAGCTCCTCGTGCTGGCCCCCGTGGTCTTCGGAAGGAAAGGGTATCACAAGGATCTTATGAGAAAAATGAAACGACTCGGATTTTCCCACGCCGTCATTGACGGGCGCTATGTGACACTCGATCCCATCCCTGAGCTGGAGCGCTTCCGGGAACACGACATGGATATCGTCGTGAGAGAAATGCGGATCGGAAAACAATCCCGGGAGGAACTGGCGGGATCGGTCGAGAAGGCCTTTCAGATCGGCAAGGGAACTATCAGGGTTATGGATGAAGCTGGTAAACGTAAAACCTACAGCGAGAGGTCTTATTGTCCCAGATGCCGACGGAGTTTCGAAGAACTCGATCCCCGGCTTTTTTCTTTCAATAGCCGGCAGGGCGCCTGTCCTCAATGCCAGGGGATGGGCAGTCTGGTCGATTTCATTCCCGAGCTCATAATTCCAGAACCGGGGAAAAGTTTGTCGGAGGGGGCTTTGGCACCGTTTGCATACAGTGCTCTTAATAAATTTAAATCCGGAGTTATCGGCGAGATATGCCGCGAATTCGGGATCACCCCGGACATGCCGCTCTCTTTTCTGGGAAAAGAGGGCATGCGGAAACTGCTTTTCGGCGCCGCGGGGTTCCGCGGGATCATTCCGATGATGAGGGGACTTCCCGATACTCTCAGAGAGGGGCTGCGGGATTTTATGGGAGACGCAGTCTGTCCAGCCTGTAATGGGAAACGCCTCAGAGAGGAAGCTCTTGCCGTCAAGGTCAGAGAATGGGGGATAGGCGAACTAGTTTCATGCTCAGTAACAGAGGCTGAACGCCTGCTCTCTTCCATGAAATTTACCGGCAGGGAGAGAGCGGTCGCCGGCGCCGTCATGAGTGAACTCCTTCCACGCCTCCGTTTCCTGAAACAGGTGGGTCTGGGTTATATAGCGCTGGACCGCTCCGGCGATACCCTTTCAGGTGGAGAAGCCCAGAGGATAAGACTTGCCGCTCAGCTTGGATCCAACATGAGGGGCATTTGTTATGTCCTGGATGAGCCGACCATCGGTCTTCACCCCAGGGATAACCAAAGACTCCTGTCGACCCTGCGGGAATTACAGAATAAAGGGAATTCGATACTGGTCGTTGAACACGATGAGGAGACAATACGGTCGGCGGATTATATCGTTGACCTGGGTCCGGGTGCCGGGCCTAACGGCGGCAGAGTGGTCGCGCAAGGAAGCCTGGAGCAGATCAGGGCGTGTCCGGACTCTGTTACAGGTATATTTCTCAACGGCGGCCGTGAAAGCGGAGTTGCTCGTCGCGTGCGTCCGGCTATGAATGGAGAATGGATTGAAGTTACGGGCGCAAAAAAATTCAACTTGAAAAATATCGACGTCAGGATACCCCTCGGGACTCTCACCTGTGTGACAGGCGTCAGCGGGTCGGGCAAATCGACTCTTGTTAAAGAGGTCATTTACCGGGCAATCAAAGCACGCCTGTCAGGGACAGCCGGCAATGCAGGCGGTTTCCAATCCATAAGCGGATGGCAGCATCTTTCAAGGGCAATAGAAATAGATCATTCGCCCATAGGACGAACGCCCCGCTCAACCCCCGCTACGTATACCGGGCTATTCGATGAAATCAGGCGCATATTCGCCCAGGTGCCCGAGGCAAGGACCAGAGGCTATACCCCGTCGCGCTTCTCATTCAATGTAGAAGGGGGCAGATGTGAGGCCTGCGCAGGCCAGGGCAAAATCAGGGTCGAAATGGAGTTTCTGCCCGATGTCTATATTACCTGCGATCAATGCGGCGGGCGCAGGTACAATGAAGAGACCCTGGATATCCGCTATCACGGAAAATCCATCGATGAAGTCCTCGGGATGACGTTCGGTGAAAGTCTGGAATTTTTTTGCGCGATCCCAAAGATCAGAGAAGGTATCCAGTTGCTCGTCGATATCGGACTCGATTACCTCTCTCTCGGGCAGTCAAGCCCCTCCTTGTCCGGAGGAGAGGCACAGCGCATCAAGCTTGCCCGTGAGCTCTCCTGCGCTTCGGCGGAAAAAACTTTTTATGTTCTGGACGAACCTACGACAGGTCTTCATATGGCCGACATAGAGAAGCTCCTGACGATTCTTCACAGGCTTGTGGACCGGGGCACGACTATTGTCGTGATCGAGCACAATCTGGCCGTGATCAAAGAAGCGGATTACATCATCGATCTCGGCCCGGAAGGGGGAAAACTCGGGGGACATGTTGTCGCACAGGGCACACCGGAGAATATTCTGTGCCAGACAAAGCATTCCCACACGGCGCGTTACCTGAGAAAGCACCTTGAAAATAAATAGCAGCTTTGAGGCGTCGGCGAACAAGGTTCGCGATTTGTTTGTAAAAGCTTCAAAATGGGACTATAATATTTACCATCTCCGCGAGAGAGCATCTCATGGAAAAATTCCACTTTGAATCGATAGGAAGATCAGTATGTATTTTGATCCTTTCCATCTTAGTAATTGTACTTATCTCCTGCGCCACTGTGCCGCTGACGGAAAGAAAGAGTCTGAGCCTGGTTTCCGATCAGGAACTGAACGCCCTGAGTTATCAACAATATGCCGATATCATCAAACATTCAAAACTCTCCACGGATCCCGCCAGAATTCAAATAGTAAAGAGAGTCGGTGAAAGGATAGCCACGGCATCGGGGAATTTCATGACGCGGACCGGACGGGGAGCCGAAATCAAGGATTACCGCTGGGAATTTAATCTGATAGATGATAACAAAACTGTTAATGCTTGGTGCATGCCGGGAGGAAAAATAGCTGTCTACTCCGGCATTCTTCCGATAACTCAGAATGAAGACGGTCTTGCCGTGGTGATCGGGCATGAAGTCGCCCATGCAATAGCCAGGCACGCCAACGAGCGCATGAGCCAGGCGCTGCTGGTCCGGATGGGAGGCATGGGCCTTTCACTGGCCCTGGGGCAACAACCTGAAGCGACTCAGCAGATTTTCCTGTCGCTTTACGGTATAGGTTCTAATGTCGGATTTCTTTTGCCTTACAGCCGCATTCAGGAATCAGAGGCGGATCACATAGGACTTATCCTGACGGCTATGGCCGGATATGATCCCAGAGCGGCTGTCTCCCTCTGGCAACGTATGAATCAGGCATCGGGAGCGAGAACACTTGAAATCCTGTCCACCCATCCCGCGCCGGCCTCACGGATCGAAAATATAAAAGCCGAGATCCCCGAGGCGATGAAGTACTACAAAGCACCTTAATTTTAACACCACCGTAGAGGGTTGTGCCCCTATAAAGCAGGCGTGAAGGGAGGTTGGAATTTCAGGACTTCATTCGTTCGGCCATGTAATTTGCCAGATCGGCCACCCGACAGGAATAACCCCATTCATTATCGTACCACGCCACGACCTTGGCCATGTTATTCTGCAGGACCTGCGTGAATTCAAGATCAACGATGGATGAGTGGGTGTCGCCTTTGAAGTCCATGGAGACGAGAGGCGCTTCCTCGCACGCCATGATTCCCTTCAGTTCGTTTTCGGCTGCTTCCCTGAGAGTTTCCCGGAGTTTTCCCGTATCGACATTCTTCCGGAGCTGAACTGTAAAATCCAGGATGGATACAGTCGGGGTGGGCACCCTGAGCGCATAACCGTCGAACCGACCAGCCAAATCCGGGATAATCAGGGCAAGTGCCCTGGCCGCCCCCGTGCTAGTGGGAATAATATTCTGTGCAGCCGCTCTTGCGCGCCGCAGATCCCGGTGCGGCAGATCGAGAATACGCTGGTCATTCGTATAAGAGTGAACTGTGACCATCATCCCCTTTTCGATGCCGAACGCGCGGTGCACGACATAAGCGGGCGGCGCGAGGCAGTTTGTAGTACAGGAGGCGTTGGAGACAATATGATGCCTTTCGGGTATATACGCCGTATGGTTCACTCCCATGGCTATGGTTATATCTTCTTTCTTGGCCGGGGCGGTGATAATTACTTTTTTGGCCCCTGCTTCTATGTGAGCCGCCGCTTTCGGTCCTTCCGTGAAGAGTCCCGTGCTTTCGATAACGATATCGATCCCCTCATCATCCCAGGGTATGGAGTAAGGGTCCCGAAAACAGAAGCTCTTGATCCCTCTTCCATCGATGAGAAACCGGTCTTTTTCAACAGTTACATTTCCACAAAAGCGTCCGTAATTGGTATCATACCTGAACAGATGGGCATTGGTCTCCGTATCGAACAAATCATTTATTGCCGCCACCTCTAGAGATTCAGGATAGCGTTCCAGTGCGGCCTTCAATACCAGACGGCCGATCCGGCCAAAACCATTGATACCGAGGCGAATCATGGGACCCTCCATCAATTGTCGTCAATACGGTATTTCGCCGCCGCCAGGAGATCATAGTCGGTCTTAAGCGCCTGATACAACCTTGCATTGTCCAGCGCAATGGCACTCAGGTTGGCAACCGCTTCGAGGAACTTGATCTCTTTTCGATTGAATTCACGAATCACATCGGAGTAAACACGCAGGACACCGATCACTTTCCTGCCGATTTTCAAAGGAAGCACCAGGACGGACTCGATTCCTTCAGCGCGTGCCATATCTTTGTACTGGAAATCCCTATCCGTCCGGGCGTCTTTTATCCAGATGATTTCACCGGCTATGGCCTTCTGATCCAGCCCGCTTTCCTTCAAAAGAACAGGCCCCTTCCGGATATAGGTCTCGGAGAGCCCGTATGCGGCGCCGAGCAGCAGGCGTTGCTTTCTGGAATCCAGAATCCGGAGAATACTGGCCTTCACTTTCATTGTCGTTGTGACGACCCTTACAATCTCCTCCAGTATCTTCGCTGTGTCCAGGGATGCGTTTACTACTCTGGCCACATTGTACAATGCTGCGAAGTAATCCATTTCTTTCTGGTTTTTCATAATCTTTCCGTCCTTGTCTGCGGAAAATGATTTTCTCGCATCTTCGTTTCCCCGTTTCCCCCGTTCTCCTACCTAAAAAAGCTTAATCGCTTGGTTGAGAAATGTCAAAATAAAGAAAACATCATGACTGCACAGAGATAAGCCGCCCATAGTGAAGCGCTGCACAACAAAGAGAGCAGATGCACTTTTTCACTAAATACTGACACAGACCGGTATGGGTTTGAGTATCCCGTCCAGATCCGCCGGACTCATTGCGGCCAGCAGGCCCTTTCTGCCGGCATTCACATAAATTCTCGGCAGATTCAGGATGGACTTTTCAATGTAGACGGGTAGTTTTTTTCTTGTTCCGAACGGTGATGTCCCTCCCACCATATAGCCCGTATGCTTAAGGGCAGTGCGAGGATCACACGTCTGAATGGATTTTACCTGGAGAGTCCTGGCCAGGTTCTTCGTAGAGACCTGCCGATCGCCGTGCATCAGGACTATAAGAGGTGTCTTTTTCTCGTCCTCCATCACCAGGGTCTTTATGACCTGATGTTCATCTACTCCCAGTTCTCTTGACGCCCGTTGCGTCCCCCCGCCTTCTTCGTACTTATAGGAATGCAGGGAGAAATCAACCCCGCTGTCCCGCAGCTGGCGGATCGCCGGCGTTGCAGGATAGTTTATCATCTTCTCACCTTTTTAACTTCTCAACTTCTTGTAATTCTTCCCCTGCCACAGGTCTCTCCTGCAAAGCGCATCCCGGATCGCCTTCAGGGTGGCCTGCTTTTCCAGGGACCAGAGCGGCGCAACCAGCTCCGCCGGATGGGGGTCCGCGGTCAGCCGGTGGACAGCCATTTGCGGTGGCAGAAGGGAGAGAAACTCGCATACAATATCAACATAAGATTCGCGGTCCAGGCAGGCATAATAACCCTCATTGTACATCCTGTGCAGCCGGGTATTACGGATGACGTATAGGAGATGAATCTTCACAGCCTGGACATCGATCTCTCCGAGTGTCCTCGCTGTTTCCAGCATGTCCGCTTTGCTTTCTCCCGGAAGGCCGAGAATGACATGAACGCAGACTTCCATTCCCCTCCTGCGGGTGCGCTTTACGGCATCCAGGAAATCCGCGAAACTATGGCCCCGGTTGATCAATCGGAGCGTGCGGTCGTGAACGGATTGAAGCCCGTATTCGATCGACACGTATGTTTTACGCTCCAACCGCGAAAGAAGGTCCAGCACTTCCTCATTTACACAGTCCGGGCGTGTTCCGACGGCTATTCCCACAATGTCCGGAACGGCAAGGGCTTCTTCGTAAAGGCGCTCAAGCTTGTCGGCGGGCGCGTATGTGTTGGTGAATGACTGAAAGTAGGCAATGAACTTCCGGGCCTTGTACCGACGGCCAAGAAAGGCCTTCCCCGCCACCAATTGTTCCGTGATGGATTGAGTGCTTGATGCACCTGTCCCCGAACCGAGGCGGTTGCAGTATATGCATCCACCGGTTCCGATAAAACCGTCGCGATTGGGACAAGTAAGCCCGGCGTCGATATTGATTTTCTGGACCCTGCAGCCGAACCGTCTGCGCAGAACGCTGTTGAGGTCCTGATAGAGCGAGCTTGACATGACAACCTCAGAATATATAATCACACATTCGTGCGATTATGAATCTTTTTTTCCATATTTTCGCCGAAAATGGAAGTGATTATCAGATGTCTCTTTACTCGAAATCTTATGATTTGATTGTCGTCGGTGCAGGCCACGCAGGTTGCGAAGCCGCCCTCGCTGCAGCCCGCATGGGATGCAGTGTCCTGGTTTTCTCCATGAATCTCGATACCATAGCCCATATGCCATGTTCCCCTTCAATCGGCGGTGTGGGGAAGGGACATCTGGTCAAAGAGATCGACGCCCTCGGGGGGGAAATGGGCAAAGCGGCCGATCTGACGGCTATTCAGTTCCGTATACTGAATACAAAAAAGGGGCCGGCGGTTCAGAGCACCCGCACGCAGAATGACAAAAACCGCTACCGCCTTTTAATGAAAACCGTCCTCGAGAAGGAGCCCCGCATTGACCTCAAGCAGACCATTGTGGAAGAAATTCTGGTGGAAGGCGAAAATGCGATCGGTGTAAGGGACAATATAGGAGTTGAATTCATGGCGCCGGCTGTAGTACTCACGACGGGGACATTTCTTCATGGGCTGATTCATATCGGCACAAAAAAGATGCCGGCCGGCAGGGCGGGAGAGTTTCCGGCTGATGGTCTTGCGGAAAATCTGAGGAAACTCGGTTTTCAGATGGGGAGGATGAAAACCGGGACTCCCGCCAGGCTGAAGAAATCCACAATCGACTTTACGCAATTCAGCGAACAGAAGGGAGATGAAATTCCCCGTCCTTTTTCTCTCCTGACCCGCAACATTCCCTTGCCGCAGGTATCGTGCTTTATCGGACGCACCAATTTGAGAACGCATGCCATCGTCAGGAAAAACATCCGGCACTCGCCCCTGTACAGCGGGCAGATCACGGGAATTTCCGCCAGGTACTGCCCCTCTCTGGAAGACAAGGTGGTAAAGTTCTCCGATAAGGAACGCCACCAGATCATTCTGGAGCCTGAAGGACTGGACAGCGAGGAAATTTACGCCAGCGGGACAGGCAATTCCCTCCCCTATGAAATCCAGGTGGATATTATTCATTCAATTGCCGGTCTGGAGTACGCCGAAATTATGAGACCGGCCTACGCCATTGAATATGATTTCGTTAATCCGACCCAGCTCAGGCCCACGCTTGAGACGGTGAGGATAAAGGGATTATATCTGGCTGGACAGATCAACGGAACATCCGGCTATGAGGAAGCGGCGGCGCAAGGACTTCTGGCGGGAATCAACGCGGCACTGAAGGTGCAGAAAAGGGCGCCTTTCATTCCGGACCGCTCGGAAGCCTACATCGGAGTCATGGTGGACGACCTCGTCACACGCGGGACAAGAGAACCTTACCGCATGTTCACGTCCCGCGCCGAATACAGACTCCTGCTCCGGGAAGACAATGCCGATCTGCGTCTCCTGCAAAGGGGCTACGAAATAGGACTCCACAGCCGCGAGCGGCTTGATGAACTGCACGAAAAGCAGCGGATGATCGCAGGCGAACTGGAGAGATTGAAAGTCACCCGGCTCAGACCCGAGCCGGAGATTAACGCCTTTCTTCAGCGCAAGGGCTCCCGTCCTGTTGATGCCCCTCTCACCCTGGATCAGCTTCTGAAGAGGCCCGAGATAACTTTCGGGGATATAGAAGCAATCGAGAATACCTCGTCGAAATTGCCACCCGCAGTACGGCAACAGGTGGAAATCCAGTGCAAGTATGAGGGATATCTCAAGCGCCAGGAGTCGGAGGTCAGGAAATTCAAGAATATGGAAAAAATACTTATACCGCAGGATTTCGATTTCAGCGAAATCCCGGGCCTGTCAAGCGAATTGGCCCAGAAGCTCACTGAAGTGAGGCCCGTTTCACTCGGCCAGGCATCCAGGATAGAAGGCATGACTCCGGCGGCCATGTCCGTCCTGATGATTGTCCTGAAAAGAAATAAGGAGAGGACCCGATGAGTGTCCATATCCGTTAATCAACCGGATAATGAAGAGAAACAATCTCTTTTTCTGGAAGGAGAATGCATTGACAACGATCCTCCTTTTCTGTTATAGACCTTCATACATGAGGTAAAAACCTTCTTGACGATCATGACCTGAACTCCTGAGAATTTTGCTGAGCTGAACGAAACAGGTCGGTTTCCGTTGGATTCATAATTTACCTTTCTTTTGATTGCCTGAGCCGATCATTTTTTTCCGCAATTCTGGAATTCAGGTGATATCTTCTGTATTGGTGCCGCGTAGTCCGGGTCCTGATAAATCAACCTCTTACCCTTTCTTCGGAGATCAAAAAATGAACTCGGAAAATTCCAAAGTCATTTCTTTCATCGCGCCTGTTCCGATCAAGTCTGCTGAAGGTGAGGTCCTGCAGGTCTCCAGCCTGATGGAACTCCTGGAATCGCAGACCGAGGCCGCGTCTCATCAGAAAGCCATCAGAAAAGAGACCCTAATAAATGCCCTCAACTACATTCACTTTACCGAAGGCAGCATATTCGCCCATTTCGGCCGCACCGGAGACAGGAATACTTTTCTGGTCAAGGCGTACCCCGAGCCGTGCAACGGAGACTATCTGACTTGCACGTGGCGGAATCCCCGACTGCAGGAATTTCGTATCGATAAGTACCAATTCCTCCACATGATTATCTCCAAGGCCGATTCGATCATTGTGGCGCCGGCAGTGATGCAGGAGATGGGAAAGGAAAAGCTCACTGTACAGCTTCCCGAAAAGAGTTACGTCCTGAGCCACCGGCAAACCCGCCGTTTCGCGTGCCATGATGTGATTGCGGAGGTAATGCAGAGCGGCTTTTCGGCAAAAGGCGAGTTGCTGGATTTCAATGCCCGCGCTTTCCGCCTCAGGGTGACTCCCGAACCACCCTGCTCCTTTACCTGGCTGAACGCGGAGGAAGACGTTACGGTTCGTCTATATCAGGGTAGAAACATTGCCTTTTCAGGTACATGCCGGATCATACGGCAGACAAAAGAAACAGCAGAGCGGCAAATAGTGATGGCTTCGCAGAATCATCAGATCAACCGTTTCAGGAAGAACAAGTTCCGTAACCCCAGACAGGTCTTGACGACCCCGGCGATCATTTCTTTCAGGCACCCGTTTTCTCAGAAAAAAATCCAGCGCGAAATCCACGACCTTTCCAACCTGGGGTTCTCGGTCCGGGAAAGCAAGGATGACTGCGTTCTCGTCCCCGGCATGATAATCACCGATCTTAAGATCACTTACGCGGGCGTTACCAGAATCAGCTGCACGGCCCAGGTAATCCGCCGCGAGGAGCGGGAAAACGATATCCTGCAGGGGCTTGCGATTCTGGATATGGACATACAAAGCCACAGTATGCTGACACACATAATCAATAACATTATTGATCCGCATACCTATTTGTCGAAGCAGGTGGACATGGAAGCCCTGTGGGAATTCTTTTTCGATACCAACTTCATTTATCCGAAAAAATACCAGCATATTCAGTCCTACCGGGGGAATTTCAAAGAGATATACCGCAGATTGTATGAGGACAGTCCTGAAGTCGCCAGGCATTTTACATACGAGGAAAATGGTCGGATTTACGCTCATGTCGCCATGCTCAAGGCATACAGCAGGACATGGATGGTTCATCACCTTGCGGCAAAGACACTGGAGGGTAAACTGCCGGCTCTCCAGGTGCAGAAACAGCTCATGCATTACCTGAATTGTATTTCCCGTTTTCCGTTGGCAAGGACGGATTACGTCATGACTTATTACCGCCCCCAGAACAGGTTCTCCGACCGTGCTTACGGCGATTTCGCCAGAGAATTGAATGACCCGCAGGGATGCTCTCTCGATCTCTTCTCCTATATACCGTGCCGGACGGATATCCAGAAAAAGCCTCTCCCGGAAAATTTCGTCCTTTCTGAATGCAGCGACATCGATCTATGGGAAATGGAACGATTCTACAGAAATACGTCGAATGGGTTGCTCCTCGATGCAATGGGGCTTGTGCAGAGAGACATGATTGACGTGCCCCTGAAAGAACTTTATGAAAAAGTGGGCTTCGTCAGGCAATGCCGCGCTTATTCCCTGAAGTGTCAGGGCGCCATTTGCGCGGTTCTGATCGTCGAGCATGCGGAAGCGGCAATAAATCTGTCGGAATTATTGAACGGTTTTAAGATTCTCGTGATAAATCCCGATAAAATTGATTGGGATATGCTGATGAGGGTGGTCGCCCGGTTTACGGATGAATACGATGTACCGGAAATCCCCATTCTGGTTTATCCGCAAGGATGCATAGCCGGCATCGATATCGAGAAGCAGTACCAGCTCTGGATATTGAACCTGCGCGACTACGATCATGATTACATGGATTACATGGCCCGGAAATTCAGGGTCCGTTTCAAATGATCTTGCAGGTTTTTATGGAAGATACGCCGTTATACAGCAGCCGGGTCATCAAGACATATGTTGAATACCTGGAAAAGTATTACCCACATGTGAATACGAAATCCCTCCTGGAAGAGGCCGGGATCACTCCGTATGAACTTGAAGACGGAGGCCACTGGCTGACTCAGCGTCACGTCGACCGGTTCCACGAAGTAATCAATAAAGCGGTTGATAATCCAAACATCGCCCGGGAAGCCGGGCGATTTGCTGTTTCCGCCGGAGCATTCGGTGCTATACGCCAGTATATTTTCGGTTTTCTTTCGCCTTTGATGGCGTATCGGGTGTTGGAAAAAATCGCATCGGTCATTTCGCGACATGTCAAATTTAAAGTTGAAAAACTGGGCTCGAACAGTATTGAAGTCAACTCCACTCCTTACCCCGGCGTCAAGGAAAAGCCGTATCAGTGCGAAAACAGAATAGGCTACCTGGAGGCACTGGCAAAGTTGTTCACTAGTAATTTTGCCAAAATTGAACATCCCGTGTGCCTGCATCGGGGCGGCGACAAGTGCCGGTATATCGTCTCCTGGCAGGAAACCCGATCCTCCCTGTGGCGGCGCTTGTGTAAGTTTCTGGTCATCCTGTTTCCTTTGCTTGTTTTAATGTTCTCCCTTTTCATTCCCGCCTTCTGGATTAGATTATCCCTGATTTCGGCGATTGCGATCCTGGCGACGGCCCTATACGCAGAATATCTGGAGAAGAAAGATCTTTCGCTGCATGTCGAATTGCAGGGTAATTCGGCCGAAAATTTTCTGGACCAGCTGAATAAGAGTTACAACAATGCCCTGCTGATCAAAGAGATCAGCCAGGCCGTTTCCAGTATTCTGGATCTGAACAAACTACTCAATCATATAATGGAAACCATGGAAAAACGCCTCGATTTCGACCGGGGCATGATCATGCTGGCCGACAGGGAGAAGACCCGTCTCGTTTACACGGTCGGATACGGCTATAACCCAGAATACAGAGGGTACTTGCAGGGTATTGAGTTCCGCCTGGATAATCCGGATTCCCGGGGTCCGGCGGTGGTGGCTTTTAAGAAACAAAAACCTTTTCTCGTCGATTCCATTCACGGGATCGAAAAAGACCTTTCGCAAAGGAGTCTGGATTTTGCAAAGAGAATGGGCACCGAATCATTCATCTGCGTTCCAATCGTATACGAGAAAGACTCCATAGGCGTATTGATGGTGGACAACATCCGTTCCAAGAGGCGTTTCAGCCAGAGTGATATCAGCCTGCTGGCGGGGATTGCCAACCAGATCGCCATCAGCATCAATAATGCCGTGTCATATCAGAAAATCCAGGAAAGTGAAGAGCGATTCAGGTCGCTAAGCGAGAACGCCCCGGATATCATCTATACTGTTGACCTTGACGGGTTGTTTACGTATGTCAATCCGGCATGGGAGAGAATCCTGGGACACCGTAAAGAAGAAGTCATGGGAAAATACTTCACCGATTTTGTCAGAAAGGAAGACACCGAACTGTTCAAGAAACTCTTTGATAGAATCCGCGACGGGGAAACCGTTCAGGATTTCAAGAGATTCATTCTCCATAAGAACGGCTCTGAAAGACTCTTCAATTTCAACGGCGCGCCGAATTTCGATCCGCGTGGCAATGTAGCCGGAATAGTAGGCACGATGAAGGACATGACGGAACAACGCAATCTGGAGATCCAATTGCGGCAGGCACAGAAAATGGAGGCAATTGGCACTCTGGCCGGAGGAATTGCTCATGATTTCAATAACATCCTGGGAGCTATCATCGGGTATACAGAAATGGCAGTCGGCGATCTTCCTCAGGATGATCCTGTCCAGCACTACCTGGACCAGGTCCTGAGAGCAGGAGACCGCGCGAAGGATCTCGTCAAGCAGATACTTGCTTTCAGCCGTCAAACCGAACAGGAGTTCAAGCCCCTGCGGATCAGCCCGGTTATAAAAGAAGCCGTCAAACTACTGAGGGCGTCCCTCCCGTCTTCACTGCAGATTATTCAGAATATCAGGGCCAATACCGAGATGGTACTTGCCGACCCAACCCAGATCCACCAGGTCCTCATGAATCTTTGCACCAATTCCGCGCATGCAATGCGTGAAAAGGGAGGCACATTGAAGATAAGCCTCACGCGTACGGAGCTGACTACAACTGATACCCTAAGCCATCCGGACCTTGCACCGGGCACGTACATAGAACTTGCTGTCAGCGATACCGGCCACGGCATCGATCCCGGCATTATCGAAAGGATATTCGATCCGTTCTTCACAACCAAGAAACCCGGCGAGGGGACCGGCATGGGGCTGTCGGTCGTCCACGGCATCATTAAGAACCACGGGGGAGTGATCACGGTACAAAGCTCGGTGGGAAAAGGGACAACGTTTCGCGTATTTCTCCCGGTATTTTCCGGGAAAGACGCCGCTTCCAAGCCCGAGCCGGCCGCGAATCTTCCCGGCGGCAGGGAATGCATTCTTTTTGTCGATGACGAGGATACGCTGGTGGAGCTCGCGCAGATAATGCTGGGCCGGCTGGGATACAAAGTGGAGGCCTATACAAGCAGTATCGAGGCCCTGGAAGCATTCCGCTCCGATCCGTACCGTTTTGATCTTATCATCACGGATATGACCATGCCGAATATGATCGGGACGGAGCTGGCTTTCGAGGTCCTGCGCGCACGCCCCGACATACCGGTAATATTGACGACGGGGTTCAGTGAATCTGTAACCCCGACGAATTTGCAGGAAATCGGGATCCGGGAACTCATCATAAAACCGCTCGTCACGAATAAAGTGGCCGAAACCGTCCGGCGTGTACTGGATCATTCGAAAGTCATTTAGCAGATGCTGGATGGGTTGTAGCCTGCTGTCAATTGGAGGTGCGAAAACAGGATATCAGTGAGGATTACCGGCATTCATATTTACCAGTGCGATGTTCCCCTCAAATTCGCCTTCCATTCCCCCCAGGCGTTCAGATCCAGGGCCGAATCCGTGCTGGTTGAAGTGGAATTCGACAACGGCGTTTCCGGATACGGAGAGAGCGCACCCAGGAATTACGTGACGGGTGAGACATGTTCATCCGTAATCGGGATTCTGCGGAAGGAGTTCACCGGATTGCTCCTGGAGAAATGCATTGAACGAGTTGAGGATATAGATGATCTGCTCCGCAGGCTGGAACATTGCTGTATAGATAACGGAATTCCAGCCTATCACTCGGCACTGGGGGCGATCGATATCGCGCTTCTTGACGCGCTCGGCAAGGTTCAACACAAACCCATATATGAATTTCTGGGTCCGGCCGTCAGAACAGAGATACCACATGCGGTTCCCATACCTTTTTTACCTCCGGAGAAAATAAAACGCAGCCTGTCCATATTGAAAGATATCAGGTTCAAATCCGTTAAAGTCCTTATGGGGCAGGATGAGGAAGAAAACCGGCAACGAGTCTCATGGATCAGGAAATTGTTCGGCAGCGAGATGGATATTCGCGTGGAAGCCAACGGGAAATGGACGCCGGACCAGGCCATCTCGAACCTCAGGAAAATAGAAAATTTCAGAATTTCGGCCGTCGAGCAGCCTGTGCCCAGGGGAGATTGTGAAGGAATGAGGAAAGTCAGATCGACTCTGGGAATCTCTGTCATAGCCGATGAATCCATGTACAGTCTGTCCGATGCCAGGGATTTGATCGAATGCGGCTGCTGCGACATCCTGAATATAAAAATTTCGAAATGCGGCGGGTTGCTGAGGTCCAAGCAGATCGCAGATTACGCCCGGCAGAAAGGAGTATTGTGCCAACTGGGAAGTCATGTCGGAGAAGCGGACGTTCTGTCCGCGGCGGGCGTACAATTCGCCATGGTTTTGTCCAATCTGACCTATTTCGAAGGTCCTTCCAATCTCCTGCTCGGGAAATTTCGCAAAGACGGGCGGCTGATAAAAGAGAATGAGCGGGCTCGGGGCCCGCTGCACGGTCTGGGTGTGGCTGTCAGAGGCGATATGCTGACGAAAATATGCTCCCTCGGCGTAGATCGGCATGAAGAATATACATGAAATCAAGCCTCTTCGGCTTCAGGGAGATTCAGGCGGCACAGTGCGGAATTATTCAGGACATGGGACGGTTTCTCCCCACCATCCTTCTTGTTCCGATTTCATCTGCACAGCTTTGTTGCAGTTTTCGCTCTTGTATCCCGCCCAGCTGAACCAGAGATGGCTCCAGTTCTTGTACATTGAATCATGGCGAAGTACATCCGATTGCTGGACCGGTGCAGACGCGCAACTCAGGACAAACAAACCGAGGAGAAACACAAAGAAAAATTTTCTTGACATGTCCTTCCCTCCGGTAAAATTTACTTGTAGTTTACGCTAAGTGAAAGAATGTACCTATAGGGGAATCCCTGATTTATCAGGTCGAAAATTCTGAATTTTCCTTGCCCGTAAGCCAGCAAACAGGTTGCAAGGCCCCTTGGCCCTTTGTCTGCACCATCACTACATAAAACAGTCGGGGGAAAATATCCGAAAATGGGACATAACGCTGATCCGAATCGCCGGTACCGCCTCCTCCAGCAGCGACTGGACAGGAATATCACTGGAGCGCCCGCTTCACCGGTTTTCATGCAGATTCTAAAGCTCCTTTTTTCTCCGGAGGATGCCGAGATAGCCCGCCGGATGCCTACTCGGTTCATATCCCTGGAGCGCCTTTCCCGGAAACTGGCCATTCCTCCCGATGAACTCGATGAAAAGTTGACCGATATGGCCATGCGCGGGCTGGTCATCGATATCGGGCAGGGGAAGAGAAGGTATTTTTCTTTGTCGCCGGTTGTAATCGGTTTTTTCGAGTATACCTTTATGAGGTGCAGGCGTGAGTTGCCGATGACCGAGCTTGCCCGCCTTTTTGACGACTACATGCGCAAGGACGACCGCTTTGCGCATTCGGTATTTCAGAAGGAAACCCAGATAGGCCGCTCCCTTGTACGGGAGGAAGCGCTGCCCGAAGGGGACTATATGGAAATCCTCGATTGGGAACGGGCGAGTCGCCTGATTGAATCTGCCACCGCCGCCGCAGTATCCTTATGTGCCTGCAGGCATAAGGCGAGCCATCTCGGAAGAGCATGTGAAGCCGAGCAGGAGAATTGCATTTCATTGAATATAGGGGCGGAGATTCTCGTCCGCAATCATCATGCAAGAAAGCTGACAACTGCCGAGGCTTTGAGAATCCTCGAAAAGAGCAAGCAGGCCGGCCTTGTGCAGACCGGGGACAATGTCCGGCATAATGTTAATTATATCTGCAATTGCTGCAGTTGCTGCTGCGAGATGATTGCGGCAATCAGGATATTCAACATAAGAAATGCGATCGTCACTTCCAACTGGATCATGAATACGGACCTCACGAAGTGCGCGGGCTGCGGCCGATGCGAGAAAATCTGCCCCGTGGGCGCGATTGTCATTCTGGAAAAGCAAGACGCAGAGAGCAGGAAAAAACAGGCGTTGCTCGACGATAAGCTATGCTTGGGGTGCGGCGTCTGTTATTCGGTATGCAAAACAGGCGCGATTTCCATGAAGCCCCGGGCCCGGCGGGTCCATACCCCCGAGACGACCTTTGACCGCATGATTGCGATGGCTATCGAAAGGGGAAAACTTGCTGATTTGATATTCGCCGGGCATGAAAACCTCGGCCACAGGGCCCTGGGGCGCATTTTGTCTGTACTGGAAAATTCCCCACCGGTTAAAGCTTTGATGGCCATAAGACCGCTTCGGTCCGCCTTCTTCGATGCTGCAGTGAAAGCGGCTAAAAAAGCTACGCCTTTGTGATTCCGAATTACAAACCGAAGTGCTTCTTTGCGCACTTCAAAAGAAAAGATCATCCAAATGAAAAAACTTTTATTGATCAATCCTGTCGGCAGGAGAAGCGGTTACCTTTTGAGCAGGTTTTCCACTTTTCAACCTCTGGGCCTGGCGTACACAGCCGCTGTCACCCCCTCTCATTGGGAGGTCAAAATAGCGGACGAAAACATGGGTGTTTTTGAGTTCGAAGAAGCCGATATGGTCGGCATCACCGCGTTCACCAGCAATATTAACAGGGCTTATGAGATTGCCAGGCTGTACAAGGCTCACGGCACTAAAGTGATCATGGGCGGGATTCACGCTTCGATGCTGCCTGATGAAGTCTTGCAGTACGCGGACGCTGTTGTAATAGGAGAAGTAGAAGGTATCTGGAAACAGGTTATTGAAGATTTTGAGAATAACCGATTGATGCCGAAGTATCGCGGTGATCGAATAGACCTCTCTCAAACACGGATTACTCCCCGGCGCGATTTATTACATGAAAATTATTTCTGGAACTCTGTCCAAACATCGCGCGGCTGTCCCTTCAATTGCAATTTCTGTTCAGTATCCAAATATCTCGGCAAAGACTACCGACAGCGCAGACCGGAAGATATTCTCAACGAATTGGAAGCCATTAAAGGTCGGTTTATAGCCTTTGTCGACGATAACTTGATTGGCAGCAGTCTGCAGAGTAAAAAAAGGGCCATGGAATTATTTAAGGGCATGATAGACCGCTCTCTGAACAAGAAATGGTGGATGCAAACCTCCATCAATGCGGCGGATGATGAATATTTGATCGAAGCGGCCGCTAGATCCGGCTGTACCTATGTGTTTATTGGTTTTGAAACGCTCAATAAAGGAACCCTGAAACAGATGCAGAAGGGAATTAACCTGAAAACCGGAATCGAAAGCTATAAAGCAGTTATTGCCCGATTCCACAAATTCGGGATAGGAGTTTTGGGGGCCTTCATTATTGGAAATGACTACGAATCACCGGAGTATTACAGCGAACTTGCAGAATTTCTGCTGACGTCCGGCATTGACATGGTTCAGATCAGTATCCTGACTCCCCTGCCGGGAACCAGGCTGATGGAACAACTGGAGCAGGAGGGAAGGATAACTTACCGAAATTTCCCTGGAGATTGGGACAAATATCGTTTTTCCTACGTAGTTCATCAACCGCTGGGAATCGATGAAACCCAGGTTTACGAAGGAGATAATTATATCAAGCATAGATTATATTCGTTTCCTTCCTATCAGCTCCGCCTGCTGAGGTCTGCCATCCATATCAAGAACGCGATGAATATCTATGCTTCGTACAAGCTGAATAAGGCTTTGAAAAAGAGCTGGCAAGGAGCACACTATTACAAGAAACGCTAAAGCTTCCAATGCGCAAATATCCGGCAATACCTGACTTTTCAGATATATTGTTTTACCGCAAGACAGCAAAAAGCCCGGATTCCAAAAAATGCGCCTGCCTTGAAACTTATAATTATTTCAAAATCGCGCCGGTACTGGCGGATGTTACCAGTCTCGCGTATCTGGCCAGATAGCCCTCGCGGATCGCTGGCGGACGTGGGCGGAATTCCTTTCTCCTTTTCGCCATTTCCTCGTTGCTTACCTTAAGCGTCAGCTTTTTGCCGGGTATGTCGATGTAAATAATATCGCCTTCACGGATCAGCCCGATAGGACCTCCTTCCGCAGCTTCAGGCGAGATGTGCCCAATGGCCGCTCCTCTCGTACCCCCGCTGAATCTGCCGTCCGTCAGAAGAGAAACAGATTTGTCCAGGCCCATCCCCACGATCGCCGAGGTCGGGGCCAGCATTTCACGCATGCCGGGACCGCCTCTGGGTCCTTCGTAACGTATAACAACGATATCTCCTGGTTTGATCCTGCCATCCAGAATTGCTTTTATAGCAGTGTCCTCCGAGTCGAAAACACGCGCACGGCCTTCGTTTACAAGCATGTCGGGCGCTACGGCCGACTGTTTCACAACGGCCCCGTCCGGAGCGAGATTTCCCCTCAGGATGGCTATTCCGCCTTCTTGGCTGTAAGGTTCCTTAACCGACCGGATTACATCCCTGTCCGCCGGCATGGCCTTTTTCAGATTATCTTTAACCGGCTTTCCGGTCACTGTCAGGTTTTCAAGATGAATCGCTCCTGTCTTTGCGATTTCCTTCATTACGCTTTGGATGCCGCCTGCTCTGTCCAGGTCTTCGAGATAGTGGGGACCTGCGGGACGGAGATAACAAATATTGGGCGTCCGGCGGCTGAGCTCATTGAAAAGGTCAAGATCGAGAGTGATCCCCGCCTCGTACGCAATAGCGGGTATATGCAGAACCGTATTGGTCGAGCAGCCCAGGGCCATGTCGACGGCGATGGCGTTCCTGAAGGCGTCGAGCGTTGCGATATCTCTCGGCTTGATATCCTTCTTTACCAGCTGCATGATCTGCATGCCGGCCGTTTTGGCAAGGCGGCGGCGCTCAGCCTTCACGGCGGGGATCGTGCCGTTTCCGGGAAGGCCCATGCCGAGAGCCTCCGTGACGCAGTTCATGGAATTAGCAGTGAACATGCCCGCACAGGAGCCGCATCCCGGACAGGCGTAGTCCTCGAGGGACTTCAGTGCCTTGAGGCTCATCCCTCCGGATCTGACTTTCCCCACTGCTTCGAAAACATTGATCAAGTCCACGGATTCTCCGAACAACGCCCCAGCCAGCATGGGGCCGCCGCTGATGAAAATGGACGGTATGTTCAGGCGCAACGCCGCCATCAGCATTCCGGGAATAATTTTGTCGCAGTTAGGAATGAAAACAAGACCGTCGAAAGGGTGTGCCATGGCCATGATCTCTACCGAATCCGCAATGATTTCCCGGCTAGCCAGAGAATACTTCATGCCTTCGTGGCCCATGGCTATTCCATCGCAGACACCGATTGAGGGAAATTCTACCGGTGTGCCGCCGGCCGCCCGAATTCCGGCTTTCACGTCCGCCGCGATCATACTGAGATGGATATGCCCGGGAATAATTTCGTTAGCCGAGTTGACCACACCGATCAGGGGCCGGCGTATCTCTTCATCCGTGTACCCCATAGCCTTGAAAAGAGAGCGGTGAGGAGCCCTTTCCAGGCCCTTTTTCATTAGATCACTGCGCATACATCTCCTCCGTTTTTATGTGCCTTTCCAGATCCATGCCCTTCGAATATTCAGGGTTTTCTCACTTTTCTCCGTTCCGGCCGAAGCCCCCGCACGGCGGCGCCCGCCTTCCACATCTCCATGTTCCTCAGCGCGGCGAGTTCCTCTTCCAGCCGCTCTCGATAATCGGGAGCGCTGTTCGCCTTGAGGACGATCCGGGTTTCTTTTCCGGAAACGACCCGGTCATACAACTTGTCAAAAACAGGGGCAACAGCATCGCGAAACCGGTTTTTCCAGTCGAGAGCACCTCGCTGGGCCGTTGTGCTGCAATTGGCGTACATCCAGTCCATGCCGTTTTCAGCGACGAGCCTGATCAGGCTCTGGGTCAGTTCTTCCACTGTTTCGTTGAACGACTCACTCGGACTGTGCCCGTGCTTGCGAAGAACGTTATACTGGGCCTCCATAACGCCCGCCAGACATCCCATAAGGACCCCCCGCTCCCCCGTCAGATCGCTGTATACTTCTTTTTCGAATGTGGTCGGGAAGAGATACCCGGATCCGATCGCTATTCCGATCGCCAGAGTCCTCTCGAGAGCCTTTCCCGTATAATCCTGAAAAACGGCAAAGCTTGAATTGATGCCGCTGCCGTCCAGGAAATTGCTGCGGACTGTGCGCCCCGAACCCTTGGGCGCAACCATAATAACGTCAATATCCGGCGGCGGGATGACACGGGTCAATTCCCGGTAGGTAATCGAGAATCCGTGAGAGAAATAGAGTGCCTTTCCCTCCGTTAAATGAGGCTTGATCTTCGGCCACATAGCCTTCTGGCCCGCATCGGAGAGCATGTACATAACTATCGTTCCCTGCTCAGCGGCTTCTTCCAGCGGGAAGAGTGTTACACCCGGCTTGAATCCGTCTTTTACAGCCTTTTTCCAGGTTGATCCTCCTTTGCGCTGTCCCACAATTACCCGGATTCCGTTATCCCGCAAATTGAGAGCCTGTCCCGGCCCCTGGACTCCGTACCCCAGCACCGCAAGAGTCTCATTTTTCAGGACTTTCCGGGCTTTGCTCAGAGGAAACTCCTTTGAGGTAATGACTTCCTCCATAACGCCGCCAAAATCGATCTTCGCCATTTCTTTCCTCCTTCCTATTTCGTCCTTTCAAGAGCCACTATACCGGTACGTGCCATGTCATCGATACCGAGCGGCTTGAGGTTTTCCAGCGCCCTTTCGATTTCTTCTTTCGTTCCAGAAATTTCCAGGACACAATGGTCTCCATTCATAGTAACCACCCTACCATCGAAAGTATCGATGATCAGGGCGATATCCGCCTTGTTTTGATCCGTCAGCTTCATCCGTACGAGCATCATTTCCCTGTGAACGGAAGCAAGCCTGGTCAGGTCGGTCACCTGCTTTACATCCAGCAGCTTCATCAACTGCTTTTCAATCTTGTTCAAAGTCGGCTGATCGGCGATAGTGGTCAGGATGATCTTTGATATCTTGGGGTCAATAGTGGCATCAACGCACAGCGTCTCTATATTATACCCACGGCCGCCCAGGGTACCGGCAACCCTTGCCAGGACGTCAGGCCTGTTGTTCACGAGCAACGACAGTACGCGTTCTTTCTTCTCCCTTTCCATTTATCTACCTCGTTCTTATTAAATTAAGGCTGCCCGCGGTCCTTCCGAACCGCCTTCAGCCTCTTTCGATCCGATTCTTAATTCGCCATCTCCCGTCCGAGGGTCATCTCGTGAATGGGAGCACCCGGTCTTACCATGGGATAGACGCATTCCTCGCGGTCCACCTGGAAATCCATCAATACGGGCCCCTTCATGGACAAACCTTTTTTGAGCACAGGCTCCACTTCCTCCGGCCTGGACGCCCGTAGGCCCGTAAGGCCGTAAGCCTCGGCTACTTTGACGAAATCCGGGGCATAGGTCATATCCGTATGGGAATACCTTTTCTCATAAAAGAGCTGCTGCCACTGGCGGACCATGCCGAGGTACCCATTGTTAAGAATGGCTATCTTTACGGGGATCTTATATTGTACGGCCGTCGCCAGCTCCTGAATATTCATCTGGATACTCCCGTCCCCGGCGATATCGACGACCAGCTTGTCCGGAAATGCCAACTGCGCGCCGATGGCGGCCGGGAACCCATACCCCATCGTCCCCAGCCCTCCCGATGAGATGAATGTATTGGGATGGTCATAACGATAAAACTGGGCGGCCCACATCTGGTTCTGTCCCACTTCCGTGGTAATAATAGTATTCTCTCCACGAGTTAGCTTGTACAAAGTTTCAATGACGAACTGCGGTTTTATGCTCTTTGAGTCCTGGCAGTACGACAGAGGCGCGGCGGATCTCCATTCATTGATCTGGTCGAACCATTCTTGGCGACGCTCATCCATAACGTTGAATTTTTGTTCTGCGAGCAGTTGATTGAAGCTCTGCAACGCGCTCTTGCAATCGCTGACAATCGGCACATCGACCATGACGTTCTTGTTGATCGAAGAGGGATCGACATCCACATGAACTATCTTGGCCTTCCTGGCGAATGTATCGAGTTTACCGGTGACACGGTCATCAAAGCGGACGCCGATGGCGATCATGAGGTCGCAATGACTTATGGCCATGTTAGCATAATAGGTGCCGTGCATGCCGGGCATGCCGAGCCAAAGCGGATCCGTGCCGGGAAATGCGCCGAGCCCCATCAGTGTCGATGTTACGGGTATCCTGGTCCTCCATGCCAGTTGCCTTAATTCCTCGGAAGCTCTGCCGAGGATGACGCCTCCTCCGGAGAGGATCAGGGGCCTCTTCGACTCATTGATAAGGTCAAGGACATAGAAAGCCTTTTTTGATGCCGGCTTTACTTCAATATCTTCCTTTTCCCTGCGGGGCAGAGGCTTGTATTCCGTTACGGACGCCATAACATCCTTGGGCAGATCGACCAGGACCGGCCCGGGCCTTCCCGAGCGCGCGATATGAAATGCTTCCTGAATGGTCCTGGCCAGTTCTTCCACGCGCCTGACCTGGAAATTATGTTTCGTGCACGGTCGGGTGATGCCCACGATATCGACTTCCTGGAAGGCATCGGTCCCGATCAGAGTCGTGGGTACCTGTCCGGTAAAAACGACGATCGGAATGGAATCAAGATGGGCATTGGCTATGCCGGTAACCGTGTTCGAAGCCCCCGGTCCTGACGTGACCAGAACAACCCCGACCTTACCCGAGGCCCGCGCGTAACCGTCAGCGGCATGTACGGCTCCCTGCTCATGACGTACAAGAATGTGCCGCATTTTTTCTTTGTGAAGCTCGTCATAAATATCGAGCACCACTCCTCCCGGATAGCCGAAAATTATGTCGACACCCTCCTGCTGTAAAGCCTTGATGAATATCTGCGCTCCTTTCAAGAAAGACACCTCCTCTTTTTGGTTTTGAGAACACTGCCGGGCGCACATAAAAAAACCGTTACCGGGGGCCGGTAACGGTTTTTTTTAGAAAATGCAAGACGAACCATCACCCAGCCCCTGCAATGCAGGGTACGATAACGACTACGAGGATGATGGTTTCTGTCTTTTTCATAAAAAGCCCTTGGATGATTTGTGAATTAACAATTAATTCTTCAAAAGTCAAGCTGATTTTTGCCTTTGATTCCCCGGCGGTCTGCTGGATAATAACTAAAGGTACGAGGCTAAGGATAGAAATAAGGCGTCAGGGCGAAGCAGGCAGGCGCTGCGGCCGTTCTTTCCCGGGAGGATTGCTCTGTGTAGCCCCTGGCCCCGGCTCCGCGTCCTGTTTTTTTTCGGGGCTCCCCAGGAAAAATTTCAGGACCCTGTTTTCGATCGGATTCTGGGAATAATCGGTGGGTACAGTCCCCGCTAGAAAATACTCCGTTATGGCTTCCTTTCCAGGTTTCGCCAGCATGCCGGTCTTGGGATCGATGTTCACGGAGACGATTCCTTCTGGAACCGGGAAGCTCTCGACGGGCTTGTCCCGCAAGGCCTTTTCCATAAAATAAAGCCAGATAGGAGCCGCCGCAAGTCCGCCTACTTCGCTTTTACCGAGCGGTTTTCCATCATCGAAACCCACCCAGACACCGGTAACAAGCGATGGGGTATAGCCGACAAACCAGGCGTCCTTAAGATCGTCCGTCGTGCCCGTTTTGCCCGCGACCGGCCTGTTGATGGCTTTGACCCTCCATCCCGTTCCTCTCTGAACGGCATCCTGAAGCATGGATGTAGTCAGGAAAGCCACCTTCGGGTCGATGACCTGCTCGACAACAGGCCCATGCTCCTCGAATACATTTCCCGTCCTATCCACGATTTTCTTGATGAAGAAGGGTTGCACCCGCTTGCCTTCATTGGCGAGCACACCAAACGCTCTTACTAATTCCTGAACTGTCACTCCTGACGTGCCGAGCGCAAGAGAGAGGTTCTTTGAAAGAGGCGAGGTGATCCCCATATTGACCGCATAGTCGACAGCGTAATTAACGCCGATTTCCTGAAGAAGTTTAATTGTCACTACATTCCTGGAATGGACGAGCGCGTTTCGAATGGTTGTAGGGCCCCAGAATTCCTGATCGAAATTCTGCGGTTTCCACTCTCCGTTCCTGGAGGGATCTTTAAAGACGACCGGCGCGTCCAGAATAACAGTCGCCGGGGTCATCCCCTTATCCAGCGCCGCCGTGTAAATGATCGGTTTGAAGGCGGACCCGGGCTGGCGTCTGGCCTGGGTGGCGCGGTTGTATTCGCTGTTATGAAAATCTCTTCCACCGACCATTGCTTTTATTTCTCCCGTTCTGGCGTCCATGCAGAGGAGCGCCGCCTGCACGGTTTGGCCCTGTTCGACAGACAATTTCAGTGTCGGTCCGGTTTCAATGATTCTTGCATAGACCACATCCCCCGGCTTGAACGTTGCGGGGGATGTCTTCCCCGACGCGCTGTCGAATTTCCCTCGATCCTTGCCGGCCTCCTCCTGATCAGAGATGCCCCTGTATCTACTGCCCACCCTGAACCGCGCCACTTTTTTCTGACTGTCGTAGGATTCCACAAGGGCCTTGACTATCTGTCCCCGTTCGAGCGGTTTCTTTTCGATCTCCCTGTCGACAGTTTCGAGAAAAGATGCGATGTTGGCCTTCGAGACCTGTTTCAAGGGAGTCTTCAGGCCCTCTCTTTTTTCAAGTTCCTGCAATCCCCTCTCGACCGCCGCCTCCGCCGCTTTCTGCATGTCCACATTCATGGTGGTATAAATATCAAGCCCCTCTTTATAAAGAATATCGCTTCCATAATTGGCGATAATGTAACGGCGGACATTTTCGATAAAATAGGGACCGATTTTCCCTCTGGTCCCCACTGTGCTAAGATGGATCCGGGTCTGAAGAGCCTTTTCCCTTTCCTTTTCAGTGATGAATCCATCCTCGACCATCCTGTTGAGCACGTAAATTTGCCTCTGGTTTGCCTTTTCAGGATTGGTAAAAGGAGAGTACTTACTGGGGGCCTTGGGAAGGCCTGCCAGGAGAGCTGCCTCGGCCAAATTGAGCTCGTGAGCGCTTTTGGCGAAATAGCATTGAGATGCAGCTTCGATCCCGTAAGTCCCGTGCCCGAGGTATATCTGGTTCAGGTACAGATTGAGAATTTCATACTTTTTCAAATACTTGTTGATCCTGTATGCCAGGATCATCTCTTTTATTTTCCGGGAGTAGGTTCTTTCGGACGTGAGGAAAAAGGATTTGGCCACCTGCTGGGTTATCGTGCTGCCCCCCTGCACGATGGCTCCATGCTCCAGATTTTTCAGAAATGCCCTGGCGATGCCGTACAAGTCAATGCCTTCGTGCTCGAAAAATCGCGAATCCTCCGCCGCCACAAATGCATTTACCACATGTTTGGGGACTTTCGATATCGGGATGACCCGCCTGTCTTCCAGGAAGAATTCGTAAACCAGTTGATTGTCATCCCCGTATATCTTGGTGGCGATGCTGGGCCGGTAGTCCTTGAGAGAATAAATATCGGGGAGGTCCCGGATCATTATATAGAGCGATACCACCCCCGCGAGTATCACGAATGGAAACAGGATCAGGATGCCAAGAATGAATTTCCTGAAAATCGAACTGCGTCCCGCCTTCTTCTTTATCGTATTGAGCGATACTTTTTTGATCTTCATACGGCATTATGGTCTTCTTCAGATTCCCTGCCCCTGGCGCGCTTTCTTTCTCCCCATTTCGCCACCAGTATACCGATTTCATACAGGCCCATCATCGGGAACGCCATCAGAATCTGGGTGAATGCATCGGGAGTCGGCGTGATTATAGCGGCAACAATGAAGATTAACAATATGGCGTATTTTCTCTGCTTGGAGAGCAGCCTGGAATTGACCACGCCGATCTTGGATAGAAAGAAAATGAAAACAGGGATTTCGAAAACGACGCCGAATGCCAGAAGGAGCTTGACGGAAAGAGACAGATATTCCCGGATGGAGAACATCGGTTTCAAAAAATCCGTTGAGAAATCCACAAAAAATTTGAAAGCAGGAGGCAGGACGAAAAAGTACCCGAAAAGAACCCCTCCGACAAACAGCACAGTGGATGTGATCACAAAGGGAACAATATATTTCTTTTCGGTTTCATACAGTCCTGGAGATATGAATTTCCATATCTGGTATAATACATAGGGGCTGGAGACAACCAGCGCAGCGAAAAACGATATTTTCAAGTAATTGAAAAAGGCTTCTGGAAGACTTGTATAAATCATATAACTTTGCTTGGGCAATGCCTTGACCAGAGGAAGAGTGAGAATCTCGAACAGCTTTTCCTTGAAATTGTAACATACGGCCAGGGCAATGCCGATAGCGATCAGCGAGCGGATAAGCCTCTTCCTCAACTCCTCAAGATGCGCGGTGATCGGCATTTTTTCTTCTTTGTGATTTTTCATAGGAAATAGAAGACCGAAAGACTCCTGGTTTTTGATATTCAGGATTTGGCCGGCGTGGAGCCCGTCTCTGAATAAGGATCTTTGGGGGTGGGATTTTTATCAGGACTTTTTTCCGTTTTCCCGGATTCCTGTGTTTCGTCTTCCTCCAGCTTCCTGCTGTATAAGAGAGAATTTTTCATTTCCTCGGCATCGGATTGCATTTTTTCCAAATTCAGTTCTTCCTTGACCTCGTTCATGGCTCTTTTAAATTCGGCAATACCCTTTCCCACGGCTTTGGCAACGTCAGGCAACCTCTTGGGCCCGATCACGATTATGGCGACAATCAAAATCACAATCAGTTCGGGCATGCCGATATTAAGCATTCTGCTCTCCTTTTAAATATACCGAGAAAAGAGAATATATATGGTTTTGCATGTTTGTCAACTCCTTTCCCGTCCCGGAGGAGGCAAAACCTTTTGCTTTTTAATGGATTATGTGTTAAAAAAACTCATTTTTCCAGCCCGAATATTTTATCAGGCAAACAGGAGGAAAAACAAGTGCCCTCAAAGACAGGGATCGTGAAAGACTATAGGTACCTCAAGCATGAAACGAGTTCTTTCCATCCGGAATCGCCGAAGCGCCTCGAGGCGATTTATAAAATGCTTGAATCCCCTGAAATGAAAGGGAAACTGGTTGAAATCGAGCCCCGGCATGCATCAATTGATGAAATACAATTGATCCATGATCCCGAATATATTGAGCTGGTCGCCAGGACGGCTAATTTGAGCCATTCTTATCTCGATCCGGATACTGAGACATCGCCCGAATCTTACGAGACCGCCCTGCTCGCGGCCGGAGGATTCTGCAATGCCGTAGACGCAGTAATGAAAAAAGATGTCCGGAACGCCTTTGCCTTTGTCAGACCTCCGGGCCACCATGCCGAATCAAACCGGGCGGCGGGTTTCTGCCTTTTCAATAATATGGCGATCGGCGCCATGTACGCGATGAAGAATTACGGGCTGAAGAGAATCCTGATTGTAGATTGGGACCTTCACCACGGCAACGGCACTCAGCACTCATTCTACGAAGATCCACGTGTAATATATTTTTCCACCCACCAGTATCCTTTTTACCCCGGGACCGGCAGTCTGCACGAAATAGGAAGGGGAAAAGGGCTCGGGTTCACGATCAATGTTCCCCTGTCGAGAGGACCGGGTGACGCCGAATATCTGAAAATTTTCAGAACCGTTCTGACGCCTGTAGCTCTTGAATTCAAGCCTGAACTGGTCCTCCTTTCAGCCGGTTTCGATATCTATTATCAGGATCCGCTGGGAGGAATGAAAGTGACTCCGAAGGGATTTGCCACCCTGGCAAGGGCGCTGATGAATATTGCGCAAACATGCTGCGAGGGGAGATTCGCGGTTGTTCTGGAAGGCGGTTATCATGTGGGCGGCCTGACGGAATCCGTAAAGGCCGTGCTGGCTGAAATGAGAGACGATACGAATAAATCGGAAGAAGAGCTTGTCAGGCTGGAAGAATCGGCGAATCCTGCAATAAACAAGATTCTGGGTTCGGTTATCGATCAGATCAAGCCTTTCTGGAAGTCGCTGAGCTCGTAAAAATCCTGTGACGCCATTACGGCGAAAGTGAACCGAGCGGGAGGCCTTGGCCTCCCTGCCTTGTTTATGCACCCGGCATGAATCGGGAGATGTTTTTTGCTTTTTTTCAATTGCCTTCACATAAAAGGAGGTTTCAGGAATTGAAGATCACAAAAGAAGAAGTCGAGTACGTGGCTCACCTGGCAAGGCTCGATTTCACCGAAGAAGAAAAAAAGAAGTTTACATTGCAATTAAACAGCATCCTCGGATACATGGAGAAACTCAACAGCGTCAATACCGTGGGCGTAACGCCGGAGACGCATGCCATTGCCCTGAACAACGCATTCAGAGAGGACAAGGTCTGGGAATCCCTCGCTCCGGAAGAGGCTACTGCAAATGCGCCTGAAGAGAAGGGAAATTGTTTCAGAGTCCCCAAGGTGATCGAATGAAAGGGGCTCGAATTTAAAACCAGAAAGCTTTCATGAGAGACTATGGAGTTATATCGTCTGACCATTCACGAATTGCAGAATCTGTTCAAAAGGGGTGAAATAACCTCTCGAGAAGTGACGGAATCCGTTTTCCGCAGGATCGAAGCGGTTGAAGGGAAAGTCCATTCCTATATTACGCTTCTGAAGGATAGCGCGATGGAGGAAGCACGGGTTGCCGACGGCTCGATCCGGCGGGGAGAAATCAGGCCCCTCACTGGAATCCCTGTGGCTCTGAAAGACATCCTGTGTACAAAGGGGATAAAGACTACCTGCGGCTCCAGGATCCTCTACAACTACATTCCTCCTTATGATGCCACCGTAGTGAAGAAATTGAAGGCCGCGGGAGCCGTTTTCGTGGGTAAGACAAATATGGATGAATTCGCGATGGGGTCATCAACGGAGACTTCATATTTCGGTTTGACAAAAAACCCGTGGGATCTTGAGAGAATCCCCGGAGGATCAAGCGGCGGTTCCGCTTCTGCGGTGGCTGCCGACGAATGCATAGCCGCGATCGGCTCAGATACCGGCGGCTCTATAAGGCAGCCGGCGGCGCTTTGCGGGGTTGTCGGAATGAAACCGACTTATGGCCGCGTTTCCCGTTACGGTCTGATCGCTTTCGCATCATCCCTGGATCAGATCGGGCCCTTTGCAAAAGATGTGGAAGATTGTGCGATTATGATGAACGCAATCGCCGGATACGATCCCATGGAATCCACGTCAGTTCCCGTCGATGTGCCTGATTACAGATCTTTTACCGGAAAGGATATCTCTGGCTGGACCCTTGGAATTCCAAGGGAGTATTTCATCAAAGGAATCGATCCGGAGGTCCTCTCCGCCGTAAAGAAGGCTATCGGGGTACTCGAATCGCTCGGTGCGGAATGCGTGGATATATCGCTTCCCCATACGGAATACTGCCTGGCCGTGTATTATATTATCGCGCCGGCGGAAGCGAGCTCGAATCTGGCCCGCTACGATGGCGTGAAATACGGTTACAGAGCAAAAGATGCGAGAGACCTCCTCGAGATGTATAAGAAAACCCGTTCGGAGGGGTTCGGAGCGGAAGTCAAGCGAAGGATCATGCTGGGAACTTATTCCCTCTCGTCCGGTTATTACGACGCGTATTACAGAAAGGCCTCCCAGGTACGGACCCTCATCAAGAGGGATTTTGAAGATGCCTTCCGGAAGTGCGATGTCGTTGTGACTCCGACGACCCCCACGCCGGCCTTCAAGGTCGGAGAAAAGACTGATGATCCCCTGCAGATGTATCTATCGGATATATTTACAATATCGGCGAACCTGGCCGGGATACCCGGCATCTCCGTTCCGTGCGGTTACAGCGGGACGGGTCTTCCCATCGGTTTGCAGTTCCTCGCCGGTCATTTTCAGGAGGGTAAACTTATTCAGATCGCCTCGGCTTATGAAAGGCATTCGAAATTAGAGAAGAGGAGGCCTGATCTTTAATGGAATATGAAGCCGTCATCGGACTGGAAGTACATGCCCAATTGCTGACCGATTCCAAAATATTCTGCGGCTGCTCCACGAAATTCGGGGCCACGCCAAACAGCCATACCTGCCAGATATGTCTCGGCATGCCCGGGGTTTTGCCCGTTCTAAACAGGAAGGTGGTGGAATTTGCCATAAAGATGGCGCTCGCGACGCACTGCCGGATCAATTCTGAGGATGTCTTCGCCCGGAAAAACTACTTTTACCCGGATCTCCCCAAAGGATACCAGATATCCCAGTATGACAAGCCTCTGGCTGAAAAAGGGTATGTAGATCTGGAAATAGACGGCGCCCGGAAACGCATCGGGATTATCCGTATTCATATGGAAGAGGATGCGGGCAAGCTGCTTCATGACGAATACGCACCTTCAAGCTACGTGGATTTCAACAGAACCGGCGTGCCTCTCATAGAGATCGTGAGCGAGCCTGACTTGCGGAGCCCCGAGGAAGCATCGGCATACCTGAGGAGGCTGCACGAAATACTAGTATATCTGGAGATCTGCGACGGGAATATGGAAGAGGGGAGCTTCCGCTGTGATGCCAACGTATCGATCCGACCCAAAGGACAGGAACCGTTTGGCACCCGTACGGAGCTGAAGAACATGAACTCTTTCAGGAATGTCCAGCGCGCCCTCGAGTACGAGATCAAGAGACAGCAGTATGTGCTGGAAGGGGGCGGACAGATCGTCCAGGAAACCCGGTTGTGGGATGAATCCCAGGGTGCAACAATTTCCATGCGGGGCAAAGAAGAGGCCCATGACTACCGGTATTTTCCGGATCCGGATCTGGTACCTGTGGTTACTGACGAAGCCTGGATCGCGCAAATAAAAAGATCTCTTCCCGAGCTTCCCCTGGAAAGACGGGAGAGGTTCGTCAGGGATTTTGGAATTCCTCCTTACGATGCGGTGGTCCTGACATCCGCCAAAGCCCTGGCCGATTTCTACGAAGAGACAGTCAGGCTTACAGGAAAACCCAAAATCGCGAGCAACTGGATCATGGGTGATTTTCTGCGCTTTCTCAACGAGGAGAAGAAAAACATTAAAGAATCGCTTGTGCGGCCGGAAGGTCTCGCGGAAATGATCAACCTCATAGAAGACGGGACTATCAGTGGGAAGATAGCCAAAGAAGTGTTCGAAACAATGTACCGGACCGGGAAGAGCCCGGCGGTGATCATCGAGGAGAGGGGCCTTGTTCAGATTACGGATGAGGATGCCCTGAAGAAGGTTGTTGCCGGGGTCATTGCGGCCAATCCGGTACAGCTTAAGCAATACCGGGCGGGCAGAGAGAAACTGTTCGGTTTTTTCGTCGGACAGGTCATGAAGGAGACCTGCGGGAAGGCCAATCCGGCTCTGGTCAACGAATTGCTGAAGAAAATGCTTTCCGCCTTATGATCCGGACGATATTCTGGAAAGACGATGCGGTCGTCATGATAGACCAGAAGGCACTGCCCCTGGAAGAGCGGTATATCACCTGCCGGACATACCGTGAAGTCATACACGCCATTAAAGACCTCACCGTCAGAGGTGCCCCCGCCATAGGTGTTGCTGCAGCCATGGGAATCGCGCTCGGCGTCCGGGAAATCCCTTCGAAAAGGGCCTGTGACCTGAAAAAAAAACTCCATGGGATTTGCGGAGAGTTTTCCGCAAGCCGCCCAACCGCCAGAAACCTGTTCTGGGCAATTGAAAGGATGAAAAAGTGCTTCGAGGATAATCTTGCAGCCGGGGCTGACGTGCAGGAGTTGAAGCGCGTCCTCGTAGCCGAGGCGATTCGAACAGGCGAGGAAGATATCGCCATCAACATGCGGATCGGGGATCAGGGAAAGCGGCTTATTCATGACGGGGATCATATCCTGACGCACTGTAATGCCGGGGCGCTGGCAACAGCGGGCTACGGCACTGCTCTTGGGGTCGTCAGAGCCGCCGTGGAAGAGGGGAAGAAAATACGGGTTTATGTCGATGAAACCCGTCCGGTCCTTCAGGGGGCGCGACTTACGGCATGGGAACTCATGAAAGACAATATACCCACGACCCTTATCACGGACAACATGGCCGGGTTCCTTATAAAACAGGGAAAAGTCGACCTCGTGATCGTGGGGGCCGACCGCATCGCCGCTAACGGCGACACGGCCAATAAGATCGGGACATATTCACTGGCCGTGCTGGCGAAGGAGACCCGGATTCCCTTTTATATCGCGGCGCCCCTTTCCACCTTTGACGCTTCCATCGGAAGCGGGGATGAAATACCCATAGAGGAAAGGAGTGCAGAAGAAGTGTCTAATTTCCAGTCTGTCAGAACGGCTCCGGACGGGGTGGCGGTATATAATCCGGCTTTCGATGTTACAGACAGCCGTTACATCACAGCTATTATCACTGAACGGGGCATAATCAGGAAACCCTTCAAGAAAAACATTCGGGAGGTCCTTCTGAAGGCTTCCGCACGAGGGAAAGTTAGGAAGACAGGAAGCTGAGAGGATCGGGAATGAACAGACTATTTCTTTTCGACTTTGATGGAGTTGTGGTCGACTCGCTCGATCTGTACGAATCGGCCGTAAACCTGTGTCTGAAAAAAATCGGGGCTGAGCCTATCCGCAACCGCACCGATTTTCTGGCCCTTTTCGAAGAAAATTTCTACGAAGGCATCGAGAAAAAGGGCGTCGACATAAAGGCATTTACAGCCGCATCAGCTTGCATTGCGCCGACCCTGAACTATGAGCTTGTCAGGCCGCATAACAGTCTGCTGCCGGTCCTTATAGAACTTAAAAAGGGCCACCGCCTCTCTATTGTTTCATCGAATTCCTCTTTCGCCATCCGCCTTATTTTCAAGGATATCGATTCTTATTTCGAGCATATCTTCGGATATGAGTTCATGTTCAGCAAGATAGACAAAATCGCCCATGCCATGGACCTGTTCGGAATTCGGAAAGAATCGACCTACTATGTCGGCGACACCACCGGCGATATAAGGGAGGCGAAAATGGCGGGAGTGCATACAGTGGCGGTTACCTGGGGCTGGCATTCCAGAGAGAGGCTCAAACGAGCCTGCCCGGATTATCTGATTGATTCCCCTTGCGACCTTCTGAAGCTGAATTCAAAAGCGATCTCAAGCCGCACATAAGCTCCTCCGCGAAATATTCCTCCAGGAGCGGCAGCCCATCCGGTTCTTTTTAGAAATTGTCTGGAATTCGTTTCCCTGTATTTGGTATATAAATGGGCACCCCAAAACGCCGATGACGGTTATTGAGGAAAGGCCATGGCAGAGTCTGCTGAACTTAAACAGCGACTGTCGAAATCCGAAAAAAACAAACGGCAGATCAGGCGAAAATACCAGAAGCTGAGCAAATCGGAGCAGGAGAAATCCGTTATTCTGGACGCCATGTCCGAGCTCGTGCTCTACCTTGATACAGACTTGAGGGTTATCTGGGCGAATGAGGCCATGCACAAGGCATTCAGGCTCAAGCCCGGGGAGCTTGATGGAAGGTACTGCTATACGGGGCTTCATAACAGAAGTAAAGCGTGCAGCATCTGCCCCGCACAAAGGACCCTGGAAACCGGCGAGCCCCACGAAGTCGACGATTTTTCATCCTACGGAAAAATATGGGTCCTGCGCAGCTATCCCGTCCGGGATGAAGAAGGGTTCCTTACCGGAATAGTCGAGATCGTGACGGATATGACCGAGCGCAGGAAAGCTGAAGAAGCCCTGAGGCAGTCAGAGCAGAAGTTCCGCGAGCTTTTTGAAAATGCCAACGACATGATATATTTTCTGGATTTCAAAGGGAACGTTCTGTCGTGCAATGCCTCCACGGCAAAGACTTATGGTTACTCTCCGGAAGAGATGCTGGGCCTCAATATAAATCAATTTGTCGATAAGAACCACCTTCCCACCGCCCGGAATATTTTACAAAAGAAACTCGAGGGCAAAGAAGACTCCGATCCCCAGGAACTCCTGACATATACAAAAGGGGGGGAGGCTGTCTGGGTGGAGGTCAATACCCGGCTCGTGCGGGAAAAAGGGATTCCGGTATCCATTCAGGGCATTGCGCGCAACATCACCGAGCGCAAGAGAATGGAGGAAGCGCTGAAACGGAGAGAGCGCGAGCTGGAAGAAAAATCCCGCAACCTTGAAGAAGCGAATATGGCCCTGAAAGTCCTGCTCAAGCACAGGGAAGAAGACAGGGCCGAACTGGAAGAAAAAGTCCTCTATAATATGAAGGAGCTCATCCTGCCGTATATCGATAAGCTCAAGATGACGCGGATCGACAGCCATCAGTTGAACCAGTTGAATATCCTCGAATCGAATGTCAACGAGGTTATCTCTCCTTTTCTTCGCAACCTGTCCCTGAAATACCCCAATCTCACCCCCAGAGAAATCCAGATAATCAATTTCATTAAGGAAGGGCGTACAACCAAAGAGATAGCGAAGTTGACCAACTCATCGGCCAGGACTATCGACTTTCACCGGGACAATATCAGAAAGAAACTCAATTTGAAAAACAGGAAAGCCAACTTGAGGTCCTACCTTTTATCCTTTTAGCATATCCTGACCGGAACGCGTCCCCGATCGAATTCTAAACCCAAGATTTTTTGAGCATCGCAAATTTGATGATCTCGTAAAAAGTAAGGATCAGTGCATGGTGTCATGCTGAGCCCTTCGACAAGCTCAGGGTGACAATTCAGACTTTTTACGAGATCAATCGGGTTCGAAATACGAGATTTTATGTGACGGTGATCACATTGTGCGGATCGGCGCTTGCCGATATTGAAATCATCACCTGTTGAAAACACATATGGAAAAATAGTGGAATTCCATCACGAATGAGGAGGCGTATATGAATATTCAAAAGCTCAATGATTGTATGGAGATTTTGAAAAAGGACCTTGGAGAAGGCCTTGTCGCATCCAGTATCGTCTCTACGGCGGATGCGCAGACACTTATCGCGACGGAACACTCGAAGCCCGGAGCGGCGACAATGTTCAGCGAATTGACCAACTCCATTCAAGAGGCGCTCTCTCAGGGCTATCCGCCGCTGGGAAAGTTCTACTATCTGGATCTTGCCGGAAATAAAGGTATTTTGTTTCTTCCTTTCGGTGACTACCAGTGGGGAATTGCCATCGACACCCAGAAAGCAAAACTGGGGCTCCTGTTGAATGTTATTCTGCCCAAAATCGTCAATGCCTTCGAAGATGCAATTGTATCATAGGGAGAAGCAATGGGAGAGAAACTGCTACGCATATTTGAGATTGTCACAGAGCAGACCGGGTTGAAAGGAAGACTGGAACTCGCCAGCATGACCGGAATTTCCATGAAAGAAGCGATGACTCTCAAGGATACGGAAGATCTGGTGAATAAATTCAAATATGCGGCGACAGACGTTTATGAAAATCACAGAGGAAAGCTTAAATGACAGCATCACGGGAAAAGTCCGATTAAACCCGTTTCCACAGAGGGACAACAAAAATGCCGGCGACGAATAATATAAAACTGATTGTTGATAACAAAGGTGAGAATTTTCCCGCTCGATCAGGCAGGAGAGGACTATACAGATGGCCTTTGGCCGGCTTTTCGCTGAGCAGTTTCCTGCAGGTTATCGCGATGGATCAACAAACCTGCCTGCTGGATGTTTATAACCCGACAAATAATCGGGAGGGGCATTTCTATTTCATATCGGGATCTCTCTACAGTGCAGAATGCGGCGTCCTGAAGAATGAAGAAGCCGCGCTGGAGATGATATCATGGGAGAATGCGAGGTTTAATATAAGACACCTGTCTGATACCGCGAACATCGCGAAAAGAATCAGCAAGAATCTCATGCTGCTGCTGATGGAGAGTTCCAAGCGCATTGATGAAAAGAAAGCTGACGACACCGGCAAAGCAGAGCCGTCCGAAGATAGCCGGGAAAAATACACAGACAAAATTGCGTCCATAGAACCGGACAAAGAGGGAGCGGCCTCATATCAGGATCGCTATCATAATACGAATTGGACAGAGTGCCTGACGACCCTGGAAAGAGACATGGGGCCGGCACTGATAGGCACAGCTATTATAGATGCAGCGGCCGGAAAAATCATGGCCGGTTGCCATGGCGCACAGGCAACCGCGGGTCTTTTTCATAAGCTGGCCGGTTCTTTGCGGAGGATATTGCCGGGAGGCTCTTTCGAGTCGCTCGGGCGATACTATTTGCTGGATCTCAAAAGCAACCTGGCCCTGATTGCTCTGCTTTTCGGCCGTTACCATTGGGGCATTATATTCAGCAGGGAAAAGATGGAGTTGGGTCTCTTCTTACATGTAATTGTGCCCCGGCTTATCAAGACTTTCGAATATCATTTTTCGTCGTTTGACGAAGCCGCTCAATAAAGGAGGAGAAAGCGATGGGGGAGAAACTGGTGCGCATATTTGAGATCGTCACGGAGCAGACAGGCTTGAAAGGCAGATTGGAACTCGCCAGCAAAACGGGAATTTCCATGAAAGAGGCTATGGCGCTCAGGGACACGGAAGAGATCATCAGCAAGTTGAAAGCCGTAGCAAACGACATCATAAACAAGAATACGTGATACTCTCCAGATGGCCGTCGTGAATTTCCGATTTTCCGGCAATCCTTTTTGAACAAACAAGGGCGAACAGACAATGAACTTGATGCTGGGCCAGAGACAACTTGACAGGATTCATCACACATTGAAGGAGAACCTGATCGACATCGGAGCCCAAAGCGCAATGCTGATCGACACAGCCGGAAACATTATCGCCGTAGTCAATAACGGAAGCGACATACGGGATGTATATTCGCTGGCGGCCCTTGCCGCCGCCAACTTCGGCGCCATGAGCAGCATGGCCAAGATCCTGGGAGAGGATGAATTCTCGCTTCTGTTTCACAAAGGAGAGAGGGAAAATATCCATCTGAGCAAAGTCAACAACAATTTTCTACTGATCAATATTTTCACTAATCAGGTTTCCCTGGGATTTCTCAGATTGAAGGTAGCCGAGGTCATCAATGAGCTGCTCGGGGTCCTGGTAATCAAATGAATGGAAAGCATCCTCATCGAAGAGGTGGTTCTTTTGGCTTTTATCAACCTGAAAGACAGGATCATACAGGCGAAAATAGTTTATTACGGGCCAGGCAGGTGCGGCAAGACGACCAATCTGGAGTGCATTTACAATAGGTGCCGCAATCAGATCCATTCCGAAATGGTTTCTGTAAAAACAGACGGCGACAGGACTCTTTTCTTTGATTTTTTTCCGTTCGATATAGGAAAAATTCAGGGATACGACGTGAAAATACAATTATATACCGTGCCCGGACAGGTTAAATACAATTCCACGAGGCGGCTGGTCCTCAAGGGTGTGGACGGCGTTGTTTTCGTCGCGGACTCGGCCGTGGAGCGAAGGAATGCCAATCTTAACTCTCTGAATAATCTCCAGGAAAACCTCGCCTTGTACAGGAAAGATATCTTCAAGATGCCCCTGGTCATGCAATACAATAAGAGAGATCTGGCGCAGCAGGGAATGGATATACTGGATGTGAATATACTGGAAAAAGACCTCAACAGCAGTCTGAAAGCACCTTCTTTCGAAGCCAGCGCCGTCGAAGGCTATAATGTAGTTCCCACCCTGAAAAAGATCATCGCGGCCACAATGGCTTATCTGGAGGAAGAACTGAACAGGTGAAAACGGAAATGAACAAAGAATCCCCATTCGTTCGCGAAATAGAAAACCGCCTAAATGTCCTCTTCGGGGAAGATAAAGAGAACACTGCACATCCGAAGGTCTCATTATCATCCGCAGGGCAGGATCATCTGAAGGATATCTCCGCCGGAATCGAATACGGGCGCCTTGAAATAGACATTGATGCAACTCCTCCCGCTGTTGCGGCAACAGCGTCAGACAAAGAGACTCCTCGCGCCCGGGAAATAGAAATGCAACTCGATTCCCGCTCCGAGGAAGGCGGCGCGCCGGAGGTCTCTTTTGCCGGGATTGAAACTGTGAGAGAGGCGCCCCGCCCGGCTGATACCCTGGAAGAAAAGGAGGATCGTTTTGAAAAAATCTTCGGCGAGCTGACCACATCCAGGCCGGTCCTTCTTTCTCCCATAAAGGACTTGAAAAGCATTGTTCTGTCGCTGGAATGGGAGATCGACGCCGCAACGTTGGCGAAATTCGACGATGAAACCACCCGGTTAATCTCCGTGTTTTCAGACGACCAGACCGCCATCGGATTCCTCCTGACCCTCCGTTTTCTGGGCAGGTATATCAGAGTAAAGGGCAACGATGCCGACCCCGGGTCTATTCTCCTACTCATGTCCATATACGATGATCTCGAGCGCATTATACTGTCACGCAATATGAAAGCGACTGAGAGGCGTGCGGTTCTGCTTGAAAATATCGACAGGTATAAAGAATGGGTGGATAAAGTCGACCTGAATGCGACTGCGGCAAAGCCGGAACAGGAAGTCTTACCGCTCAAGCCGGAAACGGAAATGCAGGTCCAGGCGGGTGCCCGGGATGCTGAAATCGCCCAATCGGCCATTCTGCCGAAAAAGAAGGCGGTGGTTCGCGATGCCGTCCAAGCTCCCGTCATGAATGAATCCGTAACCGATGCGGACAGCACTCTGGCTGCGATCCGGGAAATGACGCAACACGAGGCGCTCGCATATGCCCTTGTCGAAATCAAGAAGGCGATTCGTGAGGAGTTCGGCGCTATTCGCGCCGAATTGCAGACGTGGAACGAGGATAGACGCCGGGCATGATCATCTTCTGCGAGGAATGCGGGGAAAGATACATTATTGAGATCGAACAAATCGGCGGAAAAGTACTCGAATTCATGCTCGTGTTCGTATGCAAAACATGCCAGTACACCATCCGGACTGAATTGCAGACATCCGTTCGGGCATCCACCCATGAGAGCAGAGGGACTGAAATTTCAGATGGAATCGCAACTGCTGCTGGCACAATACCGAGCAACAAAGAAGGTTGAACAATGACCATTCAGAATGAATTATTCGACTTACTTCGTGATAAGCAGGAGCTGGATATTTTCCTGTCAAGATTCTCTTCTCCGGAGGAGCCGGCCGAACCGCCGGAGAAAAATTCCGTTTCCGTGATCGCCGGAGAAACGGCCGAGACGGTCACTCACTCCGGAAAAGAAAAAACGGAGATCCCGGCATCTGCCGGCGCAATAGAGGGGGAAACCGGAAAGAAGGCGGAAAAGAGGAAGACTCCCATTGAAAAACCTCCTCAAGGCGAGACCAGGAAAATGGCTTGGGGAAGCTGGAAAAGGTCCGGCATCCTGTTCATTATATTTGCAGCTACGCTTCAAGCATATCTATGGATAAATCCAGAAGCAGGCTATCAGACCGTCCATTGGATCGCGACGAATATTCCCGTTATTGACCGATTCCTGGAAAGTGAACAGAAGCAGGCGACTTCCGCCGCCGCTCAGTTGAAAGTGGCGGATATGAAACAATATATAATACGTAACGATTTTCTCGGCAGTATCAGGATCATCGAGGGGAATGCGGTAAATGTGACAACACTTCCGCTCGGTAAGATCAGGGTCATAGGATTTCTGTACAATGCCCGGAAAGAGCTGTTGACCGCCCGGGTATCCTACTGCGGCAATCTCATTCCTTATGAACAGCTTGCCAGATTAAGCGAGGAGGAGATCAGGCTTATCCTGTCCAATCCCCCGGGGGGACTTTCAAATGACAAGGTCTTGCCGGGCGGACATATCCCCTTCATGATCGTTTTTACCCGCGAGCCGGCGGGTGTTGAAAAAGCGGCGGTCATGCCGCTCAGCGCCGAAGAAATGTCTTCCTGAGATTTGCAAGCCCGACACTTCACATCCAGGTCCGATACCTGTTTCGGAATACAGCAATCCGAAGGCAAAGGCATGGTCGATTACATGCAAAAACAAGATGAGCAGATAGCGGAATTGCAGGAGATTCTTCGCCTGCAAAGGGCCTTGCAGGACATCACCAGTTCCATTCATTCCGCACGGAACACCAGACAGATCCTTACACTTGCAAAAGACAAGATTCTCGGCCTGTTTGACACCGAGGTCGTCCGCATCTACGCCGCGGATCGTCTGAAAAAAGAAATATACACTGCGGCCGCTTCAGGCGGAAAGGCGGGCGATATCAGACTGGCCATCGACAGCCGGAGCATTCCCGGTCATGTGGCTTATACGAAAAAGGCGGTCAATGTCGCAGATGCTTACAATAAAGAGGAGTTGGAAAGCATTCACCGGGGTCTGAGTCACAATGTCCTGGCGGATAAAAAGACGGGCATTCGAACAAGACAAGTCATGGCCGCACCCATTATTCATAACGGAGAATTGATGGGTGTCCTCGAGATCATAAACAAGAAGGACCGCCCCGGCAGATTCATGGATGAGGAGCCGGTATTGCTCCAGGAAATCGCCGAGGCGCTGGGCATAGCCCTTTACAATCAGCAAAAGTCGGCGGAAAATCGAAAGACAAGATTCGATTATCTTCTCGACCACGGCTTGATCAAGGAACAGGAGCTGAACGCTTCCTGGGTTGAAGCACACAGGGCGAATCAGACCGTGGAAGAATACCTGATGAAGAAATTCCGGATATCCAAGAACGATATAGGCAAATCATTGGAAGAATATTATGGTTGCCCGTTTATTTCTTTCAACGAGCGCCGGCCTGCTCCCGTCGATATTCTGAGAAAGTTGCGACGGGAGTACCTCCGGCGCGAGCTATGGATTCCTCTCGAAAAAGTCAACGGAAAAACAAGAGTTCTGGTTGATGATCCCGACAACATACTGAAAAGGGATACGATAGAGAACCTTCTGAAGATCAGGTCTGTCGAGTATTGCGTGGCTCTGAAAGAAGATATTTTAAGATACATCGATCTCTTCTACCGGGAGGGCGAAAGCGAGGAGTCCATCTCGGATATGCTCGACCGCCTGGAAGTTTACGAGGAAGACGAGGAGGACGAGGAGCTTCTGTCGGAATCCGACAGCGTTATCACCCAGCTCGTCAACAAGATCATCATCGATGCAGACGCGCGGAAGGCATCTGATATCCACATTGAGCCGAACACCGGAAAAAAAACATTGGATATAAGATTCCGCATCGACGGTGACTGTGTCCATTATCAAACCGTTCCCTTCAGCTATCGGGCCCCTGTGGTATCACGGGTGAAGATAATGTCCAACCTGGATATCACCGAGCGCCGGCTTCCCCAGGACGGAAAAATCAGATTCAGGAAGCCCGGAGGACACGAGATCGAGTTGCGTGTTGCGACTATTCCGACGCAAGGCAATGTGGAGGATGTCGTAATGCGCATCCTGGCGAAGGGCGAAGCCATGAAGCTGGACGAGATGAACATGTCCCAGCATAATTATTCCGCATTCCTCAAAGTACTGGAGAAGCCTTATGGAATAATCCTTGTCGTAGGTCCGACGGGTTCAGGAAAAACCACGACCCTGCACGGCACCCTGAACCATATCAACACGCCCGACATGAAAATCTGGACCGCCGAGGATCCTGTGGAAATCACTCAGGAAGGATTGCGTCAGGTTCAAGTCAATCCCAAGATCGGATTCGATTTCAGCAATGCGATGCGCGCCTTTCTCCGGGCCGATCCGGATGTCATCATGGTGGGAGAGATGAGGGATTTCGAAACGGCCAAGATCGCGGTCGAGGCGTCGCTGACCGGCCATCTAGTACTGAGCACGCTTCACACAAACAGCGCACCCGAAACAATCGTGAGACTTCTTGATATGGGTATCGATCCTTTCAATTTCGCTGATTCTCTCCTTGCCATCCTCGCGCAGCGCCTCGTGCGGACTCTCTGTAAATGTAAGGTACCCTACCGCCCTTCCGCCGAAGAATTGGAAGGGATGATCCATTATTACGGTGAGCACCTGTTTTCTGAACTTAATATCACCATGAACGATGATTTCCGGCTCTTCCGCCCCGGAGGATGCGATGCATGTAACAATACCGGTTACCGCGGGAGAATGGCGATCCACGAGCTGCTGGTGACATCGGATCGGATCAAAAGGATGATCGCGAAACGCGAACCGGTGGAACTGATCCGGGAGACCGCCGTATCGGAGGGAATGCGTACACTGCTACAGGATGGCGTGCAGAAAGTCGTGAAGGGCTGGACGGACTTTAAGCAGGTCCTCAGCGTTTGCATAAGATAGTCCATAAGCATCAGGAGCCCTTCTTGCGAAGTTCCTCGTGAACGGCCATGCCGATTTTTTCCAGACTATAAGGCTTTTGCACATATGCCCCCGCACCTAAATCCCGGGCCATCTTCACCCTCTCCGTCTCGGAAAAACCACTGACAATCACGGCTCTTTGCCCCGGCCTGATTTGAGTTGCCTGCCGGTATGTTTCAAAACCGTCAATCCCCGGGTCCATTATCATATCCAGCACCAGCAGATCCACTTTATTGATCTTTAAATATTCCACGGCCTCTTCCCCGCTAGAGACGGAATGGACCCTGTAGCCCAGTCTCATCAGCATGCTCGCGGCGAGTTCCCTCTGCCCCTCCACATCGTCCACCACCAGGATCGATTCCCCGCAGCCCCTGTACAACTCCGGAGAAACCTCCTCTTTATCCCGGGCGAGCGGCTTCCTGGTAGCCGGAAAATAGAGCGCAAAGGAGCTTCCTTTGCCTTCTTCGCTTTGCACGTCAATATACCCGCCATGATCCTTCACGGTGCCCCAGACCACGGCCAATCCCAGTCCTGTTCCGCTCCTGCCCATGACCTTTTTCGTATAAAAAGGCTCGAATATCTTTCCAATGTCGGCCGGCGAGATACCCTGCCCGTTGTCGGAAACAGTCAGAACCACATAATCACCCTCCTTCACGTCATCATAGCCCCGGATTGGCCTGTCGAGATAGCGGTTCTCCGTCCGGATTGTTACCTGGCCCTGGTCCGTGATGGATTCCGCGGCATTGGACACCAGGTTCATCACGGTCTTGCCCAGATGAACCGGAGATCCTTCTATATTCAACAGGTCTTTCTCGAGATCGGTCTTGATCGTTACATGGGGATGATACATTTTCAGCTTCTCGAACTCCGGCGTATTGAGATAGTCCAAAACCACCGAGTTGAGGCTCACCACATCCGAAACCGCCACACTTCTTCTGGCCAGCGTCAGCAGGTCCTGAATGATAGCGGCTCCTCTCCGGCCGGACTGTAGAATATTTAACGCGTATTCACGCAAAGGGTCCCCTTCCTGAAGATACAGCAAAAGAAGCTCCGAGTATCCCACAAGAACGCCCAATACGTTGTTCAAGTCATGCGCCACCCCTCCGGCCAGCGCCCCCAGCGCCTCCATTTTCTCGGCCTGCTGAAGCCGCTTCTCAAGTTGTTGATGCTCTTCTTCCGCGCGCTTGCGCTCGGTGATGTCATGAAGTGCAATGACCCCTACCTGCCTGCCCCTGTGCGTAATCCTTCTTCCATGCACTTCCACTGAAATAAGCGTCCCGTCTTTTCTGTTGACCGATATCTCAAAAGAATTCTCATACTGCGACTGCATCATGTTTAAAGTGGATTGCCTGAATTGCGGTGGAATGAAATCCAGCACATTCTTTCCAATGGCTTCATGGGGCTCGTAACCGACCATCCTTAAGAAGGATTGATTGAAATCCAGAATTTCACCTTCCACGTGAATCAATATTCCCTCATACGTTGAGTCCGCCAACTGCCGGAACCGTTCTTCGCTCTCCCACACCGCCTCCTCCGCGCGCTTGCGCTCGGTAAGGTCAATGACGGCCCCTCTCACTCCCACAGGGGTTTCCCCGCGCATGATGCGGCTTGCGTAAATCACGGCGGGGAAAACACTGCCGTCTTTCCTGATTCCCATGCATTCCGCTCCGCCTGTTCTTTCCCCCCTCAACACCTCCTCGAATTTCGCCGGGATCCTGCCCGGATTCTGGCAAACGACCATATGAAATCCATTGAGGCGCCGGCTTATATCGCCTTGTCCATACCCGAATATATCCAGGGCGGCGGGGTTGGCGGAAGTCACATTGCACTGCAGATCGGTCTCGAAGATCGCTATCGGCAGAAACTCGACCAGTTCCCTGTATTTCGTCTCGCTCTCCCGTTGCGCCCGCTCGGCCCGCTTACGTTCGGAAATGTCCATAAGGGTTCCCCGCAGCCCCTTGAACCTCTCTCCTTCAAAAATCGCCCGGCTGGAGGCCTGCACCCAGAGCAACCCGCCCGACTTGAGAATCAACCGGTATTCGTTGGGCGGAATCGGACCGACCAGTATCTTCTGATACATCTCCAGCAAACGCGGGATGTCTTCATGGTAGACGAAATCGGTGATATGCCTGCCGACAATATCCGACGGCTCGTACCCCTTGAGACCGGTTGCAGAAGAACTGACAAAAGTCACTATGCCGTTCTCGTCTGTTTCATAAATGACCTCGTTGATCGTTTCCACCAGGATGCGATATTCTTCTTCCGACCGAACAAGCTCCTCCTCCACCTTTTCACGGCGTAAGCGTTCTTCGCTCTTGCCCGGGACTTGCCGGGCATCTTTCAGCTCCACCAGCGCTTGTTCCAGTTCCTGCACACGACGACGGCAGGATTTCAGCTCTTCTACAAGTTTCTCCCGTGCCTTTCTCTTTCCGGTGCTCTTGCTGTCCACGACAAAAAATCCTCCTGATGGAAATGGTCTCAACCCCGTGCACAATGTCGTGTTAAATTCCTCCTCTTTTCCCGGTCCCACTTTTCAAAGATCTCGTAGACTGATGATGGAGTCGATTGTTTCTGTTCTTTTTCTATGAGGCGTGGGGAATTTGTTGAAATGCGGGGAAATAAGAATTCACCGGGGCCATATGTTTCAATTCCCGGTATCTCCGAGGATTTAGAAGACAGAAGTTCTGAATATCCTTTTAGTGCCATCGTCCGTAGCAGCAGATATTATTGTCAATCGGCGGAATCGTCGATTGCGCTTTCAGAGTGAGCGATAGACGGCAGAATCACCTTGGATTAGCATTTATCATGCCATTCCGAAGGAATATTCCCTTGAATGCCGCCTTCGCATTACCTCAACAATTGCAAGGAATTAGGAGTTTTTAATAGGCAGTGAGCGGACTAATCGGCGGGATTATCTCAAGCCAATGCCATTTTAATGGCATGCGCGTCAAAAATGATTACATGGCCATCTCTATCTGAACTCAGAACTTTTTTCTGCGCTGCCGGTCAAGCGTTTCCATATATTCTTTCAACGCTACCGCGTTATTGATTTTCTGTTCCTTCGAGCTGTAAACAAATGTGACATCTTCTTTCTCTGTATAAGCCCGAAGTTTTGTTATCCCTTCCGGGTTTCCGTCCAGCTCCGCATGATATCTTTTCCTGAACTCGCCCCATTTCTCCGGGTCATGTCTATACCATTTACGAAGTTCCGGCGAAGGCGAAATGTCTTTTGCCCAGTAAGCAATCCGGGCCGTTTCTTTGGACAATCCGCGCGGCCACAGGCGGTCGACCAGTATCCTGGCGCCGTCCGACGACTCCGGCTTATCATACACACGTTTGATCTTGATCATTTACGGTTCATCCTCCTGAAATATTTTTTTAAAAATAGCAGTTTTGCACTACCCAGCGCAAGTATACCGGTTGTCGCTCTTCAGAGAAACTCCGATCTTTTTTGGAACAGCCATGCCTCTGCCAACATAATTTGTTGATTGTATTGTACACTCCTGCTGGATATTGGCGAGATTTGGCGCAATTCCTGAGCCTCTGCTCGTAGGTATCGGAAATCATAGGAAAAACGAACCTATCCTCTTCCTGTTTTTTATTCATCGCTAACCAGCCTGTGGCGCAAAAATTGCTCACCCCTTTTCAGAATAAGAAAAACGTCATTAAGAAAGGAATTGAGACATGGGGTTCGCAGATTCCGTCAAGAAGGAAATACAATATTTCGGGATAGCGAATGTAATGAAGGATGCGGCCCTGAGAGGCATTAATACTGTAGTCTATTTCAAAATTCTGCGCTGCATAACAAACAATAAGATTAACCCCGACTATCTGAATCCAGCAGATGGATACACATGCAGATTTCTGAATGCTGATGAACTTCTGTTCTTTTCCGGAATAAAAAAATTAGCCCTGCCCACGAGCCTGGTTCGCGCCAATTTAAAGAAAGGCGACCAATGCTACGGGATACTCGACGGAGATTTCCTTGCGTCCTATTCGTGGTTCTCCAACTTGCCTACGACCCTTGGCAACGGACTTCAAGTAAAATACGATCCACGATATATATATGTGTATCACGGCTATACCCACCCAGCTTACCGCGGTCGGCGGCTGGGGGTTATCAGGAGTACAAGGGCCCTTTACGAATTTCTGCAAAGGGGTTTCAAGGGATTCGTTGCCTATGTAGAGGAAAACAATTTAAGAAATCTGCACGCCGTCTACCGTACGGGGTACAGGGATTTCGGCAGGATATATATAGTCAATTTTTTTGGCAAATACCTGGTCCACCATTCACCGGGATGCGCCGAGTACGGATTCACCATCACGCCCGAATGAATCGGACGCGTATCCGGCTGCAGCCGAGCCCTCATTCAAGGACTCCCAGAGCCTCCAGGTCTGCCATGTCTTTTTTTCGCCCGAGAGCTCTCTTGTTAGATATGAACTGGTCTTTTCCTAAATAATATACTTTTATTTTTCCGTAAGGTCCCTCCGCCCTGCCCTTGTATGCCTCTTCCCAGGGTACTCCCGTAATGGAGGTGACAATGTCGACACGAACAGGTGCCGTACCAAGTTGCACCACTTGTCCCGGGATCGAAAAATCATCAGGACTTAAGCCAAGAGAATCAAACCCGAATTCTTTGAGCGCATCGAGAATTCTACCGGCATTCTTCTCATCGGGTCGTACCAGGATGTCTATATCTCCTGTGTACCTGGGAGCCCCGTGATATGCTAAGGCGTAGGCCCCGATTATGATGTAATCGACCTTATGCGCGTTTAATAACGCGAACAGATCTTCGAAGTCCCGTTGAACTTCCATGCAGTTGTTTCCTTAAAGCATCTACTGCGGCTACTCGTTCCCCGGGAGTTTTGGACAACCAGAAGGCCCGGTTCTCCCTTATTTCGTCAAAATCCGCCAACCTGCCTCTTTTAACAATTTTATCCATGTCGCTTAAATTGGTGCTTGGGATTCAGGATTTTCTCCTACACATCCAAGTTTTGCGCATACAGAGCGTTCTTGTAAATAAAGTCCTTTCTCGGCTCCACCTGATCGCCCATGAGCGTCGTGAAGATCTCGTCCGCGATGACGGCGTCCTCGACTTTAACCTGAAGGAGCGTGCGTTTGTCCGGATTCATGGTCGTCTCCCACAGCTGCTCCGGGTTCATCTCACCGAGACCTTTATACCGCTGTACAGAGAGTCCTTTCTGCCCTACCTGGAAGACGTAATCGACCAGCGCCCCCATATGCTCCAAGGTCTTCCGCTCGCCGTTATCCCCCGACTCGCTCACTGCGACGGTGTACGGGCTCTCCCCCATTATGCTCACTTGATTCAGGAGGTCGCGAATCTCAAGAAAGCGCGGCAACTTAAGGATATCCTTATCGATGCAGGAGACGATGGTCTGACCGTTCTTCTTCAATCGGAACCGCAGTAGATAGCCGCCGTGTTCCTGGTCCTCTTCGATCGTGTAATCAGCCACCCTCTCCCCCACGGCGCGGGCGGTCCGCTTTGCCAGCTTCGCCAGGGCGGCCTCGCTACCGAAGTCGTTCATACAGAACGCGGGATCGCCGGCCAAGATGCGGATGATATCCCTGTCCTTCTCTTCCTTTTCGAACTTGTCCAGAACCGATTCGATCCTCATCGCCTTCTTTATGAGCGCGAGAAGCCTCCCGCCAGTCACGTTCCCGCCGTTTCCCGTCAACACGGTGATCTTCCCTACCCCGTTTTCGAGGACGTGGTTGCGCATCTCCTCCTCGCTTCCGATATATATCTCTTTCTTTTTTTCGGAGATCTTAAAGAGAGGCGGCTGGGCGATGTAGAGGTATCCTCGCTCAATAAGCTCCTTCATCTGCCGGAAGAAGAAAGTCAGGAGGAGCGTCCGGATGTGCAGACCATCGATATCTGCGTCAGTCATGATAATAACCTTGTGATATCTAAGTTTACTTATGTCGCAGTCCCCCTCTTCCCGGCCGATGCCGGTGCCGAGAGCCGTGATTATCGTCTTGATCTCCTCGTTCTGGAGGACCTTGTCGAAGCGCGCCTTCTCCACATTGAGTATCTTCCCGCGCAGTGGCAATATCGCCTGATTCCTTCTGTCGCGTCCCTGCTTGGCCGAGCCGCCGGCACTGTCTCCCTCGACCAAGTAAAGCTCGCTCCTCGCCGGATCTCTTTCCTGACAGTCGGCCAGTTTTCCGGGAAGAGCGCTGACCTCGAGGGCGCTCTTTCGCCTCGTAAGCTCTTTCGCCCGGCGGGCTGCGTCGCGCGCACGGGCCGCGTCAAGCGCCTTGCTTAGTATCTGCCTCGCTATGGAAGGGTTTTCCTCAAGAAAACTCCCTAATTTATCGTAGACGATCCCCTCAACAAGTCCTTTCACTTCGCTGTTGCCGAGCTTCGTTTTCGTCTGCCCCTCGAACTGTGGTTCACGCAGGCGTACGCTTATCACTGCGGAAAGTCCTTCGCGCACGTCCTCTCCCTTAAGTATCTCGCGCTCGTTTTTGATCAACTTGTTATTCGTGGCGTAAGTGTTAATCACCCGCGTGAGGGCCGACTTGAACCCGCTCAAGTGCGTGCCCCCTTCGGTGGTATTGATGCTGTTCGCAAAGGAGAAGATATTCTCTCCATATGTGTCGTTATACTGAAGCGCGACCTCGACGGCGCAATCATCCTTGTCCCCTTCGAAGTAAATCGGCTTCTTGTGAAGAACACCTTTGTTCCTGTTAATGTATTCCACGAAAGAGACGATCCCGCCTTTGTAAAAGAACTCCGCTTTCTTCTCATCACGCTCATCTGTCAGATTGATCCTTATTCCCTTGTTGAGGAACGCGAGCTCCCGCAGGCGGTTCGCCAGGATATCAAAGCTGAAATCTATTTCATCGAAAATCTCATAGTCCGGCTTGAAAATGATTTTCGTCCCGCGGCCGCGCGTCTTCCCGGATTTCTCGAGCGGCGATACCGGGACCCCCCGGTGGTATGACTGCCTGTAGACAAGCCCATCCCTCCGGACTTCCAGTTCGAGGTACTCAGAAAGGGCATTCACTACGGAGATGCCGACCCCGTGGAGACCTCCGGAGATCTTGTAGTTCTCGCTGGAGAATTTCGCGCCTGAATGGAGTTTAGTGAGGACGACCTGCGCCGCAGGGACGCCCTCGGTCTTGTGCATGTCGACAGGTATTCCCCTGCCGTTGTCGTCCACGAGGACGCTGTTGTCCGCGCGGATACGCACATCTATCATGTCGCAGAAGCCTGCCGAAGCCTCGTCGACACTGTTATCCACCACCTCATACACGAGATGATGGAGCCCCTCTTTCCCTGTACTCCCGATATACATAGCAGGTCTCTTGCGGACCGCCTCAAGTCCCTCGAGAACTTTTATACTGTCGGCACTGTAACTGTCTTTCATTTTTTGCTTTAGGTTATCCTTAATAAATTAAATAAATTCGTAAAAAGTAAGAAGTGAAGACGCTAAACTTTCAGCGCGACAATCACGCACTGATATCCGTCCGACCCGGCCGGCCTGATCGTGCCCGGCCGTAGTCCCTCTCTTATCTCAAATATGATTTTTTTGTCGTCGATCGCCTCGATTGCATCCAGCAGGTATTTCACATTGTAAGCGACTTCTATTTCCTTGTCGCTGTACGAAATATCCATTTCGTCGCTTGCCTCACCAATATCGGGGTTCGTGGAATTCAAAAGCATTTTGTTATTGGAAAGCTTGATCACCACACCGCTGTACTTCTCACTCGATATCACCCCCATTCTCCTTAGTGACTGCAGAAATAACTCCCTGTCCAATTCAACGGATATTTCCCTGTCCATGGAGATGACCTTCCTGTAATCCGGATATTCAGAATCGATCAGGTTCACTTTCAGGAGGACGTTTTCCTTTTTTATAAGGCACTGTCCTTTTTTTGCGCCGATCTCAACGTCGTGATCGTCCGCTTCTATTATCTTCCTGATCTCAGAAATTCCCTTTCTCGGAAGGATGATTCCTTTCTCGAGGTGCAGGAACTCACTGATCCCGATATCCGCACTCGCGAGAGAGAGGCGGTAGCCGTCCGTAGCTACCATCTTTATCCGATACTGATCTCCTTCCTGCTCCGTCTCAAACAGGGCGCCGTTCAAATTAACCCGCATCTCTTCTGTTGACATGGCGAAAAACGTCTTATTAATCATATCTCGAATGATCCCGCCGTTCACCTTGAAATAGATAACATTATCATCGTCGTCGACTTTGGGGAAGTCGTCCGCGGAAACACCGGGAATCCTATAACGCATTTTTCCGCTGGTCAGGGTTATCCAGTTCGCGTCATTCATTTCGAAATGGATATCTTCTCCAGGGACTTCCCTTATCATTTCATAGAGTTTTCTCGCGGAAAGAGTTATTTCCCCTGGCGCCTTGACCCCTGCCTCGTAGTCAGCAATAAGTCCTATTTCCCGGTTGGTCGCGATAATCCTGATTTTGTCCGCTCCCGCGCGTATTAAGATATTGTTCAGTATAGGCATGGTTGTCCTTTTCTCGACGATACCAAGTGTTCTCTGAACTCCTTCCAACAAGACATCTCTTTTAATCCTGAATTCCATTTTTATACCTATTCCTAATTTTAATATTTAAAAATTAGTGTTAGTAGTAGTACCTGTTGAAATTGTGAATAAGAAATTTTTCCTAAGAAAAAAGTATTAATTGCAATCAATATGGTGTTGATAACTTTACGAAGGGAAAGTTAACCGCTCTTTATCAGGAGTTCCTCTATTTCATCCACAAGTTTTTTGAATTTTGCATCTTCATTGATCATTTTCTTAATTTTATTATGGGCGTAAATAACTGTCGAATGATCTTTTCCCCCGATTTTCATACCGATATCCGGGAACGATTCTCCTGTAAGCTTTCTTGACAGATACATTGTGATCTGCCTCGGCATGACAAGATTCTTGTTTTTCTTTTCAGACTTAAGATCGCTTATTTTAATACTGAATTTTCCCGCGACAGCTTTAATTATCTCATCAACCGTAAGCTCCCTTAATTCTCCTTTCTTTAGTATCTTGCTGAGGACCTCCTTCACAAGTTCCATATTTATTTCCCTACTTGTAAGTGAGGCGTATGCAGCGATGCGGATCAGGTAGCCTTCCAATTCCCTTATGCTGGATTCCGCCTTGGAGGCGATATAATACGCCACATTATTGGGCAGAGAGATACCGTTTTCCTGAGCTTTTTTCCCGATAATGGCAACCTTGGTTTCAATCTCCGGCGGCTGTATATCAGCGACCAGACCCCATTCAAACCTGGACCTCAGCCGCCCTTCCAGATTAGGGATATCCCTCGGGAATTTATCGCTTGTTACTACTATCTGTTTACCTGCGTCATGAAGCGTATTGAATGTATGGAAGAATTCCTCCTGAGTCCTTTCCTTTCCCGCGATGAATTGTATATCGTCAATCAAGAGATAATCGATATTCCTGAACTTATCCCTGAATTTGGGCATTTTGTCGTACCTAATGGAGCTGATCAGCTCGTTCATGAATTCCTCGGCTGATACATAGAGGACATTTTTGCTGGAAATTAAAAGGGTATGTATACCGATGGCGTTGAGCAGGTGCGTTTTACCCAGGCCAACGCCGCCGTAAATGAACAGGGGATTGTAGTTTTTGGCCGGCTGCTCAGCAACGGCTACGCAGGCTGCATGAGCGAACTGGTTGCACGGCCCCACAACGAATCTTTCAAAACTGTAATTCGGATTGAGGGATGAATTAAGGCCCTGCACTACTCTTGCAGGGGTTTTTCTTTCATGGACCTCTACAGGGGTGTTTCTCTGGGCGGCCTGGCTTTTACCGTCTATCAGGAAATGGACATTCATTTCTATGCCCGTTGTGGAAGAAAGTGCATGTTTGATAATGTCCATGAAGTTTTCTGTGAGCCAATCCCTGAAAAATTTATTCGGGACAGACAGATATACATCCTCACCCTCGATAGACTGTATCTTGAGGGGCTGAATCCAGGTTTCAAAATTCTGCCGGGTCAGCTTTTCTTTAATGATCTTAGTGCTCTTTTCCCAGATAATTTCCAAAGCAAACAACCTTATAAACAGAGTTATCAACAACTGTTGATAAATATTACTTTATTTTCATGAATATAACAAGAATTACCAGGTTAATCTTGAATGAGGTGATTGAAATTTATTTAATATTTTAAGATAGTTAAGACATCTATCGGGCGAATGGTAAATTCGTAAACGCGTGAGATAACATATTACAAAAAATTAAAAAAGCAATAGTAGATTTGACCCTCCAATGAAAAATACCAGAAACTGCGTCCTGAAGCCGCAACCCGCTGGCCGGATATGGTTAGGAATTATAGATAACTAATTATTGCAATAACTTGTGTTACTTTTACTCACCAAGGATCACCTTCACCAAACGATCCAGATCTGCAGGTGAGTGAAAACGAATTTGTATCATTCCCCCTTTTTTGGCTGCCTGGATTACTACTTTCGTCATCAGCTTTGCAGCCAGTTGTCCTTCCAGGGCGGAAAGGTGGATGTCCTTTCCTTTTTTCCCGGCGGCCCGCGATTTCCCGAGCTTCTTTGTCAGAAGTTCAGCCTGGCGAACGCTCAGACCTCTTTTCTGGATTACCCGGGCGGCTATCAACTGTTCTTCCCGGGAGGCGAGAGAAAGAATTGCCCGCGCGTGCCCTGCCGAAATATCCCTCCTGGCGAGGGCCCTCCTGACTTCTTCCGGAAGCTTGAGGAGCCTCAGGGCGTTTGCTATCGTGGACCTGTCCTTACCGACCCTGGCGGCGATTTCGTCCTGAGAAAGACCGAAGTTTCTAGAGAGAGCATCATAAGCCTCTGCTTCCTCGATCGGGTTCAGGTCCGCTCTCTGGACATTCTCGATCAGGGATATCTCCGCCACCTCGATATCATTTGCCTGTCTGATCACTATGGGGACCTTCTTCAGGCCCGCTTTCTGGGCCGCCCGCCAGCGGCGCTCGCCCGCGATGATCTCATAGCCGCGGCCGCTTTTACGGACAACGATAGGCTGGATGATTCCGCTTTCCCGGATAGAGGAGACAAGTACATCCAGTTCCAGGGGATCAAAGTGTTTCCGGGACTGAAATTTATTCGGTGTCAGTTCCTCGATGCTGCACATAATGAACGAAGGTCTTTCGGCCAGTTCATCAATCAGATCGGGGAAGATAGCCCCCAGCCCTTTTCCGAGAGTGTTTTTCGGCGGCATTACGACCTCCCGTTGGAAAGGATTTCTTTGGCGAATTCAAAATAGCAGACGGCTCCGCGCGATTTTACATCATAAAGAAGGATCGGCAGCCCATGGCTCGGACTCTCGGAAAGCCTGACATTTCTCTGGATGATCGTATTGAACACCTTTCCGCCGAAATGCCTTCGGATGTCCTGCGCGACCAGATGGGCAAGACGGTTCCGAGAGTCGAACATAGTCAGGAGTATTCCCGACAGGTAAAGATCCGGGTTCAGCCTCGCCTTTACCAGCCTTACAGTATTGAGCAAGTATCCAAGACCCTCCATGGCGAAGTATTCGCACTGCAAGGGGATGATCAAGCTGTCTGCCGCAACAAGCGAATTGATCGTCAGGAGTCCCAGGGAAGGTGGGCAATCAAGGATCAGATATTCATAATCCAGGACCGCGTCCTCGCCTGCAAGCAGTTTCCGGAGCTGCTTTTCCCTCTCCGGGATGGAGACGAACTCAAGCTCGACGCCGATCAGGTCCTGGTTGGACGGGATTATGTGGAGATTCCGAAGCAGCGTATCGAGAATGACCTCTTTCAGGGGCATTTGACCGGTCAAGGCCCGGTACAGATTTTTTGTCCGAATCAGCGCTTTCTCGATGCCGAGACCGCTGCTTGCATTGCCCTGCGGGTCACAGTCAATGAGAAGGGTCTTCTTTTCCGCGAC
>JBHGBI010000069.1:0-9555 GCA_041946925.1 Syntrophales bacterium | reverse complement strand
GTCGAATCGATCACTCCCCCGGCAAGCAGCGAATCCTCATCGGCGAGGATATTTCCATCATCCCAGAAAAAATTCTCGTAAATGAACAGCCTGATTTCATTTTCAATCCGCGAAGGAAATTGCAACGTATTCTCGAAATTGATCGCGCTCATCGGATATCCTTAAATGTCTGGTTTTTGCGTTATAGGGGGTTTCAATGATTTTCTACCCATACATCTTCCCGCCCCTGGACCGTGTTGAGAAAGCCTTTGATCACGGCAAAATTAAGCAGAAGAAAAGCCGCGGGTACAAATAGATATGAATTCCTGCTCTGCCGGCTGGTGTGTACAATGCCTGTCAGCGCGGTCACGTAGAAAAGCACCTGCCCCACAAGCAGGCCCAGATAAATGCCGTCGGTGAGGAAGAGATTCGACAGGAACATCATGCCGGTGAAAAGCGGCGCCATGAGCCGCGTGATCTTGTGGGAAAAATATTGAAAGAAGAAGGGGTTGTGCCTGGGCGAGAGAATCATGGGCATCAATTTCAGGATCTGGAAGTTGCCGGTCAATGTTCTGATCTTTCTGCTCAGCTCTCTTGCCGGTTCCAGGGGAGCTTCGTCATAAGCAACGGCCTTCTCATCAAATATGATCCGGTGGCCTTTCAGCAATATTCTCATTGGTATAATGACGTCATCCAGAATGGCGCATTCGGGCAGGGGTTCGAAAAGCTTCTTCCTGATGGCGCAGACTGCACCTGTAAGCCCGATCACCGAATGGATTTTGCTTTCGCTTTTCCTTACCCATTTTTCCAGATCCCAGTAGGACGCAAACGAACGGCCGACGGCGTCTCTCGATCCCTTCAGAAAGAGTTCGCCGCTCACCGCCCCCACTGCCGGGTCATGAAAATTCGCTACCAGTTCTTTCACGGCCCGCCGATGGAATGTCTGCCTCGCGTCGGTCAAGATTATTATGTCAGAAGATGACATCCGTATCCCCTGATTGATACACGCGGCCTTTCCGCGCCGTTTTGAAAATGAATGCAGCCGGATATTTCCTGAACGGCTTAGAAGTTTCCTCACTACATGCTCGGTCCCGTCCGTTGAACCGTCGGATATGATGATAATCTCCATACGGTCCTGCGGGTATTCCTGCCCGAGCAGGTTTTCGATTCTTTTCCCAATGCGGTCTCCCTCATTCAATGCCGCTATAACAATGGAAATTCCCGGATACACGTATTGTTTATCGACGCGCCTGATCACGAATATCGAGAAGATACGGATGAGAAGCGGGTAGCCGATATACGTATAAAGGATGAAAACGATCGACACCCAGAAAATGGCTTTTGCCGTCTCAATCATGGAAGGTGGAAGACAATGGCCCGAAATCCTTTCTTCTGACGCCTGGACAGGCTCCCGCCGTTGCAGAGCGTGTGCGCTTCTGCCGATTGATTCTTGCGCGCTCCGGCCGTGGGCGGGAAGGATTCAGTATACTTTCTCAACCATTGAATAGTGCAGTTCGATGGTCGGACTGTATCCTATCAGGTTCAGGAGGACCCTGATCCGGGCGGAATCGGAGACCCAGCGCTCCAGTATTCCGATCAAATCCTTCAGCGGGCCTGATTTGATGCGAACCCTGTCTTTGGGATTCAGTTGATACGCTTTTTTTATGATGTTGTCTTTGTTGGTCCTGTTTTTTATAATGGCAATTACATCATCCGATATGGGAGCGGGATGATCGCCGATCCCCACGATTTTTTTGACCCCCCTTCCCCAGCATACGAGATTGTAACTTTCATCCATGTCGAATCTACCGAAAACATAACCGGGGAAAAGCGGTTTTAACTCCCGAATGACCTTCCCTCTCCTGACGTAAACATTTTCCATAAGAGGATTAAACATTTCCACGCCTTTGGCGGACAGATAGGATGATGCCTGTCCCTCTTTCCGCGGTTTGGTCTGTATGACATACCAGAACATCATTTATCAGCGGGCCCCCTTTCCAAACAAAACAATTTTCAGGGTCTCAAAAATGATGAATACGTCGAATGTGAGGGACATGTTCTTGATGTAGTAGAGGTCATACCTGAGTTTCTCGGCGGCGTCCTCCACGGTTGAACCGTACCTGTATTTTACCTGGGCCCAGCCGGTGATCCCCGGCGCGACACAAAACCTCTGATCATAGAAGGGTATTACTTTTCTCAATGTCTCGACGAAATACAGGCGCTCCGGCCTGGGACCGACAAACGCCATCTCTCCCCGCAGGACATTGATCATCTGCGGAATTTCATCCAGACGCAGCTTGCGCAGCCATTTGCCGGCCCTTGTCACCCTCGGATCATCCTGTTTTGCCCAGACCGGGCCACAGCTTTCCGCGTCGTTGACCATGGATCTGAACTTCAGAAGCTTGAATAATTTTCCCCCCTCTCCGACTCTTTCCTGCCGGTAGAAAACCGGACCACTCGAATCAATTTTGATCCACACGGAAACCGCGGCGATCAACGGCAGGAGGACAGTCAGCGCCGCGCCCGCCAGGACGAAATCGGAGACTTTTTTGAACACCGTTGTAAATCTTGATTTCCTGAATCCTCCCGAAAAGATCAGAAAACTCGGCCGCAGATTCTCGATTTTCAACTTCCCGGTCAGATGCTCATAAAATTCTATCCCGTCTTCGACTGCAATCCCCCGCATTCTACAGTCCAGCAACTGCTCCAGCGGGAAGCCCGCCCGCCGGTCCTCGAACGCCACCACGATCCGGCTCACCCTGTTTTTTACAGCGATGTCCACGATCTGTGTCTGGTCTCCGATAATCGAAGGATTCACCAGTTTTTCTCCGATTCTTTCCGGACTCTTCGAGATAAATCCGATCACTTTGAAACCCGTATCCGCCCTGTCGATGATTTCTGCAGCGATATTTTTCGCCAGAGGTCCCGAGCCCACGACCAGAATATTCTGATCCAGCCGCCTCTTTTTTAGAATGTGATTGTAAGCAGACCGCCAGACGACAACAGAGACCGCGATGAATAAGAGACTCCCCGCGAATATTCCCCGGCCCAGCATGAAACCGGGGAAGGAGAAGTAAATAATTGCAAGGACAATCGTCGCCGCCCCTAACGACTGCAGCAGCCGTATCATCAACTCGATATTGCTGCGGAAGGCCCTGAAATCATACAGGTCGAAATAGTAAAGGCTGACCTGGATAGTAACGATGACGAGTACCAGTTGGAAGACGGAGACATTGTTCATGAGAAACGAGGCCGCGCTTTTCTCCATCCTGATCGCCGATACAACAGTGAGCACCACAAGAATGAAAAGACTCTCCAGTCCAAAAAGGATCATCTTCCTGCCGGGCACATACTGGTTGAATATTTTGATCATGACAGACCTTCTATTCATCCGCAAAAGTGAACCTGCTTTTCATGCGACGCCAGAAACCCGGTTCTCCATTCCTTTCGGCGTACTTGTCATAATAAGTCTTCGACCCGAAATATCTCGAGCGAAGCGCGGATGATTTGAATTCGAGATGGTTCAGAACTACCCCGATGACTTTCTCCTTCAGCAGATATCCCATTGCCTGAGCAACGGCCTCCCGGGGTGTTTCACCCGCCCTGATCACGAGCAAAATACCATCCACCATCTTGGTCAGGACATTGGGCTCCGTGGTCGCAAGCAACGGAGAGGAATCGATGATGATGTAGCGGTCGGCGTATCTCGCTTTCAACTCATGGATGAGGATTTCCATCTTCTTCGATCCGATGAGCTCGACGGGGTTCTCAGGAATACGGCCGCCGGACAGCAGGGTCAGCTTTGCAATGGGCGTTTTCATGAAAAGGCCGACCAGATCCTCAGTCTGCGTCAGATAATCAGAAAGACCTTTCCCGTTCTGCATGCCGAACCAGCTGGCAAGCGACGGATTTCTGAGATCCGCTTCGACAAGCAGAGCATGGGCATTCAGGTCCTGGGCGATGGCGGCGGCAAGATTTGCCGCGACGATCGTCTTCCCTTCAGCTTCTCTGGCGCTTGTAACCAGGATGGTCCTGAAGGATCCTGGCGAAGAGTGATTGAACATGTTGGTGCGCAATTTTTTAAATTGCTCCCCTACCATGGATCCGGGTTGAAAATACGAGACCAGTTTCCGTTCTATCGAGGGTGCATTTAAGAACGCCTCGATCGGCTCCAGCTTAGGGGCTGCGTATTCTTTCTGGATATCCAGAAGTCTTTCTTTTTCAGCCTTCTCCAGTGCCTTAAACATCTTTCCCATTGTCGTATCCCATTCAGCTTGTTTTTTTGTATTAACGAGGCCTTTATGCAATCAGGGATATTTTCAGATACCAAGATATATCAGTAACCAGAACACGAGAAAGACCAGCAGAGATATCAACAGGATATAGATTGCGGGTCTTTTCCAATCCTGCCGGCCGGCCCCTTCCATGTGATCGATCACTTCCCTTATGATCCGGCGGCCGATCTTCCTGGTTTCGCTGGCATATCCTGTCAGCAGAGCATTGTCGCAGACGATATTGATTAGTCTGGGTATTCCTCCGGAATATCGATATATTTCCTTGAGAGCCCCGGAATCGAAAATATCCGGATCGGCGGCGCCCGCCGTTTTGAGACGATTGATTGTATAATCGGCCGTTTCTTTGAAATTGAGCGGCTTGATTCTGAACCGGATACTCACCCTCTGTTTCAACTGGCGATAATTCGGATCAGCGAGAATATTATCCAGCTCGGGCTGGCCGAGAAGAATCACTTGAAGAAGCTTGCTTTTTGATGTCTCCAGATTGGTCAGCAGGCGCACTTCTTCCAGCAGCCTGGGATCCAGCGCCTGCGCCTCATCAATGATCAAAATGACTTTTTCATTGCGGGCATAACAATCGAGAAGAAAATGATGCAGGGAGGCAAGCATCTGTCCTTTCGATCTGGTACCGTCCATCATCAGACCCAGGTCCGTGCAGATATAATGAAGGAAGTCCGATGGATTCAGCTTCGGGTTAAAAATATGCGCTGTCCTGGCCTCCCCGTCCAGCCTTGACAGCAGGGTCTGGACCAGAATTGTCTTGCCGGTTCCGACTTCCCCGGTGATGACCGTAAAGCTCTTGCCCGCCTTGACCGCGTAGATCAGATGGGCGAGCGCCTCTTTATGGTTTTCTCCCAGAAAGAGAAACCTGGGATCCGGAGAAATCTCAAACGGCCTTTCTTTCAAGCCGTAAAATCTCGTATACATACCTATACAGCCTTGCTCTCGAATTTGGGTATATTAGCCAGAACCTTTAATCCCAGCGAAATTTCCACATCCTCCGCGTCATAGAACGACCGGTCCAGGTTTTCCCGGACAAACGCGACAGCCGATCCGATCATCATTCCCGCAAGGAGCCCCCCGATAAGAATCCTCGGGATGTTCGGCTGAAAAGGCTTCTCAGGAATTCTCGCGGGATCGATTATCTTGAACTGCTCGCCTTTCTGGCGGTGCTCCAGATTTTCCGCCTGCTGGGCTTCCTGGCTTTTTTTCAGCAGCGTCTCATATGTTTCCTTTGTGTTTTGATACTCCCTTGCCATTGACGCCATGGCCTGCTCCCGGATCGGCGTATTCTCGATTCTCTGGTGATAACGGTTGATCTGCGATTTTGTCTTCGCCTCTTCCTCGTTAAGCCTGGCGATTTCCAGATCGACGGCCGACAACTGGGCATTCAGTTCCCGGTAGCGGGGCGACCTCTTGACAAAGGACGTATCACTTCTGGATTCCATGTCCGAGATTTTCTTTTTCAGCATGATTACATCAGGGTGCCTTTCCGTGTATTTTGCAGCCCATTCGCCAAGTTGGTTCCTCAATTCATCAATCTGACTGCCGGATGAATCCGAAGTACTGTACGCCGAGAATTCCATCTCCTGGATCTGTTTCTGGAGGATCAATTTACGATCTTGTGCCGCTCTCAGACTCTCTCCTATTCTCTGATAAAGCAACTGCAACTGCTCCAGTATCTTCAGGTTGGCTTCACGCTGCTCGGGCAGCTCACCCATATACCTTCTCTTGAAGGTACTGATCGCCTTTTCCTGTTCTTCCAGCCTGGCTTTTTTGGAGGCGAGTTCCTGGGCGAGAAATTCCGTTGTGCCCTGGGCCTGCTGTTCCCGGAATTTCAGATTCTCCTCTATGAACATGGACGCCAGACGATTGGTAACAGTAGTCACGAGCACGGGGTCATTACCCACGTACGAAATCGTGAAATATCCCTCTTTCCCCTTGATCTCCACGCGCGTATTCTTCCTCATCAATTCGACGATTTCCTCCTGTCTGAGCCACCTGGATTCCTTGCGGTAGAGCTTCAATTCGGAAATGATCTGTTCCAGTCTCGTCCTGCTCAGGCTTTCCTGGGCGATAGACTGAAGGCGGTCTTCTATCTTGGACGTCACTGTCGGTTTCACGAAATTTTCAGGGACTTTTTGAGGCGTCACAAGAATCAGCGTCGACGCCATATATTTCCTGGGTGCGGCGATCAGATAGATGGAGGTCGCCAGCGCGACAACAAGGAACGGAACGACGAAATACCATATCCTCCTGAGGAGGATTTCGAAGTAATCGTGTATATGGAAAGATTTTCTTGGGTTGATCATAAGTCATCTCTCAGTGATTTTAGTAGACGGCGGTGATCCTGAAGATCACCCTGTTTTCCATGAAATCGAAGGCATCGATGCTTGAACGAGTTTCTCTGTGCTGGATATCCAGGGAGAGGGTGAGCCATTGCAGGGGCAAGTAGGAAGTCGTGCCGCCGACCAGCCATAGCGTATCATCTCTGCCGGATGTAAAATCCGCCTTCTCGACGCTTCCGGTAATACCTGCAGAGAGGTTGCGTTCGATCCTGTGGGTGATGTTAGCCAGTACTTGACGATAGCGCGCAAAGCCAAGGTCTTCCGCTGTGAAATAATCTTCGGTATATCCCCATCGGAACAAAATGGACATATCGGTCATTGGGAGCCGGTAAAGAAGACTCAACTCCCCCGCCAGACCCGATTCATCCGCCCCTGATTCCGGAGAGTACCAGAAATACCCCACCTGTATCTTTCCTCTCAACGAGGGGCCGAATTCCTTTTCAATTCCCAGACTCGGCTGATGGACATCGTAGTCGATTCCCGGAGAGTCAAAGCTCCGTTTCAGGTAAATATGCTCTATAAAATAGGTAGTACCCGCCTGGGGTCGGAACATATATCGTCCCCTTGCCAGATGCCCGATCAGATCGGGTGACCTTTCAAAATCTCCGCGAAGATATCCGTACTCCGCGTAAACGCCGTTCGTTTTATTAAACCAGTGAGTTACATAAGGGTTTATGAAATCCTCCCGGCTGTCCTGGAAAAGAGGGTTCTCATTTCTGTATACGTTGTCCCGGAAATTCAGGCCGATCGCGTCCTCCGGACCGGGCCTGTATTCGATGGACGGCTCCAGCACATTGCGCCAGTAGACAGCCCTTCCTCGATCCGTGGAAAGAACAGTCTGCCCGGTCTGCGCAACAGCAGTAGGAACGAAGGTAAAGGCATTCTCCCTCGGTTCTTCCGAACGGACGAAGTAATCACGTAATCTGAAAGTTGTGCTCTGAACGGGATTGTAATGGCCGTTCAGCAGCCCTTCATGGCGGATGTAGTTCTTGTCTGAGTCGTGAGCATAAAACACGAACCCCAGCCGGTAATCGAGATCAATGGAGGATCTCTGCTCCATATTCGAGAGCTTTATCCCGGGAGAGACAGTTGTGATAAAATCATCTTTCCTGTCCGTGGCGGACAAATTAATATTATCGCTGTATTCCTCCTGCAATGTAATATACGGCTCCACTTTGAATGCATGCGCAGCGCATATCGGCTGAAGCAGCCCCAGTACGGCCAAAAAGAAAACAGTCGATTTTTTAATGGTCGCAACCTCCCTTCACCCTCAGGGCACAATTACTGTGTCCCCGGGTTTCAGAACAACATCTGAATCCCCATTCGGGTTTTCGACAATCTTCTTGTAATTCACAGTCATCCTTGTGTCCTTACCGTTCACTTTTCTGAGGATCACTATTTTCTTCTGATCAGCCCATTCTGTGAACCCGCCGGCCATCGGTATGATTTGAAGCAGGCTGGTTTCGCTTCTCAGCCTGAATATGCCCGGATTTCTGACCTGCCCCGAAACGAATATCCGGAAACTATTCGCCTCCGTTACGATCACAGATATTGTGGGATTATCTATATAATTCCGAAACTTCTCCGTCAGGACATTTTTCAGCTCCATGGGAGTAAGCCCTGCAGCTTGTATATCATCCACAATGGGCATGGAAATTTTTCCATCCGCCCTGACCGGGACGGCCCTTGAAAGCGCCTCTTCCCGCCAGACGTGTATAAACAGGACATCTTCCGGCCCTATTATGTAAGTTCCTTCACCGGGAGAAATTATTTTCGCGGACTTCTTTATTTCCGCCGTCCCTTTTATTTCCGCCGTCGATCCCGGCGAAGCAGCTGCCATGATCACCACAAAGGCGATACCTAACCATTGCAGCTTACCTTTCATGTTTCACCTCCTTCCGAATAAAGAACGAAAACATGTGGTCAATCCATGAGGATTGCGATCCTGGATATGGACAGTGTCAATTGTTTGCGAGATTCTTAGACACCCAAAGGGCTGCCTGGAGCCGGTTAGGAACGTTGATCTTTTTAAAAATATTATAAATATGAGTTTTTACAGTGTGGGGGCTTATATACAGGCGGTCTGCGATTTCGTCATTCGTTGCCCCGCCGACGATGATTGACAGGATTTCACGTTCCCTTTGGGTCAGCAGGGAGATCGCTTTTTTGGGTCCGTTGTTCCGTTCTTTTTTCATCAAAATACATTTTGCCATGATCTCGCGTGACAACCAGAATTCACCGTTAAAAATCGCGCGTATTCCTTTAACAAATCGATCTATTGAATCGTTTTCATAGAATATTCCTCTAACACCCATACTGATTGCCTTTTCTTCGATGCCTTTTCCCGGCGAGACGTTGAAGAGCGCCTGGAAAGGACCTTTCTGTTCGTAATGAAGAAGGATTTTTTCCATTTCCAATTGAGGACAATCCAGGAGTATTAAAATGTTTTTCCCGTTTTCAACTTGGTTGATCTGAAAAAAATAATCAGTTGACGAGATGCATTTCGCGCCCGTCTGGTGCTCCAGTAAAACCGCCATCGATTCATTCTGAAGTTTTCTCGGTCCAATAATGAAGATGTAATTTCTCATAGTCTTATCCCACGCTGATTTTGGATTGAATTAAGTGGAATGCCCGAATCAATTCTGATACAGGCATGGAAGAAATGATAAGATAAAAAGCTTAAGCGCGTATTTTCTTCTGGGAAAAATACCCAAGCATTTGCCATGCCATTTTAAAAATAGATGTGATTATAAGCTATTATAGCTATCAAGGTTCTCTTCTCCAATTATCAATACGAGCTTGTCACCCCAAAGAACCTATTTCTTCGTACATTCTCTTCATCTTTTGTTGTTTTGTTGAACAACATTATTTGTTGTCTCCTGATCCAATGGATTAGGTTAAATTCACAAATATTCCATCTCTTGTCCTTAGCC
>JBHGBI010000068.1:0-9708 GCA_041946925.1 Syntrophales bacterium | reverse complement strand
ATCGCGATCATGTTGTCGAGGCGGGTGAGATTTTGCAGGTTATTGGTATAGCTGATATCATAAACGGCAAGTTCCTGGTTCTGGTGAATGGTATCATAGTACCACTGCACATCAACCGGGAAGGCGAATGTCCAGACGCTCTTGCCGCGGTCGGCGGGAAGGCTCTTGTACTTATTGGTGACCTGACCTGACTCGATCAGCTTGATAAGACCGGCGTTGAGCATCTCGGTATGGATCCCGAGGTCCTTGAAACCGGCTTCGGTCATAGCGCTGACGCAGGCGGAGGGCAGAGACCCGATTCCGAGCTGGACGATATCGCGGTCACGCATGATCGTCATGATGTGCTTGGCGATAGCCTCTTCTTCCGGTTTCGCTTTGATGGCCTTCTCGTTGATCTGGGGCCATTTGTATTTTTCGCAATCCACCTCGACCCAGTAATCGATATCGTCTATGTGGATCGTGTTGAAACGGCCGCCTTCGGCCCAGGGATAATCGCTGCGGACTTCAATGACTGTCTTCTTGGCGCACTGGCTGAAGATGTTGGCGTTGTTGGTGCCGTAGGAGAAGTTGGCAAAGCCGTGAGAGTTAAAGGGCGTCGCTGCATTCCACCACCAGTCGAGCCCTCGTTTTTCTTTCACAGCATTCACAAAACGGTAATGGCAGAACCACATGCCCATGGCCCATCCCCAGTGGGACCAACTCGTGACGCCGTTGGTATCGCGGGCCTTGCGGTTCCAGGGGAAGAAGAAATATTCATGAAAACAATGGAATTCCTGCTTGGGGTCTACTGCCTGAAATTCAGGGTGGGGGAAAAACATCGCATAGTTCCAGATTTCGATGTCTTTCAGTTTCGGACCGATTCTCTTGGCCAGTTCCTTCATGCACTCGGTGGAATCACCGCCAACTGAACCGGGCTGAATCCAGTCTCCCGATTTGACCATATCGAGAATCTGCTGAGGTGTCCTTTTCTTATCACGAATCTTCTGTTGTACGGGTGTTGTCATTCTATACCTCCTCCTCCATACAATGACTCTTAAAGAGATTACGTTTGCTTACTTCTACGACAAACACACGACACTGTTTTGATTAAATAATCCCCGTTTTCCCCTCCTTTCCTATTTTTTGTTTAATAAGTCCACTCGTTACTTCATGGAAATTTCAGGAAAATCAATACGTTATACCTGAAACAAATAAAGTGGGCTGATTATAATATTTAGGCCCTTTCAGGGTCAAGCAAAATGTTCATTCCTGAATCATTTTTGACCGAAACCGCCTTCCCTGCCCCCGCACCTTATAAGAAAACACAGGACTACAATATATTGTGGTTCAATTTTCTCCAAACACATCTTGTTGTATTTTCTCTTTACAAAATAATTTTCTTCTGTTAATAAACTACAAACCTTTTTGCGGTTGAGATCGGGGAAGTTTCCTCTGAGGAAACCTGAAAATGAAATTGAAAAAACTGGAAATAATCGGTTTCAAGTCCTTCAAAGATCCCACTGTTTTTAATTTTTCGGACGGCATCAGCGGGATTGTCGGCCCCAACGGATGTGGAAAGAGCAATATCGTGGATGCCCTGCGCTGGGTAATGGGGGAGCAGAACGCCCGGCTGCTCCGCGGGAAAAAAATGGAGGATGTGATCTTCGGAGGAAGCGAGGACGCCCCTGCCGTCAATATGGCCGAAGTTTCCATAGTGCTCGCCAATGACGGAACCAATTTCCCCCAGCAGTACGCGGGATTCAGCGAGGTCATGATCACGAGGCGGGTTTTCCGCGAAGGCGAGAGTGAATATTACATCAACAAGGTCCCCTGCCGCCTGCTCGATATACGGGAATTCTTTATGGACACCGGTATCGGAGCCAGGACTTATTCCCTGATTGAGCAGAACAGCATTTCGAATCTCGTCGAGGCCAAGCCAGAAGAGCGCCGGCACTTCCTTGAGGAGGCCGCCGGCATAGCGAAGTACAGAAGCAGAAAAGAATCCGCCTTCCGTAAAATGGAATCGACGAAACAGAATATCGTCCGGCTCAACGATATCATCCGGGAAGTCAAGACCCAGCTCAATTCGGTGACGCGGCAGGCCAGACGGGCGGAGAAATACAAAGACTTGAAAAAAGAGATGAAAGAACTGGATCTGGCTTTGGCTCTCGAGAACTTCTCCGTGCTTGCGCAAGAGCAGAAGAAACTTCAGGCTGCCTGGGATGAGCTTCATGCCGACGAGACACGTACTAAGACCCGCCTGGAGGGCATCGAGGCCGCATGCGAGGAGATGAAATCGCAGCTCCTGGATAACGAAGAGTTGAAATTGCAGGAAAGATTGTACCACCTCAAGAACGAGATCAGCACGAAAGAGCAGGGTATCTCCTATTCCAGAAAGAAGTTGGACGATCTGTCGCAGAAAAGGCAGAAAAATTCCGTGGAAATCAATGTCCTGCATGCCCGCAGGAGTGACCTCGAGGAGGAGATGTCGTCTCTTGGCGCCCTGCTTGCCGAATCGGAGGAAAAGGCGGGCATTCTCAGACAGTCCATCGGGCAAAGGCAGAAGAGCGCGGAGAGCAGGAAAAATTCTGAAAGGGGACTTTACCGGGCGCTGGAAGAAAAGAAAAGCGAATACATTACCCTGGCGACGGAAAACGCGAAGCTCAGGAACATGGCGGCCACCCTTGAAAAGGGGATCGAAGACCTGAGGCGCCGGGCCGAGCGGGATATCAGGGACCTCGATGAAAACAACGAGAAAATGGCATTCGTCCGGGATACGCTGGATGCCCTTTATTCGGAACTGGCCGCGGCTCACGATCTTCTTTCCTCCCTGGAGGAAAAAGAGAAAGTTCTTCTCGCCGAACTGGAGCATGCCCGGGCCGAGTCGGCCGGCATCGATGCCAGAATCTCCGGATATAAAGAGGACCTGGGAAGAAAGACATCGAGACTGTTCTCTCTCAAGGAATTCCAGGAAGGATACGAATGGTGCAACGAAGGTGCCAGATCCATCCTGAGGGCGGGAAAAGCCGAGGAGTTGTCCTGTGCGGAAATCTTCGGCGTCGTCGCCGACCACATCGATGTGCCGCGGGAATATGAAACAGCCGTCGAAGCCGTCCTGGGAGAAAAGCTGCAATACATGGTCGTCCAGAAAGCGGAGGACGGCATCCAGGCGATCGATTATCTAAAAAAGCATGCCTCCGGCCGGGGGAGCTTTGTACCCCTGGAAGTCAGAAACAACTCAGCGGGTCTGGCTTCACTGGAGGAAAACTTGAACGGTGCGGTCAAACTCATCGATGTAATTAAAGTAAGAGAGGATTTCAAAAGTATCGCGGATTACCTCCTCGGCGACGTCCTGCTGATATCAAGCCTGCATACAGGAGTGTCCATGTGGCGCAGGAACGGGTTTTCCGGAACCCTGGTCACCCCCGAAGGCGATATCATCAGCCCCCACGGGGTCCTTACCGGTGGAGCCAGCTCCAACGGCGAAAGCGGACTTCTCCATAACCGCAGGGAAATGGCCGAACTCGAACAGCAGATAAATGATCTGTCGAGGAGCCTGCAGGAGGCATCCAGCGCGCGGACAAGAATTGAAGAAACGATCGCCCGCTGCGAAGAAGAGTGCCAATCCGTTCGCGCCGGACTCCGGGAGATGGAAATCAAGATCAACAACGTGAAAAAGGATATCGAACGCTTCGAAAACGAGCGGAAATGGATCGAGCAGAGGATCCACGTCCTCGCCTACAGCAAAGATCACCTGGCCGCCGAAGAGACCGAGGCCGCCGACAGGATTAAAGCCATAAGAGAGGAAATCCTGTTAAATGAAGAAAAAGCGGAAGAGATAAACAACTCCATAATCTCCCTGACCGAACAATGGGAAGAGACCAGGGCCGGCCTGGAGGTGTTGGAAAAAGAGCTCACAGAAGAGCGAGTCCTCCTGGCATCTTTCGAGGAAAAGCGCAATTCGAACAGAAAATCCCTGGACAAACTCGCATCCGATATCGCCGCAATCCTGAGCGATATCGACGCAAGGACGCGGGAAATCACTTCCGGTGAAAGTGAAACCTCGCAGATCACCGCTCAAATCGCTGATGCGGAAGAAAATATCCGACGTCTTTATTCCGATTGCTCTGCGCTGGAAACCGATCTCGCCAGGGCAAGAGATATCCGCGCGGAGAAGGAATCGCGGCTGGCCTCGCTCGAGTCGGAAGCACGTGAAGCCCGGAAGGCCCTCGACGAAGTCATGAAAAAGGCGGGCGATATCCGGACGGAAATCCACAGGACGACTCTTGAAATCGAAGCCCTGAAAAAGGAAAATTACGAAAAATACTATGTCGATCTTTCTTCGTTGATCGGCAGTTTCACGCGGCTCGATGAATCCGCCCGCCGGGAGCTTGAGCAGAAGCTGGAGAAGAACCGGAAGGTCCTGGAGGATTTCGGCGAGGTGAACCTGCTCGCAATCGAAGAACATGAACAACTCAAGGCACGATACGATTTCCTGACGGCGCAGGTTACCGATCTGAATGAATCCCTCGATGCCCTGCAAAGAACGATTTCGAGGATCAACCGGATATCCAGGAAGAGATTCACCGAGACGTTCGAGGCTGTCGATCGCTGCTTCAAAGAGGTATTTCCCAAGCTCTTTCCCGGCGGCAAAGGGGAGCTGCGGCTCACGGAAACAGACGACATCCTGGAAGCCGGGGTTGATGTCATTGTTCAGATCCCGGGCAAGAAGACCCAGAATATCACCCTGCTGTCCGGAGGGGAGAAATCGCTCGTCGCCGTCGCCCTGATTTTCGGCATCATCCTTTACCGGCCGACCCCTTTCCTGATACTGGACGAGGCCGATGCCGCCATGGACGATGCCAATATCTCCCTGTTCAACAGCCTGGTCAGGGAGATATCATCCGACTCCCAGATCATTCTCGTAACCCACAATAAAAAGACCATGGAGATCGCCGATAACCTTTACGGCATCACCATGGAGAAGCAGGGGATATCGACGACAGTCTCGGTCAACCTGAACTAGACTGTCCCAACTCTCATCCTTCCATTGAACCGTTTTTCAATCCGTGCTTCCCTTCCCGGCTGATCAGTGCTATATTTCAATTTTTATAAAAGACAGGAATAGATGATGGTGGAAAACAGGAAAGAGGGCGGCGGTTTTTTCGACAGGCTGAAAAAGGGCCTGGCGAAAACAAGGCAGAATCTTGTCAGGAATGTCGATGAGATCATTTTCGGTGAAAAGATAATCGATTCCCGCCTCTTCGATGATCTCGAGGAGATCCTTATAGCAGCGGACCTCGGCCCGGTGTTTACAAATGATCTTATAGAAGAAATTAAGGAAAAGCTCAGGAGAAACGAACTCGGCAACCCGGAAGTGCTCAGGAAAGCCCTCAAGGACCGCATGACGGATATTCTCAGGGCCGATGAGGCGCCGGCCCCGGAAATCGTTCCCGGCCGCATCCATGCAATCATGGTCGTCGGTGTAAACGGCACAGGCAAAACCACGACCATCGGCAAGATGGCGCACGAACACAAAAGAGAGGGCCGGTCGGTCATGCTCGTTGCCGCAGATACATTCAGGGCGGCGGCAATCGAACAATTGGAAGTCTGGGGTGAAAGAGTGGGTGCTCCCCTGATCAAGCAGAAAATGGGGGCGGATCCGTCGGCCGTGGTCTACGACGCCATCAAGTCAGCCGCAGCACAGAAAATAGGCGTCCTGATCGTCGACACGGCGGGACGGCTCCACACCAAGGTAAACCTCATGGAAGAGCTGAAAAAGATGAAGCGCGTCATGGGCAGGGAGCTTCCGGGCGCACCGCACGAAGTCCTGCTCGTTCTCGACGCCACGACGGGCCAGAACGCCGTGAGCCAGGCAAAGATGTTCAATGACGAAATCGGAGTAACGGGCATCGTTTTGACCAAACTGGACGGGACGGCCAAAGGTGGTATCATAATACGTATCGCTAGGGAGCTCAAAATCCCCATCAGATATATCGGGGTCGGAGAGGAAATCGATGACCTGAAGCCGTTCAACAGCGAGGAATTTGTCAATGCGCTGTTTTGAAAGTACCGGCGCATTCCAAAGAATAAGAAGTCAGTAAGATGAGAAGGTGAGGGGTTGTGAGTATCTAATCGCCCTGAGCCTGTCAGAGGGTAAAAAAAACCCGCAAGAAGGAGCAGGGTTAAAGGGATCGAAAGAAATAAAATCAATTCGAGATAGAATTGTGCTATGGAAAAGATTTTCGCGATCGGCGATATCCATGGGTGCATTTCTTATCTCAGGGATCTAATCGCCCTGTTGGACATCGACGAGGAGCAGGACCGGATCGTTTTCATCGGCGACTATATCGATCGCGGGCCCGATCCATGCGAGGTCGTTGATCTGATCCTCGAATTGAAAAGCAAATACCGCGTGTCCTGCCTGATTGGCAATCACGAACAGATGTTCCTGGACTACCATTGCCATAACAGCAACCGGGAACTCTACTTCTTGAACGGAGGGACAACGACCATCGGCTGTTACGGGATCATCGATACACCCGGAGGGAAGAAAATCAATGTGCCGGAAGACCACATGGAATTCTATCGATCTCTCCTCCCCTATTACGAAACGGAGGAATACATCTTCGTACATGCCGGCATGCGGCCGGGCATCCCGCTGGAAAAACAGAGCATGGTCGATCTGACCTGGATCCGGGGTGAATTCATCTACTCAAAATACGATTTCGGCAAAAGAGTCGTGTTCGGTCATACGCATTTCAGCAAACCATATATCGACCCCTATAAAATAGGAATCGATACGGGAGCGGTATACGGGGGCAGACTGACGTGCCTCGAGTTGCCCGCAATAAAGTTTTACCAGACGCCATGAAAATCATCGAGTGCGTCCCCAATTTCAGCGAGGGGCGGAACAGGAAAAAGATAGACCTCCTGGCCTCTGCGGCCTCCAGCCTGGACGGTGTACGTCTTCTCGACGTATGCGTGGATCACGACCATAACAGGACGGTCCTGACGCTTATCGGAAATCCGGAAAATATCGTCGATGGAGCGCAGACAGTCTGCAGCCGGGCGCTGGAATTGATCGATATGAGGTTTCATACCGGAGTCCATCCGCGCATCGGAGCGGTTGACGTCGTACCCTTCATAGCCCTGAAGGGGGCGGTGATGGCGGACGCGGTGCAGGCGGCGCACAGATTCGGTTACGCTTTCGGAAAAAAGAACGGAATACCCGTGTTCTTTTATGGCGAGGCTGCTGTAGATCCGACCCGCAGGGAACTGCCCCACATCCGCAGGGGAGGCTATGAAGGGCTCAGGGAACGGATCAAAAATCCCGGGTGGAAGCCGGATGCCGGCCCCGCCGAATTCAATCTGCGCTGGGGCGCTTCGGCAGTAGGGGCAAGAGAGCCATTGATTGCCTTCAATGTAAACCTCGCCACGAGTGACGCCCGAATCGCCCGGGAAATAGCGGGCGAAATCCGCCAGGCCGGAGGGGGTCTCCCCTGCGTGAGGGCGATCGGAGTTTTCCTGAAGAGCAGGAATATCGCGCAGGTATCCATCAACCTGATCAATTATAAGGTTACCTCGATCCGTACTGTGTTCGAATCGGTCAGGGACAAGGCCTCGCGGCGCGGCGCAGCGGTACTCGAATCCGAACTGGTGGGTCTGATACCCGAGGCCGCCCTCGAGGGCGTGGATATCAGCGATCTCAAAATCGCCGGCTTCTCGCGGGATAAGATCATCGAGACGCACCTGTAAAAAAGCAAAAGGCTGAGTGAAGAGTAAGAGGTGATACCTTACTCTTTATCCTAAACTGATTGACACTTAAGCCGAATCGTGTTAAAGCGCGGTCACAATTTTGAGGCAAAAAGGCCAGGGAGTTCCTGGCCCGTCCTGTCTTTCTCCCGGCACCTGAAAAAATGCCCCCGTAGCTCAGAAGGATAGAGCAACGGATTCCTAATCCGTGTGCCGCGCGTTCGAATCGCGCCGGGGGTACCAATTCTTGAAAAGGAATTGCGGTTCAAAAGAGCTGCAATTCCTTTTCCGCATCGCAGCCGAAAACTTCTCGAGGAAAAGCATCATGGTATCTATGAGCATCGCCATGGCGATTCCCGCACTCTTTCTCGTTCCTCCGGACAATTCCGCCGCATATGAGAATCTCATGTTTCAGGTTGTAATCCCTGATAAAGATGTTATAAAAGCACATGGGTAAATATGAAAAAAACGGTACCGGATAGATATTTCAACCGAACACGAAACAGGAGGATAAAATGGATCTGAAAGAAGCGGCGGAATTTGTAAGGAATGATTTGCGGCTCAAGTCCTTTCCCGTTGCAGTCAAGTTCTTGAAAAGCGCTAAAGAGTTTCCGGAGAAAACACGCAGGCCTTTTTCAGGTCTCGGCAAAAAGGTTGCCATCTGCCAAGCTGTTTCCATGGCGCGGATTTACGGCTGGACCGTCGGCCTGACAAGAAACGACATCATCTGCGTGCCTGCCGCCATTGCCTTCGGTTTCAGCGATTCAGCCGACGCGTCTTCTTCACTGGCGAGGCTTTTCTGTGAAGGGAGCTATTCGAAAAATGAGGAAGCAGCGGCAATGGAAGCGGCGGTTATTAAAAAGTTTGCAAAAGACGACTACGAGGCTCTACTGCTCGCCCCCCTGCACAGAGCCGCCTTTGAACCTGACACCATAGCCTTCTACGGCAACCCCGCCCAGCTCATGAGACTGGTTCAGGCATGGGCATACCGTGAAGGCCGGCGCGTTCCCGGGCATTTCGGAGGGAAGGTGGAATGTACAGAATATCTGCTCGCGCCCTTCCAGGATCGTGAGCCCCGCATCGCCATTCCGGGTACGGGAGACCGCGTGTTCTCCCTGACACAGGATGATGAAATCGTATTCTCCATTCCGGGCGGATTCCTCGGAGAACTGGTGCAGGCTCTCAAGGAAGCAGGAAAGAAGGTCGGCGCCCAGTATCCAGTGCCGGTTTTTCTCAATTTCCAGCCCGAGTTTCCAAAGCAGTTCAAGGAACTCGGCAAAGAGATCGGGGTTTCATGAAGCAATAAAAAACCTTTGCCGCTTCACTTGAGGCTCGTTATCTCTTGCGCGCCGCTTTAGCAACCTCATTAATGAGCCCCGATGCCTGGGGATTTGTGACGCTGGCGCGGACAAGAATGTCCGGCGGTTTGACAGCCTTGCCGTAATAGGCCCGATCCAGGGAGTCACGGGATGCGACAACTGCCCCCTGCAGCGAAACTCCTCCGTAAAGCCCTTTGGATCGCGCAAAGCTGAGGATATCCGCGCTCAGGTTGGCCGTCTGCGCGGAAACACCCGCTCCCAGAGGCCCCACGGCAATACCGGCATCGGCGCCGAGCTTGAAATTATTGGATTGGAAAGCCGCATTGCCTCTTTCCGTCATGATGAGGAGCACGACCTCAGACGCCTCTCCTCCCGCCTGCAGCCCGATGCTCGCGCCGCCGACAGTGTAAAACGCGGGACCCGCCCATTTGTCATCACCGTGCCTCTGGAGATAAACCCCGCTGCCGCCGGAAGCCCCTATTATGAATGCTCCCCGCAGTAACTGTGGTATGATGAAGACGCCCTTTGCATTTTTCATCAGATCGCGCATGGTACCCATATTCGGGTCGGCCATGAAACTCTGTACAGTATACCTGGCATCATCCACCAGTTTTTGGGCCTCCGCCTTGTTTTCGGCCGCCGGAACCGCCGTGCC
>JBHGBI010000067.1:0-9777 GCA_041946925.1 Syntrophales bacterium | reverse complement strand
ACCGGAACCTGCGCGATCCTGCCGGTTCTCTTGACGATATCGCCTTCCTTGATATGGGTGACCTCGCCGAGGACGGCCACGCCGACGTTGTCCTGCTCGAGATTGAGAACCATTCCCAGGATACCGCCGGGGAACTCAAGGAGCTCCATTGCCATGGCCTTTTCAACACCATACACCCTGGCGATCCCGTCACCGACAGAAAGAACGGTCCCGGTCTCGCTGATATCAAGCTTCTTCTCGTAATCCTTGATTTGCCTTGAAATGATCTGGCTAATTTCCTCTGCCCTGATTGCTTCCATCCTCTATTTACCCTCCCTTAAGAGTTCCCTTATGTGGTTAAGTTGCGATCTGATACTGCCGTCATAAAGGGTATCGCCGATCTTCACAACAATGCCGCCCAGCAATAATGGATCCTCATGAATACTCATTTCAACCGCCTTGCCGGTCATTTCCTCCAGTGTCTTCTTGAGATCGGCGTATAATCCATCCGTCAATGGAAAGGCGGTTTTGATGTCGATCCTCACCTTTTTCAGGACCTGATCGATCAATTCCCGATAATGCTCTTCGATGTCGTCGAGAATACTTATCCTGCCCTTGTCCACAAGCAGCCGGAGAAAATTCGCGATTGTCGCCGAAACGTCCGTCCTTTTAAGCACCTCTGTAACCACGGCTTTCTTCTCGTCGCGGTCGAAAATCGGGTTCGCGAAAAATTCCTTAAGATCGGGGTTTTCTTTCAGAAGGGATGAAAAACGGTTCAATTCATCATAGTATTCCCGATATTTGTTTTCTTCTCTTGAAATATCGAAAAGAGCCTGCGCATAAGGTTTTGCAACGCTGTTTTTAATCAATTCTGCTTCACCATCCTATCTAAGAAATCTTTAACCATCTGTTCGTGATCTTTCTTTTCAACCTTTCTCTTCAAAGTCTCTTCAGCCAGTTTGACGGAAAGCTCGGCCGCTTCGGCCCTTAACCGGCTGGATGCGGCGGCGAGATCCTGTTCCATTCTGGCCTTCGCGTCTTCCTTCATCTTCGAAGCGGCGATCTTCGCATTCTCAATAATCTTTTCCTTTTCGACCTGCCCCTGGGCCTTGATCATTTCAGAAATTCCCGCAATCTCCTCTGTCGCCTTCGCCAGACGGTCTGAATACTCCTTGAATTTCTTTTCGGCTTCCTCTTTCGCGGCCACCGCCTGTTCCAAGGCGATCTTGATCCCTTCCCGCCTGCCGACGAAGAAGTCCTTGATCTTCCTCCACGTCATCTTGTAGAGGAGAAAAGCGAGGACGGCGAAATTCAAGATTCTCCACGCAAAATCAATCAATTTCGTGCCGCCGTGGCCCCCTTCCGCTCCGCCGGATGACGCGGCGCAGATTCCGGCCGCCAGAACGGACACGAGAAAAACCATCGAAAGGAGACATAAAGATCGCCGGGATAGATTCGTACTAAACCACACTCTCATTGAACACTCCTCCCCAATACCTTTTCCGCGATCTCCATGGATATTGTCCTGGATTGATTGTTCAAAATACTCCTTGCCTGCTCCATCTCCGCGGCCAGATTACGCTGGAACTGCTCAACCATGGCGGATATCTCATCTTTCGCCTGATCTATGAGCTCTTTCGCGACCTGCGCGCCCTGCTGCTGTATCTCATTGCGATGACCCATGGCTTCCAGCTTGGCCAGGCGGATTTTTTCTTCGTATTCGGCCATCCTCTGCTCGATCGTCCGGTTAATATTTTTCACTTCCTCCTCGGCCTTAGCGATCTTCTCGCGGCGGCGGTCCAGAATTCTCAAAATAGGCTTATAAAGAAGCATGTTCAGGACGAAGATGAGAATGAGGAAATTCGCGATCTGAATAAAAAGTGTATAATCTAAACTTACCATTCGGCGACCTCGTTTTCGACTTTATTCAAAAAAAAACCGAGTGACAATAATATCACCCGGTTTTTAAAAATAATTCAACATACGACCAGATACGCGAGCCTTTCCAGGCGGGAAAATAATTGGTTGCTCCTTTTCATTTAAAAACCCTTCCACCGGACCATGAAACGTTGCTTTCTAATCACAAGAGGGTAGCGTTGTCAAGTCTTTTTTGGCTCTTCTGCAGTATTCGGGATCAAGGGAAATAAAATAAACCCAGATGGAATGCCGGAAAGAGGAGAATCATTCCCGGGCGTCGTCAATATCTTTTATTCCGTCTGTTTCGTGGCACATCTGGCAATTCCCCTCAAGGACCGCCCCGTCCTGAACGATCAGCTTGGAGGCCTTCATGGTCCCGAAAAATCTCCCCCGGGAATAGATCTCCGCCTTGTCCTTCACTTCCAGAGTACCTATGACATCACCGCTGATGATGATATTGTCCACGGCTATGGTACCCTCTATGCGGGATCCCTCTCCTGATATCAGGACCCCGCCGCCGCCGTAAATTTCTCCTTTGAATCGCCCGTCCACCCTGACGGAGCCTGTAAAAATCAGCTTTCCATCAAATTCGGTCCCGCTTCCAAGAAAGGCTTTCACTTCTTCGTCTTGCTTCTTGTTCTTCTTTTTCCCGATCATTTTACTACCTGGTTCCCAGTTTGAAGTTTCAGGTTCCGTGCTTTTTCATTCGTCATCACGGTGACAGCATGAATCTGCGCACACTGATATTCATCAATAATCCTACACCCATCATTAACACAACCAGCGCGGAGCCGCCATAGCTCATGAACGGCATGGGGATACCCACCACAGGAACAATACCGAGAACCATTCCGACATTGATGAGAACTTCCCAGAAAATCAGCATGGTGATTCCGAACGCGATCAGAGTCCCCAGCAGGTCTCTCGAATGCTGAGCGATTCTCAGGCACCACAGGATCAGAGCGAGAAAGAGGACCAGCAGGACCAAGCCTCCAATAAAACCCCATTCCTCCGCGAAAACCGAGAAGATGAAATCCGTCTGGTGTTCGGGAAGGAATCTCAGCTGACTCTGTGTCCCTTTCAGAAATCCTTTTCCCAGGAATCCGCCCGAGCCTACTGCGATAATGGACTGGATAATATGGTATCCCGACCCGAGGGGGTCCCTTTCCGGATCGAGAAACGTCATTATCCGTTCCCGCTGGTAATCCTTGAGGACCATCCAGCAAAGCGGCAGCAGCAGGACGCCGCTTGTGACCACTATGACGACGGACTGCCACTTGATCCCGACGAATATCACCATGGAAACGAAAATAATGATCAGGATCATGGCCGTCCCGAGGTCCGGCTGTTTCAAAATGAGCAGAAACGGTATAATGACGATCAGAAAGGGGAGCCAGAGCCTCTTCAGGGTGTAGTCTTCCTCAATCTCCTGGACACTGAAGTATTTAGACAGGGCCAGGATAACGCTCAGCTTGGCAATTTCCGAAGGCTGGAACGAAAAGCCGCCGATCACAACCCACCGCTGTGTCCCTCTCGTGACCTCCCCGTAAAAAAATAGGACGAGAAGGAGAAAAACGGTGGCACCGTAGATAATGTAGCTGTACTGATTTATCAGGCGGTAATCCACGCAGAAACACATCATCATCATCACAAACCCCAGCAGGAACCAGAAAAATTGCTTTACATAGATCGGCTCCGTCTTCGAGGCGATGCTGGATCCCGCGCTGTAGATGTTTAAAAGACCGATCCCGCAGATCAAGATGACGAGGAGCAGAAGAACCCAGTCGAAATTGAAAAGCAGTCTGCGGTCAAACCTCATGATCAATCCCCTTCCTCCGGCACTTCATTGCTTTCCGTGGCTTTTTTCTGATCCGCGCCGGCGTTTCCCGGCTGGGCTGCGGCCTGCTGCCTGACGCCGTTTGCGGCCTTGTTCCTGAAATAGGCGTCGATCACTTTTCTGGCGACAGGAGCCGCCGCCGAACCGCCGTGCCCCCCATGTTCCACAATTACAGCCACGGCGATTTCAGGGTTGTCGACCGGGGCGAACGCGACAAAAAGGGCGTGGTCCCGGAACTGCCATCCGGTCGCGCTCTTGCGGTCATCCTTCATGGCGACAACCTGGGCAGTCCCTGTCTTCCCCGCCACGTCCGCCTCTTTCCTCCGCAGGGCGCCGCCGGTCCCCCCTCCTTCATTGCACACGCCCCAGAGACCGTACTTCAAAAGCTCTATCGTCTCCTTGGAAAGCGGCAGATGCGCTTTCACCTCCGGTTTGAACTCCTTGATAATCTGCCTGTCGATCGTCTCTATTCTCTCGACCAGCCTCGGCTTATACAGAGTGCCCCCGTTCGCCAGGGCGCAGTAGGCATTGAGCAACTGGATGGGGGTAACCAAATTGAAACCCTGCCCGATGGAAATGGAGAGTGTCTCGCCAAGCTGCCATGGTTCCCTGAACCGTTTGAGCTTCCATTCGCGGGTCGGCACCAGCCCGTATTTTTCACCCGGCAGGTCGATCCCCGTCGGTTCTCCGAGGCCGAAGGCCCGCGCGTACTCCGCTATCTTGTCCACGCCCACGATCCTTCCGACATTATAAAAATAAACGTCGCAGGACTGGACAATGGCGCGGTGCAGACTCACCCTGCCATGCCCCTTTTTCTGCCAGCACCGGTAGGTTCTGTTGCCGAACTGGTAAGAACCGGTGCAGTTGAACGCGGTATCCGGCGTGATAAGCCCTTCCTGCAATGCGGCCGCGGCGATGATCATTTTATATGTGGAGCCGGGCGGGTACTGGCCGGCAATCGCCTTGTTCTCCATCGGGCGCAGCGGGTCGTTGCAGAGGCTTTCCCAGTCGGCGATCGGGATTCCCTGGTTGAAGAGATTCGGATCGAAAGAAGGCCTGCTCAGGAGCACCCTCACGGAACCGTCGCGCGGATCCATGGCGACGACAGACCCGACCTTCCCTTCCATGGCTTCCCATGCCGTCTTCTGGAGATCGGCGTCCAGCGTCAGAATCGCATTGTGCCCAGGGACTGGATCCACTTTACCAAGCACCCTTACCCTTCTGCCGGAGACATTTACTTCCACATGCTCTCCGCCGCTGATCCCCTTGAGAAATCTATCCAGGAATTTTTCAATTCCGTATTTCCCGACACGGTCCCCGGGCTTGTACGTCCTCGATGCATCCGATTTCAGCTCATCAGGACTGATCTCGCTAACATACCCGAGAACATGGGCTGTCATTTCGCCCATCAGATAACGCCTAACCGGAATCACCTCGACGGATACGCCGGGCAGTTCGACCGAGTGTGTTTCGACGACCGCGAGTTCCCTGCGACTGATGTTCTTCGCAAGTTTTATGGGCACAAAGGATCTGGCCCTGTCTACTGCGTCGGCGCCTCTGCTGAAATCGATGCCCTCCTGCCGGTAAAAATCCTCCAGCATCTTCACGACGGCTTTCACGTTCTTCACGTTTCCCGGAACGATCGACACATCGTAACAGGGCTGGTTTCCGGCCAGAATAGTCCCTTTTGTGTCGATAATCGTTCCCCTGAGGGGCTTGATTTCGTTGATCCTGATCCTGTTGTTTTCCGACCTCTGCCTCAGTTCATCACCTTTGATGACCTGCAGGTACCACATCCGGACGACCAGAACCGAAAGAGACACTGATATGATCCAGAGGAGAACGTTAAACTTTCTCCTGAACCGGCTCGAGTCGTACCTGGACAGTCTGTTATTGCTCTGTGACATCCCTCAAAACCTTGAAGCGGTCAAAGAATGCGAAAAGCGCGGGACTCAGAACGCCCGCAACCAGAGCCTGCGGTATAAAGAGCCTGAACAGGCTCGTGGATATATCAACACCGTAAATAAGCCGGTAAAGCAGCATGATAAACACGCCTTCCGACAGGGCGCATACGAGAGTAAAGAACATTATGAAGAATAATCCCTCAGCATACACTCTGAAGGAAACGATCTTCGATGAGAAAAATACCACAACATAGAAAAAAGTAAATAATCCCGTAATGGAGCCGGTGATGCAGTCCAGGAGAAAACCCATGACGAACGCCAGGATGCCGCCCCGGCTCGCATTAAGATGAAAACCCGCGTAGATGACCACGACAAGGGATATCTCGAGCCCCATTTTCCCCAGAAAGAAAAGGTCCAGTATGGTCGTCTGAAGTACCAGGAGGATCAACGAAAAGACGGGCAGGAGCAGATAGAAGATCATTTCTCTTTCTCCAGGGGCATGATCACAGATACCTCTTCCAGCCTGGAAAAGTGAACAGCCGGCATAACATCGATGCGCTGAAACAGTCCGGAATCTTTCCTGTCCACGCTGACGACTGTACCGAGGAGCAAACCCCTGGGGAAGACGCCACCCATTCCGGATGTGAGGACGGCATCCCCTACCTTGATCTCCTCCGAGCGCTCGACGTACTTAAGAATGCAGCCCATGGCACCTCCGCCCTGCAATATGCCCTGGGAACGGCTCCCCTGGATAACGGCATCGATGTTGCTGTTGTAATCAATGGCGAGGAGGACCCTGGAGACATTCCACGAGGATTCGATTATCCGCCCCACAACGCCCTGTGCCGATAAAACCGGCAGTCCCGGCCGCAGCCCCTCGGAAGTCCCCTTATTAATGAGTATCGTTTTGAAAATGGAGGAATTCTCTTTGCCGACTACCCGAGCCGTTGTCATCGGCAATTGATGAGTCTCCCGCAGAGCCATATGCTCTTTCAGGCGCAGACCTTCGAGATAGGATTCCCGGTAATTGACTAATTCATTCGTCAGGGTCTCGATTTTCCTCTTGAGGGCACGGTTTTCTTCCTCCAGCCCCACAAGAAAGATATATCTTTTCCAGACCCCCCGAATCCCATCGATCGATCCGGTTATCATCGCTTCAAGGGGAGATGCCGCCTCCATGACAAGCTTGCGGATGAAACCCGGCTCACCAGGCCGCTTGAGATTGAAAGAAAGAATGATCAGGGAGAGGATGATAAGAATGGACGCTATGGTAATTGCTTGGTATTTTCTTGGAAATAACATCGCACACACGCGGGGTGCCCCCTGGCGGCACAATCAGCTCACGACATTTTTCCGCAGAGGGACTTTTTGGAAGTCATCATATCTGAATAGTGACCTGTTTTAACAGATCCAGTTCGTCCAATGCCATTCCGGCACCCCTGGCGACGGTTGAAAGGGGATCGTTGGCTATCGTGATCGGCAAACATGTCTCCTCCTTCAGAAGAATATCCAGATTCCTGAGGAGGGCCCCTCCACCGGTCAATACGATCCCTCTATCCACGATGTCGGCCGCAAGCTCAGGAGGGCATTGCTCAAGGGCGTCTTTGATCGTATCCACAATGATACTCACCGGCTCCATGATCGCCTCCCGGACCTCTTCCGAATCTATTTCTATGATCTTGGGGATCCCCGATATCAGATCCCTCCCCTTGACTTCCACCGTTCTGATTTCCTTGTCCGGATAAGCGCACCCGATCGCTGTTTTGATCATCTCTCCCGTCCTCTCGCCGATCAAAAGGCTGTATTTTCTTTTCATGCTCTGGACGATGGCGTCGTCCATTTTATCCCCGGCGACGCGGACGGATTTCGAATATACAATCCCCGAAAGGGAAATGACGGCCACTTCGGTCGTCCCTCCGCCGATATCGACGATCATGGAGCTGATCGGCTCCTTGATGGGCAGCCCGGCCCCGATAGCGGCGGCCATTGGTTCCTCGATCAGGTAAACTTCCCTGGCCCCGGCCGATTCCGCAGTCTCCTTGACCGCCCTCTTTTCCACCTGCGTGATCCCCGAGGGAATGGATATGATGATCCGCGGACGGACGAGGGTCCTGCGGTTGTGGACACGCATAATAAAATGCCTGAGCATGGCTTCGGTGATTTCAAAATCGGCGATCACCCCGTCGCGCATAGGCCTTATGGCAACAATATTTCCAGGAGTCCGGCCAAGCATTCTTTTTGCGTCCGCTCCCACCGCCAACACTTTCTGCACCCCCCGCAAATCGCGGTGGACGGCGACGACCGACGGCTCGCTCAATACAATGCCTTTCCCTTTTACATAGACCAGTGTATTGGCGGTTCCAAGATCGATAGCCAGATCGTTTGAGAATTTCCCTAAAATGAAATCAAATAACAATGTATTCCCCTCCGACTTTTCGTTTTCATTGATGCCGTACGATGATTAAATGAGCTTTTATACAGTATTTAGTTAGTCTAATCAATGTCTTTTTCAGCCAATGTTTTCAGTAAAGACTAAACCGCCTTCGACTATAAGTCGAGGGGTTCAGGGATCAGGCCAAGGCTTTCCATCATCCCGAAAGGACAGTAAAGAAAAAACTTGCAATTAGTCAATGGAAATATCCATTGCTTTTTAAAGTCTCTTATATTACTTAAATCCGATACCATTTCCACGCGGGAGAAGGCATTATGCTTCAGTTTATGAGGAAACAGGCCAAGAACTGGTTGATGAAGATTCTTTTGATCATCATCATTGTCGTCTTCATTTTCTATTTCGGCTCCATGAGAGGCCACAAGGATTCGGAGACGCTGGCTTCGGTAGACGGCAAAGTGATCACATATGCCGAATTCCGCCAGGAATATCAGAACGCGATGGACGCCTACCGCCAGCTTTACGGCAATCTGACGGACGAAAACCTGAAAAAATTGAATCTGAAACAGCAGGTCCTGGATTCTATGATCAACCAGGCCGTCATCGCGCTGAAGGCGAAGGATTTCAATATCCATGTCAGCGATGATGAAGTAAGGCAATCCATTCTGTCCTACCCCGCATTCCAGAGGGAGGGGGTTTTCGACAGCCGCATTTATCAGCAGACACTCCGCCATTTCAAAATGACGGCTGGAGATTTCGAAGAAAGCCAGAAACGGCGGATCGCGGCGGCGAAACTGGAAAACCTCATCAAAGGCGCGGCAAAGGTTTCTGATGAAGAATTGTCCTACCTGTACCGGATCCAGAATGAAAAAATAAATATCGACTTCATCCGGATCACGCCGGGAGAATTCACGAACAGGATCAAACCAACCGAGGAGGATCTGGAAAAATACCTGAAGGAGCATGGAGAAGATTTCCGGGTGCCGGAAAGAATCCAGGTTAAATATCTGTTCTTCCCCGCAGCGGACTACGCCGCCGGCGTCCGCATATCCGACGACGAAGTCCGGGACTATTACAACCAGCACCGAAGCCGATTCGCAGGGAAAGGGAAAGAGGCCCCGCCGATCGGGGAAGTGCGGGATAAAATCATCGCCGAGATCAAAATGACGAAAGGGATGGACAGGGCATCTGAAGCGGCAAAAAAAGCCCAGACTATCATTTATCAGACCGACAACCTTGATGATTACGCCGCTAAAAACAGCTTGAAGGTACACTTGACCGGCTTTTTCCCGAAGAACCGTCCGCCTGAGGAACTCGCGCATGTAAAAGATGCGGGCAAGTATCTCGCCGCTCTGGAAAAAGACGACCTCAGCCCGGTAATTGCGGTATCGCAGGGTTTTTACCTGATGAAGGTCACCGGCCTCAAACCATCGTACATCCCCGGCCTCGCGGAAGCCAGGGAAGAAGTCCGCAAGAGATATATCGAGAATGAATCCCGCGCGGCGGCGAAAAAAGAGGCGGAAAAGATCTTCGAGCAACTCAAGAAAGGGGAGGATTTCCGAAAGGTCGCTCAATCCGCAGGACTCAGGACAGGTGAGACCGGCCTTTTTCTCCCCGGCGTGGAAATACCGAAAATCGGTCAGTCGCGGGAGCTGGCCCAGGCCCTCTTCCAGATCTCGGAGAAGCATCCCTATCCCGACACTTTCTTCAACTCGGGCGGCGATTATATCCTTATCCGGTTCAAATCCAAA
>JBHGBI010000066.1:0-9799 GCA_041946925.1 Syntrophales bacterium | reverse complement strand
GTCATGCTCGCGGCGGCGATCAGCCCAGCCTCCACGAACCACTCCGCCCCCCTCCCCGCAAAGAGAGTGCCGTGATGGTTCAGGTCCTGTCCTTTTACCTGGCGGTGTATGATGTAGGTCTTGATTTTCACTTCAGTATCTTCTATTTTCAGCCTTCATTCCATATTAAGATATCATTTCTGCGAAAGCGGGAATTCAGAGCTTTTGTGTTCATCACTTCCCGTATTCCGGGGTCTAGCCCGGATGACATAGTGGATTACTCATTAAAAATATTGATTCTGAAATTCTCACCCCGGCCTCCAGCCGCCCCGGTTACTTCGATTGACGCATCGGCCGGCAACGCTACTTTTTCGAACGTCCTCAGGACCCTTCTTCCGATATCCGCTTTTTCCTCTCTTTCATAAACAGTTATGTTGAAGGTTACGGGGGCGGTATTCGTCCCTTTTTTGTTGCAGCTTCGGTCCCGCCAGTGGCAGCACCTTGCTCCACCCGGGTATAGGTTGGCATAGAACGCTGCCTTTCCTTTCAAGACATCGCCTCCACCTGTCTGCTCGAAGTAGACGCCGGAATCGGCGGTATTATTGTAAACACAGAATGCCGGTACCGTGTCTGCCATGAAAATGAAGAAGGAGACGGCAGAAAGAAAAATAAATAATCCCGTCCGCAGATGCAATTCAGGTTCTCCATGTAGTTAGTTATATTTTATACTCTTAATCACGGAATACGTAAATAGGAAAAATCTTGCATCATCCCTGGTATCGGCGCTGCCTGTCATCGGATTAAAAAAACCAGTGTCACCAATTAACAAACAGGATAGTGCCGGGAAATAAAAAACAATCAGTGTTCGGAGACACGAGGAACTTCCAATGAATTTTTATCACCAGTGCCTGCCACCAATTTCTGGTGCTGAAACGAAGGGCGAATGGATTGAGGCGGCTGATTCAGGGGCTGCCCTTATAATCGTGAACCGGGAAGAGACACCCGCCGATTCACGTGCCGGCGTGGTGATCCACGGCTCGGTCTGCGAGGCCATGACACGCATGACCGCCTGAAGTGCCTCAGGAACCAGTCGCGCGCCCGTTCATGTCAGGTACGGCTCTGATAAGCCGCCTGAGAGCATTGGCGGATATCTGAATTTCGACCTGGAAGCCCGTTGTCATTCTCCGATAATCTTCACCAGCACCCGCTTCCTCCGCCGTCCGTCGAATTCGCCGTAAAAAATCTGCTCCCAGGGACCGAAATCGAGACGGCCCTCCGTCAAGGCGACCACAACCTCCCGGCCCATGATCTGCCTCTTGAGATGGGCGTCGCCGTTATCCTCCCCGGTCCTGTTATGCTGGTATTGCGGCACCGGCTCATGGGGGGCCAACTTTTCCAGCCACTTTTCGTAATCCTGATGAAGCCCGGACTCGTCATCGTTGATGAAGACGGAAGCGGTGATGTGCATGGCATTGACCAGGACCAGTCCTTCTTTTATGCCGCTGTCCTTGACGCACTGAATGACCTCAGGGGTGATATTGACAAAGGCGCGGCGGGTCGGAATGTTGAACCAGAGTTCTTTGCGGTAGGATTTCATGGATTGATACTCCCGAGGATCAATAGTTTTTCTGCAGCAAGGGCCGGGGTGTTATCTGATGGAGGCTCAAAAACTTGCCCTGCATAACCGGATACTAGATTCTCTTTTTGGCAGACACATGTCAAGGAATTTTACACTACCAGGATGTTGAAAAACTCCTGTCAGGGCAGGCTGTTCAAAAAGGTTCAGATGCAAGACGCGCAAAAACAGAATCGCGAGGCGTATATAGAAATACGTTAAGCGGTGAGGTTTGCAGCGCAACGCCGCAGATGAGCCTTTTTTAAGAGCTTGCTAAATCTCTTTTTGTACTTGGCTCTTGTGAAAGGCCGAAAAATTCGATATGGTTGCCGGCACAATCACGCCGGGAGGCGTATTCATGCAGGATCAGAAGACCGAGAATTGGATCAAATGGATTGCATTGACCACCGCCGTAATGGCGGTATTCGCCGCCGTAACCACCCTTTATATCGGCAAATACTCATCCAGAGCCATTCTGGACCAGGGGCAGGAGACGGATCAGTGGGCGTACTATCAGGCTAAGAGCATAAAATCCCATACATATGAGCTTCAGAAACAGAAACTGCAAATAGAACTGCTCTGCCAGCCGGCGCTTTCAAAGCAGGCCACGGATAAATACCGGGAAGTCCTGGATATTTATGACAAGACCATCAAAAGATACGATAAAGAGAAAGACGAGATCAAGGCGACGGCGGAGGCCCTTGCAAAAGACAAGCATCTCGCTCAGAAGAGAGCGGGCAATTTCGGCTACAGCCTGATATTCCTTCAGATAGGAATCATGCTTTCATCGATCGCCGCGTTGACGAAGGAGAAGAGACTCTGGTATTTAGGACTTGTCATCTCCGCGGGATGGGTGTTTTATTTTCTGGATGCGATTTATCTCTTCTATTAGAGAATCTATTGGCGAACGGGTTGGATAATGGCTATTCGCAATGGGATACTGAACAATCACCGGAAGAAGGTCATATGGAGCCTTGTTCTCCTTCTTGCTGCGGCCGCCGGTATTTTCGCTTATGTCAAGTACAGGGAGAATTACATCACCACGGACGACGCATTTGTCACCGGCAATATCCACGTTGTCGCATCCAAGGTCCCGGGGACCATACTGACCATTCATGTTCAGGATAACCAATTCGTGAAAAAGGATACGCTCCTGATCGAAATCGATATCCGCGATCAGGACACGAAAGTAAGGGAAGCCGATTCGGCGCTGGGTGCGGAGCGCGCCAAACTCGTGGAGCTTTCGAACAGGGTCGACGTTGCCAGGAAACAATTGTCGGAGCTGGAATATAAAATAGAAACCTTGAAGGCCAATCTCAAGCTTCAGGAGGCAAACCTTAAGCAGGCGGAACTGGATGTAAAGAGGGCGGAGAACCTGATCAAGACCGACGCCATCTCCAGGGACAGATACGACAGGACGAAGACAGGCCACGAAATTGCACTGGCGCAGGTCGATGCCGCGCGGGATCAACTCCGGCAGGCCGTGGCGTCCGTCGATACGCAGAAAGCCATTATCAGGCAGGCTGAAGCGGCGTATCTTTCGCAGAACTCCGTCATCCGGCAGAAGGAAGCCGTCCTGACCGCCGAGGAATTAAAAAAAGGCTACACGAAATTGTATGCTCCGTGCGATGGTTATGTGACCAAAAAGGCCGTGGAGATCGGGAATCAGATCCAGCCGGGGCAGCCCCTTATGGCCGTTGTCCCTCTCGATTCTGTATGGGTTACGGCCAACTACAAAGAGACACAGCTTGCAAGGATCAGGAAGGGGCAAAAGGTTAAAATCAAGGTGGATACCTATCCTGGCAAGACTTTTTACGGAAAGGTCGACAGTATCATGGCCGGGACCGGCTCCGTTTTCTCGCTTTTCCCCCCCGAAAACGCCACGGGCAATTTCGTCAAAGTGGTACAGAGGATTCCCGTGAAAATCGTCCTGGACCAGGGGACTGATCCCGATCATGTCCTGCGGGTCGGGATGTCGGTCATACCTACAATCATGGTCCGTTGACATCTCCAGGTGATTTCCGAATGGTAAACAGGTGGATTGTCGCCGTAACGGTCATGCTTCCCACCCTCATGGTCATCGTGGATACCTCAGTCGTCAATGTCTCGCTCGACCATATCCGCGGAAGCCTGTCGGCGGGGATCGACGAGGCGACATGGTCCATTACTTCCTACCTCGCGGCCAATGCCGTGGTTATCCCGATGACCGGATGGCTGAGCCGGTTTTTCGGCAGGAAGAGATATCTTATTTTTTCAGTCGCGCTCTTCACGATCAGTTCCCTTCTGTGCGGCGCGGCATGGAGCATCCAAAGCCTGATCTTTTTCAGAATCCTGCAGGGGCTTGCCGGCGGGGCGCTCCAGCCGTTGTCACAGGCCATCCTGCTTGAGACTTTCCCCCCTGTACAGCACGGCATGGCCATGGCTGTTTTCGGGGCAGGGATCATGTTCGGACCGATCATCGGCCCCCTCCTGGGAGGATGGATTACTGATAACTGGTCGTGGCAGTGGATATTTTTCATTAATATCCCGATCGGAATGGTCTCCATATTCATGGCCATGCTCTTTGTGGTCGATCCGCCGTACATGCGGCGGGGTGAAATTAAAATTGACTATCTCGGGCTTGCCCTGCTCGCTGTGGGAATAGGTTGTCTCCAGATCATGCTCGATCAGGGACAGCGGGAGGACTGGTTCGCATCGGGCTTCATTACGTGGCTGTTTGTCCTTTCGCTCGTGAGCCTTATTGTGCTCGTCTTCGTTGAGTTGAATGTGGAACATCCTATTGTCGATCTGCGCGCCTTCAAAAACAGTTCTTTTGCCTTCGGGAACGTCGTTATCTTTTTTGTCCTGATCAACCTTTTCGGCAGTATCGTATTGCTTCCCATCTATCTTCAAAGTCTCATGGGATATACGGCTACGCTTGCGGGGGTAGTGCTCGGACCTGGCGGCCTTGCAAATCTCATATCCATGCCCGTGGCCGGGCGGCTGATCAATCGGGTGAACCCCAGGATCGTGCTGGGTGCGGGCATTGTCATGACTGTCTACGCCACGTTCCTGATGTCCCGATTCAGCCTGTCCGCTGATTTCAGTACGGTTCTGTGGCCGCGTGTTCTCATGGGAATAAGTCTCGGTCTTGTCTTTATCCCCCTTACGACACTGACTCTTTCGGGGATAAGAAAAGAGGAAATGGGGAACGCCACCTCCATATACAATCTCGTCCGTAATGTCGGGGGCAGTTTCGGCGTGGCTTTCGTGGCGACAATGCTTGCGAGAAGGTCGCAGGTTCATCAGTTGCAGCTCGCCGAGCATCTCACTCCATACGATCCCGGGTATCTCTGGAGTTCACCGCAGGCGGCGAAGTGGTTGGAGAGCCGGGGATTGGAGCCGTCCACGGCCGTCCATAGTGGAATGGGGGTCATTTATGACGGGCTTTTGAAACAGTCGTACATGATGTCTTTCAACGATGTATTTTGCATTCTGTCCGCTCTGCTGATCGTTGTTTTGCCGCTTGTATTCTTCATGGGGCGGAAAAGAGGCTGCAGTAAAGCTGCGCGATGAGCGATTTTCAATAGCTGCTAAAAATATTTACTTGAGCCGTAATTTCATATTTTGTAATCTAAAAACTATGAAACCGCACGTCTTCTTCTCTGAAAGATTTGATGCCGGCGCTATCAGGACATTGTTCGACAGGGCATGCGGATGTGAAAACGGGGACATCCGCGACAGTGACAGAGTCGCCGTGAAAGTCCATTTCGGTGAGAAGGATAATACGAGGTTTGTGCCCCCCACAGCCATACAGCCTGTCGTAACGGCCCTGAAGGAGAGGAACAGCGATTTTTTTCTGACGGATGCGAACACCCTTTACAGGGGTATGAGAATGAATGCGACCGACCACCTTAAGATCGCTGTGGAGCACGGATTTGGCACCCTGCGAACCCGGATCATCATTGCCGACGGCGAGCTGGGGGATGAGGAGGAAGAAATCGAGATAGATAAGCCTATATTCCGGAAAGTGAAAATTGCCAGGCAGATTGCCCGGTCCGATGCCGTAGTGGCTGTTTCCCATTTCAAGGGGCACATACTCTTCGGATTCGGGGGCGCCATCAAGAATTTGGGGATGGGCTGCGGCTCCAGAGCCGGCAAGCTGGAGATGCATTCGAAGATCAAACCATCGGTCGGCGCGGGATGCCTTTGCTGTGAGCAGTGCATTGAAATCTGTCCGGTCGGCGCGATCACGTTCACGGGAGAGCGGGCGGAAATCAACAGGGAGCGCTGCATCGGATGCGCCAAGTGCATTGCTGTTTGCGAGAACGGCGCGATCGAGGTCCCCTGGGCGGGAGCAACAAGCCGTGAGGCCCAGGAGCGCTGCGCGGAATACGCTTTCGGCGCCGTTCTGGGCAAAAAGCGCATATGCATTACTTTTATCAATAACATCACGAGTGATTGCGACTGCATGCATGATTCGCGCATAATAGGCAGGGATGTCGGAATCGTTTCCTCAACGGATCCTGTCGCGTGCGACCAGGCGGCTTACGATCTGACTGTAGAAAAAAACGGGCGGGATATCTTCAGGGATGTGACGGGCGTAGACGGGACGCATCTTATGAAGTACGGCGAGCGGATAGGGCTGGGAAGGAGGGAATATACTTTAGTGAAGATATAAATCCCGGATTCGGGCTTCGATAATCCCCGATTTTCGAAAATTCAAAAGCCGACTTTTTACCTCGTTGTTTATATGCTCTTCCCCAGAATCCTCCTCAGCACTTTTCCCGGCCAGGATTCGACTGTTTTCAAAGCGCCATGGGGACAAACCTCGATGCAGCAATAACACCGGATGCACTTCTCGTAGTCGAAACGAATTTCGGAGTCTCCGGTTATTGCCGAGGCGGGGCAGAACTGCAGGCATCGGCCGCACATCGTGCAAAGTTCCTGATCCGGATCGGGCCTCGGCAGCAAGTACCTGCGCAGCATGCCGTGCAGGAATTCAGGCCCCATAGGAGCCGGACCGGCATCGGGGAGCCGGAAATCCCGGATAGGGGGAAATTCTCCTTCCACGTGAAAGGTATTTACCATTCCCATCCCGCGCGCGATCTTATTGGTCGGTACGAGATCCGGCTCGATACCGAGCAGGCGGCAGACAGTAATGTCCAGTGCGGCGGCATTGTTGCTTCCCATGAGCAATCCCACATGCTTCGGGATACCTCCTTTTCCAGGCCCGTCTCCCTCCAGAGCCAGTATGCCGTCGAGAATGGTCATGAAAGGCTTGACGGCCCGGTGGATCTGAACGATCAGTCTTGCAAACATGTCACGATTGAGCCCCATCTTCAGGTGCCATTCCGGTTTCCTGAAATCAACGATACAGCCGAATAAATTTTTCACGCCCAGGGTGAGGAGCATCAGGTTATGGGTCTTAAGTTTCGGCAGATTGATCACGAAATCCGCTTCCACGGCGTCCGCAGCGATATCGATTCTTCCAAAAGGCTCTCCGATATCGACGGACAGGGATGTCTTGAAAGGCACGCACTTGACATCCAGTCCTTCCAGGGCCCTGCCCACGCCGCTTTCTTTCAGGATCTTATCGAAAGAGCCGATAGCCGGACTGTCGGAAACCTGCACGTGCGCGCCTTTTTCGAGCACATATTCCACGGCGGCCCGCACGACCGTGGGGTGTGTGAGTATGGCCGTTTCGGCAGCAGCAGGAATCAGGAAATTGGGTTTTACGATTACATGACTGTGTCTCTCAATAAGATCGCCGCCGAGCGCGTCCATGATCTCGAAGCATTGCTGTTTCAAGGTAGTGTAGTCATATGAAGACTGTTTCAGGATAACTCGGGTCATGACTTAAAAGGCTCAGGACTCAGGTCTGTTACTGTTTCAGGGCAGCCGCCTTGCGTGTCAATTCCTTTACGGCATCCACGTACTGATCGAGACCACGCAGCAGGATGTCATTATGGTTGGCTCCCTGAATCATGAGGAGTATTTTTTCCGGAGCCGGGCTGGCCTCATAGAGCGCGCGCCCGTCTTTGAAGGGCAGGATGTGATCGTGCTCGGCGTGGATGATCAGAGTCGGTTTGCCGAAGGTTCTTATCTTGTCTATATTCCTAAACCCGTCTTCTTCCGTGAGTCCCAGTGTTCTCATATCGATTCCGAGTATCCGCAGGAGTGTGGACGTATGGGCGAAACCGCTTTCGATGATGGAGGCGTCGATTTTATCCCCGTAGCTCGCCAGGAGTTCCAGGGCAGGGGCGCTGCCCAGGGATCTTCCCATGACGATGAATGATCCTGTATGACCGTTTTCATCCAGCCAGTTCCGGACGAAAGTGTACGAAACGTGCGCGTCGCGCATCATGGCGGTTACAGACGGCGTGCCGGTCGACCGACCGTATCCCCGATAATCCACCGGGAAAAAATTGATGCCCAAATGAGTGTAGATTTCAGCGATATCGTCGTAATCGGCGACGATTTCACCGTTTCCGTGAAAGAAAATGATATTCGGCCCTGCCTTGTCCTTCACGTGGAACCTGGCACCCACGCTGACGCCTTTTTCGACTGGTATCATGAGATCGAGGGACGTCTGATTCCAGGGGACGCTGAATTCGGGACGGGGATAAAACAGGTATCTTACAATTTCCATCCGGTCCAGTGAACTGTAGTCTATTTTTTCGAGGTCGATCATGACGCGTCTCCTGTATATCCACTCGGGATTTGTATTTGAGCCTGCGGAGCATAAATGTCTTCGGCTTATCCGGGCCTCTGCCGTACCCGTATGGTTACCACAACGGGCGGGTACTTATCCTCCGGAAAGCGGATTTCAGGAGGAAGAACCAGTTCGGGGCTTACCATGACAGTAGAGCTTATATTTCTGAGGTCGATGGGTTTTGTTCGGAGTTTGAGGCCGTTTCTGTAGATTCGGGGCGGCACGAGGATCATGACCGAAGAAGGAGTGACTTCGATCTTCTGCAGGGCTATCCCTGACGGGAGTGACCCTGTAGTCCTGACCTCGACCGGCACAGTGACCGGCATGAGCCTGTAAGCTATGATATGTATGCGGTCGGGCTTCAATCCGACAACGGAGATATTAGCCGGTGTTTTGATCATCGATTTCAGGAGCGGGATCTCCTGTCCCCCCTGCCGCACCTGGGACAGGTCCAGAGATATTTTCAACGAGGACGGATTAAAAAGCTTGAAGGCCTGTTCGGGTCCGGCCAGCATGACTTTGGCTTCCGTTATTTTCGGCTCTTCGATCACCCATTCCGACGCGAGATTGCGGTACTCGATGGGCACCATAATATCTCTCTGAACCGTTTCCCTCTGATATCCGAATCCGAGCCAGAGGATAAGGGCGAGTCCGACGGCGGTTGCCTTTTCCGCCGTATTTTCCCTGAACCATTTCCGGAAAGGCTTCGGTGACTCCTTCGGGATTTTTCGGGAGTAGAAATCCTCAATGATCGTTTTCAGCGCCGCCGCATTTTCCAGCACTTCGAGTTTTTTGTCTTCCGAAACTGAGATAGTTCCCCTCTCTTCCGAAATAACGATGCAGAGCGCATCTGATCTCTCGGAAAGGCCGAGGGCTGCGGTATGTCTGAGGCCGACATTGCCGAACTCGCCTGCATTTGAGGACAGGGGAAGATGGCAGCCGAACTGGATGACCCGACCCTGGTCGATGATGACGGCGCCGTCATGTCCGATGGAATTGGGATCAAAGATACTTTCCAGAAGAGGCTGGCTTAGGACCCCTTCCAGCCGTGTCCCTCCCTCCAGATGCCTGTCCAGAGGTTCCTCACCCTGAATGACGATCAGGCCGCCGATTCTCTTCCTGGCGAGATTAGCGGCGCTCTGGGTAATAACCTCGATATCGTGCTCCGCCGAGAAAGCTATGGCCCTCTTGCGGATCCTTCCCCAGATCGCCAGGCGCTCCAGGAATCTTTTCAACTCTTCCTGGAATATCACGATCAAGGCGAAAATAAGGACGGCGAAAAAGCCCTGCAGGATCACGGCCGTCATATAGAGCTGAAAGTAGCGCGACAGGATATAAACCACGCCGAGCAGGATGATTCCGACCAGTATGAAACGGGAGGACGTTTTCTTGAACCAGATCAGGAATCCGTAAATCATGATAGCAATGATCAAGATGTCTACAATATCCTGGATCCTGAAGGTATTCAAAATGGATAGAATATCGTGCGTGGTCAAATCGGTCTCCTTGCC
>JBHGBI010000065.1:0-10279 GCA_041946925.1 Syntrophales bacterium | reverse complement strand
GTGCATTCCACGCCGACCTGCATCATTGTGTCGGGTGACCGGAAAAAGAAATACGAGAAAAAGGGCGATATCATACAGGCGCTGAAAGAACTGGCGGCGCGATAAGGATGCCCGGACGACATCGAGAACTCCCACTTGATCCGGTACCCTCCTTTACCCGGTTATCCGCTCTATTATTGTTTAGTCGGGGTGTTTTTCCGCAATACCTTTTTCGTATCTCAGAGCGGGATCAAAATCATACTTTCCGGCTATTTTCATGACCGCCCATCAATTGTATGATGAAATGCAATAAAAAAAGGTATTGGACGGCTCCTGCCCGGCCGTTCAAAAGCAAGGCATCGGAATAACGACAATCAACCTGTTCACGCCTGTGGATACCGCCCCCCCTGTAGTTTCCCCTTCCTCAAACCCCGGCCCCCGCCGGGGTTTTTTCTGTAACGCGATTGCTGTCTTTTCCGGTTAAAGTTATTTTTTTCTGCAACCGATATAACAAAAGACACTAATGTATGATATCGCGCAAGGTCTTTTTTAATGGTTTCGTCACATTGATTTTACAAGGAGATTATAAAAATGAAAGACGCTAGATTGAGTGTAAAGCTTATAAGTGCTTTCATGGTTGTGGCCCTTATTGTCGTGGTCGGCGGTTTCGTAGGATGGATGGGTACGTCCCGGTTAAGCGCCTATCTTTACGATATCGGGAAAAAGCGCCTTTTGAGTATCGAGGCGCTGAAGACACTCAGTGAAGCGCAATTATCCGTTCGCGAAAGCGAATACCATCTTTTAGTGCCCGAACTTGTTCAGGATGACAGGGAGAAGGAAAACCAGATAAAGGCGATCGAAGCTGCATGGATAAGGGCCGATCAAGCCTGGAAGAAATACGAGCCCCTCATACAGGAAAAGGAGGAAGAGAATTTATGGAATGCGTTCGGGCCGGCATGGGAGAACTGGAAAAAACAACACGTGCAGCTCATGGAACTGATCAGGAGCGGCAGGCGCGACGAAGCCGTTTCCTATTCAAATACGAATGTGAAAGAGTCAGGCAAGGCGGCCGAGAAACTGCTCGGGCAGGTGATCGAATTCCACGCGAAGGCGGCTGAGGATAATCTGAAGTCAGCGGGCTTGTTCGCGAAATGGGCTAAGTTTCTGACATCCGTGGGCACGATTTTCGGGATTATCCTGGCGATCGGTTTCGGAATCGCCATGTCAAGATCGTTGACGAAGCCCATCAGGCGGTCCATAAAGAGACTGTCGGATACAGTGTGCCAGGTGACCCTGGTGTCAGGCCAGGTTTCATCCACCAGCAAGCTGCTGGCCGCCAATTCTTCCGAACAGGCGGCCACCACGGAGGAAATGGCCTCCACGATGGAAGAAATATCCTCCATGACCAAAAAGACGTCGGAAAATTCCGCCGAGATGAAAAGATCGGGGGAGGGGACTTTTCAGAGCATGAAAAAAAGCCACAAGTCCCTGCGGGAGACCGCCACCTGCATGAAACAGATCGCCGAGAGCGGGGAGAAAGCGGCAAAGATAGTTAAAATGATCGATGATATCGCTTTTCAGATCAATCTGCTCGCCCTGAACGCCGCAGTGGAAGCGGCGCGCGCCGGCTCGGCGGGCGCGGGGTTCGCCGTGGTTGCGGACGAAGTCAGGAATCTTGCCATGAGATCGGCGGAAGCCGCCAAGAATACGGAGGAGACCATCGGGGAAACCCTTCAGTATATTAAAACAGGGCTCGATCTTGTGGACGAAACATTGAAGGAATTCTACATTATGGGAGACTCGGGGAAAAGGACTTCCGAGTTGATTGCGGAAATCTATTCCGCGAGCGTGGAACAGTCGAGCGGAATCGAGCAGGTCAGTAGAGCTATTCAGCAGATCAGCTCAGCGGTGCAGCAGAGCGCCGCAAATGCGGATGAATCCTCTTCCGCCGCTTTTGAAATGGACCGCCAAACGGAGCATTTGAAAGAGATCGTGGAGGAACTGTTGCGCATGGTCGACGGGAAAACAGCAAACGGCGGCGTCAACGGCAGGAGACAGGGGCTGTTCGCTTCCTTCGGCAGACGGAAGGCTGTAGCATCCCCTGATGGGGCGCGGCTGATTGCGCAGCAGTAGATTTTCTTCCATCCGCATTTCCTGATATCCGGCCGCCGCAGTTCTTTTCCTTCGTGAAAGGCCCGCGAAACAATTTCATCGGCGGGTCTTTTTATCTTTATTGTCAACCAATCACAATAATATTGGTTGACATATTCCGAATACATTGCTATAAAACCGCCGATTTTTCTTTCCATATTGTGGGCCCCGTCATGAGCAATCGAGAAAATCACATCGGAGAGCGAGATAATGGATCACGAAGAGAGAAACCGGGAACTGATGAAGGCTGATATAAAATATCTATGGCACCCTTTTACGCAGATGCGCGAGTATGGCAGGGAGAAGCCTCTCATCATCGAGGAAGGCAAGGGGTGCATATTGACGGATATCGAGGGCAATAGCTATATCGACGGGGTTTCCTCACTATGGGCCTGCGTCCACGGGCATCGAAAAGAAAAACTGGACCGCGCCCTGAAGGAACAGGTGGACAGGATCGCCCATTCGACCCTTCTGGGTCTCGCGAACATTCCCGCGATCCGGCTGGCGGAGAAACTCGTTAACATCGCCCCGGGAGGTTTGACGAGGGTCTTTTATTCCGACAACGGGTCAACGGCCGTTGAAGCCGCTCTGAAAATGGCCTTCCAGTATCATCAGCAGTCTCCGGCGGGCAAACCTGCAAAAAAGAAATTCATCTATTTCGCCAACGCCTATCACGGAGACACAATCGGATCGGTCAGCCTGGGGGGAATCGACCTCTTTCACTCCATGTACAGAGATCTACTCTTTCCCGCCTACCGCGCGATCTCGCCCTATTGCTATCGATGTGCGTTCAATCTGAAGTATCCCTCGTGCCGTTTCGTATGCCTGGTACAGTTGGAGGAGATCATGAAGAGTCACGGACACGAGATCGCCGCCCTGATCATCGAGCCTCTGGTACAGGGGGCGGGAGGGATTCTTGTCCACCCGGAAGGCTATCTGAAAAAAGTGAGAGAACTCTGCACCCGGTACGGTATTTTTATGATCGCTGACGAAGTGGCGGTCGGCTTCGGCAGGACGGGGAAGATGTTCGCGTGCGAGCGCGAAAGTGTGTCGCCGGACATGATGAGCCTGGCAAAGGGCCTCTCCGGAGGTTACCTGCCCCTCGCCGCCACCCTCGTTACGGAGGAGGTCTACGAGGGATTCCTCGGAGAGTATTCCGAGTTCAAGACCTTCTTTCACGGGCACACGTTCACCGGGAATCCCCTGGCCTGCGCTGTCGCCCTCGCCAACATCGAGATATTCGAAGAAGAGCGCACACTCGAGATTCTGGCCGGGAAGATCGCCCTTCTGGAAAAGAAACTGGAGAGCTTCAAGGGGCTCAAGCATGTCGGGGATGTACGCCAATGCGGGTTCATGGCCGGGATAGAGCTAGTCGCCGACAGGCGGACGAAAGAGGCGTACCCGCCCGGGATGAGGATAGGGCACAAAGTCATCATGGAAGCGAGAAAACGTTCCGTAATCATCCGCCCGCTCGGGGATATCATTGTCCTCATGCCGCCCCTGAGCATTACGGAGGATGAAATCGACCGGCTCTGCCGGGCGGCCTACGAATCGATTCTGGCCGTTACGGAAAACAGGGAGGCGTAGGCGGGGTAACACGGCTTTGTGGAAGAGATATGGACCTATTTGAAGAAGTCAGGGGAATTCTGGCTGATCTTCTTGATCTGGATGAGAAGAGGATCACTGCGGAGAGTTATCTTGTGCGCGAGCTCGGCGCGGAGTCGATCGACTTTATCGAACTGGCTGCGACGATGAGCCGCAGATTCAAGATCGAAATAAGAAAAGACGAGATATTTCTCAAAAGACTCCGGTTTTATGCGATGGAGGCCGGCCTCAACGGGTGGGATACGGTTTCTTTCATCCGCGACAAGTATCCCCATCTGCCGGGGCCGAGGGTGGCGGAAATCGTCCGCGACCTCGAAGACGGCCCGGCGCTTAAGGTGAAAGACCTCCTCTTTTATCTGGAATCGCGGGTCGCCGGAAAATGAGCGGGGTATTTTTATCTATGTTTGCAGAGCGGATCAAGAACAGGCTGACGTACCAGAGGAAGGCGGGCCTGCTGCGGAATCCCGCGCCGGTTACGCGCAGGGAAGGGAAATACATCTTTTCGGGCGGCCGACGCATCGTGAATTTTGCGTCCAATGATTACCTCGGCCTCGGCTGTTGTGCGGAACTCGGGCGGTGCGCTGCCCGGAACTTCAGGAGATACGGCACATCCTCATCATCTTCGCGGCTCGCCGGCGGCAATTACTCGGTTATTTCCCGGGCGGAGAAAGAGTACGCTGCTTTTTTCGGCTACAGCGACGCCCTCTTTTTTCCGAGCGGTTACCAGGCCAACATGGGTCTCATTTCAACGCTTCTGGAACGGGATGACCGAGTTTATTTCGATAAGCACATCCATGCTAGCAGCGTTAAGGGCATGATCATGAGCGGCTCCGGATTATCGGGATATAACCACAATAATCTGTCCCACCTGGAACGCAGGCTCCGCTCAGCCGGGCAGCACGGTCGATCCGCCGTCCTGACGGAATCCCTTTTCAGCATGGATGGGGATATCCTGGATGCGGCGGAACTGAAGAGGTTGAAAGATCTGTATGGATTCCTCGCCATAGTCGATGAGGCCCACGCCTTCGGGGTCCTGGGAGAAGGAGGGCGTGGGATTGCAGGCGGCGTTGCGGATATCGCCGTGGGCACCTTCGGAAAAGCGTTCGGCCTTTTCGGCGCGTTCGTCCTCCTGCCCGAAGGCTTCAAGGATTTTCTTTTCAACTTTTCCTCTCCTCTCATTTACACCACGACCCTGCCGGAAGCGCATGCCGCCACCGCCGTCGACGCTCTCGCAATCGCAGAGAGGAGCGACGGGAAGAGAAGACACCTCCGTGCAGCCTGCTTGCTGATGAAAGATCGCCTTCTGCGGGAGGGATTCCGGATTTCGGGCGATGCGCATATTCTGGCGCTGGAGATCGGCGATGAAAACAAGGCTGCAGAAATGTCGCGGCGTCTCTTCGAAAGGGGCGTCTTTGTGCTTGCGGCCAGGTATCCCACTGTTGCCCTGAATCGCGCCATTCTCAGAATCGGGATCACCGCCCTGCACGAAGAGGAGGATATAGATCTATTCGTTAAAGTGGTGAAGGAGGTCCATGGAGAAGTTGAATAAAAAACCCAGGGTGTTCTTTGTCGTCGGCACTGATACAGGTGTTGGAAAGACCGTGCTTTCGCTCCTTATGGTGCAATTTTTTTTTTGAAAGAGGGTACGCGCCCTTCTATCTGAAACCGGTTCAGACGGGGTGCATGGATTCTTACGATTCCGGAAGTGATGCGAGATTCGTGTATGAAAACTCCGGTCCTCTGCGGGATAAGGATCCGGCCGGTTCCGTGGTTTACTGTTTCAGAAATCCCAAGGCCCCTGTTTACGCGGCCCGCGATGAAGGAAGAACCGTCGATTTCCAGGTGATCGAAACAGAGGTGCTCCGGATCAGTTCTCTTTTCCGGCCGGTCATTATTGAAGCCGCTGGCGGAGTTCTCGTTCCTGTGACAGAGGATATGCTTGTCGCCGACATGATCGGGCCCCTGGGCGGTACGCCGGTTATTGCCGCGAGAGCAGGTCTGGGCACAATCAATCATACCCTCCTTACCATCGAGGCCCTGGATAGAAGAGGTATCAAGCCGGCGGGTGTCGTGTTCATCGATGCCGGTGAGCAGGCGACGCCGCCGGATATGATCCGCGAAAACCGCTTGGCCGTAGAATCGATCTCCGGTGTGAAAGTTGCGGGAGTGGTCGGCAGGATCAGCGATTTTTCGAGACCGCCCGGGGAATCTTACCAGCCCATTATCCGCATATGGGAGCGCCTGGCAGGCTGTTAAAAAACGCTCGTCGCGTCCTTACTGCGGCTAAGTACAGGCGAAAGAATCATTAGTCTTCGGCCCTGTGCTCCTTTATCCCGAACGTTCTGTAAATTCTCTTTTGAATATTTCGCGCAATACTGATAAGGAAAAACTTCGGAATATAGATTCCGGCTTTTGAAATCTTCATTCAGGAGGAGAGCAATGCCGTTTGTGGATTTACCGGCCGTCGGAAGGCGGACTGTTCTGGAGGGATTCCATGCCAGATTCGTCCATTCGCAGAACATGACTTTTTCCTACTGGGATGTCGAAGCCGGGCATTCGCTGCCCGTGCATTCCCATCCGCATGAGCAGGTTACGAATGTCATTAGGGGTACGTTCGAAATGACCGTGGACGGGGAGACAAAAACAATTGAAGCGGGAACGGTGGTCGTCATTGCCCCCCACGCAAAGCATTCGGGGCGGTCCATCACGGATTGCTACATCATCGACGTCTTTTATCCTGTGAGGGAAGATTATAAATAAAGGATCAGTACTCCTTCACTTCCTCTGTTCCCTGCATGACCCTGAGGGCGCCCTCCGCCAGGGCGATCATTTCGTCCTCGCCCGGATAGACCAGTACCGGGGCCAGGAAAGATATCATCTCTCTGATCCAGTCGGTCAGGATCTTCGAAAACGCGAGACCGCCGGTAAGGACGACAGCGTCAGGTTTTCTCTGCAGGACGACACTCATGGCACCGATGTCTTTTGCAATCTGATATGCCATGGCTCTGTAAACATTCTCCGCGTTTTTGTCGCCTTGCCGGATCATGCTCTCGACCTTCTGGGCGTCGTTTGTTCCTATATAGGCGGCAAGCCCGCCCCGGCCGATAAGTCTTCCCAGCAGTTGTTTTTTGTCCATTTTTCCGGAAAAGGCGAGATCGACGAGATCCTGTGTCGGCAGGCTTCCGGCCCGCTCGGGGGTGAAGGGTCCCTCGCTGAGCCCGTGTGTGCAGTCGACGACACGTCCCTTCCTGTGGGCGCCTATGGTTATGCCTCCTCCGAGGTGGGCGACGACAAGGTCGATTTCTTTGTACTCCTTCCCAAGGTCCCGGGCGGCCCGCCGCGCCGCCATTTTTTGATTCAGGGCATGAAAAGCACTTTTCCTCTCGATCTCGGGAATCCCCGAAAATCTGGCGATCGGATGAAATTCGTCAGTACTCGGTGGATCGATGACGATCGCCGGCTTTCCGTATTTTTCCGACATTTCGAGAGCCATCGCCGGCCCCAGCGCTGACGGGTGCTTGCCGTATCTGCCTTCCAGCAGATCCTCGCGCATGGCTTCGTTGATTTTGTAAGCGCCGGCAGGAGCCGGTTTCCCCACGCCGCCCCTGCTGATTACCATGTCGATATCATTCAGACTGATCCGGTGCCTTTGCAGAAACTGCCGGAGATCTTCCTCTCTTTTCGGCAACTGGTCGCGAAGGTCCGGATACGAAGCCAGTTCTTCGGCCGAGTATTTGATCGTCTCCTGAACGACCGGTTCGGCGTTCCTGAAGAAAGCGACTTTTGTTGATGTAGATCCCACATTGATGGCGAGGATGCCTTTTGCCTTATCCATTGTTGCAACTCCTTTCGGCACGCCGTTCTTAAATACAGGCTTCGGACGTCAGGGGGAAATGTACAATACAGCGACAAATATTTCAAGCAAGTTGGCCGGGCCGCACTAGGGAGGGAAAAGCACCTGCTCAGCCCGTATTTTCGGGACTGGAAAGGGCTCCGGGACCGCGTGAATTTGGGTGAGCAATATGATAAAAGGTAATGAATGCTTGGAACAGGCCGAAAAATGATAAAACTGAACAGCAGAGAGTTTGACAGGGCCGTCAGGAGGGCCATCCGCCGTATACCCGGGGAAATCCGGGTTCATCTCGAAAATGTGCTCATCTCCGTGCAAACCCGGCCTTCCCGAGAACTACTGGAAAATATGGGGCTTTCGCCAGGGCGCTCCCTCCTGGGGGTTTATCTGGGGGCCTCGTTAATGGAGCGCTCCTCCATCCATCCCCCCTTGTATCCCGACACTATAGTGATTTTCCAGAAACCTCTGGAAGAGATGTGCCGCACTGTGGAAGAGCTGGAAAAACAGATCGAAATCACCGTGGTGCACGAGATCGCGCACTTCATAGGGATCGGAGAGAAAAGGCTGGTAGAACTGGGATATGAATAACCCCAAGCAGGGTGAAGTAAAAAGTGTCCACAAGAGTAATCCGGAAATTCAAAAACTTGTATCTTCACTCCCATGAGAGGTGTATGAAAAACACTGCAATGCCTGTTCTGATCGCAGCATGAATGCTTTGTGATATCGGCTGCTTATATAAAAACTTTTCCGGGGCATATTTATTGCGTTCCATCACTGAAAATCATTCAAGGAGGACCTATGCGATTTCGAATACAGCACTTGATTCTTGCGCTCTGTTTTTTTTCCGCAATCTGGACGGCACCGGCGGCTGCTGACAATTTCAATCTCGGCATTTCCATCGGAAACGAGGGGCTCCAGGGATTCCAGTTATCAGTGGGCGATTACTACGGGGTGCCTCAGCGGGAAGTGGTGGTGGTACGGGAGCGGCTTGTGGACCAGGACGAACTTCCGGTGGTGTTTTTTATCGCCAGGCATGCGCACGTAAAACCGATGGCCGTGGTGCAGATGCGGCAAAGAGGGTCCAGTTGGATGGACATTTCGCTCCATTACGGACTTCACCCCAGGATATTTTATTATTCCGTTCCCGGGCAAAGCTACGCCGGTCCGTACGGGCATGCCTACGGGCACTTCAAAGGTGACCGGAAACACTGGAAAAATGCGAGGTTGAACGATCATGACATCGTTAATCTTGTCAATTTGAGATACATGAGCGAGCACTACCGCTGTCCGCCGGAGAGGATCATGCAGATGCGGGCGCAGGGGAAACGTTTTGTCGAGATCCACAATGAAGTCAGCGCTGGCAATGGAAAAGGCGTAAGACATGAGGAAAAAGTCTCCAGGATAGACGAAGGCCGGGGGCATGGAAAGGAAGAGAGAGGTAATAAGCATGGCAAGCGGCGCGACTGAGCATAGGTAGACTCACAAAAAAACTTGACCGGCTGGAAGCGGCGTGATTTGAAATAAGGGCAGGTGTAAATCTGATAAGGGGGAGTACAGGATTCTATGAAGAGAATGTCGGTTGCGCTGTCCATCGTTGTTTACTTTATTATCGCGCCCTGTCCGGTCCGGGCGTGGGATTCACAATCGATATACAATTGCACTGATGAACAGGGGACCATGTGGGTATGCACGTATTCGGTGAACAAGAGCTGCATGCATCACCCGGGGCGGATGCAGTCCTGTGTAGTCACGGAGTCGAGCTGCGACCTCAAGATCGAAGGGACTCCGGGCAGCAGCCAATCGCTCGGCGATTTCCGGGAAGCGCAGGTCTGCAGAGCGAATTGCGCAACGAGAGTCGCGGCGACTGGTGAAAAAAACAAATGCGCGGACTTCTATAACTGGAAATTGTACTGATCCGCGAGAAGAAGATAACTGCCGGCCTTTAAAGGCATCTCCTGTGACAAATTAGATTGACTTTCCAGAGATTGAGCATAGTATTTGACTAAACCATGTAATGAATTCTGAAAGAGTATCATCTCCCGGCGCAACGGCAGAGAAATCGAAGCCCTGTTCATTACACAGTGATGACAGGGCTTTTTGTTTTTCTGAAAAGTAACAGGGAGGAACGGATCAGAAACGTCCTTGAAAAGGAGGAGAGTATGAACATACACCTGATCGAAGTCGCCAACAACTTTTCGAGACTGCAAGACAAAACCTGGGAAAGCGGCTGGTGGCGCCTGGAAGAGAATGTGGCCAAGCAGCTCGTCGGAGGCGAAATCTATTTTCACCGGAAGAAAGACGAGCCTTCTTTTTATGGTGGAACCATCACGGGATACCGCATCGAGCAGGATGGAGAGCGCCGTGGGCGGATCGTCTTCATCTTGCAGCCGAGCAATGCCTGCCGAAATATCCGTACTGATAGGCAGGGATGGTCCAGGGAGATGAAGCTCATCAGTGGTGATTCAATGTCGGCGTGACCGCTGAACGGCGCCGGAGCCAAGTCGTGACTGACGCAGCCAGGTCATGGACGGATGCGTATTCACTGCAGTGGCGCGAATCCCTCGATCAGCGTGGATATCCGGATGGCCTCCCCTTTCCATTTACAAAGGCCGGATTCTGTTCCGGTGCGCGAGCCTGTTTGCCAATATCGGGTAAATATTCAGGTTGACATAGCATTCTGTGGAGAGGTATGTT
>JBHGBI010000064.1:0-10319 GCA_041946925.1 Syntrophales bacterium | reverse complement strand
GTAAAAAGACCTCCGTCTTTCCGGCTGAGCAGCATGGACGGGATCGTTTTTAAAGAAAAATCGTCCCTTGCCGGATCTGCAGAAGCGGGGCAAAAAGACCCGGATCGTGGCGACATCCAGGCAAATACCATTGATCAGCAAAACGGATCACAACCGGATTCCTTTCGTTTTAAGGACCTGATGGATTTCGGGGATCAGGAAGAGAAATCACCGTCACAGACCGCCATGCGGCCCGCTGATGACATACCACAGGATGACGGGGAAAATAAAGAGGGAAAAACGAACGCCCGGCCCTTCGGAAGCAAATTTGAGGCTGATACGAATGATCTGGAAAGCCCGGCAGGGGAATATGCGGAGTCTGATCTGTTTTCCTTCGAGCATGATTCCCCTTGCGAAAATGAAATGGACAGGAAGGCTGAATCGAATAACAGCAGAATACTCTTTTCCAGGAAAGATGCGGGACCGGACATTCCGGCTCTCCGGGCCGTGGAGGTGGAGGATCCCGGCAAGATCTACGAGAGCGCAAGAGCCTACCTTCAGCAGGTCAAGGAGAATGTCAAGCATAACAAATTGTTCACTATTGATCCGGCGCTGAATCTCGTCTGGAAAATTGTAAGCATGCCGGACTTGATAGACCGGATTTACGGGCTGACGGTTCATGTTCACCATGAAGAAGACTACAATATCTCTCACCAGGTCAACACCATGATCTATGCCCTGAAAATGGGGGTGGGATTCTCTTTTCCGGAGAAGAGGCTACTGGAGCTCTCGGTTGCCGCCCTTCTGCATGATGTAGGAATGTTCCTGATACCCGACAACATCACCGGCAAATCCGGGAAGTTGACCGACGGGGATCTATCCGTGATCAAGAAACATCCCGAATTGGGCAGGAATATACTGGCTCCGCACAGGGAGCAGCACCCGTGGCTGTTGGAGGTGGCCTACCAGCATCACGAGAGGGAAAACGGCCAGGGATACCCACGGGGGCTCAGCGGCCCGCAGATAAGCGAGTATGCGAAAATCATCGGCATCGTAGACAGCTACGAGGCGATGACCCACAACAGGCCGTACAGAAAGGCTCTAATGCAGGCCTTCTCCGCCAAGGAACTCATCAAATCGAAGAATTCTCTCTTCGCTCCGGGAATCATCAAGGTTTTCCTCAAAGTCATTACTTTATATCCCCTGGGAAGCTACGTGAGGCTCAACAATAAGGCCATCGGCAGAGTATTTGCGACTGATAAGGCCAGGCCATTGAGACCTGATATCCAGATTCTCTTCAATTCCGAGGGGCAGAGGATCAATGAAGAGATTATTCTCAAGCTGGATGAAAATCCGATTTTTTTCATCCAGGATAGCCTTTCCGAGGATGAGCTGCCCGGGAAAATCTGACAGTCCTTTGCTGGCTCTTTATACTGATGCCCGATACTCCCTATTCGATATCCCGAAGGTCATCAATGACCTTCCTCATGATTGCGGAATCGATAAACCGGGCACGGGAGATGAACCCCACCATAAGGCTCATATCACAGACATTATTGATTTTTCGGGGAATCCCTTCTGAAAAAGTGAAGATTTTCGGGATGGCGTCAGATGTGAAAATATCTCTTTTCGCCCCGGCCTTGTTCAGGCGGAAGGTGATATATTCTGTCACTTCCTGCTCCGCAAGAGGATTCAGGTGATATTTAATCGCGATTCTCTGATCAAGCTGCTTTATTTCCTTTATGATATGACGAAGTTCCGGCTGTCCGATCAAGATCAGGGTCAGGAGAAAGCGATCGCTCAATTGAAAATTCAGCAGCAGCCGAATATCCTCGAATGTTTCTTTTGATACCAATTGCGCTTCGTCGATGATGAGAACAGTTGACTTATTCTGTTTTTCATTGTTGAGCATTCTGGCCTTCAGAATATTCCAGAGTTCCACCTTGGAGTCGATACCCGGGTTGACGCCGAACTGATAAATAATTTCCTTCAAAAACTCGATCGGCTCGAAACTCGGGTTTATGATCAACCCGATATCACATTCCATTTCCGAGAGTTTCTGGATCAATACCCGGCTCAGGGTCGTTTTTCCACAGCCCACTTCTCCAGTAAGCAGGGCAGCCCCTTTTTTCCGCTGGACGGCGTACAGAAGGCGCACGAGGGCCTCCTCGTATTCCTGCGAGAAGTACATGAATTTCGGATCAGGTACATTCTCAAAAGGATATTCCTCCAACCCCCAGTAATCTAAATACATTTCATCAAACCCTCGACGGACAGGCAGATTTCTGAAAGGCAGAGCCTGTAATGATAGCTTGAACGGTTGAAGCAGTCCCGTATATCCTGATCCGCGTCATCGAAATCCCGTGAGAATGATTTAAGAAGGAACAACTTGCCATCGGAACCCGGATACCGGCGGGCGATCAGTTCTTTTTGAAGCTTTTCCATGACAATAATCATGTCGGATTCATTTACCATATCGGCTGTCAAGAGCCTGGATTTATGGCCGTCGGCTGAAAATCCGTTTTTTTTCAGGATGTCAACGGCGGAGGGATCTGCAGCTGCTTCCTTCATGTCGCTGAGCGCCGCCGATGCCACTTCGATATCGTGACGCCCGTTTTTTGCCAATTTGTTTTTAAGTATCCGTTCGGCCATGAAGCTGCGGGTGATATTCGCTGCGCAGACAAATAGTATTTTCATCGGAGGCGGCATCCAGGATAAAACTCGGCTGAAACCGGCCGAACTTGCGTAGTTGAGCCTTTATAGCCAAACAATTTGATATATTCAAGTTTTTATTGATGGTTGATTTAAATTTCTTTATGACGTATATCGTTGGAGTCTTTTTTAGAAGGTTTCCACTTCAAACCGGACGGCCTCGCAAGGTCGTCAAATCTGAACAGGAATTTTATGAGCAACGGTGAAAACACTCCGAATATAACTGAGCTTGCAGAACAGCTTGCCCTTCGAAGCGCCCTGCAGAATATCACGAATCGCATCCACGCCGCTCAGAATGTCAAACAGATACTGGTCGATCTCAGGGACGGCATCCTGAGTCTTTTCAATGCCTATTCTCTGACCATATACGTCACCGACAATCTCAGAAACGAGATCTATTCCATGTTTCTCGCGGGGACGAAGCTGAACGAGATAAGGCTGCCCATCAACAAGAAAAGCATCGCTGGATATGTTGCAACCACCAGAAAGTGCGTCAATGTGGCTGACGCTTATGATGCCGCTGAACTGCGGAAAATCGATCAGGAACTCGCTTTTGATGAGAGGTGGGACAAAAAGACGGGTTTCCGCACAGCCCAGGTCCTTGCCGTCCCGGTTCTGCACGAGAACAATCTCATGGGCGTGGTCCAGATTATCAACAAGAAGGGCGGCGGCAGATTCACGATGGAAGAACGCAATTTCCTCGAGGAGATTGCCGATGTCCTCGGTATTGCCTTTTACAATCAGCAGCGGGCCGCGAGCAGGAGAAAAACGAGATATGATTCTCTTGTTAGAAGGGGGTTGATAAAGGAAGCCGAATTGGACAGCGCGTGGGGCGAGGCCCGGAAAGCCAATGAGCCCATGGAAGACTTCCTCATGAAAAAATACAAAATCTCCAGGGAGGATATAGGTAAATCTCTGGAAGATTTTTACGGCTGCAAATTCGTGCCGTTCAGCGATAAGTATCCCGTTCCCGAAGATCTTTGCAGGAATTTGAGACCCGAGTATCTGCGCCGGGAACTCTGGGTACCTCTTGAAAAAGCGGAAAACAGGATCCGGGTGATTGTAGACGATCCGAATAATATCCTGAAAAGGGATATGATCGAGAATCTCCTGAAGACAAAAAAAATAGAATACAATGTTTCAATGAAGGACGACATCGTAAGATTCGTCAATCATTTTTACCGCGTGGATGATGTCCAGGAATCGATCAGCGAGATACTCGGAAAGCTCGATAGCGCGTATGAAAGGGAAGAGGAAGAAGAAGAAGCAATATCGGAATCGGACAGCGTCATTATGCAGCTCGTCAATAAGATCATCAACGACGCCTATTCGAGCAGGGCCTCGGATATCCACATCGAGCCGAATACCAAGAAAAAAAATGTGGAAATCAGGTTCAGAATCGACGGAGACTGCATACACTATCAGACGGTTCCTTACAGTTACAGGGCTGCTACGGTCTCCAGGATCAAGATCATGTCCAATCTCGATATTACGGAGAGAAGGCTTCCTCAGGACGGAAAAATCAAATTCAAAAGAGCGGGAGCGGAAGAGATAGAATTGCGCGTGGCCACTATACCCACTCAGGGCAATGTCGAAGATGTCGTGATGCGAATCCTGGCAAAAGGCGAAATCATGACCCTTGAGCAGATGGCCATGTCGCCCGACAATTACCAGAGATTCCTGAACATTCTGGAAAAACCTTACGGCATCATCCTTGTGGTGGGGCCGACCGGATCCGGAAAGACAACGACGCTCCACGCAGCTCTCCATCATATCAATACGCCCGACACGAAGATATGGACGGCCGAGGATCCCGTCGAAATCACCCAGGATGGCCTGCGCCAGGTTCAGGTGAACCCCAAAATAGGGTTCGACTTCAGTCATGCCATGCGCGCCTTTCTGCGGGCCGACCCCGATGTCATCATGGTCGGGGAGATGCGCGATTACGAAACGGCGAAGATCGGCGTCGAAGCCTCACTCACCGGACATCTCGTTTTCAGTACCCTGCATACTAACAGTGCTCCGGAAACGATCATCCGCCTTCTCGATATGGGTATTGATCCCTTCAACTTCGCGGATTCCCTTCTCGGCGTCCTTGCGCAAAGGCTGGTCAGAACACTTTGCAAAAACTGCAAGGAGGCCTATCACCCGACCAGGGAGGAATACGAGGACATTGTGAGGTCTTATGGAGAAACCCTGTTTGCCGAATTAAACAGGTCCTACGATGATAATTTTCTGCTCTACAGGCCCAGAGGGTGCGCCGAATGCAACAACACCGGATACCGGGGCAGGATGGGCATTCACGAGCTGCTGGTTGCATCCGATGATATCAAGCGCATGGTGACCAAGAGAGATTCCGTCGAACTCCTCCGCGAAAGAGCGGTTTCCGAGGGAATGCGTACGCTGCTGCAGGACGGCATTCACAAGGTCATCGACGGTTTTACCGATTTCAAACAGGTGCTCTCGGTCTGTATGAGATGATCAGGCATCGGGCGATAAGTTTCAGTCCCGACGTCTTCTCAATTTTTTTTGAGCATCTCCTTCCATTCGCTTATTTTGTTCAGCGCATCGAGCGGAGTCATATTCAGGATATCAATTTCCGAAATGTCGCGGATGATTCTGTCTTCATCGCTTATAAAAAGGCTCAACGGCTCTTGCCGGGCACGCTCGGTGCCTTTCGGGCGGGCGATCCTCGGCATCCCCGTTTCATCAAACTCTCCTCTTTCCAGGTTCTCTAGAATTTCCTTCGCCCTCAGGATGACTCTTTCGGGGACTCCGGCGAGTTGGGCGACCTGAATACCGTAACTTTTATTTGTTCCCCCTTCCAGTATTTTCCGCAGAAAGATGATCTTTTCCCCCCATTCTCTGACAGCCACATGATAGTTCTTTATACCCTCCTTGGTCAGCGCCATGTCCATTAACTGGTGATAATGTGTTGCGAAAAGAGTCCGGGCGGAGAGCTCTTTCGAATCATGGATGAACTCGGCAACCGCCCAAGCGATGCTGAGGCCGTCGAAGGTGCTTGTGCCGCGCCCGACTTCGTCAAGAAGGATCAGGCTCTTCCTTGTCGCCTGCTTGAGAATTTCCGCCACCTCCATCATTTCCACCATGAATGTACTTTGCCCTCTGGCCAGGCTGTCCGAGGCGCCGACACGAGTGAATATCCGGTCCACGATGCCGATGCGGGCCTCCGATGCCGGCACAAAGCTCCCCATTTGGGCCATCAGCACTATAAGCGCCACCTGCCGGATATATGTCGATTTGCCCGCCATGTTTGGACCGGTAATGATCAGGCAGCGCTGAAGATCGCAGTCGATATAAGTGTCATTGGGGACAAATCCTTCTGAAATGGTCATTCTCTCCACCACGGGATGCCTGCCGTCCCTGATATCAATCCGTTCTTCTTCATCGACTTGAGGGCAGCAGTAGGAGTATTTCTCGGCGGCCTCCGCGAGGGATACAAGCGCATCGAGATCGGCAAGGAAAGATGCTGTCGCCTGAATTCTCCTGATCTCGCCTGCAATCCTGGCGCGAACTTCCAGGAAGAGCCGGTATTCCCTTTCTTTCTTCTTTTCGTCGGCATTGAGAACAGTTTCTTCATATCCCTTCAATTCGGGATTGATATACCTCTCCGCATTCACGAGCGTCTGCTTTCTGACGTAATCATCCGGCACAAGATGAGCATTGGCCCGCGTGACTTCGATGTAGTATCCGAATACGCTGTTGAATCCGATTTTGAGCGAGTTGATGCCCGTCTTCTTCCGTTCCCTTTCCTCCATGGAGGCGATCCACTGCTTGCCGTCCCGGGTTATGGAAATCAAATTATCCAGCTCTTCATCGTATCCCTTTTTTATCATGCCGCCGTCCCGCAGAGTCGGCAGGGGATCGTCGAGGATCGCCCGGTCGATGAATTCGACCACGTCGTGCATCTCATCCAGTCCGGTGAAAATCGAGCGGATCAGAGGAGAATTCAATCCGCCGAGCAGTTTCCTGAGGGGTGGTACAAACTGGAGCGACGCTTTGAGTGCGACCAGATCACGGGCATTCGCCGCGCCCATCGACACGCGGCTTGCGAGTCGCTGCAAGTCAGCCATTGAGGAAAGATTTTTCCGCAGTTCCTCTCTCAGGAGATGGTGGACTTTGATTTCGAATACCGCTGACAGGCGCTCCCGAATTTTTTCCACCTCCACAAGAGGGTATCGGAGCCACCAGCGCAGCCTTCTTCCTCCCATCGGCGTAACTGTTTCGTCGAGCGTATGGAAGAGAGAGCCGGTTTTTCTCCCGTCTTGAATGGTCGCGAACAACTCGAGGTTTCTCCGGGCGTTCTCATCGAGGACGAGGTAATTTCCGGATCTGTGCCATTCGATCCTGGTGATGTGCCGGAGACTGTCATTCTGCGTCTGTGCGACATAACGGAGGACCGCGCCCGCGGCCGCCGCCAATGCGGGGTGCTTCTCATATTCCACACCGCTCAGCACGTCTGCCGGGAAAGTATCCGTCAGACGTGCCATGGCGTCGTGCTCATCGAAATAATCCGGAGGGAAATAATTCACCAGACAATTGTTTATCCCGGAGGAGATTTTTTTGAGGAGCGCCTTTCCCCTGAGATTTTCGCTTACAATCAGTTCCCGTATTTCCAGGGAAGCCAATTCATGGAGGAAGAAGTCTACGTCTTCCGATTCGGCTACCCGGAAATCCCCCGTGGAAATATCGATAAAGGCCAGACCTGTGACATTGCCTTTTATCGAGAGCGCAGCGAGAAAATTATTCTCCTTTGCAGGCAACTGGTCGTCGTCGATCAGCAGTCCGGGAGTGATGACGCGCACGACGCCCCGCTTGACAATCCCCTTTGACTCACTGGGGTCTTCCAGTTGCTCACATACGGCGACCTTGAAACCATTTTCAATCAGACGGGCGATATAGGACGACGCCGAGTGGTGAGGCACTCCGCACAGGGGGATGCTGTCTTCTTTTCCTTTATTCCTGGATGTAAGAGTTATTTCGAGAACTTTTGACGCGACGATCGCGTCTTCGAAAAACATCTCGTAAAAATCGCCGATCCGGAAAAAGAGGATGCAATCCCTGTGCTTTTCCTTGAGTTCCAGATATTGTTTCATGGCGGGCGTAAGAGATGTCATTCCCATCTGTCTCCGCCTTTCTTTTCAAGATCGATGATATCTGTATTTCTTCTCTTGCCTCCGGACTCGAGTATTAGCGAATTCAGTATCCAGCTCACAATGCTGATAATCAGAGATCCAAACACAGCCGGCCAGAACCCGGTCACATCGAAGCCGGGTATCACGGAGGATGCCATCTTGAGCATCAGGGCGTTGATGATAAACGTAAATAGGCCCAGAGTCAGGATATTGATGGGGAGTGTAAGAATCAGCAGAATCGGGCGGAAGAAAACATTGAGTATTCCCAGGACCGCGGCCGCAAAAAAAGCGGAAAAAAAACCGCTGACCTGAATGCCGTCCAGGACATAGGAAGCGAACAGGATTGCGACTGTCATAATCAGCCAGCGAATCAGGATACCTTGCATTTATTTCCCTCCGGAAGATTACCGATGTATTTATCCTGCGTTTGTCAAATTATCAAGAGAAAGTAATCGCGGATCAGGGCTCAAAAGAAATCTTGAAATAATAAGGGAGTTCAGATACATAAATAAATTCTATTTGTGAATCGGGAGGACTCGAGAATGGGAAAGTCCATTGCCGGGAAGATTTTGGAAAATCATCTTGTCGTCGGTACTTATTCGCCGGGCGCGGAGATGGGCGTCAAGATAGACCAGACCCTGACTCAGGACGCGACGGGCACGATGGCGTATCTGCAGTTCGAATCCCTGGGTATTCCTCGGGTGCGGACGGAATTGTCAGTCAGTTACATCGACCATAATACAATTCAGATCGGTTTCGAGAACGCCGATGATCACCGCTATCTTCGGAGCGTCGCCCGCAAGTTCGGCATTTACCTGTCAAGGGCGGGAAACGGGATATGCCACCAGGTGCATCTGGAGCGGTTCGGAAAACCGGGAAAAGTGCTCCTCGGCTCGGACAGCCATACAGCGACCTGCGGGGGACTCGGAATGATCGCCATTGGGGCGGGCGGCCTCGATGTGGCCCGGGCCATGGGCGGCATGCCGTTTTATTTTAACTGTCCCCGCGTCATCAGGATTAATCTTATAGGACGGCTTTCTCCCTGGGTGTCTGCCAAGGACGTCATCCTGAGAATCCTTGAGATTTTCACGACCAGGGGAAACGTGGACTGTATTTTCGAATACGGCGGCGACGGTGTGAAAACCCTCTCGGTGCCGGAGCGGGCGACCATCGCCAATATGGGGGCCGAATGCGGAGTGACGACTTCCGTATTCCCCAGCGACGGGATCACAAGGGAATTCCTTAGAGCCCAGGGCAGAGAAGAGGACTGGATCGAGCTGGACGCCGATCCGGACGCCGCATACGACAGGGTTGTTGATATCGATCTTTCGGGGATTGTTCCGCTGGCGGCGAAGCCCCACAGTCCTGACAACATCAGCCCGGTTCGCGAGATTGCGGGTGTCAAAGTGGACCAGGTCTGCATTGGAAGTTGTACGAATTCCTCCTATAAGGATCTTGCCACGGTGACAGAGATTCTGCGAGGAAAAATCGTACACCCGGATGTCAGCCTCATCATCGCTGCCGGCTCCAGGCAGGTGCTGGAAAATCTGGCAAGGGACGGTTATCTGCCGGTTCTCCTTTCCACGGGAGCCAGGCTGATGGAAAACGCCTGCGGCTTCTGCATCGGTAACAGCCAGAGCCCCGGGTCGAAGGCGGTATCTCTGAGAACATCGAACAGGAATTTCCCGGGCAGGTCAGGCACGGCGGATGCGGAAGTGTATCTCGTCAGTCCGGAATCGGCGGCGGCGGCGGCCATAACGGGAAAGATCACGGATCCGCGCGACCTGGGAATGGATTATCCGCAAGTAAAAATTCCGGATAGGTTCTATATCGATGATCGGATGATCATCAGGCCGGAAGATACAGTGGAGCCGTCTGCCGTTGAGATCGTCCGGGGGCCCAATATAGGAGCCCCCCCGCAAGCCGATCCGATGCCGGATACTATTCATGGCGATGTGACCTTAAAGACGGGGGATAATATTACGACGGATCATATCATACCTGCGGGCGCCAGGATGAAATACCGATCCAATATTCCTAAATACGCCGAATATGTATTCGAAGCGATTGACAGCCGTTTCTACGAGCGGGCGAGGAATATCCGCGACGCTGGCAGGTACAATATCATCGTCGCCGGCGTTTCGTATGGGCAGGGATCCTCGCGGGAGCACGCGGCGATCTGCCCGATGTACCTGGGAGTGAAAGCCGTAATCGCCAAGTCTTTCGAGAGAATCCACGCCGCCAACCTGGTCAATTTCGGCATTGTGCCCCTTGTCTTTGAAAACCCCGATGATTACGGCCGGATCGATCAGGGAGACCGGCTCGAGATACGGGAAATCAAGGCGCGGCTGGCGGCCGGAGACAAAATTGAGATCCGCAATATCACAAAAGGGGTTTCATTCCAGGCCGGCTATACGCTTACCGCCAGGCAGAGAGCCATTCTGGTTGCCGGAGGGGCGCTGAAATTGAGGG
>JBHGBI010000063.1:0-10404 GCA_041946925.1 Syntrophales bacterium | reverse complement strand
TGTCCGCCCCGGCGAGGGCACGTCCGGGACGGACAGGTGTTGCATATCCGGGTGACAGGCCCCGGAACTCAGTTTGCCGCCCGCGATCTTTTGCAGGCGCAGCCATTTTGCCGTTTCCACATATCCTTTAACGCTTCAATTACAATACTTGCCTCGATGCTCGTTTTAACCTGTTCTATGTGAAAATACTTTTTCATCCATAACCGAAACCCATTCCAGTGCCGCCATTTGATGTCCGCAGCAAGGTGTTCTATCTTTCTCAATTGTTGCGGGCTTGCCAGAACCAGTACGTTATCGGGAAGTTTCTCCCTGTATAGTCTCGGAACACAGGGCCAGCATGGGTTCTCCGGGGCATTTCGCTTTGTCCGCAACCGGAACCCGGTTTTTTTAAAAAAGTCGATCAGCTCCGAGGCCTCCCTATAGGATAGCTCTTTGCTGGAAGAAACACCAAAACGCTCGCTCAACATTGCCCGATAGGTTACATCGTCAAGCCTCAATTGACTGATCGCAATGTGAATCAGTCGTAATTGCGTTTTATTAATCGTATTCTCCATATGCCCTCCCATAAAATGTTCCTCACCTTACCCTGCCTCGCCCAGCCGTGCCTTGGCCCACCTTACCACACCTGACCGGACCCAGCCAGACCTGACCAAAAGGCTCTTCAGTACCGGTATAACCGGCAGACTCCCCCGAAGGGGAGTTTCGCCTTGCCTTAGCTTACCAAGCCTCACCAGAACTAACCCTGCCTGGCCTTGCCAATCCATACCTCTCCGAACCAGATCGCACCTTGCCCAACCATGCCACGCCTCGCCATGCCTTGCTAAACTCATTTATTCAAACCTCGCAACCATAAACCTTCCATATCTCGGTCTAAAATCCCCAATGCCATATTGCTGACCGGCGAGATCGAGGACTTCCTTCACGACCTCCCGCGATATCTGACTATCGTGAACTTCTACAACAAACTCAAGCGACCAGCTTTTCAGCATAGGCCGCATGCGCTCTACCCCAGAATTGGCAACCCTGACGAGCCGCTTATCAACGGATAATTTCCCCGATGACAGAAGTTTTTCTGGCGATCCGTTCAGACCATGGGGGATATAATCCGGGGTAACGAAGACCGAGCTTTTAAAAAGGTCTTTATAGGTCTTTTTCCCCTTGCCAGTGATCTGAAAATTGACTGCCGCCTTGATAAGTGCCCCTTCAATGTGACTCGCGGGTTCATATATACCAAGATTATCATCCCAGTATAGAGCGCTTTTCCATTCTTCGCTGTAATCTTTTGCCCCTGTTTTCTTCTGTGTTTTTGTTGGCCAGTTCATCCTTGAAGATATATCTGTGCTGCATAAGCGGTGCTACCCCTGTAATTTTAACGTTGATCTTTTCCATACCTTATCCCTCCTCTATTATTTTATGCTGCCGTTGAAACGGTATGATTTTGCAGGTGCCTTGCATACGGACGGTCCTTTTTTCTCTCGCGATAACCGGTTGTGTGCATCCTTCGACCCAGTCCAGATATTCCGCCATTAAGCCACTCAGTTCCCTGCATTCTTCTGTTCTTAATGAGCCTTGTAGTTCCTTGAGTTTTCTTGCTATTACGTGGGTAGATTGATACTGATATTGTGCCATGCGGCACCTCCGTAGTTTTTGGACTCTGGACTCCAATAAAAAAAGCCCAGGTGCGTCCGTGGCGCTACGAGCCACCCCCGGCCTTACGGTTACGGGGACACCTGGGCTAATCCCAAAACAAAAATTCCCTCTAAGGCGGGGATAACCCGTAGCTACTTCGGACATCCCCAGTATTTCAAATCCTGAAATGTTTGTCAAGTTATTTTTGATTTGCTGCATTTTCATACCTTAAATATGCTTGGTGCATTACATCTACTATTGCCTGTTTTCTAAGTTTGGAGGCCCTCAAAAAAATCATGATTCCCCTGTGTTCAAGACTTCTAACGACCTCATCAACCTCTTGAGGCTCCGTAGGAATAAAGTACCCTCGGCCATTACTGCCAATTAATTTATGATGAAAATTGATCAGGTGCGCGACAATCGCCCGGACCGTGGTATAGTCCAGGCCGGTTATACGCGAGATCTCCGGGCCGAGAATTGCAGAACCTTTTCCGCGCCGGTCCTTTATACAATCCCAGACGGCCTGTTGTTCGGCTGTCAGTTGAGGAGCGTCAAAACTGAATGTCATCTGCCCGTACTCTTTTGAGTGCTCCATTCTATTCCATCTCCGGAAGACTCGTGCAGAATATGGTCGCCAGCAGGCGACCCCGTGGGTACGATTTCTCGCTTGCAGTGCTGTTACCCCAGAGTACGTTATCAACACGGGCCTTTATCAGGCCGCTGTTCAGCGAAATAATTTCGCCGGTCCTCGGCACGACAGGCCAGATCCGTATCGCGAAATCCTCTCCGTCCAGCACCACATTGATATGTATGTCTTCAAGCATGTCGCACCTAATATGTCACACTTGCATTGAGTACAGCCGCCGCAATCCAGTATGTTGCCCTGTGCCAGTCGCCCTTGAATGCGCAAATTACCGACGCGCCGAGACTCAATGCTATTATCACCGTCGGGAATATCTGTTCTTTATTCATAAAACCTCACCACACCAAGCCTCACCATGCCCTGCCATTGCCCACCATGCCAAACCCGACCTAACCCCATCTAAATATCCTCTTTAACATTAAGGATTCGTAATCCGATAAATCTAAACCCGCGTCTTTTCAATTCTTTCCGGGCCTTTTCCCGAACAGTGAGCGGGATCCTCGTCGGCTTTTCCTTCGCAAGATAAATCAACTGGTTATCATCCATCTTCCGCAGAGTTCTTTTTTGCATTATCGTTTCCATGCCTCCGTCATGCAGATATCAAGAATAAAGCGCATGGCCATAGCGCCAAGCTGGACTGCTTCGTGCAGGAGTTTCCCCGGATCCCGGTTTATCGCTTTCTTTTTAATCTCGTCCCACAGCTCATCATACTCCTCTTTAATGACACCGTATCCTTCGTGTGCGCTATGGAAAGGTCCGGCATTCTTTGTTGCTTCCCGGAGTTCGGCAATCATAAGGGAGGCTACATGGACCTCGTCGTCTTCTTGTTGATGCGGTGTTCCTTCCCGGCTAAGCGGTTTCTTGTTCATAACGCTCCTTCGCTTTTTGTTCGGTAGTCATTTTGACCTTTATCAAGTCATTAATATTGAATGCCTGACGCATTATCCGTGTGCCATACTGGAGTTGGACGACAGCGATGGGAGGCTGAAGATATAGCACCTTACCATAGGAACTGAGTTTCGTCGGTGATCCCGATACAATCGGAACCCTTACATTGTCCCCTTCTTTGATTTGTTCGCTATCGCTCATTCCATTGACTCCATGATGTGTTTCTCACCTGGGTCCTTCCTCCTGGCCTCATCAGTGTCCGCATAACGGACAGACGGCGCTTATCGCGCCGTTTCGGCCTCCCGGTTCCCGTGATTGACCTCGGACCGGGCGAGGCGTAAGAGGTGAACCTGACGGATACTGTGCATCACAGGTAACAGCAGCACCCGCTATGAAATGGCGTGTTTCAAGTTTGTTCATCGTCTCTGCAAGCTCCTTCGGATCCCTTGTCCCGTTTTTTTGTTTTAACCTCGAACCTCGAACGTTGAATCTCATCTATGCTGCTTCCTCCGTCTCAGCCTCGTCGTCTTTCTCCTTGAGCAGTGCCTCAACAAGCTTCTCGATCTGGCTGTCCGTGGGTTTGATTACAACGGAGTCTCCGGTATCTTCCACCTCAATGCCGAGCTTCTTGAGTTCCGCAACGGTAAGGTTGCCCAAAGCCTCTTTGACAGGCGTCTTTTTTGTCTGAATGAGCACATCGGCCTGTTCCGGAAAGTGCTTCTCGATGAGGCGCACGATACGCTCAATCTCTGATTTATCAAACTCGATCTTACCTTTTCCTTTCTTCATTCCGACCTTGATACCGTGGAAGATTACTGTCCGGGGCCGTTTAAACAGATCCTTGCTGTCTTCAATGGCGTTCCTAAGATCGAGTTTCTTTGCCGCTGCCAGGGCAACCTGTTTCTTGATGCCCGGCAAATACTGCCGCTTCAGGGCCTCGATCTTGTCTTCCAGCGTCCTCACCGTACCGGCAAGCTTCTCCCGCGAGTCGGCAAAATCCTTTGTCATTTGTTCTATTTCCGCTAATGTCGCCATGTTGCCTCCTTTGGCTGTACTTATGAAACCGGTAATTAATCCAGAGAGCCATGAGACATGCTCCAATCCAGACAATCACAACTGCTAACATACCCCCTCCTAATTTCTGAACACCTCAAACCTGAAAGGCACCGGTGAACCGGCTGGTTTCACCCATCCCGCAGACATCTCAACTTTAATGGCGTCCACTTCAAACTTTTCTACGACTCTTCCTGCACCATCGACAATCTTGATGATACTTTTTCCTTCATCATAGGCTTCGATGTATGCCATCATCGTGATGCACCTGCGAAGACGTGCTTCTGAAAAAACTCATCGGAAGCCTTGTCAGCAAGTTCGCGGATGGGAGCCTTTGTCTCATCGTCGGAAAGCGCCAGGGATACGCTTAAGAAAACCTCGCTGGCACAGACAGGACAGCACGACTGCCCGGCCTCGAATATTGATTCGCAATTCATACAGAGCATGGCGTCCCGGAGCGGGATCGCCTGCGCCAACTTCTCCTGTTTCCCGAATATTGCATCAATCCTTTTTCCCATCATTTCCTCCTTTACAGATTTACCGGACATCCGTGACACTTCTCCGGATGCCGCGTGCTTCTCGTAACACAAACCGGAAGGTCAATCCGGTCTTCCCATCCCTGACACCAGACATCGCCGTTCGGATAGCGGCGCTGCGGGTTTGCCGCTTCTCTTGTTGCCTGCGTAGATGTGCGGTCAAACGACCGGCACCGAAACTGCTTTTTTGCCTTTGCATTCAACCTTGAACCTCGAACCTTGAACGTTGAACCGTTTTTATTCATATCTCCATCACCACGTCTTCCGTCACCTTGTCGCAGCCCATCTGGCAGGCGAGGTTCATCGCCTTGGCGGCATAGTTGTTGACCAGTCCGGGCCAGGCGCGGCTGATTGTCTTGCCTGTCCTGCCGTCACGGTCGGTAAGTCTCTTCGAGAGCGCCGCTATTGCCTCGTCAGTGAAGATATCGTCGATCTTTGCGCCGACGCGCTTGAACTTGAGTGCCATATAATCTTTGATGTTGCCGTTGAGGCCCCTGATCTCAGCGATCTGGATTCTGCGGATGACCTCCCTCATGTCCTGATGGACGTCCTCGTCGAGCTTGTCTTTTAATTCCGGTTGGCCGATGAGAATAATACCGAGGAGCTTTGTATAGCCGTCTTCCATCTCATAGAAGCGTTTTAAGAGTTTGAGGACTTTATAGTTGAGGTCGTGGGCTTCCTCGATGATGATGCAGTGCCGGGAGCCCTGTTTGTGCCTGGCGAGCAGGAGGCGCAAAACCTGTCTGGACTTGTCCTCCAGCTTCATGCGCGGTGTTTCGCTCGATATGTCATGGATGATGGCATCGCACAGCGATGCCGCGGTGACGCGGTCCTTATCTACGATTTGCGGGAAGATGACCCGCACGTTCCCCTCGCGCTGGAGCTGGAGGACGACCTTGCGGCGCATGATCGATTTGCCGCTCTGGACTTCGCCGACGACGGCCAGAAATCCCGCGTGCTTTGCCGCGTCTATCATGGCCGCCTCGATGTAATGATGTTCGTCACTCATATAGATGTCTTTTTCTTCCAGGACATCGTTGATAAAAGGACTTTTGAAGAGCCTGAAATGCCGTTTCGTTTCTTCTGTTATCACTTCCACCTCCCGTATAATATTGATTTGTTCAGGATTGCCGTTTTTCAGGGGACGACGGTGCATCTGAATGCGTCTCCCCTGTGATATCCTGTCTTTCCAGGTAGCCGAGTGCGCTCTGTAAAGGTCGTGATCGAGGATGTTCCATATGTCCTTTACCCTGATGCCCTTGGCCATGAGCCATTTTCGCGCCGCGTGGTTTTTGCCGATGAATGTTTCCACATCGCGTTTGAATGATTTCTGTCGCCTCGGAATATAGCCCGTATTGACGACAAGATTGATTGTGGTGCGCGCCAGGCCGGTCTCCTCGCTGATTTCATTCTGACTGATGTCGCAATCAAGCAAGAGCTGTTTGAGAATGATCGCTTTGACTGTCGCGTCGCGTAACGATGCGTGTTGTGTCACTATCTCACCTCCTTTAATTTTATTTTTTCTCCCTCATTGATTAGCTACTTCGGTATCTTTTACGCCCCATGTCCCACGTCCCACGTGCTCATATCCGTCTTCTTCAAACTGCCTGATCACTTCCTCGGCCTTTGCCTTGTCAATGGTCGCGCCGAATGTCTCCTGGAGCAGCCTGTTCTGTTCTTTGCTGATCGCCCCCACGCGCTGGGTGAGGTTCTTCAGAAACTGCATGAATGAGATCTCTTTATCCGCTATGGACCGGTCGATCTCCATGGGTGTGCCTTTCTTCATCAGAAAGGTCACATCAACTTCGTCGGCGTAACCGCCCATGACGCGCAATCCCGCGAAAGGAGCCTGGTCTTTTTTGCGGTCCTCACCATAGGCCATGTTCTCCATGCGTTTGACGGCCTGCCGTGTTGTTGTTTCCGGCTGTGCCTTGTACTGCTGGCCTATAATAGCGGACCTGACATTGAAAGCACCCTGAGACGCGGGAAGAGATGAAAGCGGGGTCGCTTCGTAGATTACTTCCCGGTAAGAGACATCCACTGTGGGCCACTTGTACGGCTTCAATTGTACCTTGACTTTTGCCCCAGGAAAGATGCCCTGGATATGTTTCAAGTAGTATTCATTACCCCGATAGCTGATCGTTCCGTCGGCATTCACCGTGCGGTCTTCTTCGGGGTTGACATAAAGATCATGGAGGATGCTCTCTTCCGGGAGTTCGCGGAGTTGTTCTTCAGTGATGAGGAGCCAGCACTGGGTACGCGGCATTTTTGTCCTCGTGTACTGTTTCGTTGCCTGATGCTTCACCATAAAGTCCTGCGCCCAGGAATTCAGTTCTTCAACATCGGAGGCGGGCTGGATCCTGAGCTTGCTCTCAAAACGTTCCTCGATGATCCTGTGTGTCTGTTCGACTGCCCCCTGGCGGCGCGGGTTGTGCGGAGTTCCCGGAGGGACCTCAACGTCAAGGCGGTTCAGTAGTTCGACAATGGCCTTGGACGTGTTTGCCGAGCCGGTGTCCATGAGCATCACAAAGGGGACGCCGCGAAAAGGGAATTTGTCTCCGTGCTCTTTTTCCCGCCATGCTTCCCGGAGGAAGTCGTAGAGGTTTTCCTGCGTCTCACCGGTCGTACTGTAATATTTGAAATAGTAGGCCCCGCTGAAGTGGTCCACAAGGACATATCGTAAGAGGCGTTCCTTTATTTTGGCGAAGTTCTGCGGTTTGTTCTTGTAGAATTTCCGCTCATCCATGATCTGCAGTCCCTTATTGCCCTTGAGATAAAACTGGATGCAGACGGAGACATCAAAAAGGTGTGTATGGTTCGGATGGAGCGATCTGAGTTGTGTCGAGAGGGATGGTTTTCTGAGGTGTTTTTTTGATATGAGATGGTCGCGGAGTATCCTGTTCATCGTTGAGACGGAAACCGTTCCCGGTTCTATCCAGCCGTTGCGTTCTGCGATCTCAAGGGCGACTTCCATGGGCATGATGGGCCCCTTGTTTTCCCTGCCTGTTACGTGCAGGAGCGAGGCGACGCCTTCTATTAATTGAGGAGTAATGCCGGACCGGAATGTGCCTTTGTCGGAGCGGGACGTGCGGCCCGTATTGAATCCGTGTCTTTTGGCGATGCGGTAAAGGTGTTGAGGGCTTTTCCCCGTCATGAGATTGTATTGTTTGATTACCCGTGATCGCTCCGCGCGGGGTGTCTTTTTCAGTTGTTCTACCAGCTCCTCGTACCACATGGCGTGCTCCGTTTACTCGGTCTTTTTAGCGGGAGGTGTCCAGTCAAATTCTTCAGGGGCGATGGCCGCGTTCCCAAAGATATCCATGGCCGTGTCAAAGGCCGCGAGGATCTGTTTCCGCATATAGTCCAGGGTGGACAGGTAATCGGCGATCATTCGTGCAGTCATCGGGGTCTTTTCTTCTTCCTGGAGGCTCTTGATGTACTCCGGCTCGACTTTCAGCATGTAGCCGTCGAATCCTGAACGGATGAGGCCCATCTGGTTCTGGAACGCCTCTTCCTCCGGTTTGAGGTCCCGCCCTTCGGCGATCTTTTTAAACCGGTTCAGTTCCTTTTCGAGCTTGGTGACGGTCTTGTGGGTGTCCGCCTGTACCCGCTCGAAGGCTTTCTTCTGCGCGGCGATCTCTTCCTTGATGGTCCGGTTTTCTTCCTGAAGATTATCGATCGCGGCTTCAATATCGTCCTTATGTTCGGCGTCAAAGGGTATTCTTTCTCCCAAAATTAGAAGGTCGTCCCCCTCAAAACTGGCGTTTCCGCCGGAAACTGCTTTACCTAAGTACCTGATTTTATTCAATCCGAGTCCTAAAGAAGTGGCGGATTCCGCCGAAAATCTGTCGAAAATGGGTCTGATGTCGGCGACAATCTCGTCGGCGCGTCTGCGGTCATATCCGGCGGTTGCGCAAAATTCTTCCCAGGTAAAACCACCGTCTTTATATGATTTATTTTCCTTCACCCGATAAAGGACCACCGCCTCAGTCAGGTCGTTGAATGCTTTATCGAACCTGACTTTTCTGAGAAATCCAATTGCTTCGTATTGAGGCATTTTTGCAGCCATTTCCAGTCTGATTTTGTTTATCTCGTCCTCTACATCTATACGAGCCTTCTTGTATGCTTCATTAATCGCTACAATTTCCGCATCGGTTCTTTTGATTCTTTCCGCCATAATTCCTCCCTTACGCGTTCCCGTCTATTTTTGCTGTTTTCAAAAGGAAATCTTGAATAGCATCGGCAAAGGGAATGAATTCCTCTACGGAGTCATATATTTCTTTCATCCTTTGGCGATCCTTTTGTATTCCAACTTTCATCCCCTCAGCGAAGACCATTAACCCGTATGTCTTTATTTTTGTCTCGAACTCATTTAGGAAAGCCGCCGGGCACCAACCCTTAAGCATTTCAAACTGATCCGAAATGATTTTCCAGGCTGTTGAGAGGTCCATATCTACACCGCCAACTTCAATTCTGTCCTTTGGTTTATCCTGACCTGCCATGTTATCCCTCCGCGTCCAGAGACTTAATATCCTGGTCAATCCGCGCTCGGTCAGCTTCAAGACCGCTCCTGACCCGCGCCCAAAAGAGCGCAAGGCCCATACCGAGCTTAAAGCGATCGCCGACAGACATCGCAAAGCCTAAATCTTCCAGCGTCGCCAGATGACACATGGCTGTGCCTACCGGCAGGTTCACTTCCTGGGCAATCTGCTTCGCTGGTGCAGGTTCTTTCTGCTCGGCGAGATATTTCAAGATCTCTCCGGCTTTTTTTACCGTCTCAATGCGTTTGTATGTGGTCGCCACGTCTCCTCCTATCGTTTAATGCCCAGTTCCGCTTCCGTCCGGGCTATCTCTATTGCCAGTGATTTCTGCTGCTGAAGCAGCTTCGCGAGTTTGAGGTGTTTCGAGTCTTCGGGGTTCAGCACGTTACAACCGAGAGGAGCAACCAGGACACTGAAGGGTTTTATTGTCTTCGTGACCAAACAAAACGCTGGAAGGTCAACGGCTCTGATTTCATAATCCTCGTTTCGTGAGGTATATTTATCTAATATGTCTTTAGAAATATTATGGTTAGCGAGTTCAGAAATCTTTGCTGCAACCTGAAAACGCGAATCCTTACAAGAGGTGAGCGACTTTGAAAGAGCTTTTTTAAATAATATTTTCATGGTCTCATATTTCATTGCTTTTTCTCCTTTTTCTTGGCTTCTTCGTGCTTTCGAATCCGAACCATAATTCTCCCTGACTGCCGGGTTTTATCATGCGCTCGACAAGTTTTCTGAGCATGAGTCGGCATTTTTCCATTTGAAAGGTTGCCGAGAAAAAAACGTCTTCTATCTTTACAATGAGTTCAAAACAGGGTTTTGACTGATAAGTCTTGGAGAGTGTTTCAACAAATCCGGTCACTTCTCGGAGACACTTCACGATCTGGTCAAAAACATCCTCATTAGCCATAAACTCCAGATCGTCAATAACGGCCCGTGGAGACATCAGCATGCCACCCTGATATCCTATCCATTGGATTAATTCCCAATTATTGATATACCGGCACGCAAGTAAGGCCTTATCTATACTGAGGGGCGTTTCTCCGCTGCAATACCGATAAACGCCCTTTGCGGGTGCATTCGGATCGTCGCCATTACCTAATCCCATTGCCCT
>JBHGBI010000062.1:0-10599 GCA_041946925.1 Syntrophales bacterium | reverse complement strand
ATCTTGTCCAGAATACCTCCAGCCTCCCCCGCAGCGATCAGGTTGGTAAAAAGCTCGTCAAAAACCTGGGGGTGTTTTTTCATGGCTTCGGATAGAGTTGATCCCGCCTCAATATCCTCCTTTATGGACATGATGACTTTTGCAAAAGCCTTGTTCTTCTCCTGGGCACCCAGCATCTCCAGGCACTGGACGATCGGAAGACCCGCATTGATCATAGTCGAAAACTGCCGGGCAAAGATGACTATTTCCTTTTCTTTGACCTTCTGCTTAAAAAACGGAATGTTCGCCAGGATATCCTCGGGTTTTTTCTTTACCTCGATGGATTTCAGGCCTCGCCTCCTCAATTGTGTCCGGATAACCGTTTCGTCGGCCGCCTCCATCTCCCCCTTCATCAACTTCCCTTTCAGGGTTCGGGCTTCCCACCGATAAGTAGCCATGCTGTAATCCTCAAATTAAAGATGCTGTATAAATGGAGTCGATCTAAAATAATTGAGACTTTTCTATATAATTACCTTTATCTATTATCGGCAGGACGAACCCGGCACAAAAATATTTCCGGTCAAAAGGGGTTTTCTTGTGATCTCAGTCACCTTTTTATCCTTTTCAAGGAGATCTGATGAAGAACGATCCCCGCGGCGACTGCTACATTGAGAGACTCAGTTTGACCGGCGCCGCCGATGAAAAGCATGCGATCGCATTTCTTTTTGACGAGCGGCCGGATTCCTCTGCCCTCGCTTCCCATGACCAGCCCTATATCCTCGTCATAATCCGGCACATGGCTCTCCTCGCCTCCATGCGGATCCGTCCCGTAAATCCAGAAGCCCCTTTTTTTCAAGTCATCCAGCACCGCAGCGATATTCACGACCTTTGCAACCGGAAGCCTGTAAGCAGCTCCCGCCGACGCCTTAATCGCGGCCGGCGTAACCGGCGCCGCCCTGTCCGCGGGAATGATAATGCCGTTCGCTCCAAAAAAGCAGCCGCTTCTTACCAGGGAGCCGAGGTTCTGAGGGTCGGTAATGGAATCCAAGATCAGAATGAGACTTTTTTCGTAAAGCCGGTGACGGTTCGCGATCACGTCGTCCACTGAGGAGTACGCAAAATCCTTGCAGAAGCAAAGTATGCCCTGGGATTTCGCACCGCCGATTCTTTCGACCTCGCCTCGTTCTTTGAACTCGATCCTGATTCCTTTAAGCCTCGCAAGATCGATCACTTTTTGAACGCTGGCTCCTCCCCTGCCCCTGGCAATGACGATCTTTTCTATCCTGCCGGAGTCACTCTCCAGAAGTTCCGTAACGGGGTTCATGCCGTAGATGACGCTCACATCGGTACCCCACTCTTTTATCCTTTAAATTCCAGTCCCCCCTCTTTAGAAAATAGGGGCAGGAGAGTTGATTCAGCGCTTTGTCTTTATCTTTTGCTTGCGCTGTCCGAAAGAGCGAGACCTCTGGATATCTCCTCGCAGATTTCATCAGCGGTACCCGGAGGGTTATTCGACGTGCTGATCGGCCTTCCCACTACCAGGAAATCGGCGCCGTTGCGGATCGCTTCCAGGGGGGACAGAACCCTTTTCTGGTCATCGCCGGCAGCTTGCGCCCCCCATCTGATCCCCGGAGTCAGAATAATAAAATCATCTCCGCAGGCCTTCCTGATCGGAACCACTTCCCTGGCGGATGCAACCACACCGGACAGACCCGCCTGCCGGGCCATCCTTGCCAGGTGGACGGCGAGTTCGCCAGCCGTGTGCCGGAATCCGAGGTCCCGCAGATCACGATCGTTCAGGCTGGTGAGTACGGTTACTGCCAGGACCAGCGGCATTTCAACGGAGAGCCTTTCGGCTGTACTTCTCGCCGATGAAACGGCATGCTCCATCATCTCTTTGCCGCCCAGGGCATGGACATTGAACATTGATACTCCGAGCTCCACAGCCGCAGCGGAAGCACCGGAAACTGTATTCGGAATGTCGTGAAATTTGAGATCCAGAAATACTTTTGCGCCCCGATCGATGATTCTCGATATAATTCCGGGGCCGAAAGAGGTGAACGCCTCTTTACCCACTTTGAACATCCCGACATGATCTTTCAGGAGATCGACCCATGTCATCGCCTGCCCGAGATCACCGCCGGTGTCGAGAGCAAAAATCAGGCGCCGCCTTGCGTCAGGATTCAAAATCCTCTTCCTCTCCAACGAACTCCGAATAATCTTCAAGAAGATACTGATCGTGTTCTATGGCGCTGATGTACTCCGGGTGTGCATACTTGACCTTGCCGGCGGCGATCTCCCTGAGAGCAGTCACGATTTCCCTGTTATCCCTGTCGGAAATAAGGGGTTTTGATCCCTTCAGCAACTGCCTGGTCCTCTGCGCCGCAAGCAAGACCAGCGCAAACCTGTTTTTGGCCTCTTTCAAACAGTCTTCAACTGTTATCCTTGCCATTAATCTTTTACCTCCAGATGAAATAATCTATTGACATCGTCGATCATTTGTTCCCGCCTGGTTTTCTCGGCTATATATATGGACCGCAGGCGGTCGATCGCGGCCTGGATGCGGTCATTCAAAATTATATAATCATACCAGAAAATCTCTTTTATCTCATCGATTGATTTTTCCAGCCTTTTTTCCAGGATTTCCGGTTTTTCCGAACCCCTGCGCCTAAGCCTCTTTTCCAGTTCCTCCATGGAAGGCGGCAGGATGAAAACGAATATCCCTCCGGAGAAATTTTTCTTGAGGCTCTTTGCACCTGCGGGGTCGATATCCAGCATGAGATCATAGCCCCTGTCAAGGAAATCTCTCATGGTCTTTTTTGATGTCCCGTAGAGATAACCGAATTTTTCCGTCCATTCGGCAAATTCGCCTGTTTCGATCCTCTGCCTGAATTCTTTTTCTGTAATGAAAAAATAATCTTTCCCGTCCACCTCTCCCGTGCGCGGCGGGCGTGTCGTATAGGATATGGAATACACGATTTCGGGATACATCCTGAGAACTTCTTTGCAGATGGATGTCTTTCCTGCACCGGAGGGCGCGGATACCACAATGAATATCCCTCTTTTCCCCTTTTCCGCCCTATTCAATGTTCTGGACCTGCTCTCTTAGTCTGGAAAGCTCTGTTTTGATCTCGACTACTTTGTAAGATATCTCCGAATCGCTGCTCTTGGAGCCGATCGTATTCACTTCCCTGTTCATCTCCTGCAGAAGAAAATCAATTTTTCTCCCGACCGGCTCCCCGCTCGCCAGAAGTGCGTTCAACTGATCGACATGGCTGCAGAAACGGATAATCTCTTCTGTTATATCGCTGCGCTCCGCCATAATCGCGACTTCCTGGCTCAGCCTTGCCTCGTCCATTGCCATGCCTCCCGTCAGTTCTTTAACGCGCTCGGCAAATTTCTTCCGATATTCGTTGACCACCTCGGGCGCTCTTTTCCTGATCGCCTCCATGTGCCCGATCATGATTGAAACCCGCGATACAAGGTCTTTGTAAATGATCTCCCCCTCCCTGACGCGCATCAACATCAGAGAATCGATAGCTTCGTCCAGGACCTGATCCAGTTTCTCCCGGATGCTGCCGATATCCGGATACTCCTCTGACGCCAGAATCGCGTCTTTTATGCCGATCAGCATGGGCAGCGTGATTCTGTCTTTCAGCCCTATCTCTTTTTTCAACTGCACAAGCAAATCGCGGTACTGCTTAATCAGGGGAAGATTCCATTTCAAAACGTTTCCGGCAGCCTGGAATTCCTCCGAATCAATCCGGATATTCACCTCGACCCGCCCCCTTGTGATGCGATCGCTGATTTTCCTCTTGACATCCAGCTCCAGGGGGAAGAGGGAGCCCGGCATGCGGACGATGATCTCCAGATAACGGTGGTTGAGCGACTTGATCTCCGCTGTTAATACCCGGTTCTCCATGGTCAATTCCGCTCTGCCGTATCCGGTCATGCTTTTAATCATATAATTGCTCCATGCCCATTCCGGGATATGTCGTCCCCGGGCTTGACCCGGGGCTGAAGGTCCGCCTACGGCGGAATCCAGTTCTTTTTCCTGCCATGGTTCGACAAGCTCACCATGACAGTATGTAACCAAATACCAACGCCCTCCTTGCGAGAAACTATCCTGTCCCCGACGCGCTTGGCTATCGGCTAATGACAGCTATTTTCCCCCTTTAGAAAAGGAGGGAAAGGGGGGATTTGAAAATTATCACTATAAAATCTCCCCCTCCCCCCTTTTTGCGAAAGAGGGGGAACCTGATCCTTTCAACTGATAAATATATTTCTTTCTAATTTTACTCAAAATCCCCCTGATTGTCTCTCCCGCATAATCCGGGTAAGTCCACTCGAGCGGATGAAAGGATTTGCTGCGGAATATCAGGGTCAAATCCGCATAAATGCCGTTGCGCAGATACAGCCGGTGCGCATACGCCTTCCCGGAAGCAAGGACGAAGTTGAATTCCGTCATATAACCGGGGTCTATATTGATTTTCCTCTTACCTTCCTCGGAAAAACCGGCTTCCACCTCGTTTGTAAAGAGTTTTATGTCCGGCAAGGAATCCTGCCTTATAAGATCCTCAAAAGAGGCTATCCTCCTTTCCAGATTCTCTCCCATTTCCTTGCGGTAGTAATCCGTATAATTAAAGGGCAGAAATTCACTGATAAAATCGGCCTTCCCGAATTTCCCGGAGATTATCCCCAGAGCGGCCGAAATGCGGTCTCTATCGCCGGAAAACAAACTCACGACAAGTTTTGCAGGTGCGGGTTCCCTGGGCTTGCTCAAAGTACCTTCTTCAGCTCCTCTCTGGAGACCGTGGCTGTCCCCACTTTGCCGACCACGATCCCGGCGGCGTGATTCGCCAGGACAGCGGCTTCCTTAAAAGTCGCGCCTGCCGCCGCGCTCAGAGCAAAGACTCCGATCACGGTATCCCCCGCACCGGTCACATCAAAAATCTCTTTCGCAACCGCCGGGATATGCAGGCAGCTCCCGTCGCTCTCAAAAAGCGACATCCCTTCTTCGCCCCTCGTGATCAAAAGGGCCTTCAGGCCGATTTCCTTGAGCAGGGATTTCGCGGCCCTGCAGATTCGGCCATTGAGCTCTCTTCCATGTCCGTTGATATTCTCGACGCCCAGCGCCCGCGCCGCCTCATGATGATTGGGCGTAATCACATCCACCCCCCGGTAAAATGAAAAATCGCTCTGCTTGGGATCGGCGCACACGACAATGTTTCTATCTCCAATGGCCTCCCTGATGCCTGAAAGCAGTTTCCCGGATACGACCCCTTTGTTGTAGTCCGAAATGATGACGGCATGAAGGTCATTCCGTATGGATTCTATATATCGCAAGATCCTGGATACGTTACCTGAATGGACAGATTTCCTGATTTCACGGTCAAACCGGACTACCTGTTGATTGTGGGCGACAATCCTGGTCTTTACTGTTGTCGGCCGGTTCCTCTCCGTGATGATCCCCTCTGTATCGATGCCCATCCTCCCGAATTCCCGGATCAGCCACCTGCCCATGTCGTCCGACCCGATAATGCCCGAAACGGAAACATTCCCCCCCATGGCAATAATGTTATTGAGGACATTGGCGGAGCCTCCCAGAAGAAGATCCTCTCTGACCACCTCCACGACCGGAACAGGCGCCTCGGGAGAAATCCGGGAGACGTTACCCCAGATGAAATGATCGACCATCAGATCGCCCACCACCAGAACTTTCGCGCCCGCACAATGATCCAGTATCTGAAAAGCCCTTTTCCTGGATAAAACCCCTTTAAAACCTCTTTCCTTCACCATTGCAACCCTGAATTGTTCTATTTTCCGAATCTCTTCTTATGCCAGTTCCAGGCGGTCCCTATTATATCCTCCAGTTCGGGATATCGCGCAGACCATCCCATTTCTCCGGATATTTTCTTTGAGCTCGCCACCAGCCGGGCCGGATCCCCGGGCCTGCGCTTCCCCTGCCTCAGCGCGATATTCTTCCCGGTCACTTTTCTCGCAGTATCCACAACCTCCCGCACCGAAAATCCTCTGCCGTTTCCCAGATTGTAAATCTCCGATACAGAATCGTTTTCAAGTCTCTTCAAGGCAAGGAGGTGCGCCTCCGCCAGATCAAGAACGTGAATATAATCCCGAATACAGGTACCGTCGGGCGTATCGTAATCCGTTCCGAAGACGGTGATCTCTTTGCTCCTGCCCAGGGCGGCGTCCAGCACCAGGGGAATCAAATGCGTCTCCGGCGTATGGTCTTCCCCGATCGATCCATCCGGAGCCGCCCCCGCAGCGTTGAAGTACCGCAGCGAAACGAACCGCAGACCGTACACACGGGAATACTTCTTCATGATATCTTCAAAGATCTGCTTCGTATGCCCGTACACGTTTTCGGGGCGGGTCGGGTGATCCTCTTCTATGGGTATCGACTGGGGCTCTCCATAGACGGCGGCACTGGATGAAAAGACGATCTTTCCCACTCCGGCCCGAAGCATGGCATCCAGCAGTCTGATGGCGTTCGCCACATTATTCAAATAATACCGGTGCGGGTTTTCCTCAGATTCCCCCACCAGGCTGTTTGCCGCAAAATGCAGGACACTGTCGACATCGTACTCTTTAAATATCCTCACCATGAGATCCGTATCGGACAGGTCGCCCTGGATGAAAATTCCATGGGAGACCAGGTCGCGGTGACCCCTCGAGAGATTATCGTAGATAATGACGTCGTATTTCCTCTCTCCGAGCATGCGGACGCAATGCGAGCCGATGTAACCCGCCCCGCCAGCGACAAATATCATTTTCTACCCCCCGGATTTCGAACATTTCGCGCGGAAGTATTCCAGAACAAGATTCAGGCCCGCATCGATCTGCACTTTCGGCTCCCAGCCGAGGATTCTCCTCGCCTTTGCGATATCGGGCCTCCTCACCCTGGGATCGTCGGCGGGCAGCTCTTTAAATTGGATTCTGCTTTTGGAGCCGCACACCTTCAGAACCTTTTCCGCCAGTTCGCCCACGGTCATCTCGCTGGGGTTCCCGAGGTTGACCGGAAGCGCCTCTTCCGAATAAAGCAGCCTGTAAATCCCGTCAACCAGGTCATCCACATAACAGAAACTGCGGGTCTGGCTTCCGTCCCCGAAAACGGTCAAATCCTCACCGCTCAAAGCCTGTCGCATGAACGTGGGAAGGGCGCGGCCGTCGTTCAACCTCATTCTTGGTCCATAAGTGTTGAATATCCGAACAATCCTTGTCTTCACGCCATGGTACCTGTGATACGCCATGGTCATCGCCTCGGCAAAGCGCTTCGCCTCGTCATATACACCACGGGGTCCGACAGGATTTACATTACCCCAATAGTCCTCCGACTGCGGATGCTCCATCGGGTCCCCGTAGCACTCCGAAGTCGAGGCGAGGAGGAATCTTGCCCCCTTCGCTTTCGCCAGCCCCAATGCCTTATGGGTTCCAAGAGAGCCGACCTTCAGGGTCTGAATGGGCAGCCGCAGATAATCAATCGGGCTTGCCGGAGAAGCAAAATGCAGTATATTGTCTATCCGTCCTTCAACATAAATGAAATTCGTGACATCGTGTTCGATAAACCTGAATCTCTTGTTGCCGAAGAGGTGGGCCACATTATCGACGTCCCCGGTAAGGAGATTATCCATGCAAATCACTTCGTGGCCTTTGCTGATAAAAAAATCGCATAGATGACTCCCCAGGAAACCGGCTCCTCCTGTAATCAACGTCCTTTCCATGAAAAGCTCCCCGGTCGCCGGAATTTCAACCCCTCGAAACACTTTAAGAATGTGGATGCTATTATCATGCCATATTTTTGTCAATGAAATTATGAGAAAGGCGAAAGGCACATGGCCAGGGTTAACGGTTTTTCATACGACGCCCCGCTTAGCTATATGATTGCCTATCTGCCTCGTCCTTGGCCCTGCGCGGATACCCCAGCCTTTTCCTTCTTGACTAAAGGATGAAAACAATATAGTCAGATTTACTTTGTTTTATATTTCCAACAATCTCTCAGGGCATATTCCAATGTCAGAAAGCGAACTTATAAAAAACAGGAAAGAAAAAATACAATCCCTGAAGAGCGAGGGGATCGACCTTTATCCCAACGACGCCAGGATTACGGATACTACTGAAGATATCATCGGCCGTTTCGGTCATCTCGATAAAGATGCCCTCCTGAAGGTGGAAGAAACCTTCACGATCGCCGGGAGGATCATGGCCGTCCGTAATTTCGGAAAAGCGGCCTTTATCAGTATCCAGGACAGGAAGGGGAAAATCCAGTCCTATGTCAGACGGGACAGGATCGGCGACAGGGCGTTCGAGATTTTCAAAAGACTGGATGTAGGGGATATTGTGGAGGTCAGCGGGAAAATCTTCAGGACAAAGACGGACGAACTGACCATCGAGGCCGTTCGGCTGCGGCTGTTATCGAAGGCGCTGCGCTCACTTCCTGAAAAATGGCACGGCCTTACAGACACGGAAATTCGTTACCGCCAGCGTTATCTGGATCTGATTGTCAATCCCCAGGTGCGCAGGGTATTTCACACGAGGAATCAAATTTTCCAGATTATCAGGCGGTTCATGCAGGAACGGGATTTTCTCGAGGTCGAGACACCCATGATGCACTCCATTGCGGGAGGAGCCATGGCGCGTCCCTTTAAAACACACCATAATGCACTCGGGATGGATTTATACCTGCGCATAGCCCCCGAACTGTATCTGAAAAGGCTCGTTGTAGGAGGGCTTGAGCGGGTCTATGAAATAAACAGGAATTTCCGTAACGAGGGGATATCCACCTTTCATAACCCGGAATTCACCATGATGGAGTTCTATCAGGCGTATGCGACCTATGAGGATCTGATGACCCTGACCGAAGAGATGATCACCCTTATCTGCAAAGAGCTTTTCGGCACCCTGAAAATCCGCTACCAGGGAGAGGAACTCGATTTCACGCCGCCCTGGACGAGGATCACCGTCAACGAGGCCTTGGTCAAGTACGGCCTGGTGGATCCCGGCGTGCTTGAAGACCGAGAAAAAGCACTGGCGTGCGCGCTCGACTTGGGGCTCGAGGTGAAAGAGAACGAGCCGCTCGGCAAAATCGTCATGGAGATTTTCGAGGAGACCGTTGAAGAAAAGCTCATCCAGCCTGTCTTTGTGACCCGGTATCCGGTTGAAGTATCGCCGCTTTCACGGAAAAGCGACGATGATCCCCGGTTCGTTGACCGCTTTGAACTTTATATCCACGGCAAAGAGATCGCCAACGCCTTTTCGGAATTGAACGATCCTGTCGATCAGCGTGAGAGATTCCTGATGCAGTTGAAACAGAGGGAAGCGGGTGACGAAGAGGCGCACCAAATGGATGAAGATTATCTCCGGGCTCTCGAATACGGCATGCCGCCTGCGGCCGGTGAAGGAATCGGCATCGACAGGCTCGTGATGATACTGACGGATTGCGCCTCCATCAGGGATGTTATTCTCTTTCCTCTGCTCAGGACGAAAAAAACAGCCCTGGAGCAGGAGGAAGAAGGATAAGCGCAAAGCCGGAAATTGCAATCTGGAATTTTAAACTATGTCTTATGAATTTTTTATAAGCCTTCGATATCTCAGGGCGAGGAGAAAACAGATCTTCGTCTCCATCATTACCTTCATCTCCATCGCGGGTATATTCCTGGGTGTCGCCGCGCTGATTATCGTGCTGGGCGTCATGAACGGCTTCGAAACGGAACTGCGCAACAAGATACTCGGAATAAATTCCCATGTTGTCCTCATGAAATTCAGCGGTCCCATTGAAGACTACGAGAAAGTCAGGCGGGAAGTCGAACAGGTGAAGGATGTAGAGGCATCCACCCCTTTCATCCTGAGCCAGGTCATGTTGAAGAAGCGGGAAAACATCAGCGGCGTTATCCTGAGGGGGATTTCCGTTGAAAACGCGACGCGCGTGATCAATTTCGGAAGGGTGCCGGAGGGAAAACTCGATTACCTGTCCCGGAGCGGAAGGAGCGGCCTCGGACTGAACAGGGACCTGGACGAGCTCCCCGGATTGATGATCGGAAAAGAGCTCGCGAAGAATATGGGATTATCCGTATTCGACACGGTCGATATCGTCTCGCCCATGGGCGTGTCGACTCCGATGGGCATGATACCGCGAATGAAAAAATTCCTTGTCGTCGGGATCTTCGATTCGGGATTCTATGAGTACGATGCCTCGCTGGCCTATACCTCCCTTAAGGATGCGCAAACGTTCCTCAATATGGACGACACCGTCACCGGCATCGAAATCAAGATCAGGGATATCTATCAGGCCAGGTTCGTCGCCGATTCGATCGAAAAAAAACTGGGGTTCCCCTTCTGGGCGAGAGACTGGATGCAGATGAACAAGAACCTCTTTTCCGCACTGAGACTGGAAAAAAGGGTGATGTTCATTATCCTGACCCTGATCGTCCTTGTCGCCGCATTCAATATCATCAGTTCCCTTATAATGGTCGTCATGGAGAAGAACAAAGATATCGCCATATTGAAATCCATGGGGGCCACTTCCAGCAACATCATGAAAATCTTTATCTATCAGGGAACCATCATCGGCGTGGTCGGCACGGCGCTCGGCTGCATCGCCGG
>JBHGBI010000061.1:0-10688 GCA_041946925.1 Syntrophales bacterium | reverse complement strand
TAGGAATTAATCACGCTGATGCCTGCTTTTTCGAGGAGCTGGGCGACCTTTTTTGAATCCTCGGCAGTGTGCCCTCCTTCCATTTGTTCATCGATGTTCAGCCGGCATCCCACCGGGAAATCCGCGCCGGCCTCTCTCTTTATGCTCTCCACGACTTCCAGGATGATCCGCATCCGGTTTTCGAGACTCCCTCCGTATTCATCCTCGCGTTTATTGCTGATCGGGGAAAGGAACCTGTTGAGGAGATATCCTCCTCCCACGAGCACCTCCACGATATCGAAGCCCCCCTGCCGGGCTCTGCGCGCCGCCTTACCGTATTCACCTACGATATAATGGATTTCATCGACCGTGAGCGGTCGCGGGACACACCTCATCATCTGGTTCCATACCGGTGAAGCGCCTACCACCTCCGGAGGAGCACCGTGGAACATTACGCTGTAGGAGATTATAAGCTGCGCCCCTATTTTGGCACCATAAGAATGTATTCTTTCCGTTAAACGGCGGATGCCGGTAATGAAGCGCTCGTCGTATAACCCGGGCTCCACCGGCGAGCCTGCTTCCACCGGCGAAAAGGGAATGATAATGAGGCCGGAGCCTCCTTTTGCCCTTTCGGCGAAAAAATCTATGAGGCGGTCGCCCACGGTTTCGTCTGTTTCGCAGAACCCTGTAGTTATCGGCAGCATTACAATTCTGTTCCTGAGCTCTATTCGGCCTATTTTCGCCGGGGTAAACAAATTTTTGAGAGGCTGCATTTTTCATTCTCCTTGCAACGCGAATTTAATACGGCGGGAGAATATCAAGATACGCAGGCAATGTAAAGAATCAGGCGTTTTTTCCTCTTGATATGATCGGACATGTTGAATTATATTCAACATCTCAAATCTGCAGGACAGGGGGAACCTATGAGATTCAGAAAGACAGGAAAGATCGCGGATCATCTATGGTATTTTGGCCGCGAGGAGGCGGGAGTATATTTGATAGAAGGCCGGGACAGCTCGATAATCATCAACGGAGGCATCAGTTATATCCTTCCCGATGTGCTCCGGCAGATGGAAGAGTTCAGGATCGACAAGGAAAAGATCGGGAAGCTCCTTATCCTGCATTCGCATTTCGATCACGTGGGGATCGTCCCTTATTTCAAGAGGTCATGGCCGAAGATCGAGGTGTGCGCCTCGGGTCCCGCCTGGGATATCTTCTCCATGCCCAAGGCCGTCGGCATTATGAACAGCTTCAGCGGGCTGTGCGCCAGGAAGGCGGGGGCCGAAGACGCCCTCAAGTCCTATGATGCAGAGTGGCGGGACGACATCGCAGGCACGGTGGTTTCCGGAGGGGATAAGATAGATCTGGGCGGAATCACCCTTTCCATCGTAGGAACCCCAGGGCATACCAACTGCTCGATCACGGCATACGAGCCGCAAATGAAAGCCCTGTTCGCTTCCGATGCCGTGGGAATACCTTTCAAGGATCATGTGTTTCCGTCGATGAACACCAACATGACACAATATGTGGAAAGCCTGGAGAGATTGAAACCCCTCAAAGTGGATTACATCTGCGCGGACCATTACGGCTATGTGACCGGGGAGGAAGCGGGCCGGTTTATCGATATGACCATCGCCGAGGCGCAAAGGTGGAGGACCTACATGGAGGATCTTTATCGGAAAAACGGCGGCGAAATAGAAGCCGCGACAAAGGCGATTACCGCCGGTTTTTTTGAGCAGATGCCGGATTATTTCATCCAGGCGGATATCCTCGAAGGCGTCTTCAAGCAGATGGTGAAGTATATATCCAAAAATATACAGCCTTGAATGATATTTTTTCAAAGATTATGAACTCAGGACGGTTATTTTCCAATCCGGAGGTGATTTATGAAGCCGATAGGGCCATTGATGTGGGAGCATCGACTCATTGAAAAGATGGTCCAGTTGCTGAAATCAGAAATCGGCAGGATCGGCGAACGTAATGCGGTCAATATCCTCCTGATCAACCAGGCGGTCGATTTTTTCCGGATGTACGCCGACCGGACTCATCACGGAAAAGAGGAGGATATCTTGTTCAGGGATCTTGCAAAAAAATCTCTCTCGGAAGCGCACGGGCGGATCATGAATGATCTGATCGAGGAGCACCGGCAGGCGCGGAAAATGGTCACAAAGCTGGTTGATTCTAAAAACGCGTATCTAGAGGGCGGAGACAGCCTGGCTTCCATTTCTGATTGCCTGCGGGATCTTGTCGAGTTTTATCCGAAGCACATCGAGAAGGAAGACAAGCAATTCTTCTTTCCCTGTCTTGATTACTTCAGCAAGGATGAACAGGATGCAATGCTACGGGAGTTTCAGGAATTCGACCGGCAGATGATCCATGAAAAATATACTCGCCTTGTGGAGGAATTCCTTGGACAGACAGTCGCAAGGCCGCCCCGGAAGTAGCAGGGCAGGATGAGCAAATAAAAAATAACTCCTTTCGTCCTTTGCTCTTCGCCCAACGCCTACTTCTTTATATATATCCTGTAATCCACCACCTTTATTCCCTTTTCATAGACCAGCACCGGGTTCAGGTCAATCTGGTCGATTTCGGGATGTTCGGAGACGAGTTTCGAGATCGACTTCATGAGTTTCACGAGCGCCGCCATGTCTTTCGGCTTCATTCCACGCGTACCTGCAAGCAAGGGATAGCCTTTGATTCCCCGGATCATCCGCAGGAATTCCTCTTCTGCCGCGGGGAGAAGGCAGAATTCGACATCACGGTATATCTCTGTGAAAATCCCTCCCAAGCCGAACATCAGGGCGGGGCCGTACTGCTGATCCTTGACGACGCCGAGGATCACTTCGAGCCCTCCGGGCTTTGCCATGGGCGATACCGTCACTCCCTCAATCCGCGCCCCGCGCACGCGCCTCTTCACCGTCTTCACTATCTCGTCGTAGGCCTGCGCGACTTCCGATTGCTTCGCGAGATTGAGGCGCACGCCCCCGACGTCGCTTTTGTGATACACGTCGGGCGAGGCGATCTTGAGAGCGACGGGGAGGCCGATCTTCCGGGCGGCGGCGACTGCCTCCTTTGCCGAATCCGCAGGCACCGCGGCGACAGCCGGAATCCCGTACTTCTTCAAAAGATTCACTGCCTTGTCCGCCGGCATCGTATTCAGTGCCGGGGCCGCGTGTGCGGGGCGGGGCGCTTCTTTCCCGGGGACCGGATCGAAACGGAAAAGCTGAGCCAGAGCCCTGATACCCCGCTCCGGCGTGGGATAGACCGGGATCCCCTTCTTGTGCATCTTCAGGGACTCCTCCCGTTCCACATCGGCCCCGCCGCAGAATATGATCAGTTCCCCCTCGCCGGTCACGATATCAGCGGCCCCGCGGATCGGGTCACCAAAAATCACAACGCTCACGTCGAATTCCGACCTGGCTGTCTGGATCACCTTCGAATAAAGGCTGGGATCGGATATGGCGTCCCCGGTCAAATCGATAGGATTCGTCACCCCGCAATGGGCCGGGAGGAATTCTCTGAGGCGGTCTTTGAGGGCCTGGGTCGGAGCCGGATTCTCGAAACCGAGCTTCTCCGACTCATCGATAGCCAGAATGGCGGCCCCGCCGGAACTGGAGATGTTCAGCAGGCGCCTTCCCTTCGGTTTGGTCATATAGGCCAGTGCCTTGGCATAATCGTAGAGCTCCTCGAGACTGTCGGCCCGGTAAACTTTGTACTTTTCGAAAATGGCGTTGTAGATCTCATCACTCCCCGCCATGGATTTTGTATGGCTCTCCGCCGCCACCCGGCCCCGGGGCGTCCGCCCCGATTTCAGGATTACGACCGGTTTCGAGGCGCCGGCAAGGGATTCGAGGAAAGAGGCAGGCCTTTTGACCCCTTCTACATAGAGGGCTATTACCTTTGTATTCGGATCGCTGTTGAAATAGTTGATGCAATCCGACTCGTCGACATCCACGCGGTTGCCGAGACTTACGAAAACGCTCACCCCCAGCTCCTCCTCACTCGCCCAGTCCATCAGTGCCGCCCCCACGGTGCCGCTTTGGGAAATGAAGGCCATCCTCCCTTTTGTCGTCAGCAAGGGCCAGGAAGCGCAAAGATTTGCGTGCGGGTTATTCACGCCCTGGCAGTTCGGACCGATTGTCCTGACGTTATACCTGCGGGCGACCCGGGCCAGCTCTTCCTGAAGCAGTTCTCCCTCGTGACCGGCTTCAGCGAATCCGCCGGTCACAACCACGGCGGCTCTCACTCCGGCCTTTCCGCACTCCTCCACGGCTCCGGGGACGGCTCCGGAGGGGATCACGATGACGGCCAGGTCCGCAGGAGACGGTATGGAGCCGACGTTTTTATAAACAGTGAGGCCAAGGAGCTGGTCGACCTTGGGGTTGATGGGATAGATCGGACCGGAGAAACCGGCATGGATCAGGTTATAAAGGATGTCGTAACCGAGTTTTCCCGGTGTGGCCGAAGCCCCTATCAATGCAACACTTCGCGGCCGGAAGACGGCGTCCAAATGATCTGTCGATTCCATATCTGCTCCTCCCTCTTTAATGGGTTCTGACTGAAAGCTGCCGACGCAATTGCTAAAAGAACTATCACAGCCGGGTCCCGTTTTCTACAGTTAAGTTGACCACTCGGGCCCCGAACTGTGATACTGGATTGCGGCTCCTGTATCGCGGTAAGGAGCAAGCTTCGCCGGAGTGACAGGATCAAGGTATTTTTCGCCGTCGTATCCGCGAATGAACGTGGAAAGAGCAACTACCTGAGTACACCCGGCGGCGTGCAGGATAAGATATGGGCGGCCGCTGAACGCGGCACTGTGGCGGACATGGAGGCGAGGGCGGTGATCAGTGGCCGAGAACATCCCGGATTTTGCGCGACAGTTCGTAGACAGTGAACGGCTTTTGCATGAACCCGTTACAGCCCTGTTCCATAATCATTTTCGCTTCACTGTTGATACTGTATCCGCTGGCGAGGATCACCTTGACATCCGGCTTGATTTCTCTCATAGCTTGGAATGCTTTCGCGCCGCTCAAGTGCGGCATAACCATGTCGAGCAGCACAAGATCGATCCGGTCCCTGTTTTCTTTTAGAACGGCTATCGCTTCCTCGCCGCTTTCAGCCGTATAAACGGTATAGTCCAGCCTTTTCAAAATTTCTGCCGTCACCTCGACATTGATTTTTTCGTCGTCCACAACGAGGATAGTCTCCTTCCCTTTCAATATCTCATGACTAGCAGTGTCATCCGGGGCCAGCGCCTTTTCCGAGGCGGGCAGATAAATATTGAAAGTACTCCCCTTTCCCTTCTCACTGTAGACGGTTATGAAACCGCCATGGTTTTTGATAATACCGTACGCGGACGCCAGTCCCAGGCCTGTACCTCTTTTCAGTTCCTTTGTGGTGAAGAAAGGATCGAATATACGCTGCCGCGTTTTTTCATCCATCCCGATGCCGGTATCCGTAACCGAAATCCTGACGTATTTGCCGGCCCTGGTACCGTGGGGCTTCACAGTTTCCTCATCGAGATCGACGTTTAAAGTCTCCAGATAAATTTCTCCGCCTCCGGGCATGGCCTGCCAGGCGTTGATGAAAAGATTGAGCATGACCTGGTCTATCTGGCTCCTGTCGATCTCCACCGGCCAGATGTTCTCCTGGTACTTCGTATGAATCGCGATTTCCTTTTTGGTCCTCCCGAACATCTCCGAACTGACCCTGAGGAATTTGTTCATATTGGTCGGCTTGGCTTCGTATTTGCCTCCCCGGGCGAATCCGAGCAACTGACTGTTCAATTCCATTCCGTGGCGTACCTGGTTCTCTATATTTTTCAGCTTTTCATAGTGGGGATGGGCCGGGTCTATATCCAGAAGCATCAAAGAGGCATAGCCCTGGATTCCCATAAGGAGATTATTGAAGTCATGAGCTATTCCTCCGGCCAGGGTCCCTATGGATTCCATTTTCTGCGCCTGGAGGAGCTGGGACTCGAGCTTTTTCTGGGATGTGATATCCCGAACGAAATTGAATGTCGCAGGTCTTCCTTCCCAGAGGATCATATCCGAACTGATTTCCACCCAGAATTCCTGTCCACTCCTGTTTATCATTCTGCAGGTGATAAATTGGCCCGGAAATTTCTCTCCGCTCAGGAGTCTTCTGTGCCTTTCGATTACCGCTACGCAGTCATCCGGATGAATATGCTGATCGAAAGGGATCCTGCTCAGTTCGACTTCGGAATAACCCAGCAACTTCTGGATCTTCGGATTGGGAAATTTTACCACCCCATCCTGGGCGATGAAAATCCCGTCCATAGAAAAAGTGACGAGGAGCCGGTATTTTTCCTCAGACCTTATCAGGGCCTCTTCCGCCTGCTTCTTCTCGGTAATATCCATCGAATTTCCGAGCACGGCGGGCCTGCCCTGATAATGGATGGGCGTTATGGTCTCCATGACCCACCTTATCCGCCCCTGCTTATCGATGATCCTGAACTCGCAGGCAGAAGGGGGCTTTCCCCGAAGGATCTCTTTTGCATTGCATTTCACTCTTTCTATGTCATCGGGGTGGACTATGGCGTCGAAATTCCTGCCGATCATCTCTTCAGGGGTGTGTCCCGCGGCAGAGGCCGCAGTGGAATTCATGAATTGAAACCTGCCGTTCTGTATGATGTACACGCCGACCAGGGATTCCTCCAGCAGAATCCGGTACAGGTCGGCCTGCTCGCGGCAAGCTTCCTCGATCCGCTTGCGCTGCGTGATATCGAAAGCTGTACCGAGGACAGCAGGCTTCCCCTTATATTCAATGATGCCGGCGCTTATATATACCCAGCGTTCCTTCCCGCTTTTAGTCAAAAACTTGATCTCGTAACTCGCCGGAACTTTTTCCCCTCTCCAACGCGCAAGGCCCCTCTCTTTTACCATCTCCCTGAAATCGGGGTGGACACTTTCCCAGAAATTCATCCGCAGAAGCTCATCCCGACTGTATTCCATGGTTTTTTCCATGGAAGAGTTCACATACAGGAAGACATCCCCCTGATGTACGAATATCATCGCCGGAATTGTTTCCGACAGGATACGGAATTTATCCTCGCTCGCCCGGAGCTTGTCCTCAGCGTTTTTTCTTTCCGTTATGTCCCATGCGTAATTCAGAGTAGCCGGACCGCCATCCCATTGAATAAGCATTCCGTATGACTCAACCCATCGGATGCTTCCGTCTTTGCGGACGATCCTAATCCGGCCGGCGGATTCCTCCTCTCCTCTAGTCCGCCTTTTTCTGCGTTCGAAAACAAGTGTGCGGTCATCCGGATGAATAAAGGTCGATACTGGCAGAGAGTACAACTCTTCCATGGAATAACCGGTAAAGTCGGCGACCCTCGAATTTGCATAACGGATCATGTCGCCCTGAAGGACAAGGATCCCCTGGGAGGCGTATTCCACCATCAGCCGGTACTTGTCTATAGTGTGCAAAAGCCCGACTGTCTGTATCCGGCCTGAACCTGCTCTTTTCAGCTCATCGATTTCCCGCCGCAGAGCATCCAATTCCCGGATGAGCTGTATTCTGGTTTTTTTCTGATCCTGCACGTCCACTCTGACACCTGCTGCACTCAGTTATATCGTCCGATCACCTTATTTCTTTAATCAGTTTTCAAAAAACGAAAAATGCTAACCCCGCTTGCCAAATCCTCCTTCCCCGTCAAGGTCTATGTCGCCCAGTATGCCGCGCCAAACTTTTTGTTATATTCGTATTTTACTCTCCTCCATTGACATGCGACGGATCTTCCACTAGATTATGATGCCGGTTTATCTGCCCCGCTTTGCTACAGGATCAGGCCGGAGACACAAGGCCCGAAGGGAAAAAGATTCGATCGATACATTCGCCTTGAGTCCTCGGTCCTTTACCAATATATGAAATACGACGAATTGAAACGCAATGCCGTCAATTCCACGCTGAGGGCATTGCGCCACAGAAATTACAGGCTCTTTTTCGCCGGACACGGACTCTCTCTTATAGGGACCTGGATGCAGCAGATCGCAATGAGCTGGCTGCTCTACAGGCTCACAGATTCCGCATTACTGCTCGGTATCGCCGGATTTTTCAGCCAGATACCGACGTTCATCTTCGCCTCTCTTGCCGGCGTCTACGCCGACCGCTGGAACCGACGCCGCCTGCTCGTTGCAACCCAGATGCTCGCCATGCTTCAGGCGTTCATCCTGGCTTTCCTGACTCTATCAGGCAGGATCGAGGTGTGGCATATCATCTCTCTGGGAGCTTTCCTCGGCACAATCAATTCCTTTGATATCCCGGCGCGGCAATCGTTCATTGTGGATATCGTGGACAGGAAGGAAGACCTTGGCAACGCGATCGCCCTCAACTCTTTCATGTTCAACGGAGCCAGGTTGGTGGGTCCCTCCATCGCCGGGATACTTATCGCGGTTCTCGGCGAAGGGATCTGTTTTCTGCTGAACGGGATCAGTTTTCTCTGCATCATCGTGGCACTGCTCTCGATGAAAATCAGGCAGACGGAAAAGAAAAAAAGGAAATCGCGGATATGGCACGATCTAAAGGAAGGGTATTCTTATGCCTTCAGCTTCCTGCCGATCAAATATATTCTACTGCAACTCGGACTGATCAGCTTCATGGGAATGCCTTACGCCGTCCTGATGCCCGTCTTCGCCAGGGACATCCTCCACGGCGGCCCTTACACTCTGGGTTTCCTGATGGCGGCATCCGGTGTGGGCGCATTGACAGGCGCCGTCTACCTTGCCTCACGCAGAACCATCCTCGGACTTGGACGCATCATTGCGGTTTCCTCGGCCATCTTCGGATCCGGCATCTTTGCCTTTTCGTTTTCCAGAATGATTCCACTGTCCCTGGCCATGATGTTCCTGGCGGGATTTGGCATGATTGTTCAGATGGCCGCGAGCAATACAATCCTGCAGACCATCGTCGAGGAAGACAAGCGTGGAAGGATCATGAGCCTTTTCGCCATTGCCGTCGTCGGTCTGACGCCGTTCGGGAGTCTTTTTGCCGGGTCGCTCGCCTCCAGGATAACAGCACCGACAACGGTGGCTCTATCCGGCGTCATTTGCGTGACCGGGGCGCTGATCTTTGCGGCCAACCTGCGCCGGATCAGGGAGATAATCCGTCCGATCTACGTGAAAATGGGGATCATCGATGCTTCCAGGGCGAAATCCTGATTTGCTCCACGTCAGGATCCCCTCTTGCCGGAGGCCTCCTGTTAAGGCCTGAAGCCTTTTTTCACCAGCATATCCCGTGCCCCCTGCAGGCCGAGGTCAGCGGCCTTCTTGAAATCGCTCATGGATTGCCGTTTCTTTCCGATTTCGCCGAGCGCAATCCCCCGCATAAAATACGCAAGCGCATTTCCCGGGTTCTTTTTCAGGACTGCGCTGTAAATATCCGCGGCGAGTTCATGATTTCCGATAATCGAGTATACGGCTCCTTGATAGATGTAAGCCGGTTCGTAATCAGGGTGCGCCGCAATCGCCTTCTTGTAATCAGACACGGCCTGATCATAATTCCCCAGGAAAAGATTCGCAATCCCCCGCCAGACCCATCCGTCAGGACTGCGGGGCTTTTCTTGGGCCGCCTTTCTATATTCGGAGAGAGCCAGTCCATAGAGACCAGGTTCATTAAAGAGACTCGCACGGCCGTCAAACGACATGAACTCCCCGGGCATCCGCTCCAGGACCTTGCTGTGATCCGCGATCGCCCGGCCGTAATCTCCGTAACGGCCGTACATGATACCGCGGAGCATGTAAGTACGCGGGGAATCCGCGTTGAGCTCTATGGCCCTGCTGCAATCCTCTATGGCATTGCGGTAGCGTCCAGAAGCCCCGTACGCCAGCGCGCGTCCTATAAACGCCTGTGCGTAGCCGGGATTCAATTCGATCACTCTGTCGTAATACGCGATATCCACCTTGGGCTGTCCGAGCTTTTCGTAAGCCGATTTGCGCCGGTCTGCAATATCCGGCAGGCGCCTGTCCAGTTCCATCGCCCGGTCGTAATCGAAAACAGCCCGCCTGAAATCCCCGGTCTTTTCACTTGCCAGGCCCCGCTGATAATATGCCTGTGCCATTGTGGGGCTCAATTCCACGGCCCTGTCATAGTCCTTTATTGCATTTCTGTAATCACCCAAAGTCGCGCGTGCTTTGCCGCGCGCGAGGAACACGCCCGCATCGGCGTCATTGAGCCGAACGGCCATGTCGAAGTCCTCCATGGCTTTTTGCGTATTGCCTGAATCCGCCCACGCCAGGCCCCGCCAGTAATATCCCCGATAAGATCCGGGATCCCGCCGGATGATGTCATTGAAATACTCAATATCCGGTTTAAAATCTCCCAGTTCCTCGTAAGCGGCCTTGCGGGCTTCGGATGCCTCCTTGTGCCCCGGTTCTATCTCGAGAGCCCGGTCGAAATCAAGGATGGCCTTTCTGTAATCCCCGGCTTCCTGATAGGCCAAACCCCGGTTGTAATAGACAGTCGCATAGCGGGGTCTCAATTCGACGGCCTTGCTGCAGTCCGCAATGGCTTCTTCGACCAACCCCGTGTTGCTAAGAGCGATACAGCGGTTAGTATATGCGCCTTCGGATTCGGGATCCAGCCGGACAGCCTCCGTGAACGCGTCGGCGGCATCCCGGTAGCGCTGCGAGAGCAGAAGCGATTGACCTCTGAAATACCACTGCGACGAGCCGAGTTTCCGAACCAGA
>JBHGBI010000060.1:0-10896 GCA_041946925.1 Syntrophales bacterium | reverse complement strand
GGGGATGATTTTGCGCACTATCCCGATGGTTTCGAAAACACCGGGGTACCAGTATGTCATCATGGAGGTGACGAAAACCAAATCAGGCTTCTCTGTACGCTTCAGTTGCGCCTCCAGAACGGCGGGAGCGATACCGTAGCGGTTGTACCGCCTGGGTATGTCCCGCAGCGCTTCCGGCCTGGCAACAGGCTCTTTGAAAAACTTTCCCTTTCCGGAGGGGCTCCTCTTCGGTGCGCGGGCGGGATGCGCTTTAGCCATATCCGGATGAAACGGATCCAGGCAGTCGATAAAGTCGATATTGATTCCGTTTGCCCGCATCCAGCCGGCGATATACATCAGTCCGAGAGGCTTGATCCAGAAATCGTAGGCAGCGAAATCGTATATCCAGGGCTGGATGAAAAGAATGCGTTTCATTTTAAAACAAAAGCTTCTTGGCGGGAGCAGGAGGGCGTTTCTTCTCTGTTTGGAGAAGCTCTATTTCTTTCTGGATATCCGATGCGCGCTGGCTGTTCGGTTGAAAATATTTCAGGGCTTCTTTGAAGTGGAAAAGGGCGCTTTCAGTTTTCCCCTTTTTTTTGAAGAACATTCCGAAATTGAAGTGCGATTCACCCTGATCGTTGGCTTTCCCGTAATTCATTGCGAGATTATAATAAATATCTGAATCGTCAGGCCTTTTTTTCTGATAACGCAGGTAGAGATTCAGGGCCGTCCTGTAATCGTTGATCTCTTCGTATGACCGGCCGAGGTAGAGGAGGGTATCTTCGTCATCATCGTTCAGTAACATTGCCTTGCGCAGGACCCCGATCGCATCAACCGTTTTCCCTGATTTGAAGTAACAGATGCCCAGTTCCCGCAAAACATCCACATCGTCGGGCCGGATTTTCAGCGCCTTATAGAAGTTTGTTACCGCCTCGTCGATCCTGCCGAGTCTGCTCTGGATTACAGCGGCTCCGTAAAGCGCGTCAACGTCTTCCCCGTTCTTGTTCAATTTTTCCTGGAAATACTTTTGGGGTACAGCGACATCTTTCTCGCTGAGCATGAGAATGGTTTGGATCCTCTTCAGCCCCCCGATAATGTTGGTCGAGCCGCCGTATCGACGGTATCTGGCCTGAAGAAGGCCATCGATGTAGTGGATGCGCTCGTCTGTTCCGGGGTGGGTCAGAAAATAGGAAGGTATCGCGTTGGAATAGAATTCATAATTCTTCATGATTTTAAGGAAGTCAAGCATTCCCCTGCCGTCATATCCGGCGGCGACCAGATAGTTCATCCCGAGGCGGTCGGCCTCTTCCTCGTTTTCACGGCTGAATTTCAATTGCAGGGCTCCCGAAGTCGCCATAGAGATGCCCAGCGCGGCTTCAGAACCGGTACCGCCTCCTCCCAAAAAAGCCCCGGCTACGATGGCTGCAAGAGTGGCGATTCCGATCTTCTGCGATTTTTCGATCTGGGAGGCTATATGACGGGCATTAACATGCGCTATTTCATGGGCAAGGACGCCGGCAAGCTCGTTTTCGTTTTCAACCAGTGTAATCAAGCCTTTATTCAGATAGACATAACCTCCCGGCGTTGCAAAGGCGTTGACTGCGGAGCTGTTTACAATAGAAAAACGGAAACGAAAATAGGTACTGCTGTTCTGGGAGGCGATTTTATTTCCAAGCTTCTCAATATAGTCGTTAGCTCTCTTGTCCCTGAGCAGGAAATTCCCCCGATTCAGTTTATCATAGATCTCCTTGCCGAGCTTGTTTTCGTCGTCTATGGAAAAAGCGAAAGAGGCCCTCTCGCTAAGACAGGAAAATACAATACCGCAGACTGTCAGTAAAGCGATCATTCTCGATATGAATTTCCCGCCTATACCGGATACGCGCCCATCGCAAGCGGATGTTATTATTTCAAATCTGGAGCGGATCATAATTTTATAAGATCATATCTTTTTTATGAAAAATTATCAAGGCGGCTTTATTTTGGGGTAAGGCTGCGCTCGATAAAGTGTTGTCTTGGCCCTGGGTGGTATGGTATGTCTGGCGTAAAAAGAGTCATTTAGTCAGCAGGCTTTTGAAAGAGGTTCATCTACGGCATTGCTCTTCAAACCTCATCGCTCAACATAGTTTTATATACTTCTCACGATTCGGTTTTTGCGTCTTGTATCTGAACCTTTTTGAACAGCCTGCGCTGACAGGAGTTTTCAACTATTATCCCGTATTTTTTGAGTGTCATGAGAAGAGAAAGGGGATTGGTTATTACAATAGATGGTCCGGCCGGGGCGGGTAAGAGCACCGTGGGCAAACTGCTTGCGTCGAGGCTTTCGTTTACTTATCTGGACACCGGGGCACTTTACCGTGCGCTTGCTTACAGGGTGCTGAAAGAAGGAGGCGCCGCGTCGATTGGAAATTTGTTTGATTTATGTGCGAGAACCAGCATATCCGTCAAGAAATGGGGAAAAGAAATAAGGGTTTTTGTGGATAATGAGGACGTAACCGGAAAAATCCGGACGATGGAGATCGGCATGCTGGCCTCGAGAATTTCCGCCAGACCGGAAGTAAGGAGCTGTCTTCTTCCCATCCAGAGGCAGATCGGCAAAAGAGGGTCTATTGTGGCCGAGGGCAGGGATATGGGCACAGTGGTTTTCCCCCGGGCGGATTTCAAGTTCTTTCTTGATGCAAGCGTGGACGAGAGGAGCAGAAGGCGTTATCTGGAAATAAAAGGTGAGGATTGTTCCGCGGATGTCGAGAAAATAAGAAAAGATCTGACAGCCAGGGACGAACAGGACCGGACCAGGACCATCGCGCCATTGAAGCCGTCGGAAGACTCGATCATAATCGATTCAACCGCAATGGGAATTGATGAAGTCGTTGAAAAAATGCTCGGCATAATACGGAAGGGTCGGCAATGAGGATACTGTGCGGTAATTTTCCTTCTTCTTTAATTTTCTTGATATTTTATTCCTATTATGTTAGTCGATTTCAATTCGAGACGTAGATTATATTATTTGCAGGGGGGAAAGTTTTAATGGTCAATGTTAATCACCAGGGCTTAATAAATGATAAGGCGGACGATGCTCCAAAGAAAGAAAAAGAAGAGGGAAAGCAGGAATCCGAGCAGAGCAAGAGTCTGAGTTTCAGCGAGCTTTATGAACAAAGTCTGCAGGATGTGCCTCTGGGGGAAGTCGTAACCGGGCGCGTGGTACAGATTAATAACGACGTGATCATGGTTGACGTGGGATATAAAACAGAAGGGCAGATCCATGCGGATGAATTGAAAGACGACAAAGGGAATATAACGGTTTCCGTCGGAGATATGATCGAAGTCCTTGTAGACCGCAAAGACGAGGAATATAATTTGATTCTGTCCCGGGACAAGGCCGCTAAAATGAGAATGTGGAACGAGGTTAAGGCTGCTTGTGAAAGTAACGGGACTATCAAGGGAACCATTGTTGAAAGAGTGAAGGGCGGCTTTTCCGTGGATATCGGAATTATGGCATTCCTGCCGGGCTCGCAGGTGGACATAAAGCCTGTAAAAGACCTGAACAGCTTCATCGGCAAGGTGCTCGATTTCAATGTGCTGAGTTATGATCGTAAAAGAAATAATGTGGTTTTGTCGAGAAGGGCGATTCTTGAGAAGGAAAGAGAGGCTGAGAGAAAAATCCTTCTTGAGACGATCGAGGAAGGAAAGATTGTCAAAGGGATAATCAAGAATATAACCGATTACGGCATATTTATAGATCTGGGTGGAATTGACGGGCTGCTCCACATAACGGATATTTCATGGGGGAAAATCAGCCGGCCGTCGGAGAATTTCTCTAAGGGAGATTCAATCAAAGTAAAAGTACTTTCCTTTGACCGGGAAAAGGGGAGAATATCGCTCGGGCTTAAACAATTAAGGGATAATCCGTGGGATGTGATAACACAACGGTATCAGGTCGGATCCATTGTCGAGGGAAAAGTGGTCAGCATCATGGATTATGGTGCGTTCGTCGAACTGGAGGAAGGCGTGGAGGGGCTCGTCCACATCTCCGAGATGTTCTGGACCAGCAAGAAGTTCAGACATCCCTCGAAGATACTGTCTGTTGGAGAGACGATCAAAGTGATGATCCTCGATATCAATCTGGAGAACAAGAGAATTTCGCTCGGCCTTAAACAGACCGTTTCCAATCCCTGGATGGCCCTGAAAGAAAAGTACCCCCCTGGAAGCATCGTGAAAGGTACAATAAGAAATATAGCCGATTTCGGAATTTTCGTCGGTGTCGAAGAGGGCATAGACGGTCTGGTTCATGTATCGGATATATCCTGGAAACAGAGGATCAAGCACCCGTCGGAATTTTATAAAAAAGGGCAGGAGATCGAGGCGATTGTGCTGAATGTGGATGTGGAAAACGAGAAGTTTTCTCTCGGAATCAAACAACTCGAAAAAAACCCCTGGGAGGAAATGGCCTCCAAGTACGGGCCTGGCTCAATCATTTCGGGTAAAATCACGAATGTCACGGATTTCGGAATTTTCGTCGAGATCGAAGAGGGGGTCGAAGGACTCGTCCATATATCGGAACTGGGGCACAAGAAAATCAAGACGCCTTCGGAGCTGTTCAGCATTGGGGATACAGTATCAGCGGTTATCAAAAACGTTGATTTGAAGAGCAAGAAGATTCGGCTGAGTATAAAGGATTTTGAATCCTCGGCCAATGAATCCTCCGCGACGCAATATATCAATAATCAGGAAAAGATCGGTTCAAATCTCGGGAAGGTGCTTGCCGGAGTCAAACTCTCTGATGTTTGACAGGGTCGTCCTTAGTTCAGGTTCCGGAGTTTTTGAAAATTCCGGACTCTGAACATGAGGACAAAGCCCGGGCGACCGTAAATGCCAAAATGAGAAGACACCCCGTAATTTTCGGCATATTTCTCCTCTTTGCAGTCGGCATCCTTTTTTTTCTTTTCATGTTCGGGATTTCCCGCTTAGGCGGGGAGAGAAAGAGTTTTGCCTCGAGCGAAAAGATCGGTGTCGTCAATGTCAAGGGCATCATAACCGACTCCAAATCCATCGTGGATCAGATCAGCCGCTATAGCGATGACGGGAAGATAAAGGCGGTCGTCATCAGGATCGACTCGCCCGGCGGAGGCGTAGCGGCGTCGCAGGAGATTTATGATGCGGTAACGAATCTCAAGAAAAAGAAAAAAACAGTGGTCTCCATGGGATCTGTCGCCGCCTCGGGAGGCTATTACATCGCGTGCGCGGCGGACAGGATTGTCGCCAATCCGGGGACGGTTACCGGGAGCATCGGCGCGATTATGCATTTTTCCAATGTCGAAGATACCTTAAAAAAGATCGGCGTGAGATCGTCCGTCGTGAAAAGTGGAAAATACAAGGACAGCGGATCGCCCCTGCGTGAGATGACCCCGGAGGAGAAACTCCTGTTTCAGGGTGTTATCAATGACATTTATGAGCAGTTTGTTGAAACAGTGTCGAAGGCGAGGAAGATATCCCGCGAAAAGATGAAGGACATCGCCGACGGCAGAATTTTCACAGGAAGGCAGGCCCAGAAACTGGGTCTTGTAGACACACTGGGGGATATGAGCTCCGCCATTGATACCGCCGCCGGCCTGGCGGGGATAAAAGGCAAACCCGAGGTCGTTTATCCCAAAGAAAAAGGATTTACAATCTGGCGGTACATAGCTGATGAATTGAGTTCCGCCGTAGTAAGAGAATTGAGAGGGGAAATGAAGGGGACGTATTTCCTTTCCCGCGATCACCAGTTGCAGTTCGTGTTAGAGTGACCGCGCGGGAGCCCGTTTGACGAAACATGGATTACAAGTCGATAATCATTACGGAAGCGCCGGGCTTTGCGACGGTGACACTGAACAGGCCCTCGGAAATGAATGCCCTTTCCAGGGAAATGAGACTGGAGCTGGAAGATTGTTTTTCGAGGCTTGAAGCAAACGATTCCGTGAGAGCGGTTGTATTGACCGGCGGGGATTATGTCTTTTCAGCGGGCATGGATATCAAGGAGATGTCGGCGCTGCCCGACGGGGAGATAGATGATTATTTCAAATCCATTATAAGCTATCTTCAAAAGATATATCTGTTTAAGAAACCGGTCATTGCAGCCGTGGGGGGCATTGCCCTCGGAGGGGGCTTTAACCTGGCTGTTGTCTGTGATCTCATCATCGCATCGGAGAGCGCGATCTTCGGGCATCCCGAATTGAAATTCGGTCTCAATCCCCTTTTCGATCCCCTAAGTCGTATTGTGGGAATAGCCAAAGCCAAGGAGATCGCGATGCTCGGCGAGCCGATCGGGGCGCACGAAGCACTGAGGATAGGGCTGGTGAACAAGGTGGCGCCGCCTGATAGATTCATGAACGATGCCAGGCTTATGGCGAAAGAGCTTGCACAGCGCTCTGCAAAGGCCGTTGAGGCGGTAAAACGGATATCCGACATAGTAGCCCGACTTGACAAAGGTTCAGCGCTCGAATATGAGTTTGAAATCTCCGCCCTGCTCTTTTCGAGATCCGAGCGGAAAGAGCATATGAGAGAATTTATTGAGGATCTCAGGAGAAGAAAAAAGAGGTAAGCAGCTTACGGCGCCCACCCCTTTTGGTTTTGCCTTTCGTCCTTCGCCTAAATTAATACATATCCTCATCATAATTCGGCGAGGCGAAATCTTTCAGTTGATCTCTTCTCTTTTTGTGTTGTAATTTTCTGAGGGCCTTTGCCTCTATTTGCCTGATTCTTTCCCTGGTCACACCCATCATTTCCCCTACTTCTTCAAGGGTGAAGGGCCCGTAATTGCATGCAACCCAGGTGCAATTGCAGAATGTCTCGTTTTTCAACCACCACTCGCATATATTATCCTGGCATGGTTCAGTAATAAACACATTGGTTTTTTTACATTTATAAAGATTGGACATATTTTGATACACCTTTGATTTATTTGTATTTATTCTATAGCATGTAGAGTGATTGTCAATATAAATTTGGGTAAAGACAGACCGTACCAGGGGAATTCTGTGAAAGCTCTTTCCTTTTACTCGGTTACACTCTCTGCCTCCACAGGGCTTGTTGATAGGCTGTGGACATCTCTGTTGAAGGGGAAAGATTATTTCCATTATTCTGAACACGAAGACCTTATTGCCCGTTTTTTTACCATTGATGCTTTACTTTTCAGCAACAGATCCACCCCGGAGGAACATGGACGGTCCGATCTCGCCTGGAAAGGCGTGCCGACTTATGAGGATCATAAGCCTTGACAATTGAAAGGCGATCCATTAGCTTACGCATCAAATGTACCATGACGAGGGGGTAATATGATAGGTGTTCTGGTAATTACACACGGAAATCTGGGATTCGAATTGATCAAGGCCGCGGAAATGATAAAAGGGCAGTTGATCAATGTTATTCCGATATCCGTCAATTCTGAAAAGGGGGTTGAGGATATCAAAAAGGAGATTACCAGTGCCATAAAGAAAGTAGATACAGGCGAAGGGGTCCTCATCCTGACGGACCTGTTCGGGGGGACATCTTCAAATATCTCTCTATCCTTTCTTAAAGAAGGTAAAATCGAGGTCGTTACCGGCGTGAATTTACCCATGCTGCTTAAACTTGAGATCAGAAAAGAGAAAAAGTTGACGGAACTTGCTTATTTTATAAAAGATTACGGGAGAAAAAACATCTCTCTGGCGAGCGAGATATTAAAGAGGGACGTAGGTGTCAAATAGAGTCATGGCGGCCGCAGGCGACGGGTAAAAACATTATATAATTCAGGTGATTCTGTTGGATTTTTCTCTTGTCAGGGTCGATAACCGCCTGGTGCACGGTCAGATACTGGAGGCCTGGCTGCCTTATACAAAAGCTGCATCCATCATTATTGCCGACGATGATGTAGCAGGCGACTTCTTCAGGGAAACCGTCATCAAAATGGCCGTTCCGAGCGATATCGAAGTCCTGGTTTTCACTATAGAGGAGTTCAGTAGACTATATACTTACAATCATTCCGGAGGCAAACGCACGATACTTCTGTTCAGTACTATCGGCAACGCCTTGAGGTCTTACGATCTTGGTTTCAAATTCCGGAAGCTGAATATTGGAAATGTCTACAATGAAGAAGGCAAAATCCGCTTTGCCGCTTCTATATTCCTGACTGAAAAAGACATCCGGGATCTGCAATCCATGTCTGAAGCAGGGGTGATAATTGACTTGAGATGCGTGCCCCGGGATAAACCGTTGAACTTCGGCGATATTGCGGGAAAGATTTCAGCGGCCTCCAGGAGTTCCTCCGATGAACAAGGATAATTTCCGTGCTGCTTGATACCGCAATTGTCGCTGTTGTTGGAGGCATCATAGGTCTTGATCGCATTTATCTCCAGTCCATGATATCAAGACCTGTTGTGGCCGGGACGATAACGGGCCTGATTTTAAAAGACCCGTACACGGGTCTTGTCACAGGCGCGCTGGTCGAGCTCATCTGGATAGATCAATCCCCTATAGGTACTTCCATCCCGCCCAATGATACGGTTTCGGCCATTCTCATTACGGCTTGCGCCATTCTTTCGGGAAGCATGCTGGGATCTCTTTCCCAGGAATTGATAGTCACGGCCATACTGCTGTTCCTCCCTTCGGCCGTTATTGCCAGGAAGATCGACATCTGGATCATTACGACGAATGACATCCTTTCGAAAAAGGCCCTTGAGGACGCCTCTGCCGGGAATATAAAAAGGGTGGCCGGAAGGCATCTGACGGGGTTGGTGAAAAGTCTGCTCTGCGGTGTTGCTTTTTTGCTCGTGGCGCTGGTTTTGGGGACGCAGATCCTGATCTGGATATTCCCGAAAGTTCCCGCCGGCGTGCTGAGGGCGTTTACATATACGTATTATTTCCTCCCCCTGCTCGGTATTGCAGTTACACTGAATACGATCAGACTGAGAGGTATGATTCCTGTATTATGCAGTATTTTTTTAGTGGCTGCTCTTCTGATTGAATTACTTTTGTGATAAAGGGATTAAGAAAATCCATGGTCTCTGATCATAATGCCGCAGAAAAGGTGGAGATCAGGCGAATGACGCTGGAGGACCTTGATGAAATTCTTGAAATTGAACACTCTTCCTTTGGGTCGCCCTGGTCCAGGGATATGTTTAAGGCGGAGCTTCGATCGCGTATCTCGCTGTCTCTTGTCGCCGTATTCAGGGAAAAGGACAGGGAGTATATAGCAGGATATGTGAATTTCTGGATGGTTGCCGATGAGTTTCACCTCAACAGCATTGCCGTCAGGAGGGATTTGAGGAGAAGGGGGATTGCATCTCTTCTTATGGCGGAAGTGATCAGGACCGCGAAGATGAACGGCGCCGTCTGCGGGACCCTCGAGGTCAGGAAATCCAATGCAGCGGCTCTGTCGATGTACGAGAAATTCGGTTTCCTCATCAAGGGAATCAGGCCTTTGTATTATACGGACACCATGGAAGACGCTTTGATCCTCTGGGTGGATATATAAGTCGTCTTTCGGCTTTTAAACATATTTTCTTAGTTGCATATTCTATGGAACACGGCCCTGTTTCACCCAGGTCATTGGTGAGTGCGCGGATTGAGGCCAACAGGGAAATCAGTCCCGGTTTCTTCTTGATGTCTATCATCGTTCCCGAAGAGTATCTGGCCGGCAATCCCGGCCAGTTCGTGATGATCCGCGTAAAGGGGATAGAGGCTCCGCTGCTGGGCAGGCCGCTCAGCATCCATTCCCTTTATCCTGAAGGGAGCAGGATCATATGCGAGTTTCTCTATCAAGTGGTCGGGAAAGGGACTTCTTTGCTGTCCGGCCTCAATAAAGGTAACGAAGTATTAATCATGGGCCCATTGGGCAGGGGCTTCTCCATTATTCCGGATATTCAAAATGTCATCCTGATCGCCGGAGGCATGGGGATCGCCCCCCTGACCTACCTGGCACAACATTACCGGATGCGTCATCCCGGGACCGGCATCATCTGTTATTGGGGCGCAAGGACGAAAGAAGTTCTGGTCGATCTGGAAAGGCTTCGGAAATCCTGCGCGGAAATCCGCGTGAGCACAGATGACGGGAGTTGCGGCTTCAGGGGAAGTGTTACGGAGTTATTCATGCGGGATATGGATCGATATCCTAGTGATACGGCTGTGTACATTTGCGGTCCAGTGGCCATGTTGAAGGCACTGAAGAGCGCGCTGAGAAATCGTTTTCCGGTATGCGAGGTTTCGGTGGAAGAACGGATGGCCTGCGGCATCGGGGCATGTCTTGGATGCGCGGTTCGGGTCGAGGGAGGCGCGTACAAGAAAGCATGCAAAGACGGCCCTGTTTTTAGCCTAAGCGAAGTGGTATGTGACTGATGGGAAAGGCGGGCGCATATTGATGAAGATGGAGGTTGATCTTGGCAGGGGCCTGGTGCTCAAGAATCCCGTAATGACCGCCTCCGGCACTTTCGGCTACGCAGAGGAGTATGCGGAATTTGTTGATGTGAACCGAATAGGCGCAGTTGTTGTCAAGGGTGTCTCGCTGAAGCCGAGGGAGGGCAATCCGCCTCCCCGGATCATCGAGACAACGGGCGGTATGCTCAACGCCATCGGTTTGGAAAACGTGGGTATTGATCGTTTCATCAAGGATAAGCTGCCTTTTCTCAGGAAATTCGATACGAAAGTGATTGTCAATATCTATGGAGAGAGCATCGAAGAATTCAGGTTGCTCGCACAAAGATTGAATACTGTCGATGGAATACATGCTCTGGAGGTCAATATCTCCTGCCCGAATGTGGAAAAGGGCGGGATCGCCTTCGGCGCGGAAAGAGAGACAGCTTCCAGAATTACACAAGCAGTCAGGGCTGCCACAGATCTTCCCGTTATCATCAAACTGACCCCGAATGTTACAGACATTACCGAGATCGCTTCGGCTGCCGAGGATGCCGG
>JBHGBI010000006.1:0-71758 GCA_041946925.1 Syntrophales bacterium | reverse complement strand
TGGCAAGGCGCGAAAGACACTGAAGGAATTAACAGTCCTGAGTTAAGAGTTCCTTCGCTTTCAGCGAAGTAAGCTTATTGTTTTTAATATGCCTGTTTAAGATGCGGGCATATTGCCGAACAGGGGCATTTACCTGATTTACTCAGATAAGTGCGGAACTCCCTGTGCGGCGGCGAGTTATCTTTTTAATCCGGTTCTCGTTGTGGTTCGACTGCGAAAGGGGGAGTCTGATGAAGAGGATTGTATTTTTTTTGTGCGTTGTCCTGTCACTGATGCTGGCCTTGAATTTCTCCGGATGCGCAAAGAAGGCTGTTACAGTATCAGACGGGGAAAAACAGAGCGCCGCCGAGAAGAAATCGGCCGCCGGCGCATCAGGTGAAAGCACGGCCAAGGAAAAAGCGGCGGTGACTGCAAAGCAGTCCGCGGCAGAAGAGGAGGCCGGCAAAGTCGCCGCTAAATCGAAAGGCGCCAAGAAGAAGGGGGTTGCAAGCGGCAAAATCTATACAGTGAAAAAAGGCGATACCTTGTGGTGGATCGCCAAGTACAAGGATAACTACAACGATCCATTCGCCTGGCCCATTATTTTTGACGCGAATAGAAAGAAGATCAAAAATCCCAATCTTATTTATCCGGGACAGAAACTCTTGATACCCGACCAGGCTCTGACGATGGATTACGTCAAGAAAGCGCGTAAGAGAGCCGGCGCACCAAGGCCCTATACGCCTCCGGCCGAAGCCCGGATACCGCTCAAATAGGCGGCTTTTAAATGCATCCTAAAAAGAGGACACTTTTTAGGTGTCCTCTTTTTTTATTGTATAATCATTTCCAAAGCATATCATCTGACGGGAGCATGGTACGATGACGAGATGGAACAAGGAAAAAAACGTCCTGGATCACGAACACACGAAATTCTGGCAGTATCAACTCAGAGACGTCGATGAACCTAACCTGCAGAAGGACATCTTTCCGTACAATGAAATCTGCAGGGTCGACTTCGATCATAAGATACTGCCGATCAATCCGGCAAAAGAGATTTTCATTACCGACACGACATTCCGGGACGGCCAGCAGGCAAGGCCGCCTTACACAGTCAAGCAAATTGTCGATCTGTATACAATGCTCAGCCGGTTGGGTGGAAAATACGGCGTCATCCGCCAGTCCGAATTCTTTCTGTACAGCCAGAAGGATCGCGAGGCTGTGGACAAATGCCTCAGTCTGGGTTTGAAATATCCGCAGATCACAGGATGGATCCGATCCACAAAGGAAGATGTAAGGCTGGTAAAAGAGGCCGGCCTCAGGGAAACAGGCATCCTGACTTCCGTGTCTGATTATCACATTTTCCTGAAACTGAACATGAGGCGCCGGGAGGCACTCAACTGCTATCTCGATACTGTCAAATCGATCCTTGAGGAAGGCATTGTGCCGAGATGCCATTTCGAGGATATTACAAGAGCCGATATCTACGGCTTCTGTGTCCCTTTCGCCATTGAATTGATGAAGCTGAGGGAAGAGAGCGGCATAGATATCAAGATCAGGCTGTGCGATACCCTGGGGTACGGGGTTACATTTCCAGGCGCAGCGCTGCCCCGCAGTGTCGACAAATTGATCAGGGCTTTTATTGACGAGGCCGGAGTTCCCGGACATCTCCTCGAGTGGCACGGCCATAACGATTTTCACAAGGCGGTGATCAATGCGACAACGGCGTGGCTGTATGGATGCAGTGCGGCCAACGGTACTGTCCTCGGTTTGGGTGAGCGGACGGGCAACGCCGCCATCGAAGCGCTGATCATCGAATATATCGCCCTGAGAGGAAACAACTGCGGTATTGATACCACTGCAATCACGGATATAGCGTCATACTTCGAAAAGGAAATCGGCGTCAGAATTCCGCCCAATCTTCCGTTCGTCGGATCGGATTTCAATGTAACCAGGGCTGGAATACACGCCGACGGCCTGATCAAGAACGAGGAGATCTACAATATCTTCGATACGACAAAGATCCTCAAACGGCCCATCATGCTGGAGATCACGGATAAATCGGGAAAGGCGGGAATCGCCCACTGGATCAATGCGAATCTCGGCCTGAAAAATTCGGAAGCCGTCGACAAGAGGCACCCCGGTATTTCCAAGATCCACAAATGGGTCACGAAGGTTTACGAAGAGGGCAGGATTACCAGCATCTCTCATGAGGAAATGGACAGGCAAGTCAGAAAATACCTTCCTGAACTTTTCATGTCCGACCTCGAAAAAATCAAATACAAGGCATCGCAGGTCGCTGTCGCTGTTGTCGAGCAGGTGATCGACAACCCCGTCATGAAAACGATGGACCCCGAAAAGCAGGAACCTGTCATGCAATTGATCATCGATGAAAATCCGTCGATACAATTCGCCTATGTCGTCGATATGAACGGGAAGAAAACGACGCGGAATATCACGAATATCGCGGACAGGCCGAAGTATGAAAACTTAGGAGTCGGCACCGATTATTCGGACAGGGAGTGGTTCCTCATGCCGCTGAAGACGGGCAAAATACACGTAACAGATTTCTATATCTCGAAAATGACCGGAGCTCTCTGCATTACTGTCTCGGCCCCGATCATCGATGAAAAGGACGAGATGGCCGGTGTCTTCGGCGTGGACATCAAGTTTGAGGAACTGGCGAAGAGTGTTGAAGATATCGCGGAGGCCACACAGATAGCCTTGAAGGCGGAATACGAAGCGAAGAAAAAGCCAGACAAATGGAAATAATCAGGGATTTATAGCTGTCCCTGCCGTAGATTCTCGAATACCGACCATTTTTCGTAAGGACACTTTTCACGGCTTCCGTAAGAAGGCGTCAATTCTTCTATGAATCTCGACGGGCTCAGAAAAATATTGCCCGTCGACCTTCCGTAATCCACTACAGGACGGCAGAAATAAAGCTGATCTTTGGCTCGGGTTACAGCAACATAAAACAGTCTTCTTTCTTCCTCTTCACCGCCGGGCTCCTTGAGGGAACGCAACAGCGGCAGCATACCATCGGAACAACAGATCACGAAGACGACGCGCCATTCCAGACCCTTCGCCTGGTGAATGGTGCTCAATATAACCCTGTCGTCGTCCTTCCCTCTTCCATCCACGTCTTCTTCCGTCACACTGGACAGCAGCGCCAGTTCGCTCAAGAAATCCTGCAGGGAGGAAAATTTGGCGCAGTAGCCTGCAAGCTGGTTCAAATCATCCTCCCTTGACTGGAAATCCTCATAGCGGCTGCGAAGATATTCACGGTACCCGTGTTCCAGAACGCTGTCTATCATTTTCGAGGGATATCCCTGGAGACAGGGATCGTCCAGAGACAGCAGGATATCCCTGAATTTGCGCATTCCCGGTTCGGCCGGTTTCGGAACCTTTTTGAAAATATCGCCGCTGCGAAGGGAAGCCAGCGGGTCGGGTAGGGCGGATATGTATTTCCAGAGATTGCCTGCGGTGACCCTGCCGATTCTATCGTGCATCATCAGCGCCCTCTTCCATGCGGTTTCATCACGGGGATTGGCGATAATGCGTAAAAAAGAAGAAACATCTTTGATGTGAGCCTGTTCGAAAAACCGAATCCCGGAACGAATCTCGAAGGGCAGGCCCCTGGCGGTCATCTCCATCTGCAACTCCATGGAATGATAATGGGCGCGGTACAGGACAGCGATATCTCTCAGCCTGACCCCCTCCCTAACCAATTCGATTATCCTTTGCGCGACAAATTCTGCCTGTTGCGAGATATTTTTCACAGAGACCAGAACCGGTTTCATGCCGGCTCCCCTCACCGCCTTCAATTTCTTGTAAAACTGTTTTTCATTGTTGCTGATGCTGCAATTTGCGAGATGAAGGATTTCCGGAGTACTTCTATAATTCGTCTCCAGTGTGAAAATCCTCACATCCGGGTAGCGGTCCGAAAAATCAAGAATATGCGCGAAATTCGCGCCCCTGAAAGAATAGATACTCTGGGAATCATCTCCAACCACCATCAGATTCCTGTGCCGGGAACCGAGGAGGTCAATGATCCGGGCCTGGATGACGCTCGTGTCCTGGTATTCGTCCACGAGCACATGTCGGAATCTCCCGGAATACAACTGAAGAATTTGCGGATAACCTTCGAGTAGCTCGAGGCAGAAGCGCAGGAGATCGTCGAAATCAAGAACATTCGCTTCGCGCTTTCTCGCATGGTAGCGCACTGAGAGCTCGACCAGGGCATCCGCAAAATGGAGAAAAAAAGGATATCTCTTTGAGATGACTTCCTCCAGTGGATGTCCTGAGTTGATTGAAAAGCTGATCATGCCGCGGATTACACTGCCCTTCGGAAACTCTTCGAACCGGGAGGAGTCGATTCTCAGTTCGGATATAAGTGTATTGATCGTCTGATCAGCGTCTTCTTCGTCTATGATCACGTAATTGCTCGGCAGGCCGAGGACTCGTCCTTCCCTCCTCAGGATTAGATTGGCGATGTGATGGAACGTCCCGGCCCACAGCCTGCTTACGTTGAAGCCGGTAAGCGCTTCAACCCTGGCGATCATCTCCCTGGCCGCCTTGTTTGTGAAGGTCGCAAGCAGAATACTCTCCGGCCTCACGCCCGATTCAATCAAGTAAGCCACCCTGTAAGTCAGGGTCCGCGTTTTCCCGCTCCCCGCTCCGGCAATAACCAGAATGGGCCCCTCATTCGCCAGGACGGCCTCCAGTTGTTCCGGATTCAGATCTCTCTTGTAATCTATCACTCTTTTTTTTTAATTCTCCTTTGATCGCCTCTACAGTTTCCGCGCTGCTGATGGAAATGAAACTCCTCAGGATTCCCTCTTTTCTGTAAAAATCCACCAGAGGCGCCGTCTTCAGATTATATGTTTCCAGACGGTTGAGAATGGCCTCCTCCGTCTCATCGTCTCTCTGGATGACGGGGCTGCCGCATTTTGTGCATCTCCCATCCGGCCCGGCGGGCTTGGTTTTTATGTTATAGATCTCCTGACAATCCGGGTTAGAGCATGTCCTTCTCGTGGTCAGTCTATCCAAGATCACGTCTCTGGGGACTTCCAGGTTGACGACAAAGTCCAGCTCAATATCGAGTTTCGCGAGCAATTCCTTCAGCGACTCGGCCTGGTATACAGTCCTCGGAAACCCGTCCAGAATGAACCCCTTTTTGCTGTCGGGCTCTGCAAGGCGTGCTTCCATGATTTTCATGATCAGTTCGTCGGGGACGAGATCGCCGCTGTCCATGTACTTCTTTGCCTCTTTACCGAGTTCCGTACCGGCTTTCACGGCCGCCCTCAAAATATCGCCGGTCGATATCTGCACAGAACCGTCATACTCTGCAAGGAGCTTGGCTATTGTTCCCTTGCCGGCGCCGGGCGCGCCCAGAAGAATAATTTTCATTCGGACCTCCTTGTGACGATGAAATACCGGAAAGAATGAATATAGGGGAAAGCAGTCCGACGGTCAAGTAGGAATTGCTTTTCTCATTCCCTTCATGATAGAGCATATCTGTACCGAAACGTCCGGAAAGGGGCGCGCCCGCCGGATTCAGGAGGAAATATGCCGCTCAGAAAGTATTGCGTCTGGAAGATGGTCCTGGTTCTTCTGCTTATAGTCGTTATTCCCTTTACGGTCTGCGCCGCGGACCGTAAAGTCCTGCTTACGATTCCCGATTGCGGCACTTGATCGGGACGAACCAGGATAAGTTCTATCCTGAAGAATATAAAGGGTGTTTCAAAATTCGAAAGCGAGGGAAAAGAAAAATTGATCCTCTTCTTTGATGATGGGGCGACATCATTGGATACGATCACGGATGCCCTCAAAAAGGGAGGTTATAAAATAAAAGGCGCACCGCAATTACTGGACTGATCCGCTCAGGAGCCGGGATTATCTCCAAATGCCTTACACTTTTGACGTGATCATAATCGGCGCGGGACCCGCGGGTTTAAGCTGTGCAGAGGAGCTCAAGGATTCCGGACAATCGGTCCTGATCATTGAGAAGAGCAGCGTAATAGGGCCAAAAAACTGCGCCGGAGGTTTAACACCACTTGCCGGAAATTTCGATATCCCTCCGGAGAAGACCAGGACTTTCAACGATCCGGTCCTGCTTCTGGGCGACAGGAAATACCGACTCCATTCCCATATTCCGATCAGAACCATCGACCGTGAGGACCTTGGACGGCATCTCCTCTCTAAGATAGCGGGGGGGCGTAACATTACGATCCTCACCGGCCTGAAAGTACAATCCATCCACGGATGCGAGGTGCTGACCGACCGGGGCACATTTCGCTCCAGAACACTCGTCGGGGCGGACGGCTCATTCTCCGTGGTCAGGAGGTCACTGGGGCTGATTACGAAAATGGGTTTTGGATTTTACTTCGACATTCCCCGTATTACCGATGATTTCATCATGTACTTCAACCCCGCGGTTCTGAGGTCCGGTTATCTCTGGGTATTCCCTCATGTATCTTACACGAGTACGGGCATCGGCTTCGATCCCGATCACCTTGCCGTACCGGAAGCAAAACAAATTCTCAAGAAATTTATCACGGAGCTCGGTTTTTCATATTCCGGACATCATCTGCGGGGAGGAGCGCTCAGCTATTATTACGCGGGCTTCCATTTCGGACCTGTATATCTTGCTGGCGATGCGGCGGGCCTCATCTCAAAAGCCACCGGAGAAGGAATCTCGTTTGCCATGGCCAGCGGCAGGGAGATCGGAAGAAAAATTCTGGATGAGCGATATGGAATGGTCGAATTCAAAAAAATGCTGCGATTCAAGAAAAGGCAGGAAAGCATCTGGCGGGTTATGGAAATCATACCCCCTTTCCAGAAATCTTTTCTCCGGGTATTTTTCCACCTCATAGGGAATAAGTCCTTGCGATCCTTTTTCGCGCACCTCTAAAGGATGCGGAAAAACACGCAGGCGCAAGGCGCAGGTCGAAGCGGCTCCAGCTTTCAGGGTGCGGATGCGTCGATGATTTTCACATCCAGCATATCCTTCAGCAGACCGTTTTCATATTCAAAATACATCGCCTCGCCGTCATAGGTAATATCGACGAGCAGCGGCTCGGGAAATCCGAGGGCGCTGAAATCCTTGAAAACGAATTCCAGTTTGCGGATGTCGAATTCCTCGTTTATCTCCAGTTCGAAATTGTAAGTGGCTTCGTGCACGGATCCGGCCGCCACAGTCGCCTCCCCTTTTCCGACAACGGGCTTCTGCATCCTTTCCAAACTTACCCTGATGCTGTCCGTTTCCAGATCCTCAATCTGCTCATAATCAATGAAAACTGATAGATCGAATGCATCAACGCCCCTGCCGCCCAGACCGATTTCATGGACGAATTCGTCCCTTTCGTGCCATGCGACCCAGCTTTTACCGGCGATCTTTTTCATCACTTTGTCATCATACCAGGCATTCGAAAGACTTATCCCTGTCTTTTCGCAGTATTTCCGCAGCTTCCTCAACAACGCCTCAGAAATCCGGCCGCATACAATTTCGTAATTATCGCCGGAAATTTCTATTTTCAGCAAGGCCTGCACTGGTTCCAGAAGACGCTCTTCCGTTTCTATTCCGTATTCGTCGATCTCCTTGTCGACTAATTCCTCCTCGGCCGGAATCAGTTCCTTGAATTCTGACTCTTCGCCGGAAATCGGCTCCCTGTTCTCATAATCTCCGAGTTCCCAGATCAATCCATCCAGATCATCATCGCGCTCCCGGTCAATCCCCCTTTCAAATTCTTCCGCTTTATCCTTGAAAAAATCATCGAGCCTCTCTCTTCTGCTTTTTCTGGCCATATCTTTACCTCCTTCCGCAATAAAGATTCCAGCAATTGGAAAACTCCCACCACTGCAGCTTCGCTGCAGCCTGTTTTTTGAACAATCTGGAAAACGGGAGTTTTTTCAATAAGTAAAGTTTAACAGTTCATGAAGAGATTGCAAGTTCAACAGGTGATCGGGAGGCGATGAGAAGGCAAATGGGAAAGGCACGATTCTTCAGGAAATTGCACCATCAATGCCTGCGTTTGAGGCAGGCAGGTAAATACAGAAGATCGTTCCGGAGCCGGGGACCGATCTCACCGACAAGTGACCGTCATGTTTCCTGATGATAGAATAGGAGGTCGCGAGCCCGAGCCCGTCTTTCTTGTCTTTTGTCGTGAAATAGGGATCGAACAGCTTCGGCAGGTGCTCCTGCGGAATGCCGGTCCCCTGGCCCTCGAAGGCAATCATGACGTAGTGCCCCGGTTTCAAGGCGAATTCATTCTTCTGGCCGATAAACGCGTTTTCAGCCCGGATCCGTATAGTGCCTCCCTCAGGCATCGCCTGAACCGCATTCAGCACGATATGATGAATGGCGTTCTGGATCTGAAGTTGATCGACATCGACTGGCAGGAGATTTTCATGCAGAGCGTATTCACACGAAACTTCCGAACCGCTCAGTGCGGACGAAGTTGAATTCCCGATGATTTCCACAACGGAGGACGTCTTTTTTACCGGAGAGCCTCCTTTGGAAAAAGTCAGCAATTGTTGTGTAAGGTCGCGCGCTTTAAGTGTGGCTTCCTCAGCCTTCATCAGTCTTCTGGAGATCTCGCTGCCGGCATCGGAATAAGACAGGCATAGAGAAATATTCCCCAGTATAGCGGTCAAGATGTCGTTGAAATCACGAGCCAGTCCCCCCGCAAGCATGCCGAGTGACTCCATCCTTTCCATCTGCTGCGCGCTCTGCCGCCATGCAATCTCGTTGTGAAGATCTTCGTTGATTTTCTTTAGTTCTTCGGTCCTCTTCTCCAGCGGATCTTCGAGTTGCTCCCGGGATTGTCCGAATAGCGCGTGTTCCACCTTACGGGCGAAAATCGTGTAAAGACGTTTTGTCCTTGTATCTATAGGGTGAGCATGTTCCATGAACAGGACTCCCGTGTTTTCACAGCCCTGAAATATATACAAGAACTGGTTTTCTGCGAATTCCTTAATTTTTTTGAAAATATCCGCTTTGTTCCTGAATCCCCATGACCCGGCCACCCGTTGATTTCGGCGCACACCTTTGATAACCGCCATGCGGCGGATCCCGAAGAGGCGCGATGCCCGCTCAACCGCCTCTCGCATAGCCTCTTCCTCCAATGCAGAAAAAGAGAGAAAAGACAGCTCATGAAGAATGGAAATCTCGGCTATGAATTGCAGGCGTTCGGAGTCCCTCGCCGACGGTATCATTCTGCGAATCCCCCGTTTTCTCCGTCCATCCGTCCCGCGGCGATAATCTGGGCCGTCTGGCGATGAAATTGTGGAACCTCGGTAAAACCGCCGATGTTCCCGAAGGTCAGCACGCCCAGAAACGGCGGTTCCCGTCCGTCCCTAGCATTGATCACCTGCAGTTCTTTTTCATAATCCGCACCCATCAGGAGATATCGCGAGATACAGTCGAAAAGAAGCATCCATTCCGGATGGGCCATATTACGAACGGAATTGTCGGCAGCCTCCCATGCCGCCGAGATCATATCCTCTGGAACCTGGCTCATGATCGATCCCACCGACTTATCTGGTATCTCGGTTATGAAATCGATACTCCCGTCGGGGTTGGCCGCTACCGGATCCCTGATCAGATAATTGCCGGCAATGTCGGGGAATCCGAGGGGATATCTCATCGCGTAATCCGCAAAGCGACCTGGAGGAATGCTTCCCATCATTTCGCAGTAAAAATCCAGGGCACTCCTCCCGTTTATTTCAAAGACGCGCTTGCCTTTCGCTCTTGTAATGATCAAGGGCTCTCCCGCTGGATTGCAGCCATGTCCCAAAGCCGATTCGATCTCGATCCCGTCCAGGACCACTACGGCAACGGCATCCTCTTCGATTCCTTTTTCCGTGAATTGATAGGTTCTGGAATACTTCAAGTTATCGCCTGCACAGCAACCCACATACTTGAAAGCGGGCCCCATCCGGCGATACAGACCTCGCAACAGTTCGGGGACATTGGCGGTCAATCCGTCCGGGAAAATAAAAACCGAACCGGAGTCGAAACCACCGGAAAGGATTTCATCCGCCACTCGGGCGCCGGCAAGGAAAGAATTCCCGCTCAGTCCCGCATGGAGAGTCGTATTCGCCCGGATTTCGTCACCGCTCAATGTGCATACCCCGACCGCCTGACGATGCACTTTTCCGGAGGCGATAATACCCGCGCTGCAAAAACCGACTATTTTCGATCGGCCCACAACTCTTTTGACGGAATCGAGGACGGCTTTATGGTCGTGATACTCAGTCGTAAAAAGGAAGGTAAGGACGGGCTCTCCGGAAACCTCGACGGCTTTCTCCGCGGCCTTCTTACCGGCCTCGCCCGAGTTATAGACTGTGCTGCAGGCTGCACCTGCTTTCATCTTTCTTTCATCCCCTGAAAAGAAAAACAAAATTTTCAAACATGTCCCTTTGGAAATGATTCAACATCTCATCGCGCATCATTTCGAGAGCGGCAAGCGGATTGAGTTTCTGCTTATACGAGCGCTCGGAAGTCAACGCGTCGTATACGTCGGCAATCGCGCATATTCGAGCATAAATATGGATATCCGGACCCTTCAGGCCAAGCGGATAACCTGTTCCGTCCTCCCGTTCATGATGCTGAAGAACAATGATATTCGATTCATCCGTCATCTGCTGCGCACTGGCAAGGATTTTGGCGCCTTCAGAGGGATGCCGGCGCATGATCCGGATTTCATCATCATTGAGCTTCCCGGCTTTATTGATGATATTCGGATCTATGCTGACTTTGCCGAGATCATGAAGGAAAAACCCGGAACCAAGTTCTCTCAGATTGTGCACGGCAGAACCCTTGAACAGTCTCTTCGCGAGCAGCAACGCCAGTATTCCCACGTTAACCGAATGGGTATAGGTATAAAGATCGTGCGATGTTATACTGATCAGATGACTCGATATTTCATCATTGGAAATAATAAAATCGACTGTCTCGGATATTCCCCGCCTGGCCTCCTGAATGTTTCGGGCCGTAGGATCCTCAAACAATCTGCTCATAAGCACCAGGGAGCATTCCTTGATGATGACCGCCTTTCCCCGGGGCGGCATCTGCCGGTCCACGATCGCTTCTCTGAGTTCTCTTGGAACGATCTGCTCAGGAGCCCACTTCTTCGGCGCAGATATTGCCGTCTCCTCAGGAGCAGCCGTTCCTTCGTCCGGCATGGAGCTCTTCGAGATATCGATTTTAACTTCCGTCAGCCCCAATTCGATGATCTGCTGAATCTCTTTTCTGGATCCGATTTTGAACTGGTTTTTTAAAAATGGGTGCTTGAACCAACTGGTAGGGAGCAAGACATACATCCCGACCTTCAGATCCCGTGCTCTGATCGCCTTAATCATAATATCAGTTCAACTCCGCTCTGACTGGATCAAGAGTGATCGAAGAGTTCCTGATATCGAAAACCGTATCCGGCACCTTATATCGGATCAAAAATCCCCGTATATATCTATCACAGCCAGGGATTCATCAGGAAGCGAAATTCCGGCGGCTGTCCAAATGAATATAATATATTCTTATATCATTTTTGTATCGGTTTATTTTATGAAAAAGTTGAATTTACACATTTTTCGGCAGGTTGATAGGAAACACCTGTTAGACATGCTGTTCAAAAACATGGTCTGAGCACAAGGTCAACAGCAAAAGGAAGAAAGATGGTAATAATAAGTTTGCCTTGAGGCTTAACTCTTTGCCCTCAGCATAGCTATTCAGGTATGTATTCCGCAAGTGCCGGGAAAATTCTATTAATGAAATCCAAGAGTTTTCCCGAAGCAGGCTCCGCATCCTCCTGCGTGCGCATCATAACGGTTACGAGGGCGCCGTCTGTCCGCCCCCTGGCGATCGAGTCATGTATCAAGTAGACTTTATTCATATATTCGCTCGCGTAGATCCTGCCCCTTCCGTAATACCAAAACAGGAGGAGACGCCGATCAAGGCCTTTTTCGAAGATCATCCTGTTCACCGGATAGCATGCATCACGCCCCGGAAAAAGCTTTATCCATTGCACCTTTCTCTCCAGAGGAAGCCACCCTGCCCCAGGAAGACATTGCCTCGGGGAATGAATGGATTTTCCCTCGCGCTGGGAATTGAAGTAGCCGATATAGAGATTGATCTCCTCACCCCGGGAATTGCGATAATCCCGCATGACATAATCATCCACCTTCAAAATTTCCATGGACCGGTCATTGATCCGGTGCTCCCGGACGGAGTTCCAATCTCCGAACCTGTCGGGAAAGGAACGAAAGCTCTTCCGATCCGGCGTGGCCTCCGGGCGGCTGAAATAGGCGTCCGCGAAAACACCCGCGAGGAGGACGACCATGAGAGTAATAAATCTTGCACTTCTATGAAAAAACGCGGATCGAATCCACTTCATCGCCGTATCCTCGAGAGTACGAATTCAATTCCAAGAAGGAGCAGAAATGCCGAGGCAAAGAGCATCCATCCGGAAAAAATATGGAAAAAACCCTGCGCGGCGCAATTGCCGTAGAAGTGCGCGAGGGCCCCTGTGCCGCTGACGCGGATCATATTCGCAAGAATCGCCACAGGGAATGTTGATGCGATCAGGACTCCCTTCTTCCAGGCCGGACCCCGGGAAAAGTGTGCAAAAACTACCGAGAGCGCCAGAAGGGAAACCAGGGAGCGAATCCCTGAACACGCCTCTGCGACCTCCAGAGAGGCATTCGCCAGATGAATGATATTGCCTTCCCTCACGACGGGAATGCCGATCAGGTACAGGGATGCAGTCGCCATTCGGGAGGCGAGGAGCTGCATGGGGAAGGTTATTCGGTCCATCAGAATGGACGGCAGTGGAATCATGAACACGAGGTAGGACAAGGGGAGCAGAAGAACCCTGAAAAAACCTTCCCCCAGCATGGAGATAATTATGCCTCCGATCAGGATCAGGAGAGATATCCTCATCGTAAAAAATTCACCTGCCAGGCGTCCCAAGATCAAAAGACAGACTCCGACGGCGGCAATGCCTATCCCGAGCCACCGGCCGGATGGCGTTAGGGTGGAAAGCTGATCCCTTTTCCGATAAATGATATAGGCCGATATAAGCGGGATCAAAAAACCGTGGGAAAAATCCGGCATGTGGAGCCAGTCCTCCACAAGACGCTTCATCACCGGCGCGTACAGCCAGACAAGGCCCGCAAGTATCCCTCCGATCCTCACGAGATTCCCGGCATTTTTAATAAACAGAGTCATGAAGGTCCGGCTGTTTTTTTGCATTTTACAGAATCTCCCCTTTGCATGCCAGGCACATTGCATGCCAAATCATGAAACCCCTCCCTCTTATTTTTTAATGCTGCATGCCTTTAGAAGTCGCTAAAAATACCAGGGTGTTTAAATGATTAGGCTTTCAGGACCCCGGATCGGGTTCGGGATAAATCCGCAGATCGTGCTTGACGTCTAACAGATTTTTGAAAAACACCTGTTCTACAGGCTGTCCAAAATACAGGCTAAAGGCGCAAGGCTAATGGCTAAAGGAAAAAAGATGCTGCCAATACAATGCATTTTCGCCTTTCGTCCTTTTTATCTCCTCTCCCGTCCGGCCAATTTTCAGAGGATAAGCCACAAAAATTGATGGCTTCGTGAATCAGACTATCCGCGTCAAAAAGAGGAGTTAAGAAAGATGAGAGCCTGAAAAGATAGAAAATATCTTCTCAAACTCTCATCTTTCTAACTTCTTAACCTCGAAAAGGGTCATTGGTTCTGGATTTGGGCACAGCTGATGCAGAAAGGCTGCTTCAGAAAGGAGAACCAAAAATGATCTTCATATTCGGCAAAAAATACAAGGGAATTCTCTCTTTGATCATGCCCGGCCTTCTCGCCGCCGTTCTCTTCTGCGGCTGTTCCGCAGAAGCAAAAAAGGAACGTCACTGGAAGAGAGGCGAGATCTTCTTGAGTGAAAAAAAATTCAGGGAGGCCGTGATCGAATATAAAAACGTCGTCCAGATCGATCCGAAAAACGCCAGGGCCCATTTCAAATTGGGTCTTGCCTACCTCAAATCGGGTGAGATCAGGCCCGCGTTTGCCGAGTTTTCGAGGAGTGTCGAGCTGGACGGCAATGACCACGAGGCCAGAATGTATCTTGGAAATCTCCTTCTGGCCGCAAAGGATTTCCCGAAAGCGAAACAGCAGGCGCAGGCTGTTCTCGCGAAATCTCCGGAAAATTCTCAAGCCCATCTCCTGATGAGCATGGCGCACTTTGCGGAAAAAAACATGCAGGCCGCCGTCTCGGAAGCTCAGAAATCAATCGCCGCCGATCCCCGGAGGATTGAAAGTTACCTCCACCTCTCGAAAATCTACTGCTCAAACAACGATCTCAAGCGGTCCGAACAGACACTTAAATCCGCCATTCAGGCCGACAGGGATTCCCTCGCCGCAAAGTACGCCCTTGCCGGATTCTATACGGAGAGCGGCAAAAGGGACATGGCGGAGGTTGTCTATCTGGACATCCTGAGGACTCATCCGGGCAATGCGGGCGCGCACATCTGCGCAGGACGGTTTTATCACCTGACCGGCCGGCCCGCCGAAGCAGAAACACAATTCCGCAGGGGGATAGAATTGGAACCGCAAAACATTCAATACCGCCTGCAACTGGGGGACCTCTTTATCGCCACGAATCAGAATGCAAAAGCGGCCGATACCTTCCGCGTAATTCTCGAGATCAGTTCGGACAACGAGGCGGCCGTCGCGAGGCTTGCCGATCTGCATCTGAAAGAAAGAAAATACGATGAAGCGGGAGCTTACACGGAAAGGCTTCTGAAGCTGAATCCCAAAAGTCATGAGGCCCTGCTTTTAAAGGCTCGAATTCATCTCGCCAGGAATGAATTCCGCGAGGCCGTCAATCTGCTCCAACCTTATGTCAAGGAAAACCCCAAGTCCGCTTCAGGTTATTATTATCTCGGCCTGGCCCACTTCGGCAACAGGGATATCCAGCAGGCCAAGAAGCATCTCGCCGAGGCGGTAAAACTTCAACCCCACTGGAGTGAACCCAGACTTATCATGGCCGAAAGCCTTCTGAATTCGGGCGCGCTCGACCGGGCCCTGGAGGAGGCCAGGGTGGTTCTGAAAAATAATCCCCGTGATTACAGGGCCATAATGATTGCAGGGAATGCTTACCTACTGAAAAGAGATTTTCAAAACGCCCGGCGCTCTTTCGAGGAAGCTGTCGAGGCGTGTCCCCGTGAAGCAGCAGGTTTCTTTCAACTGGGCCGCGCCCTCTTTTATCAAAAGAAGGAAAAAGAGGCTTTCGCGAGATTCGAAGAGGCATTGAAGATTCAGCCGGATTATCTGGAACCCCTTCAGTTCATTGCGAAGGTTTACACCGGACGCGGGGATTTTCTAAAAGCGATTGAAAGGGTCAGGGCGCAGATCGAAGTCTCGCATGGAAACCCGTTTCTTTACCATCTTCTCGGTCAGATCTGCGATGTAAAAAAGGATATACAGGCGGCCGAGTTTAACTACCGCAAGGCGATCGACATAAACCCCGGCATTCCTTTATTCTATCATTCACTGGGGGCCTTCTATATCCGGCAGAACAGGATTGATCAGGCAAGAGACCTGTTTTTCGCGGCTTTGCAAAAATCGCCCGACTCGCTCTACTCCCATATGGGTCTGGCCATGATTTACGAGAACCGGAAGGAATTCGCCATGGCGAAAGAGCATTATCAAAAAGCACTCAGGATAGATCCTAAATTTTCGCCCGCAGCCAATAATCTCGCCTACCTTCTCGCTGAAACCGGAGAGAATATCGACGAGGCTCTCGCCCTTGCCCAGAGCGCCAAGGAAAAAACGCCGAACGACCCGTATATATCGGACACTCTGGGATGGATCTACTACAAGAAAAACATATTCAACCGCGCCATCATCTACCTGAAGGAAGCAAGAGAAAAGCTTCCCGATCACCCCATAGTCCATTACCATCTCGGCATGGCTTATTTCAAAAACGGAGACTATACCCTCGCAAGAAGGGAATGGATGAAAACACTGGAGATTGACCCGGGATTCCCGCAAGCGAGCGAAATAAGATCGATGTTCAATACGGCATCGGCCGGAAAGCCCCGCTGAATCAGCCTGCGGCCGTTCATGAATGGAGCTTCTTCATGAGCCACGCCATATTCTGCCCCAGGGTCTTCATGGTCTGGACGCCTTCCGCATCATTCATGACATCCCCCGGGTTTCCGCCGATTCCCACATTCCAGTAACTCGATCCCGGCATGATCATCTGCATGTAATGCAGGAAAAGATTGATGGAATTGAGCGCGTTAATGGCCCCGGCGCGGCGCACGGCTACCACCCCGGAACCCACTTTCCTCTTAAGCATATAATCGTTTGCGCGTCCCACGAAACCGCAGCGTTCGATCAGGGCGCGCATTCTGGCCGAGACATCGGAAAAGTATGTGGGCGAGCCCAAAAGAATCCCGTCAGACTCTCTCATCCTGTCTATGAGTTTGTTCAGGATGTCAGTGTCATTGGCACAGCGGAAATTCCTGTTCTTGAAGCACTTGTAGCATGCCAGGCACCCCTGGATCGGCTCCCCCGACAACTGGATCAGTTCCGTCTCGATGCCTTCTTTTTTCAGCTCGTCCAGAACCAGATTAATAAGAATAGCCGTATTTCCGTCTTTTCGAGAACTCGTATTGAATGCCACAACTTTCATACCGAACCTCCCTCTGTAAATGAACCATGAAGAATATACCCAATATAGGAATAAAAGGCAAACGGTTGATTGTATCTTTTTCCTTCAGCCACTCGCCTTATGTCTTCGGCCTGGTCTCATAAATTCTGTTCCCATGAGGAGACCATCATGTTATATAAAAAAACAGGAAGTTGGAAAGATAAGAAGAGCCTTGAGCCCCCTGGCCTTTCGCACTCAATAAAGCTGTGTATGACAGGAGATGACATGCCCTTGAAACTTATCGATTCGGTGAACTCAATCCTTGAACTGGTCAAGGAGCAGACCGGCAAGGATATAGAATTTATCGAGAAATCCGATCTGCCTGTCCAGGCGAGTATTGAAATCGCCAAGAAGAACACAGACACCCACCATCTCCTGTACAGGAAATCGTTCGATGATCAAATCAATTATATCATCGCCAATCAGTGCGGCCATATTCTGAGGATCTTCGGCACGAGCGAAGACAGGAGATTCATTCCCGTTGCAAACAGAAGGACAATGATGAGCTACGTCATGCAAATGGAGGATGAACTCCACAGGCTCGCCTCTGTTTTCGGACAGGAAAAAATTAAACAGATGCTCTTTCTCTGGTACGAGGGGGTCGTCTTCCAGGTAACGAAAATGCCTCCGGATATAATGATCGATAAATGGCTGTATGACGATTACCCGGAATTACGGCAGATCCAACTGACCTCTCTGAGAAGACAGAGGCAGATCGCAATCCTTTCTCTTTCAGAAGAGATGATGAAAATAACGCCCTTCAGGATTTACCGGGCATCGAACATCATGAATTACGCTTTCTTCAAAATACTGGGAGACCATTTCGGTCTTGATTTCGTTACTCCTTACCACAAAAGCATTTTCATCATGGACGGAAGCGATCTGGCAAGGCATACAGAAAGAGATTATGTTAACAGCCTGGAAGGAGACCGCATAATGATAGACGAATGGGCAAGACGCCTGTGTCTGACAGGATGGTTCGAATGGAAGCACATCGAGGACCTCTGAGGAGACGCCCGGCTGAAGACATCGCCTCCTCAACCAGGCCTGTTTCGGCAATACGCGGAGAAGGGTTGCACATCATATATACAAGGGGAAAAAATGGTTTACATCTACAGGACAGAAGTCGGTACATTTACAATCGAGCCCGATGCGGAGTGCCCCGGGAAGTTCATGCTCTGTATCGGCGGAATGTGGCTGGATTCTTACGAAACAGCGGAGGATGCAAGGGCAGCCCTATGCAGACAATGCACCGGCTGGCATGATTGGGACCGGCTGGCGTGTCCGGAATCTCCGCCGGACCTGAAGGAGTGGGAGAAACTGGATTGACAGGGAATCCGACACAAGATACCCTATTCACAACCGTTCATGATTTTCTTTTCCTGGAGGCTTGAGCCCTTGAATATCCTGACTTCGACGTCACAACCGTCATGGCCGCGCAAGGGTTCCGCCTTGATGATGAATCCCTCGTAAAGTCCCCGGGCAAGTCCGTGTTTGTGCGCCTCTCTCGCAATATGGAGAGTAAAATCGTCAATCCCAACCGGCGCGGGGTCGATATCGGAAGAATCCCTGTATCCGTCGGCGATGAGCCCGCTGCAGACACGGTAATTCATGATCTGCGCAACCCAGCCGTCTGTCAGGATCTTTACCGTGACTCCGGCACAGCCCTTTGAATCAATCCCGTTGAAAGTTCCTTCAATGATTCTCTCTTGTACGCTTTTCCTCACCGATATTTCGGACATTGCGGTCGCAACGGCGACCTGTTCCGTGTCATCCACGGGAAGCCGGCCGGTTTGCCCGCCCGCGATCGCAGGAACGAAAAGAGAAAATATTACAAGCATAAGGACAGCCTTCATGGACAAGACATATTTCACCAAACCCACACTGTCAAGAAGTTTTGAAGCAATACGGAATCCCTGCTGAGTAATACTTTTTCCGCACTCATTTTAATCCCGCAGTACCATTTCTTTTCATAAGTTCCCCTTATTGTGCCTGCGGATATAAAGGGCTACTATTTCACGGATAAAGCTTATACCGCCCTCGGAGTGAATCCGATCGGGGATAAGAATGAAGCGGGGAACCGTCATGCATGTGGAAATGATACCCGTCCTGTGTTCGAGAATCTCCGCCGTCGCGGTCTTTGCCTGTGTGGTCCTGACCGGTTGCGCCGTCGGCCCAAATTTCCAGCCTCCGGCAGCCCCAAGTACAAAAACCTACACGGAAAGGGCGCTGCCTCCTGAAACGGAAAAGGCGCCGGGTCCGGGCGGCGCGGCCCAGCGCTTTACCCACGGCAAGGATATTCCCGGCCAGTGGTGGACTCTATTTCATTCGGAGATGCTGGACCGGCTTATCCGCCGGGCACTTGCCAGGAGTCCCACGCTTGCGGCTGCAAGGGCTACCCTGCGTCAGGCCATGGAGGCGCGGCGTGCCCAGTTCGGAGCTCTTTTCCCAAGAGTCGATGCCGGCCTGTCGGCAACGCGTGAAAAGATAACCGGCGCCTCTTTCGGCCAGGACACTGTTATCCCGGAATTCAGCCTCTTTCACGCCTCCCTGGATATCACGTACGCGCTTGACATCTTCGGGGGCACAAGGCGCCAACTGGAAGCCCTGCAATCACAGATCGATTATCAGAGATTTCAGTTGGAAGGCGCTCATTTGACGCTCACTTCCAATATCGTCTCCACGGCGGTGCAGGAAGCTTCCCTGCGATCCCAGATCCGGTCGACCCGAGAAATCCTGACCCTCCAGGAGGAACAGCTGGCAATTATTGAAAAACAATTTGAGCTCGGCGGGGTTGCGGCGGCGGACGTGCTTGCTCAGAAAGCCCAGGTTTCCCAGACGCGGGCGGCACTGCCTCCTCTGCAGAAACAGCTTGCCCAGACCCGCCATCTCCTGGCTGTGCTGTCCGGCAGCACACCTGGAGAGGCAGAGCTTCCCGAATTCGAACTCGATGGATTCGTGCTGCCACAGGAGCTTCCGGTGAGCCTGCCTTCATCGCTCGTTCGACAGCGGCCCGACATTTTGGCCTCCGAGGCACTTCTGCATGCCGCCAGTGCGCAGGTGGGTGTGGCTACGGCGAATCTTTATCCGCAGATCACGCTTACCGGCAGTTACGGATCCGAGGCGACGGGCATCGGAAAATTGTTCGGCACCGGTTCCACTGTCTGGAATTTCGGCGCCGGCCTGCTGCAGCCCATCTTTCACGGAGGAACCCTGACAGCGCAGCGCAGGGCGGCCGTAGCCGCTTACGAGCAGGCATTGGCACAATATCGCGTGACGGTACTGCAGGCATTTCAGAATGTAGCCGATGTACTGCGCGCGCTGGAAGCGGATGCCGGCACCCTCAAAGCTCAGAAAGACACGGAAACCGCTGCGTTTGACTCTCTGGATCTCACGAAGAAACAATTCCGGCTGGGCGGAGTAAGCTATCTCTCCCTGCTCAATGCCCAGCGGCAGTATCAACAGGCGCGCATCAGCCTGGTCCAGGCCCGGTCCGCAAGATTCGCCGATACGGCCGCCCTGTTCCAGGCGCTCGGAGGCGGATGGTGGAATCGCTCCCGACAGGACAACACCGCAACGATCACCGATAATCCGCAATGATGAAGAAAATCCCCCGCATCAAAGGAAGACTGGTCTGGCGCATGGTTGTCATGCTGGCGGCCGTTTGCATAGTGTTCGGCGCAATTTTTGGATACAAGACGTACGAATCGTATAAAAACAGGAAATCAAGGGCCGAACGCAGAGCCCCGCCCGTTACGGTATCCGTAATGAAAGCGCAATTCCATACATGGCAGCCTCATATCAAGGCGGTGGGGAGCCTGCGCGCTGTGCGCGGCGTCAATGTTACCAGTGAAATCGCCGGACAGGTCAGAACCCTGCATTTCGCATCAGGTGACATCGTGGAAAAAGGAAAGCTGCTGGTACAACTCAATGCCGATGTCGAAATCGCACAGTTACACTCACTTCAGGCATCCGCTGAACTCGCCCGGATCGTTTTCGAGCGGGACACCAAACAGTATGCCGCGAGAGCCATAAGCAGAGCGACTCTGGATGCAGACTACGCAAATCTCAAAAATACGCGGGCCCAGGTCGCGCAGCTGGCGGCGACGGTCGCCAAGAAATCTATCCGCGCGCCGTTCGCCGGCAAGCTGGGCATCAGCACCGTCAATCCCGGGCAGTATATCAATCCCGGCGACGTCATTGTCACTCTACAGACCCTGCATCCCATCTATATGGATTTTTACCTCCCGCAGCAGGAACTCTCGCGCGTAACGCTCGGGCAGGCAGTCTCTGTTACCGTCGACAGCTATCCGAATCGCATGTTCTCCGGAAAGATCACGGCGATTAATCCCCTGGTCGACCCGGGTTCCCGAAATGTCCAGGTGGAAGCCACGCTTGACAACCCTGGTCATCTTTTGCTGCCAGGAATGTATGCATCGGCGGACATAACTGCCGGGGTAGCCGAGCGCTACCTGACCTTGCCCCAAACAGCGGTTACCTTCAACCCTTATGGCGATGTTGTTTACATCATCGAAGAGGGCCCGAGAGGGCCGGACGGCAAGCCGGTCCTGATCGCCAGGCAGAGATTCGTTACTGTCAACGGCACGCGGGGCGACCAGATTGCGATCCTCAAGGGTATCCGGGAGGGGGATATCGTTGTTACGAGCGGGCAGCAAAAGCTCAAAAGCGGCAGCATTGTCGTCATCAACAATGAGGTTACGCCGAGCAATAAGGCCGCCCCAATTCCGGTGGACGAGTAAACCCGGGAGGACCCGCAATGCGCTTCACAGATATCTTCATCCGCCGTCCCGTGCTCGCCACAGTAGTCAGCCTGCTCATTTTGGTGCTCGGCCTTCGTTCCATAGGGCTGCTCAATGTCCGACAATTTCCATTCACGCAGAACGCCGTTGTGACAGTAACGACCGTCTTTTTCGGCGCCGACCCGTCACTTGTCGCGGGGTTTATCACCACTCCTCTGGAGAACTCGATCTCCCAGGCAAACGGCATCGACTATCTCACATCTTCGAGTATTCAAGGTCAGAGCACGATTCAGGCGAATCTGCGCCTGAACTATGATCCCATAAAGGCTCTCTCCGATATCAACACCAAAGTCAACGCGGTTCTCAACCAGCTGCCCCAGGGAACACAGCAGCCCGTAATTACGGTTACTATCGGCGAACCAATCGATTCCATGTATATGGGTTTCTACAGTGAAGAGCTGACTACCAATAAAATCACTGATTACCTGATCCGGGTGGTTCAGCCGAAGCTTCAGGCCGTGGAAGGCGTACAGACGGCCGAAATACTCGGCAAGCGTCAGTTCGCGCTCCGCGCATGGCTCGACCCCGCAAAAATGGCGGCATACGGCCTGACCGGCACGGACGTCAGCAATGCCCTCGCAGCAAACGATTTCATCTCCGCAGTGGGTCGCACAAAAGGCCTGATGGTCACAGTAAATCTCTCCGCCTCCACCGGCCTGCACTCAGTAGACGAGTTCCGCAATCTGGTCCTTAAATCATCCAACGGCGCTATCATCCGTCTGGGGGATGTCGCTAGAATCACTCTCGGCTCCGAAGACTATAATACTGCGATGGCCTTTGACGGCCAGACTTCCGTAGCTATTGGAATCCAGGTGTCCCCCAACGCTAACCTGCTCACAGTCATAGCCAATATACGAAAGCTTTTCCCGTCCATCCAGGAACAGTTACCCGAGGGACTCAACGGGAGAATAGTATACGATGCGACCGAATATGTGAACAGCGCCATAAAAGAAGTGATCAGCACCCTCGCAAAGGCGCTCCTGATCGTGACCCTGGTCATTTTTCTGTTCCTCGGGTCGCCCCGGTCCGTCATCATCCCGGTCATAGCCATGCCGCTTTCACTGATCGGGGCCTTTTTCATCATGCTGGTACTCGGATATACGATAAACCTGTTGACTCTTCTCGCCCTGGTGCTCGCTATCGGTCTCGTCGTCGACGATGCCATTATTGTCGTGGAAAATTCCCAGCGTCACATAGAGGACGGCATTCAACCGATGCAGGCGGCCCTTCAGGGCGCCCGCGAGCTTGCCGCTCCCATCATCGCGATTTCCGTCGTGCTGATCGCAGTCTATGTACCTATAGGATTCATGGGCGGCCTTACCGGAGTCCTCTTTACAGAGTTCGCCTATACACTTGCCGGAGCCGTCGCCGTGTCAGCCGTCGTCGCGCTCACCCTCTCGCCGATGATGTGCTCCCGATTTCTCAAAATCTACAGCCGGGGCGACGAACCCCGCTTGATGGTTTTTATCGACCGCCAGTTCGGACGCCTGCGAAGGGGCTACGAGAAGATCCTGCGGGGAGCTCTCGATGAATTGCCGGTGATAGCGGTCTTCGCTCTTATCATTCTCTTCAGCAACTACTTCCTGTATGCAACCTCCAAATCCGAGCTCGCCCCGACGGAGGATCAGGGCATCATTATCACGCAATTGACGGCGGCCCCGAACGCCACGCTGCAGCAAACGCAGCTCTATTCACACGAAGCATATAAAATACTCGCCTCGTATCCGGAAACCAGCCATGTCTTTCAGCTCGACGGGGTCAACGGTCTCAACTCAGGCATCGCCGGCATGGTCCTGAAACCATGGAATGAGCGCAGCCGGACGGCGATGCAGCTTCTGCCCATGGTCCAGAGGCAGCTCAGTGGAATTTCGGGAGTGCTTGCGGCGGCTTTTCAGCGCGCGCCCCTTCCCGGAGGCGGCCGGGGATTGCCCGTGCAGTTTGTGATAGGCACGACGGAATCCTTCGACCGGCTGAACGAAATCCAGCAGTCGTTGATAGAGAAAGCCATGGCAAGCGGCCTGTTCGCGTTCATGGATACGGACCTCAAGATCGACAAGCCGCAGACTTCCCTGGAGATCGATCGCGATAAGACGGCGTTGCTCGGGCTGAGCATGCGTGACGTGGGCAGTTCCCTGACCTGGATGCTGAGCGAAGGATACGTCAATTATTTCGACATGTCGGGGCGCCCGTATAAGGTGATCCCGCAGACAATGCAACGCGACCGGCTCAACGCCTCGCAGCTAAACGATTATTACATCAACACTTCAGCAGGCACGCCGGTTGCCCTCTCCACAATTGTGAAATTAAAGACCAGTGTCGTTCCGGAGTCTATCAACCATTTCCAGCAGCTCAATTCGGCTACTATCTCGGCAGTGCCTGCGCCCGGGGTCACGCTGGGGCAGGCCCTGGATACCCTTAAAACCCTTGCCGCGGGAATACTGCCGAGGGGCTATAGCATCGATTACGGAGGCGAATCACGTCAATACATCCAGGAATCCGCCGCCTTGCTGGTCACCTTCTTTTTCGCACTGATCATCATATTCCTCTCGCTTGCGGCGCTCTTCGAAAGCTTCCGTGACCCGGCGATCGTCCTCATCAGCGTGCCGATGTCGATCTGCGGTGCGATGATCTTCATCAGCCTCGGAGTGGGCGGCGCGAGCCTCAATATTTATACCGAGGTCGGACTGGTGACCCTGATCGGCCTCATCAGCAAACACGGCATCCTGATTGTTCAGTTCGCCAACGATCTGCAGCGCGAAGGCAGGAAAAAGCGTGAGGCTATCGAAATGGCCGCCGGCATACGCCTGCGCCCGATTCTGATGACGACCGCTGCAATGGTTCTGGGCGTAGTACCTCTGGTCACCGCATCCGGCGCGGGGGCGGAAGGCCGTTTCAACATGGGCCTGGTCATCATGACCGGGATCGCCATCGGCACCTTATTCACACTTTTCGTGGTCCCGGCGATGTACATGATACTCGCGGCGGAACACGCCCTATACAGAAAGGAAGAGGCACCTCAAGCATAACGAAGTGGAATGATCCGGAAACTACACCCGGCGACTATATCCTCTCGCTGAAGCGGAGTTCGCCCTTGTAATAAGCATCGGAACAAGCATCCCATGGGTATTTCAATTAGTTATTGATAATCGATCTCGGTAAATTCTGTGCGCGTGCCTTACACAACTTTGCCGACAATTAGTGAGAGCAGAACAGAAATAATTCATTTAATTCACTGGTCTGAGAATCTCTTATAAGCCTCTAAATCAATAGATCAATTCTTTGCTGAAGCCATATAGAAATCAGCAAGTAATATCAAAAGGTTGAAAAGCAGTCACAATCTAAGAAATTTCGAGGGTGAAATTAAGTGTTTTCCTGATGGTGTTGGCCGGAAATATATTTAAAATAAAAAAAAGAAGACTTACTTGAATGAGGGAATCAACCTTTAAAGAACCACGCTGAGGCCAGTTCCGCTGCAAAAGAGAAAGGAGGATGTTATGAAAAGAGTTCAGATATTTATTGTCTCTACATTGTTAGTGGCCTGCGTGTTTTACCCCGCATTGGTTCACAGCCAGACAGGCGGGCCGGCAGGTCAAAGCGACACCAGGAGCGGCTGGTATTGTCCGTATTGCGGCAGCTACATGGGACCGGGCTACGGCGGTGGCTATGGCATGGGTCCGGGCATGATGGGTCCTGGTTACGGCCGAGGTTACGGTATGGGCCCCGGAATGATGGGTCCTGGCTACGGCGGCGGCTATGGAATGGGTCCGGGCTATGGTTACGGACCTCAGTACAGGCAACCGTCAAAACCTCTGGAGGAAAAAGATGCAAAGGTGGAGGTGGAGGATTATCTGAAAGCAACCCGGAATCCGAATCTGAAGATGGGGAGCGTCACAGATAAGGGAAGTGCTTTCGAAGTCGAGATTCTGACGAAGGACAATTCGATCGTCGACAAGGTCCTCGTGGACAAGAATACGGGATGGATGAAATCGGAATATTAAGACCGGTATGCAGTCATGGGCAGGATATCATCGTGCAAAGCGAGGAACGTCGATTGCATAACTGCCGGGGCATGATGCCGGCCTTCAGGTATTCACCCGAAGGCGCCAGGGCACTCATTGATTACATTTCTCCTTTTAGAAAGAGCAGCAGAGAGTGATTTTTAAATGGCGACAACAGTGCGAATATCCTTAATTTGACGGGTACGTATGATACCCGGATGGAAACGGGGGGAATGATGATCAGATGCTCATTTAGGATGGCAGCATTCTTCTTGTCACTCATCGGATTCACTCTTTCAGACATCGGTAACGCTCATGCCGTTCCCAGCTTCAAGCGCCAGACGGGTATGTCCTGCGCCGCCTGCCATACGGCATTTCCTGAATTGACGCCCTTCGGGCGGACCTTCAAGCTCGGTGGCTACACATTGAGCACCAGCAGCAAGCCCTACGAATCCACCCCTCCCATTGCCGCAATGGTCCAGGCTTCTTATACCGATGCCCAGGGGCTGAACACGGGCATTGCACCCTTCAACAACGCCGACAACGATAAAATCAACCTTCCACAGCAGGCGAGCCTGTTTTACGGAGGAAGGATTTACAAAAAAACGGGAGCCTTTATGCAGCTCACCTACGACGGTGTCGGAAACGCAATCAATCTGGACAATACCGACCTTCGCTTTGCGAATGACGCCGTCATCGGGGGGAAACTCTTCGTCTACGGACTGACAGTCAACAACAATCCCACGGTGCAGGATGCCTGGAATACGACTCCTGCCTGGAGCTTTCCCTATGCATCCTCGGCTGTTGCCAACACCCCTGCGGCCAGGGCCTTGATAGACGGCGGCCTGGCCCAGCAGGTAGGAGGAGCAGGCGTTTACGGTTACTGGAATCATCTCCTCTACGGTGAGGCATCCGTTTATCGAACGAATCGCCGGGGCATCAGCAGGCCCCTTGGGGCCGGCACGACGACGGATACCGTCGTAGACGGCGCCGTCCCTTACTGGCGCCTGGTCCTGCAGAAACTCGGGAAGGAGCACTCTATCTCGCTCGGCACTTACGGCCTCGTGGCAGATGTGTTTCCAGCGGGCAATACGGGTGGACCAACAGATAGATTCACCGACACGGCCCTGGATGCCCAGTATCAGTTCATTAGCGAGAAGCATATAGTCACCCTCCAATCAACATGGATTCATGAAAGGCAGGACTGGGATGCCAGTTTCGCCATGGGAAACACGGCGAATTCATCGGATTACCTGGATACCTTCCGGGTCAATGCCAATTACTACTACCGGGCAAATGCAGGAACGGTCGGCGGGACAGTGAGCTATTTCACGACAACGGGAAGTTCAGACCCTGTGCTCTATGCTTCTGCTCCGGTAAGCGGCAGTAATAACGGCAGCCCCGATAGCAGTGGTTTTATCTTCGAAGTGGACTATCTCCCCATGGATAACGTCAAGGCATCCCTCCAGTATATTGTCTATGACAAGTTCAATGGCGGCCGTTCAAATTATGACGGTTCCGGAAGAGACGCCTCCGACAACAACACCCTCTACTTTGTGCTCTGGCTGGTGTTTTAGCCGTACGCCCTCCTCTTCGAAGGAAGCGTTTCCTGTTGAAGGCTTCAGGATCATTCCCGGCATCCTCCTGTCCCCGGCCATGGGTGTGGTTCTCATATCATTGAGTACGGTGATTGTAGCGATCAATGCTCGACTCCTGAAGGTGGTCAAGTTATGAGACGGGAATCTCCATCAGAACATAGCTTCCAGAGGAATCGAGGAAGTGTAATCTCCTGCGGCTTTATACGCTCAAGGAAGCCCACCTCAAACTCGTAACCCCCTGAAAATCTGGTGCCTGGGGCGGGAATCGAACCCGCACAGCCTCAAGGACCGAGGGATTTTAAGTCCCTTGCGTCTACCAGTTCCGCCACCCAGGCAAAGCTTCAATTCTTATTATTTTCAGCACCTTTTTGAAGGATATGAAGATTATGAACCTGCCTAAAAATCCTAAAAATACCAATCTATACGATCCTTCCCCATACAGCTTTAACATCACATTGCCGCCTGTACACAGGCTCATTTAGTATAATTTACTCAGTATGGCAAGAGAGAAAAAGATCGTAGACAATGTACCCTTTCTTGTGTCAAAGAAAGGGTACATTGTCTACGATCACTATGTTGTTATTTACAACACTTTTTGGTAAAATTCCACATCAGCACTTTTAAAAGGTTGCTCACCTGAAAGGAAGAAGCATCATGGTTAATACTTTCAAAAGTAATGAAATCACCAGGTTGATTTTTGACAGTCTTTCAAGAACGGCCGTGACTATTGTTACGGATACGGATGATCGAATTGTCGCCATCAGCGATCATTATGTCAAGATATTAGGGCGCAATAAAGAAGACATCATTGGTCAACCTGTATCCAAGATAATTCCTAATACAAATATGCCCGTGATTAGAAAAAATGGGCAACCGGATTGAAAGTTATTTACCCTGGCAAACGGTGAAACTGTGATCGCCCATTATGTTCCGCTCATCAAAAACAAAAAGACGCTCGGGGTGTTCGCCTATACTTCAATTAATACAATCGAATATATGAGTACACTCTCAACAATGGATATTGTGCGTCGTTTGAACGACGAACTAAATCAGTTTAAGAATGAATTACAGAAATTGAGAGGAGCAAAATACTCTCTGGATAACATTATCGGATCATCGGCCAAGATGGTGGAAACGAAGGAACTCGCTCGAAAGGTGGCTCAAACGAAATCGACGGTGCTGATCACCGGGGAGACGGGAACGGGAAAGGAATTGTTTGCCCATGCGATCCACCAATCGAGCCCCCGCAGGCACCAATCGTTCATTGCATTGAATTGTTCGGCAATTCCAAAAGACTTAATCGAATCAGAGCTGTTCGGCTATGAGGAAGGAGCTTTCAGCGGAGCGCGAAAGGGCGGCAAGCCTGGAAAATTTGAACTGGCGCACAAAGGGACTCTATATCTCGACGAGATCGATCAACTTCCCCTTTCGCTGCAACCCAAGATCCTGAGGGCCATTCAGGAAAAAGAAATTGAACGCGTCGGAGGGACCAAAACAATCCATACGGATATCCGTTTGGTTTGCACCGCGAACAGAGACATCAGAGAACTCGTCGACAATGGTGAATTCCGCGAGGACTTGTATTATCGAATCCACGTAGTAACTCTGCATTTGCCTCCGCTCCGGGAACGGCTCGACGACATTCCAGACCTGGTTCATCATTTCATTGCGAAAATAAACAAAGGATTAGGCCTCAACATCCAAGGCGTTCACAAAGATGTCTTAAAGTTATTCAATCGCTATCGCTGGCCCGGCAATGTTAGGGAATTAGAACACATGTTGGAGAGGGCGGCGAATATTGCTATTTCCGGATATCTGAATACCTACCATTTCGAAAAATTTGTACCAAGACTTCTTGACAGGACTTCCAAAAAGTTTCTAGAGAAATCCGTAAATTTGAACGACCTGAGGGCAAAGATGGAGAGAGACGCGATCACCAATGCTTTACAGATGACAAAGGGAAACAAGAAAAAAGCGTCCGAAATATTGCAAATCGATAGAAGCGTTCTTTACAAAAAAATAAGCAGGTATAAAATCGATACAAAAGTGAAAAACAAAGCCAGTTGATTATATTATGTAGCTATCAGCTACATCTAAATTGTAGTTGTTAGCTACAATTACCAAGGCTCAATGTTCCATCATAATGGAAATATTGAGCCTTTTTTATTGGCATATGGCATGCATAAAAGAACGTCGTGGCAGGCGTGATTTTCTATTTTTCACGATTATCCTTAAAGATAAAGATAAGGAGGAAATTAAATGGACTGGAGTGTTATTGGAATTATTATTTCACTAGCGTTTATTGTCATCTTGGCGCTCAGAGGGTGGCACATCATCATTATTGCACCCCTTGCCGTCCTCATCGTGTGTCTTTTCTCAAACATGAATATCATGCAGACCTTGTACGGACCTTATATGAAAGGGTTCATCAATTATGCGGGGAAATTTTACCTGATCTTTTTGGCCGGTTCTGTATTCGGCAAATTCATGGAGGACGGTCAAGCGGCTCGATCCCTCGCTGACGGGATTCTGAAGCTCATCGGAAAAGAAAATCCCCTCCGCATGCTTCTATCTGTCGGGATCATCTCCCTTTGCCTTACCTATGGCGGTGTGAGCCTGTTTGTCGTCATATTCGCGGTCATTCCTATTGCCCGGCCTCTTTTCAAGGAGCTGAAAGTGCCCTGGCACATCTTCATGGCTCCATTCATTTGGGGTGCTGCTTCGCTCACTATGACCACGCTTCCGGGGACTCCTCAGATACAGAACATTATGCCGACAAAATATCTGGGTACTTCGGCCACCGCGGCGCCACTGCTCGGTCTGACGGGGGCGGTTGTTATTAGTGTCCTGAACGTCCTGTATTTCAGCTACATATTGAAAAAAGCCAAGGCTAAAGGTGAAGTCTATGAGGACCCCGCACCCGGAGTCCTCGGAGCGGGAGTCACCACATCTGGACCGATGCCGAATGTCTGGTTAAGTCTGATTCCTCTGGTTATCGTCCTCGTGCTGCTTAATACGCCTCTTCCCTACATAAACAAAGATGTCGTCATTGCTTTGACGGGAGGTGTCCTGGCCTGTGTGATCCTTTTCTGGAAATACTATGCCAATATCATTGATACATTGACTAAAGGCGCCGTGAATACTGTTATACCGATTGTCAACACCTGCGCCGATGTCGGTTACGGAATGGCTGTTGCCGCCACGACCGGGTTCAAATTGGTTTCAGCCTGGCTTCTGACCCTCCCCATGCACCCGATCATTTCCCTTGCGGCCGCTACGGCTACCATGGCGGCCATCACGGGATCCGCATCCGGAGGTCTCGGTATCATCCTGGAGACCATGGTTCCTAAGTATGTCGCCCTTGGTCTGAACCCCGAGTTGATCCACAGGATTATTTCAATGTCGTCTGGCTCTTTTGACGCCATGCCCCATAATGGAGCCGTGATTACCATGCTCGCTGTCGCGGGTCTTTTTCACTACAACGCCTACAAGCACATTTTCTGGTGCCATGTCATTGCAACGATGATATCCCTTTTCATTACAATCCCGCTGGGGATCCTGATTTACGGCTGATCACCAGCCATTGTGAAGAAGCTCTTGCGGACCGAATGTATATGGGTACAAGGCATTAGTGACAAATGGGATGTCGGGACGAGAATATCTCCCGGCATCTCGAAGCTGAAATCGTAAATTCCGGGGTGATAATTTCCCTGGGTTGGTATGAAGGGAGATAAATCATGAGCAAGCCGTTTGCAAAAGTCGCAGTTGTCGGTACAGGTCTTCTGGGCACCCAGATCGCGATGTTGTCTGTATACGCCGGATATAAGGTCAGCGTCTACGATGCAAGGAATGGAGCCTTTTATGATACGTATGACAAACTGTTTACGGATTTAAAAACAAAAGGGGTTGATCCTTTCATCCCCTGGGACAAATGGGAAGAATGTAAAACGAACATTCAGTTCACGACAAACATAAGCGATGCGCTTAAAGATGTTGATTTTGTCGTAGAGGCGATAACGGAAGACCTGGAAATCAAACGAAAGGTCTTCAAACAGATGGGAGAGAATGCACCAGCCAAAGCAATCTTTGCCACCAACAGCTCGTCCATGCCTGTTTCCAGAATGGAAGACAGCAGTGGCAGGCCTGAGCGCTGTATAAATACCCACTTCTATCTCCCGCTGCAGGGAATGAACATGGTGGACCTCATGGCGGGAACAAAGACTCTCCCTGAGGTGATGAGGAAAGGTGAGGAATGGATCCGCTCATTGGGTTGTGTCCCCCTGCGAGTGAACAAGGAGATCCTCGGCTTCTGCTTCAACAGTGTCTGGCGGGCCATCAAGAAGCAGACCCTGTACATGTGGGGGAATGATTATGCGGATTTTCGCGATATTGATCGCGCTTGGCAAATCTTTACCAAGATGAAGGTGGGACCTTTTGGGCTTATGGATACTGTTGGTCTGGACACTGTCTACAATATAGAGATGGTGTATTATGATGCTTCGAAAGATCCCAAGGACAAGCCGCCCGACGCCCTTATGGAAAAGATCAAGAAAGGTGAGCTGGGTGTAAAGAGCGGGAAGGGATTTTACACGTATCCCAATCCCGAGTTTCTGCGGCCCGACTTCTTGAACCCAAAGAAATAGGAGAAAAAAGACATGAAAGAGAAAGCCATTATTACAGCGGCAATCACAGGCAGCATTCATACTCCCGGAATGTCGCCCTATCTGCCGATCACCCCTAAAGAGATTGCGGACGAAGCTGTTCGTGCTTATGAGGCCGGAGCAGCAGTCTGTCACATTCATGTCCGCAACCCCGAAACAGGTCAACCCATCTCCGACATCAACCTTTTCAAGGAGGCCATCACTCGGATCAAGAGCAAATGCAATATGGTGGTTTGTATCACAAGCGGAGGCGGACTTGGCATGACAGCCGAACAACGCCTTATCCCGGTGAGTACATTCAAGCCGGAACTTGCCTCGTTCAATGCGGGATCCGTCAACTTTGCCCTATTTCATGCCCTTGAAAGGTACAAGGAATTCAAGTTCGACTGGGAAAGTAAGTACCTGGCCATGACGGAAGACTTCATCTTTCCGAACACATTCAAGTCCATGAAGGAGTTTGCCCGCATCTTCAATGAGAACAATACCAAGCCGGAATTCGAAGTTTATGATGCCGGCATGGTTCACAATGTGGCGTTCATGATTGAGAAGGGCTATGTAAAAAAGCCGGTCTACATTCAGTTTGTCATGGGCGTTCTCGGAGGAATCACCCCGAGTTGCGAGAATCTTCTTTTCCTGGTGGATTATGCGAAGAAGCTGATCGGCGATTTTGAATTCTCCGTCTGCGTCGCGGGGCGTGCCCAGTTTCCCATCTGCACCCAGTCATTGCTCATAGGCGGCAACGTCCGTGTGGGGCTGGAGGATAATCTCTATCTCGACAGGGGCGTAATGGCGAAGAGCAACGCCGAACAGGTAGCAAAGATCGCCCGGATAGCAAAGGAACTCGGCATCGATCCGGCCACCCCGGACGAGGCCCGGAAAATATTGGAGTTAAAAGGATTGGACAAGGTTCAATTTTAGGCTTCGTGTCGATACAGGCGTTGTTTTCTCCTCTCTATGTATGCAGGATGGAGAAAACCATCCCCTGTATATATTTATAACATCATGGAGCCACAATGGAATAACTCTGAACCTGAAAAGAAGGAGTTTATCATGAGCATTTTAATCACAGGCGGTACGGGCTTTATCGGGACCCACGTTGCAAGGTTGAAACTGGAAGAGGGAGAGAAGGATGTCGCAGTTTTCGATATCAATCCATCCCTCAAACTTTTGGACGATATCGCCGACAGGGTTTCCCTAATCCGGGGCGACTTGGGGAATTTCAGCCATGTCCTCAATGCCGTAAAAACCTGCAGACCTGAGACGATTTTTCACCTTGGCGGAATGCTCTCCGTTCCTTCAGACGCAGACCCTGCGGCCGCATTCAAGGCAAACGCGATGGGGACCTATCATGTTCTTGAAGCCGCCAGATTGTTTGGTGTTCCGAAAGTCATTTTTACCAGCACCATTGGAACTTATGGTCTGGACCTTGAAGAAGGTTCTACCATAACCGATTATTCCTTGCAGCGGCCGCAGTTGTTTTATGGTACGACCAAGGTGTTCTGTGAATTGATGGGTCAATTTTATCGCAGAAAGTACGGCCTTGACTTCCGGGGGGTGCGTTTGCCTTCCATCGTCGGGCCGGGCGTAAAGACACCCGGTGTTGTTCAATATACATCCTGGATGATCGAAGAGAGCCTGAAAGGCAATCCCTACACGGTATACGTATCGCCTGAGACCCGCACTCCCATCATGTACTTTAAGGATGCGGCCCTTGCCGTGATCAAGCTGGCCGAGACTCCCCGGGAGAATATCAAGATGGTGGTTTACCTCGTGGCCGGTGCGAAGCCCGTCGCATCCGCCCAAGAGCTTGCCGAAATCGTAAAGGCCAAAATACCTGGTGCCAGGATTAATTTCAAACCGGACATGGAGTTGCAGCAGATATTAAACAAGCTTTTGCATCCGGTGGACGACAGCGTGGCCCAGAGAGAATGGGGGTGGAAAGCCAAATACGATCAGGAAAAGATTGTGGACGACTTTATTTCAGAAATGAAAAACAACCCCCAAAGATACGAATAACATTGCGGCATCTTGGATGTCAGTGGTTGAAAAATGAGGAGAGGTATATGAAAGTATCGGAAATAAAACGGATCGGTGTCCTCGGCGGGGGTGGAATCATTGGATCGAGCTGGTCAACATATTTTTTGTGGAAGGGATTTCCGGTCTCTGTGTACGATGTCGACGAACGAGCCCTGGCGCTGTCCAGAGAGCGCATTACAAGAAATTTATCCTACTTGTCCGAAAAGAAAGTCCTTACAAAAGAAGCGGCAAAGGAAGCGTTGGGGCGGGCCCTCTTTACCCGCGACATCAAGGAGGCGGCTTACGACGTTCAGTTTTTCCAGGAATCCGTTCCTGAAAATTATGCTATCAAGCAATCGCTTTTAGCCGCCCTAGATCAATACGGCCTCCCGGAGGCGTTGTTTGCGAGCAGCACTTCGGGGCTTCTAATTACGGAAATTGCGAAATTCTCGAAATATCCAGAGCGATGTATCGGAGCACATCCTTACAATCCGCCGCATTTGATCCCCTTGGTGGAGATTAATAAGGGGGAAAGAACGAGCGAGGAGACCATCCAAACGGCTTATGACTTCTATAAAAAAGCTGGAAAGGAACCGATTATCCTAAAAAAAGAGGCCCTCGGTTTTATTTCGAATCGTTTGCAGCTGTCCCTGTATCGTGAAGCCATAGACCTTGTGATGAGAGGAGTATGTTCGGTTGAGGACATCGATAAAGCCGTGTGTTTCGGGCCGGGATTGCGGTTCGCCCTGATGGGACCAAACTTGATTTTTCAGTTAGGTGGCGGCCAGGGGGGCCTGAAAGGTCTTTTAGAGCATGTCGGTCCCTCCATCGAAATGTGGTGGGCGGATATGGCGGATTGGAAAACATGGCCTGAAGGAAGCAGAGAAAAGCTTCAGGAGGGCGTTATGCAGGAAATGGTCAACCGCCGACCTGAAGAGGGAAGAACTACCGAGGAGATCACCCACTGGCGTGATGACATGCTTTTAAAACTGCTAAAGCTATTAAATCGGATATAGAGACTATCTTCCCGGCGTGCCCTCATGAGTTTTATAAAATACAATGAATTTATAAACAATTCCATCTTTCGTTTTTAAATTGTCCTTGAGTTAAGTAACCCGCAACTTGGGATAGTTTATCGTTATTCTCTTTTCTTGCCTTGCGGAGTTTTTCCTTGCGCACTGTATCCAGTGCATCGTCACGGTGCTTCTTTACAAGGAAATGCCCCAGAACGACCGGGGCATTCCTTGCAAGTTTGGTAGAGAATAGAAAGCCTCTTGCACCGTCGCTGGCCACCGCCTTGATATTATTACAGTCTTCCCGGCCAGGATTACGGTAGAACTTATCCAAAACGTACCTCCCTCTTGCCGCTGATCGGCAAATCCTCAACTCTGATTATGCATGTACTGTGGATGCCTCCCGCATAGACGCTGCCACAGCCGGAACAGACAAGTGGCATGGTACTGCCCGCTCAACGACAAAGTGCATGAGTCATTTTATAGTTTGGTATGTCAAGGATCTCTGTGATAGTATCCAGTTGCATCAGGTCTTGTCCTGCGGTTGGTCTTTGTTGCAAACAAACCATACCAGATACTGCTTGCACCTGATGTGCTAATTTGTATAGTTGTTTACTTTTTCACGAAAAACCGTATTTTTGTATATACGTATCAATGTCAATTCGGACATTACTCCAGTAATTTACCGAAAGGGAGAACGGCTGGATGAAAAAAGTGGACATTATGATCTCGAATGGACGCATTCTTACTCTGGACGAAAAAGGGACGCTGATCGAGAAGGGCTCGGTGGCCATTCAGGGCGACAGTATCGTGGCTGTTGGCGCATGTCACGACGTTGAAAAGAGATTCGAGGCAAGAGATACGATCAATGCCTCAAAATGTCTCGTCATGCCGGGCCTTGTGAACGGCCACACGCACGCCGCGATGACCTGCTTCCGGGGAATCGCCGATGATCTCAGACTCGAGGACTGGCTTAACAACTATATTTTCCCGGCCGAGGCAAAAAATGTAAACAAAGAACTCGTATACTGGGGAACTCTGCTGGCCTGCGCGGAGATGATACGGTCGGGAACCACGACTTTCTGCGACATGTACATCTTCGAAGACGAAACCGCCAGGGCATCGAGCAAGGCCGGGGTGAGGTGCCTCGTCGGAGAAGTCCTGTTCGATTTCCCGTCTCCCAATTTCAAATCGCCCTCGGAAGGGCTGGAATACACGGAGATGCTCATCCACAAATGGGCGGACGATCCCCTCGTGAACATCATCGTGGAGCCCCATGCGCTTTACACCTGTTCCGAAGGTCTACTGAGGGACGCGAAGGCCCTCGCGGACGGCTACAACGTCCCCTGCGGAATTCACTTTCTCGAGACAAAACACGAGCGTCAGGAACTTACAAAGAAATTCGGGAAAAATCCCGTTCAATACCTGCATGACATCGGGTACCTCGATGATCATTTGATCGCCTTCCACTGCGTCGCCATGGATGACGAGGACATCCGCCTCTTTTCCGAGCACGGATGCAAAGTTATCCATAACCCCGAAAGCAATATGAAACTCGCTTCCGGCGTGGCCCCCGTCCCTGACATGTTGAAAAAGGGTATCGCTGTCGGAATCGGCACAGACGGATGCGCCAGCAATAACAATCTTGACATGTTTCAGGAAATGGACATGGCCGCCAAGATCCACAAGGCGTACCGGCTGGACCCCACTGTCATGGACGCGCAGACTGTTACCATGATGGCCTCTTCCCGGGGCGCGGAAGCGCTCGGCCTCGGCCGCCTCACCGGCAGTATCAAACCAGGCATGAAGGCCGACATCATCATCCTGGATTTGAACAAGCCGCATCTCGCCCCCATGTATAATGAATTCTCTCACCTGGTCTACGCCGCAAAGGGAGGTGATGTCGACACTGTGCTGATCAACGGTAGAATCGTCATGAAGAACCGGATCCTCACGACGATCGACGAGGAGGAAGTAATGCGTAAAGTCAACGAGATCGCCACAAGGATCAAGGAGAGTATCCATCCCGCCTGAATGAACTCCGGAAACGAGACGCCGGACAGCGACGGAATGTCGGAAGCCTTGCGCGCCGGTATTTCAGCAAATGACAATAGAAGCACCGGCAGACGATATTGCGGGCATATTACGTTACGACACAGTCTCACAAAAGGGAGACGAAGATTTGAATGATAAGCTGGATATACTGATCCGGGGAGGAACTCTCCTCACCATGTCGGATTCCATGGAGATCATCGAGGATCCCCTGATCGGCATACGTGACGGAAAAATACTCTTCGCCGGGAAAAGCGCCGACCGGCCGGCAGTGACAGAAGCGGATACGGTCCTGGATGCATCCGGCAGCATCGTTATGCCCGGCCTTATCAATACCCACACGCATCTGCCCATGGTCTGCTTCCGGGGCCTTGCGGACGACCTCTCGTTAATGCAGTGGCTCAATGATTACATATTCCCGGCAGAGGCGAAATTCGTGAACAGGGAAATGGTTTACCACGGAGCCATGCTGGCGATCGCCGAGATGATCCTCTCCGGTACAACCACTTTCGCCGACGGCTATTTCCATGAAAGCAGTATCGCCCGCGCCGCCGTGGACGCAGGCATGAGGGCGGTACCCGCTCAGGGTATAATCGATTTTTCGCCTCCCGGAGAGAGGGATATTGAAAAACACGTGCGCATCGCCGAAGCCTTTATCCGGAAATGGGCCGATGTTTCACCCCTTGTATCCCCTGCCCTGTTCTGCCATTCGCCCTATAGTTGCGCTGCAGCTACTTTGAAACGCATAAAGCAGGTCTCTGAGGAAGCCGGCGTGCCCTATTTTATCCATGCGGCCGAAACAAAGGACGAGGTCGGCCTGGTCGCGTCGCAAACCGGAGAAACACCCATACGTTATCTACGCAGACTCGGCGTGCTGGACCGCCGCACAGTGGCCGTGCACTGCGTCTGGCTCGAGGAGGATGAAATGGACATTCTGGCGGATTACGGTGTGAGTGTCTCTCATACGCCCGAAAGCAATATGAAACTCGCCTCCGGGATTGCGCCTGTGCCGCGGCTTCTCGAAAAAGGCGTGACCGTCGGACTGGGAACAGACGGGTGCGCAAGCAACAATGACCTGGATATGCTCCTGGAGATCGATACCACGGCGAAAATCCACAAGATCGCCTGCATGGACCCCACGGTAATGGATGCAAGGACCGTTGTCCGGATGGCGACGATCGACGGCGCGAGGAGCCTCGGAATGGAGGACAGGATCGGTTCTGTGGAAGCGGGAAAATATGCGGATCTTATTCTTATCGATCTGAAAAAACCCCACCTGACACCGCTCTATAATATCTACTCGCATATTGTATACGCCGCTTCCGGCAATGATGTGTCGACATCAATCATTCACGGCCGTATCGTCATGAGGAATCGCCGGCTCTACGGTCTCGATGCTGAGCGACTCATTGAAGAAGTCAATCGGATCGCAGTTCAAATCACGAAATCACGCAAATCGGATCGATAAAACTTGATATTAGGTTTTTTTTCGATTATGTTTTATGCTTTATGTAATGATTCTATTACAGGAATCCCGGCTCGGGACTCGGAAGAGAGAAGATGAATTCATTTAAACAGGCGGCGCAAAAAATATATCAACAAGCTAAACAGGAGAGGCGCCTCATAGAAGGGTGCTCCCTTTCTGAAATCAAGGAGCTCGCGCTCAGACACGAGGGCGTCATACAGACGCAGATAGGGTCCATCGCGGCTGATTCCGAACCGATGTCCCGCTCCGCTCCTCACACCCTGAACAGCATCGACCATCCCTTCGGCGAGAAAGAAGAAGCCCTGGCCATGAAGGCCGTCGAGATCCTGGGCAGAGAAAAAATCGTTTCCCTCGATACAATGGTCGGCGACGGAAGGGACGGGGTTACCGCCCGTTTCATCGTACCCCAGCAATATGCGCATATTGCATACGGCCTCAAGCTGCTTTTTGACTATCCGTCCCCCCGGGTGGTTGAAGACCCCACATATACGATCATCTATTTCACGGACGAGATGTTCGAATACAACAAATCCAAGAAACTCGTCGATAAAGACATCACCGTCAGGTTGATGATGGGCGACAAAAGGGGTGATCAGGTAAAGATCTGCAGGAATACCATTTACCTGGGTGAAGGAAAAAAGGGGGTCTTTCAATTCGAGGACTGGAGGGTCAAGGCGATCGACAAATGCGGCATTTTCCTCCATGCCGGCGCCAGAAGAGATTGCCTGTGGATTTACGACCTTGAGACGGAAAGACCGGAACTCATAGAAGTCGTCACAGCCGTCTCCGGGTTGACCGCAACCGGAAAAACAACCACACTCTGCCGCAGACTGGCCAGAATGCCGCGCGAAAGCTCGGAGATGATCGGCGATGACGGCGGGACCATCGGATTTGACGGCAGCTATGCCGCGTTCGAGATCGGCGGTCTCTATGTCAAAACCGAGGGTCTTGACGAAAACCAGCCGGAAATCCTGCGCGCCGCGGAATCAAGAGAGGCATACCTGGAAAATGTGGCGGTCACAAAATATCCATACATGCCCGATTTCGGCGATATTTCCAAGACCGGAAACGGCAGGGCCATCATCACGAGGGAAAACCTGGAAAACGCCAGCAAGAGTCTCCGGGCGGACCGTATCCACTTCATCATCATGCTGACCAGGAATCCCCTCGTCAACGTGATCAGCAAGCTCACACCCGAACAAGCGACAATGCAGTTCATTTACGGCGAATCAATTGAAAGCACGGGAGGAAATCCGGAAGAGGCCGGAAAATTCAAACGCGTTTTTTTCCTCGACCCGTTCGTCGCAGGAAACCGCCTCGAGCATGCCATGCTCTTTTATGATATCCTGAAACGCAACCGCATCCGCTGCTATCTGGCAAATACCGGCGTGATAGGAGCCAACGAAGAGAAAGTAACGCTGCGGCAATCCCTCGCCTCCTATAACGACCTGCTGAGATACCAGTTGCGCTTCAGCTTCGAGCCGGATCCAATGGGCTATCATTATCCAATCAAGTGCGACCGCGCAAATCTCGACCTGATGAACGCATTCACTCTGTTTCATGACAAGGAGGTTTACAAAAAAAAATTGATCGATTTTTTCCGGGGGCGCCAGCAGTATCTGGAGGAATTCGAGGCAAAATACGGCAAAATCCCGGAGAACATACGGGAATCCCTCCCCTATCAGTATAAGGAAATGGTGAGGGCCAATAACGGACAGAGAGACGAACACTAAAATAATTCAATTCCAGGAGGCCTACATGAATAAGTCGTTTCAGATTGTTTTTGCAGCAGTTGTGATTCTGGTTATCGTCATCCTTTACTGGACGCGATTTCAGGTCGTGCCGGCGAATTACGCCTATGCCCCGGCCTTTTACAAGATCAACAGAATTACAGGGGAAGTGATTCTGACCGTAGGAAAGGAATTTGTAGCCGTTGAAGGAATTGAAGCGAAAAAGCCGTCGGAGGCGCCTCCGCCCGCGCCTGCTCCTTCGCCCAAGCCTTCGCCGCAGCCCGCGCCTGCACCGACGGCTCCTTCAAAGTAATCCTTCTCATACGCGGATATTCACGGGGACGGCGATCGCCCTCGTGAATATCCCGGCACCGGCCGCCTGTGAATACATTCAGGAATACGCTTGACCGCGGTACTGTCGAGCAGTAATATAATTTTGTGCTGTTCCCTTCTTTGCCTGAAACTCCCCCGATTCTGTTTCTATAAATCGCGCTATTGGAGATTCCATGAAGGCATCTTCATCACAGAATGAATTTCTTATCAACAATCCGATGTCCTTGCCGGAAATCAAGCTGGATCACCTCCGGCTCCTTACAGACGATACCGGCATTCTGCAGCATGCCCGCTACAATGTCCCGCACCGGGAACATGGGTATTGCACGGATGACAACTCCCGCGCACTGATTGCGGCAGTATTATCCCGCAGTGTGCTCCCCGACAGCCATGACCCGGGTATCGAGGCAGTCACATATCTGAGTTTCATGAATCATGCCTTCAATGAGAAGACAGGGCGTTTTCGAAATTTCATGACCTATGACCGCAAATGGCTGGAAGACCAAGGCTCGGAAGACAGTCATGCCAGAGCGGTACAGGGACTGGGGACCGCTTTGCTCTCTCAGCCGTCAACCCTGATCGACCCGGCAGTGGATCTATTCGAGCGAGCCCTGCCCGCGATGTCCGGTTTTCGATGGCCCCGAGCGTGGGCTATCGGACTGATCGGCATTCAAGCCTTCCTGGAATGCTTCCCCGGCCATATCGGTGCGCATCGTATCCTGCAGTCCCTGGCGGAGCGCCTGTTGCGCCTGTATGAGGAAAACGCCCGGCAAGACTGGCCGTGGATCGACAATTGCCTCACTTATTCCAACGGAAAAATTCCTCAGGCGCTTCTCCTGGCGGGCCACATCCTTAGCAGAGAAGATATGATGAGCGCCGGACTGCGCGCCCTCGACTGGCTGATGAAAATACAGACGGCTCCCTCCGGCCATTTCGCTCCTGTCGGTAACAAAGGCTGGTTCCCATACGCGGGACGGAAGGCGGATTTCGATCAACAGCCCGTGGAGGCGATGGCCATGACAGGGGCGTGCCTGGACGCCTATCAATTTACGGGAGATGAGAAATGGATAAAAAGGGCACGGTTTTGCTTCGAATGGTTTCTGGGCCGCAACGCCCTGAACACGCCCTTATACGACCGGCAAACCGGTGCCTGTTTCGACGGGCTTCAGCCAAACGGCCCCAACCGGAATCAGGGAGCCGAATCCACTCTCTCCTGGATTATATCGCTCCTTAGAATGCGCATCTTTGCGAAAAAAAATGACTGTTTGTAGGACGCCCTCGTCGTCCACAAAAAGGCAAACATCCTGATAGAGCTTCACTCTCGCATATCCGGAGCCGGACTGCTTTCCGGTTTCAAAATGATCCGGCAGTCGGCCACCGTAGTTCCATGCCCTGCGGCATGTACAAGAAGAGGATTAATGTCCATCTCCGCTATCTCTGGATGATTGACGACCATTTCGGACATGCGGACGATGACCTTTTCGATCTCGTCCACATCTGCCTTAGGACGTCCCCTGAATCCATCCAGGAGCTTATACCCCTTGATCTGGTGTACCATCCTTTGAGCTTCGGCCCTCCCGATCGGCGCAAGGCGGAAGGTGACGTCCGAGAACAACTCAACGAACACTCCCCCCAGGCCAAACATAAGCAGCGGGCCGAATATGGGATACCGGTTCATGCCGAGAATCACCTCTTCCCCCGGCTGGGCCATTTTCTGGACGAGTACACCGGTAATCTCGGCGTCGGGGTTGAATGAACGGGCATTTTCTTCGATTACATGGAATGCCCGCTTCACCTCCCTTCTGTTCTTCAGGCCGACCTTCACACCCCCTGCATCTGATTTGTGGATGATCTGCGGTGAGACGATTTTCATTACCACCGGGTACGATATTTCTTCCGCGATATCCACGGCTTCATCCGCGTTCAGCGCCAGGCTTGTAGGCAGGGTTGAAAATCCATAACAGGAAAGCAGTTCCAGACCCTCCAGTTCTCCCAGATAAGTTTTCCCGGATGCAAGATGCCTTTTGATGGCGGCGGCGGCACGCTCCCTGTCGTGCTCGAATCTGAACTCTTCCACCTGAGTATATTGCCGGCTCAGCCACATGGAATATTGGTAGAGCGCCCCGAACGCCTTCGCGGCGTTCTCCGGAAATCTGTAAACCGGATAACCATGTTCCTGCAGATAATTCACGCCAGCTGACACATCGATGATACCCATGAAGCAGGACATAATGGGCTTATTGGATCTTCTGGCTATACGCACAATCGCTTCGGCCGTCCCGAGGGCGTTGGTCATGGACTGCGGCGTCAGAAGCACCAGGGCTCCGTCCACCCCCTCATCATTGATGACAGCGCCGAGGGCGTTCTCGTATCGGTCCGGTGGCGCGTCACCGATGACATCCACCGGATTGTATAGATTTGCAGTCATGGGGAGGTGTTTCGCAAGTTCCCTGACGGTTTCCCGACTGAATTTTGCCAACTGGAGTCCCGATGACAGGGTCATGTCAGTGGCAAGGATACCAGGCCCCCCCGCATTGGTGATGATTGCAACCCTGTTCCCCCGCGGGTCTTTTCTCCTCTGCTTTCCCAGCATACTCTCCTGCTTGTAGGAGAAGGCATTGGCGAAATCGAACAACTCGTTCACGGAGTCTACGCGAATAATCCCCGATTGCTCAAAGATGGCGTCATAGACTGCGTCCGTCCCCGCGAGCGATCCCGTGTGGGATGCCGCCGCGCGGGCTCCGGCGGCCGTTCTGCCGGATTTGATCGCCAGGATCGGGGTCGGGCGATCTCCTGATGTAATGTTTTTCACGGCTTCTATGAATTCCGGCCCCCTCCTGAGTTCCTCAAGGTAAAGCATGATCACTTTCGTATCGAGGTCTTCATGCAAATAAAGCAAAAGATCCAGTTCATCCACATCCGCCTTGTTGCCGGTAGAAATAAATTTTGAAAAACCGAAATCCCTCTCGTATGCGAAATCGAGGACCGCCGTGCACAGAGCACCGCTCTGCGAAATGAAGGAAATATCCCCGCTTGCCGGCATCCGCGCGGAAAAACTCGCGTTCATACTTACCGATGAAACGGGATTGATGACTCCAAGGCAGTTCGGCCCGACGACTCTCACGCCCGCTTCCCTGCAGATCCGGGTGATCCGCTTCTCAATCTCCAGGCCCTCGCCTCCCACTTCACGAAAGCCAGCCGACACAATTACAATCCCCTTGACACCCTTGTCTATGGATTCCTCTACTGACCTGAGGGCCTGTTTGGGCGGCAGTATGATGATAGCCAGATCGACATCATCCGGGACCTTCCCTATGGACGGGTACGCTCGGACGCTCAGGATGGACGTAGCGTTCAGGCTGACCGGGTATAGCGTTCCCGTATAGCCGCCCCTCAGTATATTGGCGAAAATGTCGTGCCCTACCTTGCCGGGTGTCCGGGAGGCGCCGATCACGGCGATCGACTGCGGTGAAAAAATTGCATCTAATCCTTTCATTTCGCTCCCCTATAAATGCTATAAAGAAAATTTCCTTTAAATTCCATAATATTATATAATACGAATACCGGCGAGGAGCAAGGAAAAAGGGAAATGCCGAAAACCGTGAAATCAACCGCGGAATGGGAAAAAAAATATCTTGGCAAGATTGTCCCGGTCGAGGCGATCTTCGGGCGCATCCGCAAAGGGGACACGATATTCATCAGCTCGGCCTGCGCGGAGCCGAAGTATCTGGTCGACATGCTGTTGCGTCGCGCTGAAGCGCATCCGGAAATCGCCTCCGGTCCCACGGCCCTCAATTTGATCAGGCTCGGTATCGCTCCTTATTCCGAACGCAAATTCAAGGATCTCTTCCGGAGAAATTCTTTTTTCATTGACGACAATATCAGGAACGCCGTCAACCTGGGCAGGGCTGATTATACTCCTCTTTTTCTCTCCAGCGTTCCGGAGCTGATTTACCGCGGTCTCGCGCGGATAGACGCCGCCCTTATCCAGACATCCCCGCCAGATGAGCACGGTTATATGAGCCTGGGGATCAGTGTCGATATCGCCAAAGCGGCCGTTGAAAAATCGGGGATGGTGATTGCCCAGGTAAACAGCCGGATGCCCCGTGTACTCGGAGATACTTTCATCCATGTGAAAGATGTCGATTTCCTCGTGCCGCACGACGAAAATCTTCTGGAATACGCGCCGGAAGCGGGAAAAGAGATATCCCTGAAGATTGGAAATCATGTCGCCAGCCTGATAGAAGATGGGGATACGATTCAGGTAGGTTACGGGAGCATCCCCAATACAATCTTATCCAGTCTATCCGGGAAAAAAGATCTCGGAGTCCATACAGAACTGATCGGCGACGGTATCGTCGCCCTCATGAAAAAGGGCGTCATCAACAATACGAGGAAAACCATCAATCGTGGTAAAACAGTGGCGACCTTTTGTATGGGAAGCCGCTCTACTTACGAATACCTTCACGACAACCCGTCCTTCGAATTCAGGACTATCGATTATACCAATCATCCTCTCGTCATTGCCCGTCATGAGAACATGGTTGCCATCAACAGCGCCCTCGCGATAGACCTGACGGGACAGGCGACCGCCGAATCAATAGGCAGGGTCCATTACAGTGCGGCGGGCGGCCAGACGAATTTCATGAGGGGCGCTGCGCTGTCGAAAAGAGGGAAGAGCATACTTGCTCTTGAATCAACGGCATCGGCCGGAAAGGCGTCGAGGATCGTGCCTGCCCTGAAAGAGGGCTCTTCCGCGACCCTGACCCGCGGCGACATCCATTACGTCGTCACCGAATACGGTATCGCGTATCTGCGCGGGAAAAGCATCCGGGAAAGAGCGATGGAACTCATCTCGATCGCGCACCCAAAATTCAGGCCATGGCTGGTGGAAGAGGCCAGGAAATCCGGACTTATCTATCGCGATCAGGCGTTTATCCCCGGAGAACGCGGTCAATATCCGGATGGCATTGAGACGTACAGGACAACAAAAGCCGGACTCGATCTCTTCCTGCGGCCGATCAAGATCAGCGATGAGCCGCTCCTGAAAGACTTTATCCATTCATTATCCGACCAGAGTCTCTATCGGAGGTTCATTTCAAAACGCATGGACATGCCTCATGAGCGCCTACAGGAGCTCGTCATCATCGACTACACAGAGGAAATGGCCATTGTTGCGATGGCCGTGCCGAGAGAAAAGGACGAATTTATAGGGGTCGGCCGCTATTATATCGACTCTTCGACGCGCATGGCGGAAGTGGCCTTTGCAGTCAGGGACGATTACCAGGGGCTCGGGGTCGGGACAGAATTGCTTTCCTATTTAACCTACCTCGCCAAGCGCCAGGGGCTCCTCGGCTTTACGGCTGATGTCCTGGCGGACAATGAGCCGATGCTGCGCGTTTTCGCGAAAGGCGGATTTGAAATGGAAAAAAGAATTATCGCCGGGCTGTGCGAGCTCAAGATGATGTTCAAATAACAGGCACCGGTGCACTGCCCCGTGTATTTGTCCGGTCAAATTTTCCTTCAGGCCATGCTTCCGCTTAAAAAGTGACCCGGTTCGATCAGGATGACTCCGTGGCGATGCGGCTCCATGATAAGCGCACCGACCGGTGAGGGTCAACCGACAACCTTCATCAGCGTGCCGAAGTGATCCATATCGCCGGGTCTCATGGATAGATTCTTGCGATGACCCCGAATTCGATCGTCCTCTATTTTTTTACCGAGTAGTTATACCATTGACGTGAATTGAAGGCCTCCTTGATAATCTTTACGGCATCATCCGGTTTGAAATTTTCAGTATTGATTGAAAGGTCGTAATTCGAGGGGTCCAGCATATTCGTCCGGAAATATTTCCTGATAAAACCGATACGCTCGGCTTCCCGGCTTTTTACTCGATCTCGCGCCTCGCTTTCGGAACAGCCGTAGGCCTCGGAGACATTTCGAATCCTGACCTCCAGAGGAGCGACCACAAGAACACGAAGGCTGACCTCCTTCGGCAGAATGAAACTCGCGCCTCTTCCGAGAATCAACGCATGGCCGTGAGTCCCTATCGTCCCGACGACTTTCGTCAGATGCTGGAAATACTGATAAGACCACATTCTGCTCTGGCCAAAGAGACCGAGCCAGTCATCAAGGATCGACCGGTCCTGTTCATCGAGGGTCTCGACTATTCTTTCGCTCACACTGGAACTCTTTGCGATTTCCTCAATGATTTCGTGCTCGAAGTAATCGATTTTCAGTTCTCTGGCGAGCTGCTCCGCGAGCACTCTCGCGCCAGCGCCAGGCAGTCTCGACATCGTGATGACGGGACGGATCGGTTTCTTGTACTTCTTCTTCTGAACCACCTGCCACTTTTTTATCTGCTCCTCTATCAACTTTTCCTTGGAACGGGGAGTAATTTCCATGATGTCCTCCGATATTACTTCTTGAATAATTATCATGAAAAAGGGAACACCGACATTTCCGCGTCAGAAAGATAATCCCGTCTTTCTCAGCCGTAACAGGATCGATCCTGACCGCCAGATGTTAGCGCATTCTCGAAAATTTTGAAAGACTTTACTATGGGGATTATCTATACATTCGGAAATCAAGCGGTAAACATATCATGAACGAATTACCACAGAAGAGCAGAAGGATTCTTCGGAAGGCCATGCTTGCAGCCGATGCGGGAGCCGTTCTCATTATCGTGAACCGGCAGGGGGCGGTGATGAATCCCGCCCCCCCCTTAACGTGCACATTATTTGAAAATGCCCCTTTCTTTTGCAGCTTTCACCAGTTCATCCTGGAATTTCGGATGCGCAACCTTGATCAGCTCCTCGGTCCTTTCAGCTATGGACATGCCCTCCAAGGGTCCCGCCACTCCGTTTTCCGTCACGACAAAATCCACCAGATGAGCGGGAATATTCACTAGTCCACCGGGCTTCAAAAATTTTACTATGCGGCTTATAGGATTCCGGTTCTCGTCTCTTCCCACCGATTCCGTGGCGATGATCATCCTCCCGAACTCCGACATCCGGCAACCCATGGCAAAATCGATTTGCCCGCCGTGGCCGCTGAAGATCCTTTCGCCGCATGTGAGTGACGCAACCTGACCGGCAAGATCTATTTCGAGAGCGCCATTGATTCCAACAAGTTGGTCCTCAGCGCCGAGGACTGAAGGATGATTGGTCATTATGCTCGGGAAGAATTTCACAAACTCATTTTTCTGAATAAACTCGTAAAGATCCTGGGAAGGTCCCATGAATGTGCAGTTTATCTCCCCCGGTCTGAATTTTTTATATTTCCCCGTGCATATCCCCTTTTCGACCCACTGGGGAGCCCCCGTCGGCAGCATCTCCGTGAGGACGCCAATATCCTTCAGATCGGATTTTACTATGAGATCAGATACAACCATGGGAAGGGCGCCAATCCCGATCTGTATCGTGTCCCGGTCCCTCAGGAGGCTGACTACATTCGCCGCAATTTTGTGATGAGCATCTGTAGGAGTCGGGGGCGGAGGAGCCGGTAGTTTTACCGAATTCCGGACAATATGCGTGATCTTGGAAATATGCAGTTTCGTGTGACCGAAAGCGGGGGGATACTGGTCATTTTCCTCAGCGATCACTACGCGTGCACCGCCTACGATTCCCCTGCTGGTCTGCAGTCCTTCCACCATAGATCTCGTGTAAAAAAGGTCAGGCCCGAGATTGACAAAACCGTCCTTGTCCGGCGGCGTCACCATTAATATGACAACATCCGGCCTTCTGTAATACGAATATTGTTTTGAAGTAGAGAAGGAACTGACCGGCACATAACGGCCGTAGCTCTCCGATTCGGGAAAGCAGGACCTTACATTCGGCGTTCCCAGGAACCCGGAATTAATCCGGAAACTGCCACGGTATTCCGGCTTGAATATCTTGTACGGTCTCAGGGTCAGAAGAGCATTGAACTCACAGTCTTTCAACTCGCCTTTCCTGTCCGCGATGGCGTCCATAATCAGGTTTGTAGGCTGCCCCAGACACAAGGGGTTCATAATTCTGTCACCGCTTTTCACGGCACGTGCCGCTTCTTCAGCCGTACACAATTTCTTCTTGTAAATATCCATCCAATTTCCTGACATAATCACTCCCTCCTTTTTACCTCTCCTTTTGTTAAAAAATACCTGCCAAATTCCCTCTATTTGACAGGAGTAAAGAATTCGATATCTTGGATGGCCGCCTTTTTTTCCGGGTTCCAGACCGCCTTCACCTTTGTGCCTGTTTTCAGTTTCTGTCTTACTTTCTTCAGGTCTGAGAGATCTATCCCGCCGATGTAGTGACTGAACCCGCAATCCGTCCCGTCGAGCTGTATAAGCGCGATGACATAGGGCGGATCTTTCACCTGCCCGTAATACTTTGCATTGACCAGAGTCCAAGTCATAATTTTCCCTTCCTGGCCCGCCTCGACCCATTCCATCCTGTCCGCAAAGCATTCGGGGCAGAATGACCTCGCCGGAATGGAAATTTTCCCGCATTTAAGGCATTTCGTTGCCAGTATCTTCTCCTCTTTAAGTCCGTCAAAAAAACGAGTCCAGGTACTGCCGAGCGCCCACTGATAGGGCAAGGCTACGTCATTTCTTATGGTCCTGTATTCTTTTGCCATTTTTTCCCCTCCTATTTCACAGGCTCAAAATATGCGATGTCGAGGATGCTGCCTTTCTTTTCCTTGCTCCATACAGCCTTCACTCTCCCTCCCAATTTCACGGTCTTCCTGACCCGATCGAAATCGGAAAGGTCGATGCCCGCTATCTGGTGTGTGAATCCCGCATCGCTTCCGTCCAGTCGAATCTGCGCCGAGATGAAGGGTATCTTGAGCTCCTGGGCAAAAAAGGGCATGTTGACGTAAACCCAGGTTTCCACTATTCCTGCCTGACTCACTTCCACCCATTCGTCCATTGCCTCGAAACACCGCGGGCAGAAGCTCCTGGGCGGCACGAGGACCCTCGAGCACTTCCGGCATCTCGTGCCCATTATTTTTTCCTCCCTAAGACAATCGTAGAAATAGCTCCAGGTCTTTCCCAAAGCCAGCTCATAGGGGACAAAGACCTGTCCCTTTATGATCCTGTATTCTTCTTTAGACATATCTTTATCCTCCTTTACAGTCTGGATCCGAGAATAGTGACTCCATTGAACTGATCGACGCCCCCCATAGCGTGCGAAAGCGCCAGCTTGACTCCCTCTACCTGCCTGTCGCCCGCCTTGCCGGTGACCTGTAGCGCGGCTTCAGCCATCCTGATAAGCCCGGTTGCGCCGATAGGGTTCGTGCAGAGTGTTCCGCCTGAAGGACAGCAGGGGAGCTGCCCGCCCTTCTTGAAAGTGCCCTTCAGCACATAATCCGGGGCCTCGCCACGTGGGCAGAAACCGAAGCACTCGTAAAAGATCATCTCCTGGTACGTAAATGGATTGTATATTTCCGCCACGTCCAGTTCCTTGAGAGGATTTCTGATTCCAGCCTGCCTGTATGCCTCCTTTGCCGCTTCCGTCGCGCTCATCCAGATGGATTTGTCGCTTTCGCCGTAGAAGAACTCCTCTCCGCGAAACCCGATCCCCTTTATCCAGGCTGGCTTTTTGCAGATCTTTTTCGCCTTTTCTTCCGAAGCGAAAATGACCGCGCAGGCACCGTCCGATGCCGGACAAACATCAAGGAGACGCACAGGATAGGTTATGATGCGGGCGTTTTTTACGTCATCAACGGTCACCCTTGTCCGGATGTGGGCATAGGGATTATTCATGGCGTTATCATGATTGCTCACTGAAATAAGGGCGGCCGCTTCTCTCCCCTTCTCTTCCGGAATCCTGAAGCGATACATCCACTCCATGCTCTGCATTGTGAAAACACCCGGTGCTCCGGCCGCGAACGTCCTCTGGAAGAAGGGATCAAAGACCGTGGTCATTGTGGCTTGCCCGTCACCCTCGGACATCTTCTCCGAACCTACAACCAGGATTATGTCCGCCATTCCCGAAGACACCCAGTAGAACCCGCAATGGCCGATAGACTGTCCCGTGCTGCCGCACGTCTCGACTTTCATTACGGGCTTGTTGAATGCTCCCATGGCATCTGCGAAATAGAAGTGGGTCGAGGAAACTCCTTCCATCATTGACGGCATGGTCCCCAGAACAACACCGTCTATATCCTTTAATGCCAGCCCCGCATCTTCAAGGGCCGCCGTAACAGCCTCTTTCACTAGATCGGGATAACATACATCCTGCCTTCTGCCATGTCGGGTCTGTCCCGTCCCTATTATTGCTACCGCTCTCCCCATGATGATTACCTCCTCCTATGCTGATAAGATTACGACGGAGTGACACTGGCCTCCAAAACCATGGGTACTGTGGGCCAGCGCTGTTTTTACTTTTTTGCTCACCTGGTGCTCGCCTGCCTGGCCTTTAATCTGCAGGGCGGCCTCGGCTACCCTGTAAAGACCTCTTGCCGGATATGGATTTGTGGCCAGGACGCCTCCCGAAGGATTAACGGGAAGTTCTCCATCCATCTGTGTGGCGCCGCTGTCTATCATATTGCCGCCTTCTCCTTCCCCGCAGAGCCCGAGCTGTTCGCACCACAGGAGTTCCTGAAATGCATACGGCTCGCAGAGCTCGGCTACGTCGATTTTTTTCCGGGGATCACGAATTCCTGCCATCTTGTAGGCCCGGGCCGCGGCGCTTTTGAGCTGCCCATTCAGGAGGTCTCTGTCTCCGGGATTGAAGTGGTCCATCGAGCATCCGTAACCTGTGAGCCAGACGGGCTTTCCCGTAAGTTTCAACGCCTTTTCCTCTGCGGCCACCAGGACGGAAACTACCCCGTCGGATTTGGGCGCGCATTCCAGCGCCTTCAGCGGATCGTAAACGCGCTCGGATTTCATTACGTCTTCAAGGCTGACCCTCTTCTTTACATGTGCATAGGGATTGAAAAGAGCGTTGCTGAGATTCTTCACGGCAACTTTCGCGCATTGTTCTTCGCTTATGCCGTATCGCTCCATGTACTGGCGCATTTGCATGGCCGCCACCGAACTCTCGTTGAGACCGACGGGGCGCAGATAAAAAGGATCACCGTAAAAACTGGTGATCGGGTCGTTGTCGGGATTCTCGGAGCCTTTTACAAGAGCGGTTACCAGAACGGAATCGTAATAACCGGACATGATCCGCATGCATGCGTATATGAATGAAAAGACCGACTCTTCCGCCCGTGAGCCCTCTTTCATGAACGCCCCGATGCCGTCCCAGTCGAAGGCATTCGCGCATGAGAGCCCGCTGTGAAAAATATCCGCAGAGCCGGCTATTATGCATCCTACTTCCTCCCGTTTAAGCCCCGCTTTATCCAGGACCTCTTTATTTACCTGGTAAGTGAAATCCATAAGGCTTTCCCTGGATTCCGATCCTGAACTCTGTGCCACGTGGGTAATGGCAACTCTTCGCATGAGTACACCTCCTTATTTAGTTTCAAGTTTCCAGTTTCTGGTTTCCAGTCTCAAGTCAAGAACGGCCATGAAGCTGATCCATAAGACATTCCAAAAATGAAACCCATCCAAAACTAAAAACTCGATACTTGATTAAAACTGCTTGTCGGGTCTTTTTCCACACAGTACCTTTATGATGTAATTCACAAGGATCTCGCCCCTGTGGTTCACAATCCTGTTCAGAGAAGCAAGAACCCCTCTTCCCTTCCCCTTGTCTTCAATCCCGATGATTTCCGTCTCGCAATGGATAGTGTCCCCGATCCTGGTAGGAGCGGTGAACCTTACTGATTCCATGCCGTAAAACGCTACGAATGATTTGGGGAGAAAACTCGAATACGGTCCGAGCCTGAAAGGCAGGACCATTCCCACGCAGAGTGTCAGCATCCCGTGGGCGATCCTCTCCTTAAAGGGCGTTTTTGCCGCGTATTCCACATCGGTGTGCAGGGGATGCCAGTCTCCGGTCAGTCCGGCAAAGTTCACTATGTCCGTTTCTGTTATAGTACGCGCCGGCGATATGAATTTGTCGCCTACTTTATAATCATCCAGGTACTCATAATCTTTTCCCATAAGTCAGTCCTCCTCTCATACCCCCAGGAGCTCTCTCGCAATAATGAGCCGCCTTATTTCCGATGTGCCCGCGCCGATCTCGATCAGTTTCGCGTCCCTCAGGAACCGCTGGACAGGGTATTCGAGCATATAACCGTATCCACCGTGGATCTGGACGGCCTGGTCTGCAATCCGGCACGCCATCTCCGCATTGAAGAGTATCGATGCCGCCGCGAGCTTATGTATTTCCGTCCCTTTTCCGCCCCTCCTCGCCTGCTCTGCAAGCACCGCAGCCTTGTAGCAGAGCATCTTCCCGGCTTCGATCTGTGTGTACATGTCGGCGAGTTTGGCCTGAATAAGCTGAAAAGCGGCGATGGGCTTGCCGAACTGGACGCGCTCTTTAGCGTATTTCAGGGACAGCTCCAGACATGTCTGCGCGATTCCTATCGACTCGCCTGCGAAGAACGCCCTCTCCACATCCAGGCCCGACATCATTACATTGATCCCCTTGTTCTCTTCTCCCATTACGTTCTCGGCCGGTATGCGGCAGTCCTCCATTATCAGCTCAGCGGTGGGCGAACCCCGGTGTCCGTACTTCTTCAACTTTTTTGAAACAGAGAAACCCGGGAATTTCGTATCCAGTATGAAGGCCGTTATCCCCCTCGCCCCCTTCTCTTTATCTGTCTTGGCATAGAGCACGATTGTATTTGCAACCGACCCGTTGGTGATGAACATCTTCGTGCCGTTTACGATATAATGATCTCCTTTTCTGACCGCGACGGTCTGGATATTCACTGCGTCGGATCCGGCATTGGGTTCGGTCAGGCCGAGTGCTCCGACATGTTCCCCAGACGACAGCGGGGGGAGGTACTTCTTCTTCTGATCCGGACTGGCATTGTGATTGATATTGTTACAGCAGAGATTGGCATGCGCCCCCCAGGAAAGCGCAATTGAGGGGCTTGCTTTTGAAAGCTCCTCGAGGACTATTACCGCAGACAAGAGATCGGCCCCCGCACCTCCATATTCCTCATCAACAGTAATACCCATTATCCCGAGATTGCCGAGCTTCTGCCACATGCCGTCCGGCCATTTGTCCTGCTCGTCGATCTCCTCGGCTATGGGCCAGATCTCCTTGGCCGCGAAATTACGGATGCTCTCTCTCAACATCAAATGCTGGTCACTGAAATTGAAATCCATTTTTCTCTCCCTGACCCTTCTTTCTTTTCTTCAGTTAAAATTTGACTTTCTTTCCTTCATATTTTTTCTCCTTCCTTTGGGCGGCAACAACCATTTTCAATTTCATGCAGAACTGCCACGCCGGTTTTTATTAAAGGCAAACAGCATGCCGCAATCATTCAATAGGTCCCCGATATCCCGGGATTCGGAAATCCGGAAATAATCCGGGATTCGGAAAAAATATAATTTATTGAATTCAATGGAGAAAATTTTCTTTGGATTGAAAGCAGAATCTTTCCAGATAATTTTCAGGCCGGACAAATTTTAAATTCTTTCCGGATATGGAAACAGCCGAGGGACTGGAAGCGGATTAATTTAATCCGGAGGGGTATTCTCGTTTCAGGGGATTCTTTTCAAAATGAAACAAATGACAGCAACTGAACTGAAAGTCGAGGGGTGAATTAGTGCCGATTCAAATGGGCTTCATGCATACTATTGTCTTCAGACGGCAGTAGTTGATAAAACAAGATAAAACCTTCAACTTCAGGCGAAAGATAATCCTTTTGTTGTCCCTTTCAGGGGCAGAATATAAAGGCAAAGGTTTCACCATCCCCGAAAGGGACAATAAAACAGAAATGATTATGGATTGATTCAAACCACTACCTGGATTAAATCAATCCACTATAGAATTCAATATTCTCCTTAATCTCTGCCGCGTAATACTCAGGGCTTCGGCTGTCTTCGTCCTGTTGCCCTTGAATAACGACAGCATGTTCTGTGTGTAGGATTTGATAAGCCTGTCCAGGGGCATGGGGTCGATTGCATTGACTTTTACCAGAGTGGAGCCCCGCGAGACGCCTTCAATCGGAATATCCGAAGGCCTGATAACGTTTCCATCGCTCAGGAGCATGGCCCTTTCAACTATATTTCTCAATTCCCGCACATTCCCCGGCCATGAATAGCTCATCAGGATTTCCATGGCATCGTCATCGCATCCGGACACATTCTTGTTGAATACTCTGTTGTAGCTGTTTATGAAATGGTCAATGAGGAGGGGAATATCATCCTTTCGCTCTCTCAGGGGCGGAATCGCTATGGATATAACATTCAATCTGTAAAAAAGGTCTTCTCTGAAATTCCCCGCCTTTATCTCCTGCTGCAGATCCCTGTTCGATGCGGCGATAATCCTTACATCGACATCAATATTTTCCGTTCCGCCCACCCTCTGTATTTTTTTTGCCTCCAGGAACCTCAATAATTTGACCTGAGTTTTCTGAGTGATCTCTCCTATTTCATCCAGAAACAGAGTGCCGCGGTCGGCAAGCTCGAACATTCCCCGCTTCTTTTTCAGCGCGCCGGTGAAAGCCCCTTTCTCATGCCCGAAAAGCTCGCTCTCCAGGAGACTTTCAGGCAGGGCCGCGCAATTTACGGTTACAAGAGGATGATCGGACCGGGGCCCGTTGTAGTGTATGGCATTGGCAAACAGTTCTTTTCCCGTGCCGCTCTCTCCGGTGATAAGCACCGTCGATTGCGCATTTTGGGCAAGACGCTTGCCGAGATCCACCAGCTTCCTTATCCTGGTGTTGGTTGATATTATGTTATCGAAGCTGTAACGCTCTTTCTGGGTGGAACGGATTTTGTTGACTTCTGCAACCGCCTTATGGGATTCAAGGCAGCGCGCGATTATGAACTTCAATTCCTCCAGATCGAATGGTTTTGCGATATAATCATAGGCGCCGAGCTTGATCGCCTCGACGGCGCCTTTGATCCCGCTGAAAGCAGTCATTATTATGACGGGTATATTGCTATCGATATCCCTGATTCTCCTTAGAACCTGCATACCGTCCATATCGGGTAATTTTACATCGAGGAGCACTATGTCGGGGTTATTTTCTCTGAATGAGACCAGGGTATCTTCGCCGCGCATTGCCGTGATTGTCCTGTACCCCTCCCTGAACAGGGCTTTTTTAAGCGAATCCAGAAGTACTTTTTCGTCTTCAGCTATTAATACTATCGGCCTCAATATTCATTCTCCGTCTCGAACACATCCCTTTTAAAGGCAGCAGCACCCTGAACACGGCGCCTTTGCCCTCCTCGCTTTCTACTTCAATCATCCCTTTGTGGTCCTCTATTATCTTATGCGTCACAGTCAGGCCCAGACCTGTCCCGCCGTTTTTGGTCGTAAAGAAAGGATCGAATATCCTGCTCATATGTTTTGATGGAATCCCATTGCCGCTGTCCAGGAAATCGACTGAGATCCAGTCCCTTTTCACAGTCCTTCCGCGCTCGGCCTTATCCGTCCTTATCGTGATCCTGCCGCGTCCATCCATTATGGATTCAATAGCGTTTATGGATAAATTCAGAAAAACCTGCCTGAGGCGGTTCGGATCCGCCTTTATAATGGAATTTTTGGCCTTGAACTCCGTCACCAGTTCGATTTTCTTTTTGGCCATTTCTTTCTTGACCAGCAAAAGAGTTGTTGAAAGGAGGTCGTGAATATCGAATTCTTCGATCTGCATCGGAACGGGTCTAACCAGATCGAGTATCTCCCTGATAAGCTTTTCAACCCTGTCGATTTCCTGCATGATCGTCTTCAGATCGGATTTCCGGGAATCCTGCTCGGAAAATTCGCTCTCGAGATTTTGGACCGTCGTGTAAATGCCGGCCAGGGGGTTCCGTATCTCATGGGCTATTCCGGCCGCGATCCTCCCCAGGGCCGCGGATTTCTCCACGCGCAGCAGATAATCGTCCATCCTCTTCTTTTCGGTCAGGTCGGTTATGATGGTCACCGCACCCAGGGTATTCCGGTTTTCGTCATGGAGCGAAAAGCCGCTCAGATTGAAGAAAAGTTTCTTGTCTGACCTGTTGTACGGAAAATCGAAATAATGAATTTTCCTGTTTTTCCTGAGGGCGTTGTAAATCTTCTTTTTATCCTCGGCGCTGAATTTGAAGATATCCTGTATCCGCATCCTCACCGCTTCTTCTTTTTTTATATCGAGCAGCTCTTCTGCGCGGGGGTTCACGTTCAGTATATTCCCGGCCAGATCGCTGACAATGACTCCGTTTGTCGAGCCTTTGATGATATTTTCGGAAACAGTCTTTTCGTCGCTCAGGGCCTGATATAAGCGGGTATTCTCAATGATGATGGAAGCCTGGTTGGCGAAGATGGTGAGGGACTCCACATCGTCCTGGGTGATTTCCATGCGGGTCCGGTACCGGTCCACTCCGAGAAGTCCGAATATCTTATCCTTTATCTTGAGAGGAACGTAAAGAACTGATTTTCTTTCGTGATACTTATTTATGATCCTGTCTATGGGAGTAGCATCGGGCGCGTTTTCCGTATCGGGAATGAACCGGGGTATCCCGAAACGGACTACTTTGGTCTCATAACAGTCGTGATAATCGAGCAGCAGCGGCTTCTCCCAGGCCCGCTTTTCGCCCCGGGGAGTGAAACCCTTGATGCACTTGCATTCCAGTTTTGTCCTGTCGCTGTTCAAGAGCATTACTATGGCCCTGTCGAAATTAAGGCCATGCATCGCCCTGTCCGTAATCTCGTTAAGAACCTCTCCCAGGTCGGGCGACCGGGTAAGAAGGGAGCTGATCTCGTATATGTGGCTCAGGAGATTATTCTTTATTCTGAGCTTTTCGCCCAACTTTTCCGTTTTCCCCCGTGTCATTTTATATGGCCCTTAATACAGGATTTGACATGAATACGATCTTTCGATGTAAAGAGGATTAGCGGTGCTTAGAATAAGCAATAATTGTTCCAAAAACTATCAACCACGAGGATTGAGAAGAGATGGATATCCAATGAAATTAAATCTGAAGTGGCTTAATTCCTTTTTTATCCTGGATCGTATCGGTTGTCAATAAAGAAGACTCTACCGATATATCTTGTCCTTTCACCGGCAATTTGTTATGGTTCATGGAAATTACACATTCCGTTTTAACGTTTCATCGGCGGTTTTAATCTCTTATGAATCTGCGACTGATTCCGGCGTGGAAGCATCTGTTTCTGCTTCTAAGCATTTCCATTATTCCCCTGTGCATCACCCTCCCCCGTGCCTCCGCCGAAGCGCCCGGGACGGAAATATGCGAGGTCGTGGCCGAAGGGCGCGCCCTCCTCGGTGAAGACATGACGCCCGCTCAGGCAAAAGCCCTGTCATTGAACGAAGCAAGGCGGGTCGCAGTCGAAAAGGCAGCGGGCGTACTGGTAAGCAGCTCAAGCGTTATCTATAATTCGCAGCTCATCAGCGACCTCATATCGGCCTTTGCGAAAGGTCTGATCGTCAAAGAAGAAGTTCTCTACGACGGATTCAAAACAGAAGACGGAAAGCCTGTTTACGTCTGCCGGATCAAGGCCTTTGTCAAACCAGTGAAGCAGAAACAGAAAGACATCCGGATCACAGAGGCGGAGGTGTCAAGGGCCGATAGGCCTTTCGCCTCTTCCATGCCCGTTTTCCAGGAAAACGACGAGATACGGATAAGAGTCCGGGCCGAAGGCGACCTGAACATGAACGTCTTCAGCGTAAGCCAGGACGGTCGGGTCATCCGGCTCCTTCCCAACTCTTACGTGAAGCAGAACAAGATTCCCTCCGGGCAGGATTTCATCTTCCCCGACGAGACCCTGCGAAGCTCGGGATTCAAACTGCGGGTCCATATACCGAAAAACCTCTCCCGGGCATACGAAACGATCATCGTCATCGCCACGAAGGAAAAGGCGGACTTTCTCTCGGGTAAGAAAAAAGATGCGGCGCTTTCCGACCTGATGGGAGAATTGTCCTTGATGGAACAGTCCTCCTGGGCGGACGCCGTCATCGGTTACGAAGTGAGGAGATGAGGCCATCATGAAGAAAATGATCCTTTCCCTTTGTCTTGCCTTCCTGCTTGCAGGATTGACGGGCTGCGCCACGGTGAAGCCCCAGGTGGTCCGATGGTGCCAGGATCAGCGCTGCGATACGCTGGGTGAGGATAGAGCAACCAAAGAAGCGCTGCTGGTAAAGATGGCGCAGTTTCTGAAGGCGAACCTCAACCGGGACATCGCTCTCTACGAGACAGGATCTGCGGATGAGTTCCGGCCGGAAAAAGGACCCAAGGGTTACGCACGGGGGATCTCGTGGTACGTCCAGGGAGGGCCCATGCCGGGCCTCGCGGTCACCAAAACGATAAAATTCACCGACATCGTCTATATGGACCGCGAGAACCTGGAAATCAAATTCAAGGTGAAGCCCCTCGACTGTACATGGATCGGAACGCCGGTGTTCCAGGCCGAGGCGGAGGGAACCATCAGCATTCGATCCGCCAGGGAGATCCAGTATTCAGCAACCTATTTCGGGTCGTGGCTGATAGCCGCCGGCGCCTGGAAGCATGAATGGCTGATCGACTACATCGATTTCGACCGGGGGATCCTCGGCGGCAATTTCTCCGTTGCCGGAGGCGGCCTGATGAACCTCGGCGGCGGGAAGGGTTACCAGATGGTACTCGGCGGCGTTGAGACTTTACGTCAGACAGGGGCGACAACCACTATCAAAGAGCCGCAGAAGATGCTTCACCCGAACCTCGTTTACCAGGTCCGCTTCACGGAAAGCTCCGGAGATGGAGTGGTTGAAGGGGGCGAAGACATCTCGTTGAAAGTGGAGGTGGAAAACAGGGGAAAAGGTGCGGCAAAAGATGTTCATGTACTTCTCTCCGGACATCCGGGCCTGCTCGGTTTTCTCGGAGACAGGAGATCTCTGGGCGATATCCTGCCTGGAGAAAAGAAGATAGCCGAGTTTAAGGCTTCCCTTCCCATAGAACTTGCGCGTGAGACAGCCGACCTCAAGATAGAAGTCGGAGAAGGCAGTGGCTTCTCGGCTCCGGAAGTGAAAACACTGAAGATTGCCATGAAGCCTGGTAAGTCCATCGTGAAGGAAACGGTGGAGGTCATCTCTCAGCTGCCTCAGCTCGCTTTTTCGACTCAACTGAAGGACCAGAACGGCAACCGCATCCTGGAAAGCGGCGAAGAAGTTACACTGAGGGTCTCTATCGAGAACTCGGGCGAGGGAGCGGCGCGCGACGTGCAGCTTGTCCTCTCGGGCAGTCCGTACCTGGTCAGCCTTTTCGGTGAAAAGCGCCTTATCGGAAACATCGCACCGGGAGAGAGGAAGACGGTGGAGTTCAAGGGTGTCCTGCCGGCCCGCATTCCGACGGAAACGGCGAGCCTCCGGATAGCGCTCATGGAAGGCAAGGGGTTTTCCCCCGCCGCGGCAAAGACCCTGCTGGTGGCCGTAAGGGCATTGGAAGTGAAAGAGACCTTGGAAGTAATCTCGGAGGTCAACGTCGACGACATCCCGCTCAAGGTCAGGGACTACGAGAAAAAGGAAAATGTCGCACTGGTTATCGGCATCAGCAAATACAGGGAAAAGATGATCCCGGAGGTCAAATACGCGGCGCGGGACGCGGAGGTCGTGGCACGGTATCTCGAGAATGTTGGCGGCATCCCCCGGGCCAACATCAAGGTACTGACGGATGACAAGGCCACGAAGAGCGATATCGAAGCCCACATCAGCGACTGGATCCCCAGACGGACAACAGCCGATTCAACGGTCTTCATCTATTATGCGGGGCACGGGGCGCCAGGGCCCCAAGGAAGGGATGCGTACGTCGTCCCCTATGAGGGGCGTCCCGATTATCCGTCTCAGCTGTATCCCCTCCAGAAGATGTACGATGCGCTGAACAGGCTGCCCGCCCGCGAAGTCGTCGTCATGCTGGACAGCTGCTTTTCCGGCGCCAAGGGCAGGAGCGTCACCGGCGAGGGGACAAGGCCCGTCAGTATTTCCATCGAAGACCCGCTCCTTGCGGGCGGCAAGATTATGGTGATCGCGGCTTCGACCGGCGGTCAGATGAGCTCCGATTACGACAAAGTCCGGCACGGCCTCTTCACGTACTATCTCCTGCGCGGTATGCGCGGAGAGGCATCTAAAGACAAAGAGGGGATCGTTTATCTCGGCGGGCTTTACGAGTTCTTGAAGAAAAATGTTTCGGAAACGGCATCACTTGAGATGAACAGGGATCAGACGCCCGTCCTGTTTCCTTCCGAATTCGTCGTCAGGAACAAACTGAAAGTTCCGATATCCAGGGCAAGATGAATGCCCCGTCACCATTGCAGCGCTGACGGGCGGATGCCGCGGTGCCTACTTCCTTCAGACACCGACTTGCGACGGCGGCCCTTGCGGTTCGGGGAGAATAGCATCGGTAAACTCAGACTAAACTCCGCAGATGCCGTCCCCGGCCTTGAGTTACCCGGGATTAAACTCAAGCGGGGATGAGTGTTTTTAAACATCTGTCAGTTAACCATGGATCACTTTGCCCTGCAACCTCTTCCATGTTGCTTCGGAGTACCAGATATCCACGAATTCCAGAATGGAATCCCTTTCCCGTTTTTTCATGTCATCGGCCAGTGGTTTCCGCAGGAGTTTCTTGATGCTCCGGAAGGCCGCGGCGTCCTTTCCCGCATACTGCGCCGCGGTCTTTTCGGCCTCCGCGTGCAGTTCTTCGGGTGGGACAATCCGGTCGATGAGTCCCAGCTGGAGGGCCTCCTCGGCGCAGTACATCGTGCCGCCGAGCGTCGCCGCCTCGGCATTCCTCTGGCCGAGCCAGAGCTTCATCAGCTCTACGCTGCCGGCAAAGAGGGAGGAGCCAAAATCGATTTCGTTGAGCGATATCTTCGCTTTTCCGGGGACCATGATCCGGTAGTCGCAGGCGATGGCCATCATGCAGCCGCCCGCGATCGTATGACCGTTCAGGGCGGCGATCACCGGCTTGGGATATGTGAACAGGCAGGTGTAGAAATCCGTGAACTTGGTGAGGTAGCGGATGAAGTCGTTTTTCGGGTAACCGAGGAATTCCGGAATGTCGAAACCGAAGGTGAAAAACTTTCCCGTCCCCGTCAGGATGACGGCCCGGATATGGTAATCTTCCTCCAGCTTGCGGAAGCACTCCGCCAGCTCATCCACGACTTTTTCGTTAATGGCATTCACCTTTCCCCTGCTCAAGGCGACCTTCGCGATCCCGGCTTTTTCACTGATCTGTAAAAAATTCATTGCTGTTCCCTCCTTGTTATTTTCCGAATTCATACCACAGAAGGAGAAAAGGCATGAAAGGGTTTGAAAGCATTATAACTTATTATACTATTAAGCAATGTCACCGATCTCGCAAAGCATCGTTTTGCGTGGGATTCTTGGTACCCGTTCGTATATATGCTTCCCTGATGGGTGGGGGTTTTTGAGAAAATGGGTGTGCTTTCTCCTTTGATGGGTGAAAAAAAGGGGGTCAAATCTGCATCCAGACGTCGATCACGGGAATGCTTTTTATGCCGCCCCTGAGTGCCCGCCGGCCAGTCCCTCCGCACCCGGAAGGATCGGCCTGTGAGAATTTCCGGCAGGGTATTTAAAAAGAGATGCGTTGAGGCATTGTATCGGTGTTACCAGAGGCAGTGGGCATTTTCAGGCATAATCCGGGGCACTTTTTCTCGTCATCCTGTTTTCCTTCTTGGATTATATAATAAGCATCTCCTCAGGGCCAAGACAAAAGGTAAGCTTTTAAACCTTTCGATATCTTCCTTCTTTTGTTTCGGCCCTGCCGTTTCGGATCAAGCGCTCCAGGTGCTTCTTGATCATGCCCTCTTCGGCGAATTCAAAGAAGTACCTGGGCTGCATCTCCTTCTTGTAAATGATCCAGCGGTTCACGATTTCATCCAGACTCCGCGGTTTTTCCAGAAACGCCAGCAGATCCTTCTCCCTCCGGTCGATCACCTCGAGATACGTCTCGGCCAGGTCGGCGATGCTGCCCTGGATAATGCCCATGTCGTGAGAGGTGATGTAGGTGCCGGCGGGAATATTCCTGAGCCTCCGGACGGATTCGATCGTCTGGTCGATGTCGGAAACGCGGTCCCCGTACCAGGGGCCAAAGGGGCCCAGGTCGTAGTCACCGAGAAACAGGACCCCCTCGTCGGGAAAGTAGAAGCTGCAATGTCCGGTAGTGTGCCCGGGCGTATGGAGGACCTCGGCCCTGGTGCGGCCGAAGGTGATCGTGTCTCCGTCTCTCAATTCGACGGCGGGTGTTCGTTCCTGGAAATGGAATTTTTGGAGAAAGAGGTGGTCCCACTCCTTCCGGTGCCTGGAGTCCAGCAGCCCGCAGTAATCGAGAAAGGCACTGTAGGATTTGTAACAGGGCGCGAGGGCCTCGTGCACCACAAGTTCGGCCCCGGGGAAGAGATGATTAAAGGCGGTGTGGTCCTCGTGGTAATGGGTGTTGATGATCGTGTCGATGCCCTTTTTCAGGCTCAGGTCCCGCAGGGCGGCCTCATCCGAGGCCGGATCGATGATCGTCTTGCAATCATCATCGATAAACAGGGAGTTGCAGAAGGGATACCTTCCCCCTCTCTCTCCCGGGATAAAGACCAGGCGGCCGAATCTCGTCTCTTTCATCGTTGAGGGTTCCTGCTCCGGCTATCCGGGACGCGAATTTTCGAGTTCATACTGTTCCAGCTTGCGGTACAGGGTGCTGCGCGACACACCCAGTTTCTTGGCCATCTCCTTTTTCGAGAGGTTGGCGTTGATCATCCTGGAGAGCAGCCGGCGCTCGATTTCATCAACGGACTCGATACCGTGGTCGACGTCATCCTTCGACTGGGCGTCCATGATCTCGAAGGGAAGAAGGTCGACGGTGAGGATATGGGTATGCGCGATGTTGACCATCCTTTCCAGGACGTTCTGCAGCTCCCTGACATTGCCCGGCCAATGGTAGTTCATGAATATCTCCAGAACCCGGTCGTCGATCCTGTCGATCTGCTTTCCCATGACCTTGCTGATTTTTTTCAGGAAGCACTCCACGAGCACTGGGATGTCGTCCTTTCTTTTCCGGAGGGGCGGCAGATGGATGGTGAAGACGTTCAACCGGTAGTATAGATCTTCCCTGAACTTTCCCTGCCGCACCTGCTCCTTCAGGTTCTTGTTTGTTGCCGTAACGATCCTCACGTCCACGGGCAGGACCTTGGTGCCGCCGATCCTGATGATCGATTTGTCCTCGATCACCCGCAGGAGGGCGGACTGCAGCTCCAGCGGCGTCTCCCCGATCTCGTCCAGGAAGATTGTTCCGCCTTCTGCGAGCTCGAATTTACCCCGGCTCCCTCCCCGCCGGGAGCCGGTGAAGGCGCCGTCGGAATAGCCGAAGAGCTCGCTCGTGATCAGATCCCTGGGGATGGCGGCACAGTTGATCGCCACGTAGGGACCGTCTTTCCGGCTGCTGCCGTTGTGGATGGCCTGCGCGAGGATGTCCTTTCCCGTGCCGCTTTCTCCGAGGAGAAGGACGTTCGAGTTGCTCTGGGACGCCAGCTGAGCCTGGCGGAGAGTCGCCTGAAAGCCGCTGTTTCGCCCGATAATATCCTCGAAGTAAAATTTCGCCTTGGCCCCCATCATCTTCGTCACCAGGGTCCGCGCCCTTTTTATTTCGTTTATGATGATGATCTTGCCGATCGTCTTGTTCGTGGACAGGATCGGATAGCACGTCAGGGTGTAATCCCCCTGGGCGTTCCTGAAGGAGAGCCTCACCTCCGCGTCGGTGACGGCATTGTTGCTGCATATCAGGCTGAGCAGGTTTTCGTTCTGCCTGCCCCAGATTTCCCGGATGTCCCGTCCCAGATAGTTTTCCGCATCGGGTCCGAACATCTTCTTGGCGTTTTTGTTCATCATCGAGATGGTCCCGTTGTTGTCGATCGTCAGGATCATCTCGGGAATCGAGGAAATGACCGTCCTCTGGAAGCTGTCGGCGATCTGGCATTCCGTCAGGGCCTTTTTCAGGCGGATCTGATTCTCGATGGCGTGCGCCGCCGCCGAGACCATCCCCAGGGTGTGGGGATTGGCCTTGTGATAAGGCCCCGTCATGTCGATGGCGCCGATCAGATTATTCTCCGAATCGTGAATCGGCGCCCCCGAACAGGTCCACTTGTGGGAGTTGATGCAGTAATGCTCGCAGCCGAAGACCTGAAGAGGCGTCCCCAATTTCAGGACGGTCCCCACGCCGTTTGTGCCGGCAACTTCCTCGCTCCAGCAGGCACCCACGATGAAATTGCCGCGCTTCACGCTCTCCTTGACGTCGGGGTCGCCGATGATCTCCAGCAGATACCCGTTGGAATCGGAGAGAACCACGAGGAAGCCTGAACCCATCACGAGGTTGTAGAGGTGCTGCATAAACGGAAGGCACAGATCGATGAGTTCGCGGTTCTTGTCGAGGACGACGGTCAATTCCTCCTCTGAAAGGACAACGGGGACCTGTCTCATGTAAGGGCTCACCCTATTTTGCCTGCATCTGAACCACGAATCCAGGATGGTCCTGGAGATGATGAAATCATAGTTCACCGGCACGTTGTTGACGAACTTTCGCCACTCCTTCATGATCATGCTGTATCGTTCCGCGTGATCCATGTGAAAACCTCCCTCCCCTCGTTTGTCTCAAATTGAGACGTTCTGAATCTTTCTTTGTCTCAAGATGAGACATGCTTCTTATAATTGAAGCGAGCGAAAATTTCCACCACATTTAAAAATCACCATTATCAATGGGTTATCCCTCTGGTTTCGTCATCCGCCGCAGTGGCATGCTGCCTGCTATTTGTATGATCAGAAGTACAGAGAACATCAGGAAGGAGTCGAACCGTGTTACGAACGAAAGAGCAGTACCATGAAGATCTCTTCAAGATGAAACCGAATATCTTCATCGGCGGAGAAAAGGTGGGCAGGGAGGATCATCGTCTGAGACCGGGAATCAATGTCCTGGATGTTACCTTTGATGTGGCTCTAGACCCCAGGTGGAAAGGCCTGGCGACGGCAAAGTCATCTATGACTGGAGAGGAAATCAATCGGTGGGCCCATCTTCCACAAAATCCCTATGATCTCATGCAGAAACAGAAGCTGATCCGTCTGGCCGCAAGGCGCGTGGGCGGGTGCATACAGAGATGCATGGGACATGATGCCATAACGGCCCTGGCGATCTGTACAAAGGAAATAGATGAGGCGAAAGGAACGGATTACCATAAAAGGTTTATGGATTTTCTCCGTACTTACCAGCAGAAGGACTGCGACGGCTGTTGCGCTCAAACGGACAGCAAGGGCGACCGGACCAAGAGGCCGAGCGAACAGCCGAATCCCGATGCTTATGTCCATATTGTCGAAGAGCGGAAGGACGGGATTGTAGTCAGCGGGGTCAAGATGTCCATTACGCAAGTCGCGTATGCCGACGAGATTTTCGTCTTGCCCACACGCGCGCTGATGGAAGATGACCGGGACTTTGCAGTAGCCTTTGCGATCCCCGCCGACTGGGACGGTATTACATTGATAACACGCCCTGTCTGGCTGAGAGAAAAAGATGAACCAGCAGCGCCTCCTTTCTGTAAATACGGAGTGTCGGACTCGGTGGTAGTGTTCGACAACGTATTTATACCAAAAGAAAGGGTTTTCATGTGTCGTGAATGGGAGTTCGGCCGCCGGCTCGCTCTTCTCTTTGCCGACTCCCACCGGCACAGCTACAGCGGATGCAAGCCTGGCATGTCGGACGTCCTGTGCGGCGCAGCGGCCCTTGCCGCCGAGGCGAACAATATCCAGAGGGTGGCCCATGTCCGCGAAAAACTCTCCTGCTACGCTGGGGCGGCGGAGCTGGCCTTTGCCGCAGGAGTGGCTTCCGCCCTTTACGGAGAAAAGACGTCGAGCGGCGTTTTCTTTCCGAACAAGATTTTCGCGAACGTCGGCCGCCGGCTTACCGGAGAACTCATATATCACGAGTACAACATACTGACCGAGATTGCCGGAGGAATAGCCGTGACTCTTCCGTTTGAGGCGGATTTCCACGCGGAGAATACAAAGAAATATCTGGATAAATTTATCGTGAGGAATCCGAAACTCCCGGCGGACATCTCTCTCAAGATATGGAAATTTGTTGAAAACATAGGGGCATCTCCCATGTCGTCCTGGTACGAGATTGCCGGAGTGCATGGCGGCGGCTCTCCCATAATGGAGACGATAGCCCTGAATCTTGACTACGATTTTGATGAGAAAAAGAGGCTGGGAAGATACCTGGCGGGTATCGATCCTTCCTTCGACGACTCGAAAGGTCTTAGTCTCGAGCCCACCTTCGGGACGAGCCTGGTCCAGGATGAACGGCTGCGCCTGAAGAAGTGATCGGACGGCGAGGAGACATATCTCAACAATGAATCCTGAACGCAACGTTCGGGAAAACAGGAAAAGGAGCATTGGAGAATGGACACGGAAGATACCAAAAAATCTCTGGACAAGAGGATGAGCCTTCAGGAGGCAATTTCGCGGTTTGTGTTTGACGGGTGCTCCATTGCCTTCAGTGGAATGGGAGGCATGCAGGTCGTCGCACCGACCTATGAGATTGTCAGGCAGGGACAGAAAAATCTGACGCTCATGGGAGACAGCCCTTGTGAGTGCGGAGATTATCTGATCGGGACGGGGCAGATCAGGAGAATCGAGGTCGCATGGCTTGCCTTTGCGGTGGCCGGTGTCAGCCCCAGCTACAGACGGGCCGCGGAAAAGGGGATCCCCCAGAAGATCGAGGTCTTCGAGTTTTCCAATTACACCATGGGACTCCGGTTTCTCGCAGGCGCCATGGGGCTCCCCTTCATGTCGACGAAATCGCTAATGGGATCCTCGATCGAGAAGTACAACCCGATGATCAAGGTGATCGACGATCCGTACACCAGCCAGAAGGTGACGCTGGTTCCCGCGGCAACCCCGGATGTCGCTATCGTACACGTCAACCGGGCGGACAGGCTGGGAAATGCCCAGTATCTGAGCTTTTCGTCCAATGCCGAGAATATCGCCCGGGCGGCGAAAAGAACCATCATCACCTGCGAGGAGATCATACCGGAAGACGAGATCAAACGAACCCCCATGCTGACGAGTGTGCCGCAGTACGTCGTCGATGCCGTGGTGGAACTGCCCTATTGCTGCCATCCCTGGAACATGCCCTGTGCCTATGCCTACGATATCCCCTTCCACATGGAAATGATGGCCGCCATTGAAACGGAAGAGGGGTTTAAAAAATGGCTGGACGAGTGGGCGTTCGGTTGCAAGGACCACGATGATTACTGCGAAAAAGTAGGCTGGAGCCGGTTGAGAAAACTGACGCAGGTCGAGCGGAAATTCTACAAGAGTGTTCTATGAGGATTCAGGGCATGCCGGATCAAAACAAAATCTTTCATAAGGAAGGACGACTTATGGACACCAAGATAACATATGCTGAAGATTACACGTTGCAGGAATTACTGGTTGCCGCAGCGGCACGGGAAATCAAGGACCGGGAGGTCGTATTCGTGGGCGTCGGTATACCATGCCTGGGGGCATTGGTCGCGAAATTGACACATGCTCCGAATGTGATTCTGACGGTCGAGTCGGGCTGTATCGGGCCGACGCCTTACCGGCTGATGCTCGGGATCGGGGACAACTCCTGCGGGGAGAACGCCATCTGCGTAACATCTCTGTGGAGGGCATTTTCCGATCAGCAGCGCGGCTACTTCGATGTCGGAATGCTGGGCGGGGCGCAGATCGATAAATACGGCAATCTGAACAGCACCGCGATTTTCGGCGGTGGGAATTACGACCGGCCGAAAACAAGGCTCCCGGGCAGCGGCGGCGCCAATGATATCGCGATTTCCGCGAAGAGGACGCTGATCATGATGAACCAGCAGAGGCGCCGGTTTCTGGAGAAGGTCGATTTCGTGACCTCTCCGGGATACCTGGACGGTCCCGGTTCCCGAGAGAAGTACGGTTACCCGGGGGGAGGTCCTTCCGTCATCATTTCGAACATGGCGATTTTCAGGTTCGATGAAAAGACTAAGGAGGCTTACCTGTATTCTGTCCATCCCGGGGTGAGCGCCGATGATGTCCGGAGGGAAGTCTCATGGGATCTGAAGGTCTCGCCGGACTTGAAGACGACCCCGCCGCCGACCAAAGAAGAGGTGGAGATCATCCGCATCCTGGATTCTCAGAAAATATACACGGGAAAGGGATTGAAAGGGCTGACGTTCGACAACTACATGGCGATGCTGGATTCTTCTTACGAAAAGTTAAGGACGATGTTCCGGTAAGGCGGTGCGACAATGAGCGCTCCGTTTATCAAAACGCGAGATAAAAGGAGATAAGTAAAGACGATGGCGGGAGAGTTATTTGAACAGCTGTTTTCGATCAGGGGCAGGGTCGCTGTCATTACGGGAGGCTACCGCGGCATCGGGTTGACGATGGCGCAGACTTACGCGGAGGCGGGCGCCGATGTCGTACTGGCGGCGAGGAACCTGTCGGGTTGCCAGGCGCAGGCCGATGAAATCAAGAAGAGATTCGGCGTCAGAGCGATCGGCAAATCCATGGACGTGCGGGATTCGAAGTCGGTCGACAACGTCGTGCAGGAGATTGTCCGGGAGATGGGCACCATCGACATTCTGGTCAACAGCGCGGGAATCCCCGGCAGCGAGAAGCCCGTGCTGAAGATGACGAATGAGGACATGGATGAGGTTATGAGCGTTGATTTTCGCGGCACGTTTCTGGTCTCAAGGGCGGTGGCCCAGGTGATGGTCAGGCAGAAGAGCGGCCGGATCATCAATATATCTTCCGTCCTGGGAAAAGTCTCCGCCCGCAATATGGCGGGATACTGCGCGAGCAAGGCGGCCGTGATCCAGTTGACGCGGGTGATGGCCCTCGAACTGATGCGCGACAACATCCAGGTGAATGCCCTCTGCCCTGGCTATTTCAAGACCGATTTCAACAGGGACTTTTTTGAATCCGACGTGGGGAAGGGACTGATCAAGAAAATGATTCCGATGAACAGGGTCGGTCAACTGGACGAATTAAGATCAACGGCGCTTTATCTGGCGACCTGTCCGCCCTTCATGACGGGATCGGAGATCTACATCGACGGCGGCCATACGATTGTATGAGGCAGAGGAAAAGGGTCGCATTGAAATACTGCGGCGGATGTAATCCGGGATATGACCGGGTGGCGTTTTTCCGCCGGATCAGGGAGATCGCAGGGGATTCCATCGAGTGGGTCACCGTGGAGGAGCCCGGATTTGAAGCGCTGCTGCTGATTCAGGGCTGTCAAACGGCGTGCCCGGAGCGGACGCTGGGCTGCGTTGAGAGCGGACCGATTGTGTCCATCCGGGACGATGAAGAGGACCCGGGAGATGTCGTAAAACGATTATTGAGAGAGAGGGAAAAATGAAAATTAAGACCAAAGAAGACTACGTCAAAAGTCTGAAGAAACAAAATGTGTTGATCTATTACAACGGCAAAAAGATCGAAGACCGCACGACGTTTCCCGCCTTTGTGCCGCACATCAACTCTGCGGCCAAGACCTATGAACTGGCCTTGATGCCTGAGCACGAGGACCTGCTGACGGCTAAAAGCAATCTGACGGGCAAGAAAATCAGTCGGTTTACCCACATCCACCAGTCGGTGGACGATCTCATCAAGAAGGTTCAGATGCTGAGGCTCGTGGCCCATGAGACAGCGAGTTGTTTCCAGCGCTGCGTCGGCTTCGATGCCATCAATGCCCTATACATGACCACTTACGAAATGGACGAGAAGAAGGGAACGAAGTACTTCAGCCGCTTTCTGGAATACCTCAAGAAGCTCCAGGAGGAGAACTTCATGCTGGTCGGCGGCATGACGGACCCGAAAGGGGATCGCTCGAAGCGGCCCAGCCAGCAGTCGGACCCCGATCTCTTTACGCGTGTGGTGGAGAAAAGGGCCGACGGCGTAATCATCCGCGGCGCCAAGGCCCACCAAACCGGCGCAGTCAACAGCCACGAAATCATGATCATGCCGACCCAGGCCATGGCCGAAGGAGATGAGGCCTATGCCATTGTGGCCGCCATTCCCCTCGACGCCAAAGGGGTGACGCTGATCTTCGGCCGCCAGACCAACGAGGAGCGGAAGTTCGAATGCGGCATCGACGCCGGTAACTGCGAGTTCGGCATGGTCGGTGGCGAGGCCCTCGTCGTTTTCGAAGACGTCTTTGTCCCCTGGGAGCGTGTGTTTATGTGCGGCGAGATCGATTTCACGGGCATACTCGTCGAGCGGTTCGCGACGCTGCACCGGCAAAATTATGGGGGATGCAAAGGAGGGGTGTCGGACATCATCATCGGCGCCAGTGCGCTTGCGGCGCAGTACCAGGGGACCCTGAACGCCTCCCACATCAAGGACAAACTGGTCGAGATGCTTCACCTGGCGGAGACGGTCTACTCGGGCTCCGTGGCCTGTTCCGCCTTGGGCTCCCGGACGAAGAGCGGCGCTTACTACCCGGATCCGCTCCTTGCCAACTGCACGAAGCATAATATCACACGAAATATTTACGAGATATCCAGACTTGCGCATGACATCGGCGGAGGGATCATTGCCACTCTGCCCTTTGACAAGGATCTTAGAAGTCCGGAGATCGGCAAATATGTTGAAAAATACATGAAGGGTGTTGAAGGGGTCTCCACGGAAACGAGGATGAAAATCCTGAGGCTTCTGGAAAACATGACCGGCGGCACGGCACTCGTGGAGAGCATGCATGGCGCCGGCTCACCGCAGAGCCAGAGGATCATGTACCAGAGACTCGGCAAACTCAATGAGAAGATGAAGATGGCGAAGAAAATCGCCAGGATCAAGGAATAGGTCCGGTCAGCGGACGGGAGTTTAACACGACAGGGGGGTTGGGGGGTTGTTGAGGAACGGGAGATTTTCTTGGGAGAGGAGGGATGCCATGCCATGATCTGGAAAGCAGGGAAAAGAGGCAGCAGATGATATCCTGATGGCGCTTGCTGGCAGTACAGGATTTCATCCAGGTCAAGATGATTATAATGGAAACGGACAAAGAAAAAAATAAAGGGGGTATGGCAAATAATGAACGCAGGCGCAAAAAAGGTTTGGGGATATCGCCACATGATATTGATTATCATCTGGTTCGTTTATCTTATCAATTACTTCGATCGGATTTCTGTTTTAACCTTTCTTCCATTCATCCAGAAAGATCTCACGTTAACCGCCGTTCAGATCGGATGGCTGGGTTCGATCTTCTTTTTCGGATACTCGCTCGCACAATTTCTGGCAGGATACCTTGCCGATAAAATAGGTCCTAAGAAAA
>JBHGBI010000059.1:0-10955 GCA_041946925.1 Syntrophales bacterium | reverse complement strand
ACCCACCCGGGACGGTTTTAGCGCCCCACACCGGATTTGAAGTCCGGGAGGCCCACCAGCGACCTAGGCACTTCCGCGCTGATTTTCAGTAGACGTGTTGAAAAAAGCTCATCGCATAGCTTCGCCCGATTTTCAAAGAAGTTTTTCCAATTAAAATCCGCGGGACAAAAGGAAGGGCTTCTATCGGAAGCCCATGAATACTCATACAAAATTTCGTTGCTAAAGTAAAGGAATAAAAGGAATCCAGGATACGGTATTAGAACCCGGGAGCCGGAATACTTGTTTCGAAACTCAGCTCACTCCAAAACCTGCACCGTGACCCTGTCTCCCGCCCTGGCGACGGTAATGTCCTCGGGCAGGACGATCAGGCCGTCGGCCAGGACCATTGATTTCAGAATGCCTGAACCCTGCTCTCCGGTCGGCGCCGCGGTGATTTCCCCTTTTTCCACTGCGAGCTTCGCCCGTATGAAGTGTCTTAATCCGCTCTTTTTCCGGATATCTTCTTTCAATACGGCCCTTACCGTTCTGCGGAACAGTTTCGCGTGTCCCATCATTTTCAGGATGGAGGGCCTGACGAACTGTTCGAAAGAGACCATGGACGATACGGGATTCCCCGGGAGTCCGAAGATCGGCTTTCCTTCCAGCGTTCCGAACGCAAGGGGTCTTCCCGGCCTCATGGCGACCCTCCAGAATTTCATGCTGCTTCCGATTTCCTTCATGATGTCTTTCACGAAATCGAAATCGCCTACCGACACGCCGCCCGAGGAGACGATGATATCCGCGCGCGCCGCGGTCCGGAATTTTTCGAGGAGGTTCTCTTTCGTGTCTTTCGCAATCCCGAGGCGAACCGGCACGGCCCCGCAATCCAGGACCTGCGCGGTCAGGGCATAACTGTTGCTGTCCACGATCTTTCCCTGACCAGCTTCCTCGTCGATCTCCACCAGCTCATCTCCGGTTGCCAAGATTGCGACAAGCGGCCTCTGGTAAACGGAGACGAACGAGCGGCTGAGGGAAGCGAGCATGCCGATTTCAGCCGGCCTGAGCCTGCTCCCACGGCGGATCACGATCTCGCCTATTTTCACGTCCTCGCCCGCCCGCCGGATGTCCTGCCCCGCTTCAGCGACAGCGAATATCCATGCCTTGCCGTCCCTGCTGTCGGTGTCTTCGACTCTCACGACGGCATCGGCTCCTTTGGGAATGGCTGCTCCGGTCATAATCCTGGCGGCCTGACCGGGATGGACCGTCTTCCTGGAAATGTAGCCTGCAGGGATATCCTCGATGACTTCAAGGATAACTGGTTTGTGTCTTGACGCGAACAAGGTATCCGCCGCGCGGACGGCGAAACCGTCCATGGCGGAATTGTCTGCGGGAGGAATGTTCCGGCGTGAGATAATGTCCTCGCTCAGCACGCGGCCGAGCGCGTTCAGGATATTAACCTGTTCAACGCCGAGAATGCTGATCGAAGAGAGTATCTGATCCAGGGCTTCATCTACAGTGATCATTGCTACTCCTTTTAAAAGTTATTATCGGAAATCGTGCAGACTGTCAATGGGAGTCCGGCGTTTTTTTGCGGAACAATCCGAATGCCTCTTCCTTGATCCGGGCTTCCGTATTCTCTTCACTTTTTGATTTCTGAATTCCCCTTGAATAAATAATAAGAATAGTATAAATTTATAAGTTCAAAATTCTATATCATTTAGCTCGAATTTTCTTCCTTTCGAGCGAAGCATTTACGATGAGTACAATAGAGTTACAGAATGAAATCAGGAAGTTACTTAAGGACAGGCGCGCCATCCTCTTGGCCCATTATTACCAGCAGCCCGAGATTCAGGAGATCGCCGATATCCTGGGCGATTCTCTTGCATTGAGCGTAGAAGCGGCCGGTACGGATGCCGAGGTCATTGTATTCGCCGGCGTTCACTTTATGGCGGAAAGCGCGTCGATTCTTTCTCCGGAAAAGACAGTCCTCCTTCCCAGGCTGGATGCGGGCTGCCCACTTGCGGATATGGTGACCGCCGCAGATCTGAGAGAGATGAAGAAAAAATATTCCGGACTAGCGGTCGTCTCCTACGTGAATTCTTCGGCCGCGGTTAAAGCCGAGAGCGATATCTGCTGCACTTCGGCCAATGCCGCAAAAGTCGTCAATTCTCTTGAGCGGGCGGACAGAGTGCTCATGGTGCCCGACGGCAATCTTGCCCGTTACACGGCCGGGCTCACGGAGAAAAATATCGTGCCATGGAACGGATATTGCCCGGTTCACCACTTCCTCGCGCCTGAAGAAGTCATAAGCGCGAAGGAAAGACATCCGCAGGCGGTTTTTGCCGCCCACCCCGAGTGCAGGGGTGAAGTCCTCGCCATGGCCGATTATGTGGGCAGTACCGCCGGCATCATAAAGTACGCTAGAGAATCAGGAGCGGATGAAATTATCATCGGTACCGAGAACGGTATCTTGCATCCTTTGGCGAAGCAGAATCCCCGCAAGAAGTTCGTCCTGGCGTCTGAAAAACTGATCTGCCCCACCATGAAATCCATTACTCTCCCCGATATACTGGATGTGCTGAAGGAGATGAAAAACGTCGTGAAAGTGCCGGACGAGGTGAGAATTCCGGCGGCCCGGGCGCTGGGCAAAATGCTCGCTTTACGGTGAAAGTTTCAGGTTTCGAGGTTGGACATCGGGCTTCGGGTTCAGATCCCCTGAATTCTGAACTCCCGGCTCCAGTATTCTGAATATCGTATAAAAAGTAAAAATGTCAGCAAAGGATAGAATCCTGCCGGATTCTTTACACGACCTTATCGGCTTGATCAGGCAGGGAGAGAAAAGTACCATCCTGCGTGGTCTCGGTGGCTCGGCGAAAGCCCTTATTCTTTCATTCATGCAGCAGGAGCTGCGAAGGCCGATAGTGGCGGTCTGCCCGACGCAAGAAGCGGCGAAAAACCTCTGCAAGGACCTTTCCCTGTTTGCGGGTGGAGATAATGTCGTCTTCTATCCGCCATGGGATATCCTCACGATGGATATCTTTGCTTCGCAAAGAGGCACGGAACTCCAGAGGATAGCCGCATTGGTGAAGCTGTTCAGGAAAGAACCATCGATCTACGTGGTGCCGCTGCAGGCACTCCTTCAGAAGGTAATTCCCGCGGATGTGATCGGGGCCCATGTCAGGACTATCTCTATGGGAGATATCCTGGAGAGAGACGCCTTTGTCGCCGCGCTGGAGGCGTCCGGGTATTTGCGTGTCCCTATAGTTGAGGAGGAGGGCGAGTACAGCGTAAGGGGGCATGTGATAGATGTCTACGCGCCGGGCGCCGCCAACCCCTTCCGGATGATCTTTATAGGGGACGAGTTGGAATCCATAAAAGAATTCGACGCCGTTTCCCAGAGATCGATTCTAGAGAAGGTCGATTTTGTGCTCCCGCCGGCGCGGGAGCTGATCCTGTCGGCCGGGGCCAAGAAGAGGGCCTTGAGGAATCTCAGGGTGAGGGCGAACGATCTTGGCCTGTCCAGGATTGCAAGGGACCGGCTGGAGGAGATAATCGAAAACGACCTGAGCGCCTCCATTAATCCGGTTTTCATGCCCCTCTACTATACAGAAGAGGAGAACGGAGGACGTCCACACGTAAGTCCGGGCGTGCTTACGGATTACTTCCCTGAGCAGAGCATTCTGTTTTTCTTCGACCGCCTGGAAACAGCCCGCGCTGAAGAGAAGATTTCCGGCGATCTTGATCGCGTCCTCGACAAGGCGGCAAGAGAAGGGAAATTCTATCCGGAAAAGGACGCCTTTTACGTGTCCGGAAGCGACATCTTTCCGCGCCTCAGGAAATTTCAGACCTTGCACGTCGAGGAACTGGAGGTAGGAGATGGGGGCAGCGAGATCCGCGCGGTACAGTTCGACATAGAGACGGATCTGGGGCTGAGGCGGGAGCCGGTTTACCAGGAAAGAGAAGAAAGCATCCTGGCCCCGCTCGTGGAGAAAGTACGGGGCTGGCTCGGACAGGGTAACCTGGTAGCTTTTCTCTGCGCCGGCGACGAGGGTGTGCAGAGGATTGCCCATCTGCTGGAAAGTTATACTCTTCCGATTTCAAAGACGGACGATTCGCTTTTATCGGTGCTTGGCGGGCATAATGGAAAAGGGCGCTTCGTACTCCGGGAAGGCAGGATTACGGAAGGCTTCCTGTCCGCGGGCCTGAAATTCGTCGTTTTCAGCGATGAGGATATCTTTGGCAGGAAAGTCCGCCGGAAGCGGGCGAAACCGGCGCGAGAGGGCTATTTCCTCAAGTCGTTCGGAGAGCTCAAGGATGGTGACTATGTTGTCCACACCGAACACGGTATAGGCGCGTACCGCGGGCTTGAAAAGCTCGAAGTCGGGAATATCGAGAACGATTTCCTTGTCGTGGAATACCTGGGAGGAGACAAGCTCTACATACCCGTGGACAGGCTCGACCAGATCCAGAGATACATCGGACCCGACGGCCATGTGCCCCGGATCGACAAACTGGGAGGGACGTCGTGGGATGCTGCCAAGAGAAAAGTGAAGCGGTCTGTCGAAGAGATCGCCGAGGAACTCGTCGCCCTGTACGCTGCCAGAGAGGTCATGGAAAGGCATGCTTTCCTGCCCACGGACAAGTATTACGACGAGTTTGCGTCATCTTTTGATTACGAAGAGACACAGGACCAGGCCAAAGCGATCGAGGAGATCAACCGCGATATGGACGACTCCCGGCCGATGGACCGGCTGGTCTGCGGCGACGCGGGATTCGGAAAAACGGAAGTCGCGGTAAGGGCCGCATTCCGGGCAGCCATGGAAGGAAAGCAGGTTGCCGTCCTCGTCCCGACGACAATACTAGCCGAGCAGCATTATCAGACTTTTTCGAGGAGGTTTGAGAAATACCCGGTCCGGATCGAGGTCCTGAACCGGTTCAAATCGAAAATTGAGCAGAGCAAAATCCTGGAGGACGTCAAGAAGGGATCCGTCGAGATACTGATCGGCACGCACAGGCTCCTGCAGGACGACGTCGTATTCAAGAACCTTGGTCTTGTAGTGATCGACGAAGAGCAGAGATTCGGGGTGAACCACAAAGAGAAGTTCAAGAAACTGCGCACACTGGTGGACGTACTCGCGCTGTCGGCGACGCCGATACCGAGGACGCTGGAGCTGTCCCTGGTGGGTCTGCGGGACCTCTCTGTCATCAACACGCCGCCCCGGGACCGGCATGAGATAAAGACCTATGTCATGGAATTCGATAAGGAGGCGATTCGGGACGCGATCCGCCGCGAGCTGGCGCGGGGGGGGCAGGTATTTTTCGTGCACGACCGGATCCACTCCATCGAAGGTATAGCGCGGCTTATCCGTCGTCTGGTCCCGGAAGCTGCTGTAATCACAGCGCACGGCCGAATGAGGGGGAGAGAACTTGAAGATGTCATGGTGAAATTCGTCAGAAAAGATTATAATGTATTGATTTGCACCACCATCATCGGATCTGGGATCGACATCCCGTCGGCAAATACGATCATCATCAATCGCGCCGACAGGCTCGGGCTTTCTCAGTTGTACCAGCTCCGAGGGAGAGTCGGAAGGTCGAAGAGCGATGCTTACGCCTACCTGCTGATCCCCGGAGGGGCGGTGCTGTCGCATGATGCACAGAAAAGACTGCGGGTAATCAAGGAATTCACGGAGCCCGGTTCCGGTTTCAAGATCGCCGCGCATGACCTGGAAATCAGGGGTGCCGGTAATCTTCTCGGCTCGTCGCAGTCGGGGCATATCGCGGCCGTCGGGTACGAATTGTATATCGAGCTCATGGAGAAAACTATCAGGGAATTGAAGGGCGAGATGCCTTCCGCGGCGGAGGAAGTAAGGCCTGAAATCCACCTCGGGATTCCCGCCTTCATTCCTGAAGACTACATCCCCGACATGAACCGAAGGCTGACCGTTTACAAACGAATATCCATGGCCGATTCGGATTCCGACCTGGACGGGATAAGGGAAGAACTCATGGATACCTGCGGGTTCATTGCGCCGCAGGTGGAGAACCTCCTGCAGGTAATCTCTATCAGGAATATGTTGAAAGGCGTCCTGGGAAGAAAAATGGAGTACGACGGAAAACGGATTTTCATCGCCTTCCACGAGAAAAGCCCTGTCGATCCGGCGAAGATCCTGAGGCTGATCCGAAGCGAGAAAGCGACGCGGTTTACGCCTGATCTAAGGCTGCACGTGGAAGCGCCGGGTCTCTGCGGCGAGGAAATCATCCGGGAAGCGAGACATCTTCTTTCAGAATTGATTAACTGATATGAATCGTAAAAGACTATTCAACGGGCGCCCGGCATCGGGCACAGGACATAGGGCAGGAGGGAGCCCCCCATATGCTCTTTGCGGTTTGCGTTTCATTCTGCATCCGGAATCCCGCGTTCTTAATCTGTTTGCGGCCATGCTCCTGGCCGCATTAATCTTCTCCGCGCCGATCGGCTGCAGATCTGCCCGGGATTACGTGGCGGTCGTGGACGGTGAAAAGATATATCTTCAGGAATTCAATGAGCGCCTCAGCGCCGACCTGAATGTCATGGGAGATATTTCCTCCCTGGACGAAGGCAATCTGGACAAAATAAAAAGGGAGCTCCTGGGCCAGATGATCGACGAAAAAATCATGATCCATCACGCCGATAAACTGGGTATTCAGGTCAGCGACGAAGAACTGGCGAAAAAAATCGACGAAATCAAATCCGATTACGCGAGCGGCTTTGACGATATCTTCAAGGAGAAAAAGGATTTCAAGAACTGGAAAGAGAAACTGAAAAACCGCATTCTGCTTGAAAAACTGATCGCCCGGGATGTGAATGCCGCGGTCGTGGTCAGCGACGAAGAAGCATTGCGTTATTACAACAGCCATCCCGAAGAGAGAATTTTGAAGGAGCGTGTCCGCATCAGCCAGATCGTCGTCGAGAGCCGCGATCAGGCGGAAAACGCCTTGAAAAGGCTGCGTGCGGGAGAAGATTTTGCAAAAGTCGCGCAGGAAGTGTCCATCGGCCCGGAGAGAGTCAGGGGAGGGGAACTGGGTTATTTCGCGAAAGGGGTTCTGCCGGAAACGTTCGACCGCGTTATTTTTCTGTTGCGGCCGGGGATGATCAGCGAAGTCGTGGAGACACCTTACGGTTTCCACATCTTCAAAGTCGTCGAAAGAATCGCGGGTGGGAAGGCGGGTTTCGCCGAAGTAAAGAATACGATCAAAGCGAAACTGAAAGGGGCAAAAGAGGAAGAGGCGTACAATCAGTGGCTGGGCCGCTTGAGGTCGCAGGCGTCGGTAAGCATAAATGAGGCTGTCCTGAAAAGGGCCGGAAAATCGTCGTAAATAAGAAGAGGAAGGACATGAAAAATCTGAAACTGCTGGTCCCGGTTTGTTTGGCGGCGCTTCTGTCTTCTCCAGCCTATGCGGCTGTCGAGGACGGGATCGCGGCCGTCGTCAATAACGAGATCATCACCAAGTCTGAATTGATGGAAGCCAGCGAGCCCTTTCTGGAAAAGGTGCCGAAAACGCTTAAGCAGGAGGAACGGGAAAGAAATATCCGGGAAATGCGCAAAGCGGTGCTCGTCCGGATGATCGACCAGACCCTGGTCGCTCAGGAAGCGCGGAAATCAGGCATCATCGTCAAGGACGAGGAGATCATGGCGCAGATCAATACAGTTCTTGCGCGCAAGAAAATGACGCTCGAGAATCTGAAGGAAGCGCTCCGCAAGGAAGGCACCTCGTTCGAATCTTACAAGGATGAGGTCAGGAACCAGATAATGCGTATGAGGCTGGCCTCCAGGGAAATCCGGTCGAAGATCACCGTGAGCGACGACGAAATCGGCGAATATTACGGAAAACACAGGCAGGACTATGAAGGCAAAGAAGCGGTGAGGGTAAGGCAGATCATTATACGTCTGCCCCAGAACGCAGATTCCGCAGTCAAGAAGAAGCTGAGGGCCGATGCGCAATCCATCTTTGAAAAGTTGAAGGCGGGCGAATCCTTTGAGGCTCTGGGAGCCCAGGTTACCCGCGATTCCGAATCCGCTGAGAGCGATCTGGGTTTCGTGGAAAAAGGGGCTCTGCTTCCGGAAATGGATGAAGTCGCGTTCAAGCTGAAGGTGGGGGAATTCAGCGGCGTCATAGAAACCGCTGTGGGTTTTCACATAATCAAAATCACGGACAGGAGAGGAGCCGGCATGAAGCCTCTGGAATCGGTCCGTGAGGAAATAAAGAACGAGATCATCGACGAAAAGATGAACAGGAAAATACCGGAGTGGATTCAGGAATTGAGGGAGAAATCCTATATCGACATCAGGATATAGAAAGCGCCCCCGATGCGGCTTGCGGGTTGAAATATGGAGTACATCAGAGTCAGAGGTGCGTCACAGCACAATCTGAAAAACATTAATGTAGACATACCCCGGGATAAACTTGTTGTAATAACGGGAGTAAGTGGTTCCGGCAAATCCTCTCTCGCGTTCGATACCGTATATGCCGAGGGGCAGAGGCGTTATGTGGAATCGCTGTCTACGTATGCCCGGCAGTTCATAGGGCAGATGGATAAGCCGGAGGTCGAGTCGATCGAGGGTCTCTCTCCGGCGATCGCAATAGAGCAGAGGACTGTCAGTCAAAATCCCCGTTCCACAGTCGGGACAGTCACCGAGATATACGATTATCTCCGGCTTCTCTTCGCGCGTATCGGAATTCCCCACTGCCATATCTGCAAGAAAGAAATCAAATCCCAGACAGTCGATACGATGCTGGAGCAGATCCTTGCGCTCCCGCAGGATTCGAGGATCAGTGTTCTTTCGCCGGTCGTTTCCGGGAAAAAAGGGGAGTTTTCGAAGGAATTGAAAAGGCTCCGCAAAAGCGGTTTCATCCGGGTCAAAGTGGACGGCGAAGTGAAGGACCTTTCCGAGGAGATTTTTCTCGACAGGAAAAAGCGGCACAGTATCGATGTGATCGTGGACAGGCTCATCATCAAGGACGGAATACGCAAGAGGCTGCGTGATTCTCTTGAAATCGCCCTTGAGCTCGCTGACGGCTTCGTGGTGGTCGAGACGGCCGAGGGGCGGAAGATGATGTTCAGCGAACGGTACTCCTGCCCGGACTGCAATATCAGCGTCTCGGATCTTGCTCCGCGGATGTTCTCCTTCAATAGTCCTTACGGCGCATGTCCCGATTGCGGCGGCCTGGGAACGAGAATGTATTTCGATGAAGACCTTGTGGTCCCCGACCCGTCGCTCTCGATCCGCGAAGGGGCCATAATTCCATGGGAAAAGAGAAATTCGATCCACTTCTATCAGATGCTGGAGGCCCTTTCCGGCCATTACGGTTTCGATATCAATATGCCTTTCGGCCAGTTGCCGGCGGAAATCAGAAAAGTGCTGCTCTACGGTTCGAACGGGGAAGAGATCAAATTCTATTTTGATAAGGACGGACGCAGGTATTTCAACAGCAGACCTTTTGAAGGGGTAATCAACAACCTGGACAGGAGATACAGGGAGACGGACTCCAATGAGATCCGGTCGGATCTGACCAGGTACATGAATATCCGGGAATGTCCGTCCTGCCGGGGCGCAAGGCTGAGGAAAGAGAGCCTTTCCGTTACAGTGGACGGGAAAAACATCTACGACCTTTGCAGGATGTCCATCCGCGACTGCATGGGATTTTTCGATTCCATTTCCCTTTCCAGGCAGGAGTCGCTCATCTCGGAGGGTATACAGAAGGAGATCAGGCAGAGGCTTAAATTTCTTCTGGATGTCGGAATGGATTATCTCAGCCTGGATCGGGCATCCAGCACTCTTTCCGGCGGAGAATGGCAGCGCATAAGACTTGCGACTCAGATCGGCTCGGGGCTCGTAGGGGTCCTGTACGTCCTGGACGAGCCCACCGTGGGGCTGCATCCAAGGGACGGAGTGAGGCTCATAAAAACCCTGAGCCGCCTGCGCGACATGGGAAACACTGTTCTAGTTGTGGAGCATGATCCCGAAATTATGATGTCCTCGGACCATATCATAGATATGGGGCCCGGCGCGGGCGCAAACGGCGGCGAAATCGTCTGCTGCGGCACTCCCGCGGAAATCACGAAGAACGAACATTCTCTTACAGGCGGGTATCTTTCCGGGAGGTTGACCATTCCCAAGCCCGAGAAGAGGAGAGTGCTTCCCGACAGGTATCTCGTCATGGAGGGCGCTTCGGAAAACAATCTGAAAAATGTGGATATCCGCATTCCCATCGGTGTATTTACATGCGTCTCGGGGGTGTCCGGTTCCGGGAAAAGCACGCTTGTGATAGAGACGCTTTACAAGGTTCTGGCCCGGAGGTTGTACAGATTCCGGGGGAGGGCGGGAAAGATAAGACAGATACGGGATCTCGGCGGGATCGAAAGGGTGATCGTAATGGACCAGCAACCAATCGGACGCACTCCCCGTTCCAATCCCGCGACGTATACGGGTGCGTTCAATTACATACGGGACCTGTTCACGGAACTGCCTGAGTCGAAAATCAGGGGATACAGATCAGGCCGCTTCAGCTTCAATGTCAAGGGGGGCCGGTGTGAATCCTGTAGGGGAGACGGGCTGATCAAAATAGAGATGCACTTCCTTCCCGACGTCTACATTACGTGCGATGTCTGCAGAGGAAAGCGGTTCAACAAGGATACGCTGGAGATTCTCTTCAAGGGGAAAAGCATTGCTGATGTGCTGGATATGACCGTGAATCAGGCGCTTTCCTTTTTTGACAATATTCCAATGGTCAAATCGAGGCTGCAGCTCCTGTTCGATGTCGGCCTCGGCTACATCCGGCTCGGCCAGTCCGCCACCACCCTTTCAGGAGGGGAGGCGCAGAGGATAAAGCTCGCGAGAGAACTCGGAAAGCGGGCAAGGGGCAATACTCTCTATATACTTGATGAACCAACTATCGGCCTGCATTTTGCGGACATTCAGAAGCTTCTGAAT
>JBHGBI010000058.1:0-11484 GCA_041946925.1 Syntrophales bacterium | reverse complement strand
TTGAAGACGGATTCCTCCCCGCCACGGTAAATGTGACATCCGGAACGGCCGCCCTGATCATGGGATATATTTCGCGGACAAAATAGATGACGGCATCCTCGTTCGGCAGCCAGTCCATGGAGCCCGTGAATACCAGATGATTCTCTCTGCTCCGGACTCCTTGCATCGGCCGGAAATAATCGATGTCGACGCCTGTAGGCACATGCCCAATGACATTGTCGAGGCCGAATTCTTCTCGCAAATAATCACTGTCAGAGGAAGAAACAGTCAGGATGCCGTCGAAACACCTGCACTTGGCTTTTTCATACCGTAGCATTCTCTTCCACTGCATCCTGAAATATGAACGCTTCCAGATGTTGCGCTCCGTTCTGTAATGGCGCTCCCAGATAATGGATTCGATATTGTGCTGAAAAAGAAGCGAGGGGAGGCCCGGTTTTCGGCATATGTTTACAGAAGGAGCCAGAAAATCACACACCAGGAGGTCATATTCCGGAGGGCGCCTTGACCTGATAAAATTTTCCAACGCCGGCGAGTGGTATTTCTCAATCGCATAGGGCAGGGAGGATAAAATGAGATTCCTCGCCAGATCATGGTAAAAAACGGACGTATATTTCGGCGCCTCTCTCCAGGGTATGACCAGAAGGCTGTGACAGTATTCGTTTGCCCTCTCTGTCCAGGACGAATCGCCGCGGTGCGGCGATAGAGCCAGATATGTGACGTGGTGCCGCATGGCTATCCGCCGGAGCATGTGATATGTCCTGATTTTTCCCCCTGAATCCAAGGGATGCAGAGGACCAGCCTTCAGCCAGAGAATTCGGAGCTTGTCGCGGCCCATTGGATTAGAGCCTCACCGTCGATGAATATCCTGTTCCACAATTCGAAATTCAGAAGCGACCAGAGTCTCTCGGAGTGATCCTGTATGCCCTCCCGGTGCTCGTTCAAGAGCCTCGCAATGAAGACGCTGTTGAAGCAGCCTCTGGATGCGGCCCTTTCACCGAGGAGATAATCCTTGATCAGCAGATAGCGGTCCTTCTGAAACCATTTTTTTATCGGCACCGGAAACCCCATTTTCTTCCGGCGCAGGATTTTCCCCGGCACAATACCCTCCATGGATTTTTTCAGGATGTATTTAGTCTCCCCCCCTCGAAGCTTCATTTCGAGGGGCAGTGCCGCCGCAAACTCCACGAGTTTGTGATCGAGAAACGGCACCCTGCTCTCGATGGAGGCCGCCATGCTCATCTGATCCTGCTTCATGAGAAGTTCGTGGAGGTAGGTCTTGATGTCCGCATAAAGGAACCCGTCGAGGAGACTGCCGTTGCCGCCCCGGTTGAAAAAATCCATCTGGATTCTGTATGGATCAATCCATGACAGGGAATCCCGGATGTTCTCATGAAGAAGTTCAGGAATCATCTTCCTTGGGAAGACAGAGAAGTTGTCAAAGTAAATAGACTCTGGAGCGGAATCAAGGCACAGAAAGGTTCTGCTAAGTTTCTGCCGGGTGGTGGACCTTGCCGGCATGGCGAAAATGGACTTCCTGATGCGGCTCCTCATACCCGGTGGAAAAATCGATCTGTAATAATCCCCCAGGCGCATATTGATCAGCGTCTTCGGATACCTGGCATACCCCACCAGCAGTTCATCGCTTCCCTCTCCCGTAAGGACGACTTTCACATGCTGACCCGCGAGAGCGGATACAAAGTAAAGGGGGACGGAAGAAGGGAAAGCAACCGGTTCATCTTCGTGCCAGACGAGTCTCGGCAATGCATTGAAGAACTGCTCGACAGAAATTGTAATCTCATGGTGCTCGGTTTTGAAAGCTCGGGAAGCGATTCTCGCATACGGGAGTTCGTTGGCCTCTGTCTCATCGAAGGCGACGGAGAATGTCTTGACAGGCCCTTCCGAGATGCGGCTCATGACCGCGGAGATGGCGCTTGAATCTATGCCGCCGCTCAGAAACATGCCGAGGGGGACATCGCTCATCATCCTCAGGCGGACTGATTCCTCAAAAAGCTCCCGGAAGGATTCGACAGCCTCCTCATCGTCCGAGAACCTTGAGGTTCCATTCGATGGGAGTTCCCAGTACCTGCTGATAGCGATCCCGCCTTCCTGCCATACCAAAAAATGTCCGGGAGGGATCCGCTTGATACCCTCAAAAAGTGTGTTTTCATCAGATGTGCAGCGGTTTGCCAGATAATCCGGAAGAGATTCCATTCGCAGCCGGGGTGAAACGTATCCCGATTTCAGAATGGATTTGATTTCAGATGCCCATACGAGATTCCCTTTGTTAAAAAAGTAATACAGTGGTTTGATGCCGAGACGGTCCCGGACAAGTACGAGCCTGCGCAGGCGGGAATCCCACAGGGCGTATGCGAACATGCCGCGCAGTTCGCGAAGCCCCTCCACCCCCGATTCTTCGTAAAGATGGAGGAGGGTCTCCGTGTCGCTGCGGCTGCGGTATTCATGTCCCGCACAGACCAGCCGATTCCTGATGTCCTGGTGATTGTAGATCTCTCCATTGTATGTCATCCAGATTGTACGATCTTCGTTGGACATCGGCTGGTGCCCTCCCTGAAGATCAACGATGCTCAGACGGCGGTGCCCCAAACCGATATTCCCCTGGATGTACAATCCGCTGTCATCGGGTCCCCTGTGCCGGAGGATGTCGGTCATATCCTGGAGGATTCGCCGTTCCACAAGGCCATGCTCAAGAGCCATTCCGCAAATACCGCACATTTTTTACCTTATCGAATCCTCTTTCCGTTTATAAAGACCGGCGCATTGCTGCTGAAGGATTCCCATTCATAATCCATCTGCGGCGAAAAGATCAGTTCGATCCCTCCCTCCAGCCAGCGGTAGAATAGTTCATCGGCTTTACCCGAGAATGAAATTCCGCCGATGTCCTCCGCGATGAATCTTGTGCCGTCGATCAATAATGGACGAGATATATCCTCATTAGTGCGACTCATGACGACGGAAAAGTCGGAATGTATCCGGTCGGAATCCCGTCTCAATATTGCTTCGTGATTGAAAGAAAGCTTGATGAGCTCGCGCCCCTTCTTTCCATACGCAGTCAGAGAGGCGCATTGCTTGCTCCACTGATCCTGCCACTCGCATGGAAACGGATATGGGCCGGCAAGAGTGAGGAATGCGGCGGATTGCCTGTTTTTCGCCCGGCAGATACCCGTCTTCGCGGGTTCCTTCCTGGAATAGACGACAGAGCGCCAGTCATCCTCCAGGCGCTTATCAAAAGGAGCAGGTCCCAGCACCACAACAGCCCCGTAGGGCATACCGTCGGACACAACGAAATGCCCGTCCTGCAGGCGGACGTCTTCCGAAGGAAAATGAAAGTACAGAGAAATGTCGCGCTCCCGGTCGGCTTCAATTCTGTCATAAATCACCCAGAAACCTTCGCGCTTGAGAAAGAGGATATCCCTCCTGTGAAAAACAGGCTCCGGGAAAAATTCGTAGGACTTAGCACTCCCCGAAAAATAGTCGAACTCCTTCCGGGTTATCCATCTGCACGACAGGGGTACGGCCGTATGGCGCCAGGAGAATATACCGTCCGGCATGGATTGCGAAAGTCCGTCGATGCTGAATGTATTGTGGGCCGTCGAGCTTCTGAAGTGGTCCCTCCAGAACTGCGATACGACGTAAGTGAATGTCCCCGGGTCAATCAGGAGTTCCTTGCCCCTGATGGACACAATGATGCTCAGAAGGTCTGAATGGGCATGGCCGCCGTTTTTCCAGCCATGGACGCCGCAATCGACCATGAGATAATCCGCCCTTTCCCCCCATCCGTTCCTCATGACATAAGAGCCTCCCGAAGGAAATCCCGTGGATTGGACGGAGGGATCCCGACTATCGATTTTATGAAAAACCCGATAGGAATCCGGACCGAGTAACCACAGTGTCTCTTCACTATAACCACCGGACCGCGCTTTGTATGCTTCTCTTCCGAACAGGACCGCTCCTGTGGACAGGCAGTTCCTGAAATCATCGCAATCATTTCCGCCCAGAAACAAAAGCTTCCCCCCGTCATCATCCCCGATCAGGGGGGTTTTACCGTCGGGCTTCTGGGTCATGACAAGATAATCCAGCATCTGCTGAAGTTTGGATTTCATCTTCTCAGTGATCGGTTTCTTGTTTCTCGCCAGAAGGATATATGCGTGTAGATAAATATCTGTCGTGTAGCGGTGGTAATATGAGCTCTTCTCGAAATAAGTCCCGTCATCCTCAATGTGAATATCAAGCTGCTCTTCCAGGATGGAGCGACCCTTTGCAAGCCACCTCTCGCCTTTTTTTGTGCCATGAAAGAAAAGCCCCAGATACATCAAACCCAGAGCCTCTCCCGTCAAATGCGTGTTCGGGCTGAAATAGAAGGAGAGATTTCTTTCGATATGGCAACCGTTAATGTACAGGCACAACAGATATTGTGTAAGGAAGTAACTGGACAGTAGCTTCGACTTCCTGAAGAAGAGATAGCTCCAGATCCATGATATGCTTCTGAGGGCTATCTCCAGACTGCTTGCCCAGTTTATCCCGAGTTTGAACGGATTCGATTGAATCCAGTGCTCGATCTGGGAAATCCATTCCATTGTGTATTTTTCCTCACCCGTGATCCAGTAAGCCCGGGCGAGTGCCAGAAAGTGCTGATGTCTGTTGAGCTCCCATACGATTTTATGATCGCCGACCGAATCGAAATCCAGGTAATCGATATCGGCGTAAAAATCGTGCGATGACCTTCTATGGTTGACGGGATCATAATTCCATGCTACGGGTGAACCGAATGAGAGAGTCCTTCCGAATATGGTGAACTCCTGCCTGAGAATGGATTTGGCCTCTTCAATCACCTGTCTCGTCCGGTGTTGAAATTGACTGCGGAATACTTCCCTTGTTTCCCTGTCGCTGCTGAAAGACGCGAAAAACCTGTCTTCCAGATTGCCCAATCCGGTTCCTTCCAGGAAAGAGCTGATTTCGGAGAGAACCTGATTCTTGATATTGACCCTCTTTTCCGAAAAACAGAACCGGAAAAAAGGAATAGTCCTGTCGAGCAGAATATGCCATTGCTGGACTATCCGGAAGGGAAGCTCTCTGAGCAGAAAAGGAGTGATTCTTTCTACGGACATTTGCGGAGATAGGAATTATGCAGATGCCGCCGAAGGGCGGCCTTTTCAGGGAGCACCTGAATATTCAAAGGCGCCGATATCGGGCGCGGTTCCCTTATAAACCACCGTCCCCCAGAAGGGATCTTGTATCTGCCGCCCGGCATTGATCGCCTTGCTTGTAGACTTCAGATGAAAATCGGCGGCGCGCTCGCTGATAAAATCAGGCGGAAAGCAAAAATTGTTTCTGAAACCGGGGTAATGCTTGTTGGCGTAAGAGGTTGTCCTGACCCTGTCATGAACCGTGTCCGGATAAAATGAAATGATTTCCCGGTCGGGATCATCTCCTTTAGAATTCCTGAAGAGTATCAGGTTATGATGTACTTCCGTTGCGGAAAAATTTCCCATGAAACGGATGGTGCAATTCTTTCCCCCTTCCTGCACGTATTCAGAATTATAGTAGATGATGTTGTTGGCGATGATATTGCCGGATTGGTCCGGCCCGAACAGTACAATTCCTTTCCCTCCGTTGTGATAGAGGACGTTGTTATAAATCAGGTTATTCCTGGATCCGGATCCCGACAAGCGGCTGATTTCCACTGCGTGGGCGAGATTGCGGTTGAATCCTCTGCCGTCATTACATTCTCTTATAATACACCTCCGGACTGTATTCAGATCGCCCGAGATCTGAATGCCTGTCTTGTAAATGCTCGTTGCTTTGAGAAAACCGGAACTTCTGAAATTCCGGCCGACCTCCACGATTTCATTCCCTTCTATCAGGTTGAACCTGCACGCCGTACCATTGTCACTGACGATATTTATTCCCGATCCCCAACCCCCGTCATGGAGATTGTTGAGCCATTTGTTATAAGCGGCACCGTTTTTCAGCAGTCCCGTATCGTGTTCCCCCCGCCTGAATACGGAATTCTGGATGACGTTGTGATGGGCATTCTTGCCGAATAGAGTGAGAGATGATGGATCCGTGCCTGGGCCGTGGACGCTTCCGGTATCGTGGATGAAAACTCCTTGGACCAGATTGTAGGATGAATAAATAAGATTTGATCCTCTGGTTCCGGATTCAATATTGACTATGGCGTTCCTGCCGGCTACGTCCGGCGCATTCGGACTTCCCAGCCTGATGGTCGCGACGGCGCCTTTATTGGATTCTGCAGGATTGATCCCGTCCACCACGGTGTAACTCCGCGTCAGGTGAATATTCGGACTGTATTTGCCGCCGTGAGATATAATATTTACCCTGTCCCCGGGATTGGCCATGAACACTATTTTATTATCCACCCCGTACTTTCCGCTGTTCCTCGGTATGAGATAATCGTCCGGGTAGTCACCGCCAAATACAATCGCGACCTGTCCTGCTTTCAAAGTATCGCCGGCTTTGTAGATATGTTTCCACGCCGTAGCGGGCGTCCTTCCATCCATCCGGTCGTCGCCATCGGGTCTGACGTATCTGGCGGAGTAATTTCTCGTCCTCGCCGAGACGATATTGGAATAATCGGAATAAATCTCTCTTCCTCCATCGTTTCTGGCGAACGTTCTTACTCTGAATTCGTATTCCGTGTTGTTCCTAAGGCCGAATACAGGAAACTGGCAGAATGTACCGTCGCCAACAGCGGCGTCGGTCGGGTCCCTGTATTGAGGCTCCGTGACCCAGTACGGCAGGTGATCTTTGCCGTTGCCGGGACGAAGCGGCGTCCAGTCTTTATACCTGGAATCCTCTTTCGATCTGATTTCCATTTTGAACCCGTATCCATGCCTGTCCACGCTGCTCCAAGTGAGGTTGATCTGGTTCGGCCCCTTTGCAGCGGCGCCGATCGAAGGGGGATCAAGCGCCTGTGCATCGGAAAAGCCTACCCACATGAAAATGCAAAGCCATGACAAAAGCAATGTATCCCTGCACGTATTCATTTTGATGTGTTTCGTGAATTTATGACTGAATGACGGGATGCCTGATCCGTCCTGCAAAACCTCTCCTGTAAACAAGGTATTGCAGGACGGGTCGGGATGAGCATTTATTGTACTACGATATGAAGGTTCTTCGGCGCGGCGGGCGGAGTATCGGCCCCGGCAGACCCTCCGCTGGAATACTCAAAGGCGCCGATATCAGGGGCAGTTCCCCGGTGGCCGATCGTGCCCCAGGTACTATCCGCGATCTGCTGGCCGGCATTGATCGCCTGGCTCGCCGGATTCAGGTGGTAATCGAAATTCGCGTAATCGGAGAAATTTGGAGCCGATGTGATATTGTTGTAATAAGTACCGGGCCAATTGGAGTTTGCCGCCGAGGTGCTCAATTCATTTCCGTAGCCGAGAACGCAGGTGACCGCAGAGGGAGAATCCGAGCCGTTTACTCTTGAGAGTATAAGGTTATGATGGACAACGGATCCGGTGTAGGTATCCACAAGGACGACCGCCGCGTTGGGGCTTGATATTCCCGAACTGGAGTTGTGTCCTGTATCCATATCGTAGAAAATATTGTTGGCAATCACCAGATTTCTCGTACCCTGTGTACCCATGGCGATAAGTCCGAAAGCCCCGTTGTGAACCAGCGTATTATTGTATATCTTGTTTCCGTCCGCATTAGTCCCCTCAATTCCGCTTACTTCGATTCCTATGGATCCATCGACGGATGTATCCCGTCCGTCGCGTATTATGTTGCGTCGTACGGTATTGTTGGGAGACGAAAGCTGGATACCAGGCTTGTAATTCCCGCTTCCTGTCTGGAGTTCCTTGCCAACGTTGCTGATGACATTCCCCTCGATGAGATTGTACTGCGTGCCGGCATGTCCGCAATTCGCGCCGCCGCCCCAATACATGTCCATCACGTTATTCAGTACTTTATTGCGGCTTGCGCCGTTGGTCATCAGCACTGCGTCATGTCCGATTCTCGAAAAAGTGCCGTATTGCACAACATTGTAATTCGAGCTGGATCCATTCATGCATATACCATCCGGTTCACCCTGATTTGTATATGTCCCGCAGTTGTGCATACGGATGGCATGGAAGAGGTTATACGTCCCGGATTCGACGATAGCGGGCCAGTTAACCAACTGAACTTCACAATTGACTATGGCATTGCGGCTGGAACCACCGCCCAGACGGATGCTGGCGTCGCTCTGGCCGACCGGATTCGCGCCATTGAGGTTTATTCCATCCACTACTATATAGCTTCTACCGTTAAGGTATATTACACCCTGATCGGTCCCGCCGCTTGTTATTGTAACTGTCTTGCCGGGATAGGCCATGAACACAATTTTGTTCCCGTATGTGCCGCTGTTCTGGACATGCAGGTAATCCGACGCATAGTTGCCTTCGTCTATCAATACAAGAGTCCCTGCGCCTACTGCCTGCGCTCTGTAGATGTGCCTCCATGCCGTCGCCCAGCTTGTGCCGTCATTGTTATCGTTGCCGTTCAGCGACACATAGCGGATTGCAGCAGGGCTGGTCGTCATTGCTGAGGCTGTGCCGGAGTAAGCGGAATAGGATGATCCCGCGTAGGAGCATACCCTGAAATAATATGTCGTGTTGTTTCTCAGTCCGTACACGGGATACTGGCAGGCGCCTCCCCATCCGCTTGTACCATCTTGAGGATCAGTGTAATTCGCCTCCGTGACCCAGTATGGAACCCTGGCGAGAATGGTCCAATTCGCGTATCTCGAATCTCCGCTCGACTGTATTTCTATCTGATAACCATATCCAGGATCGGCGACATCGGCCCATGTCAAGTTTATCTGATTGGGGGCTTTTGCAGTTGCGGTGATTGCAGGTGGATCCAGCGCAAAAGCCGTCCCGCTCATCAGAAATATTGAAGCAATCATGATCCTCATACAGTTGATGACTCTCTTTTTCATATCGGACACCTCCTGATTTGCCCTCTTCTGAATGGAATCTGAAGGTGTTTTACCGGAAGATATTCAATATGGAAGTGATTTGAGTCACATACCCGGATTATACGGTTGATTTTCTATGGAAAAAAGAACTTTCTCCACTTCCGACAGGGCTGAATAGTCCGATCTTGCTGTATTTACAGTGTTCAAAGGAGGCGTTGAAGTCGATTGGAGCATTCTTTCCAGAAGTTTATCTTCATCGCCGATCGGAAACAGAATTGTGCCTTCCGGTCTCATGCCGTTATCACTCGCGATAGCCGGGATTCCGATATGTATGGCTTCGCGAAGTGAAATACAGTCGCCGTCAAAAAACGAAGGACGAATAAAACAGTGGCTCGAACTCATTACGGCCAGAGTCTGCCGATGTCCGAGATCGCCTGTCAGGAGCACATTTTCCTGAAGGGAGGAATTGCGAATGAAAGTCCTGATCTCTTTTTCAAGAGAGCCGCATCCTATAATGACCAGCGCCGAGTCAGGCCTGTGCCGGAGATATTTCTTAAAAGCGCCGATCAGAAATTCCACCCCGTATTCAGGTTCGAGACCTCCGACACTACAGAGAAGAGTGCTTTTCTTCTTCATAAAATCCTTTATGCGGGACGGGATCGAATTCTCCACCTTAATTCCGCTGAATGCAAAAGGTGATATGATATGCAATTTTGCCGTGTTGATGCCCAGGTCCATGAAATACTCTTTTATTTCCCGGTTTACACATATCACCGCTCCACAGCCGGAGAATGCTGTGCGCATTAAAGTCCTCCTTGTAATGCCCTTCGGCGTACCCCATTGCGGCAAACCCCCTGAATGTATGGTCAGCACGCACCTCCCCTGAAACACGAAATTTGAGAAAAGTGTCAGAAGAATAAGCCGGATGTGGAGCGTGCCCCCGAAGTGGAGATGGCACAGACGATCCCTCATTCTGAAAAGCAGAAACGCAGCCTGGAGTGCATACTTTGGAGAGCTGAGATTGGCCGCCGCGAGCTCTTTGTTTTTACCCATATTCATGACGAAACAATCATGTCCCCGGCTCAGCAGGTACTTTTCAAGGTGCCGGACGTGTACCTCCACGCCTCCATGCGGAGGAGGATATGCGCCTACAAGGAGGATCTTCATTTTTACCGATCTGGTGTCTTCTCCAGAACTTCCTGATATACTTTTTCGTACTCGGCGATCATGATTTCAACCCCGAATCTTTTCTTCACAGACTGCACGGCACTGGATGATATTTCCATTCGTTCTTCCTTTTTCCTGATCAGTCTTACCGTCTCTTCTATCCACTTCGCGGGATTGTCGAGACGTATAAGAATTCCGCTTATTCCTTTTTCAATAACTTCTGAATTGCCTCCGACATCCGAGGCGATAACCGGAACTCCCGCAGCCATCGCCTCAAGCAGGGTTAATGAAACCCCTTCCGTAAATGAAGGAAGCATAAATAGATCGAATAGCGACAGCAGTTCTGGCGTATCCCTCCTTTCGCCGAGAAAATATACTGATCGACCTATTCCTTTATCCAGAGCCGATTTCTCGATGTCATCCCGTAGGGGTCCATCACCGACGATTACAAGTCTGATACCGGGTACGTGATTCCTCAATTCTTTGAAGATATTCAGAAGGAATTCGTGATTTTTCAAGGGAACTATCCGGGAAATCGTCCCGATCACGAAATCTTCGTTCGCGATTCCGAGCGACTTCCGCATTTGCGTCCTTCTGTCCCGTCCGGAAAATTTACTTATATCGATACCGTTCAGTATTACCCGGATACAATCCGGTTCCATGTTCATCGATGCAGCCATATAATCTTTGAGATTCTTCGAGACCGTTACAATCCGATCAACCATTCTCAATAGACATTTTTCCGCCAGGCACAGCCGCCTTTTATTTCTGTAGCTCGGTTCTTTTCCGTGCTCTGTGTGAACAATGTTTTTTACATTGGAAAGTACCGCAGCCGGAACACCATAAATCGCTCCAGCTTCGTTATGCGTATGGACAATATCATAATATCCCCGCCTGATGATCTTTGAAAGCTTCACCGGAAGGAGCCACTCGACTCCGGGTTTCTTTTTCAGAGAGTAAACCATGATCCCCTCTCTTTCCGCCTCTTCCGCCAGCGTCCCCCTCCCATTCAGGCAGCATATATCCACCCGGTGTCCGACCCGTGTCAGGCCGCGGGCAAGATCTACGACAACCCTTTCAAGCCCTCCCATATCCAGGGAATGAGTCACATGAAGTATCTTAAGAGGATTCATTTACGAGTTCGCCGGAATGAGCTGCCTGACTTTAATAAAGAACGAGCGGAGGCTCTGAAGCAGGTCTCTATTCTTCTCGTTCTGCATGCGTACGATGGAAAAGATCAGGATTAAACTCGAGAGAATCAGAAACAGATCAAGGGCCCTGCTCGAGAAAAATCGGTCCATGACGACAATGAATTTTGCCGTGTAGACGTGAATAACAAATACGAGGAGACTGTTTCGCCCGAGCGCGCTGAC
>JBHGBI010000057.1:0-11554 GCA_041946925.1 Syntrophales bacterium | reverse complement strand
CGAGAACAGCGTTATTCAGCAGGTCGGTTCGAAGGAAAGTCACGAATTCCTGCTGAGGACGGAAATCATCACCCAGGACCTTAAAGGGCTTACGGAAAGGATCGAAGAGGTTATGACATCCGCCTTCGGGAAAGGGGCATTTGAGGTGAGAAAGGCGGAAGTCGTCGGCCCGAAAGCGGGCAGGGATCTTGCCAGGAAAGGACTGATGGCCCTTATTTTCGCCAATCTCGGAATGTTGATTTATATCGCATGGAGATATGAATTCCGGTTCGCGCTCGGTGGGATCATCGCCCTTGTCCACGACGTCATCGTCACGGCCGGAGTCTTCACGCTGCTGGGCAAGGAATTCACCCTAACAATCATTGCCGCGCTCCTGACCATTGTCGGATATTCGATAAACGATACTGTCGTTGTGTTCGACCGCATTCGAGAGAATATGAAAAAGAGCACGAAACAGGGCCTCAGGGATATCATCAATTCGAGCATCAACCAGACGCTCAGCCGGACCCTGCTGACCTCGCTGACGGTTGTGCTTGTCCTGGTGGCCCTCTTCTTCTTCGGGGGAGAAGTGATCCATGATTTTGCCTTTACGCTTCTTATAGGAGTCGTATTCGGAACGTACTCGTCCATATTCATAGCCAGTCCGCTTGTTCTGGTCTGGGAATCCTTCAGAACGTCAAGAAGGAAAAGGGAGAAGCCGGCTTGACCCCTCTTGAAATTGCGGGCTTGACAGCATTCATTCTGATTTTGTTCCTGGGACTTTTTTCAACCTTGTTCGGTCTGCCGGGGACCTTGATCATACTGACAGCCGCGGTTGTCTATTCCTTTATTACCGGGTTTCAGACGATCGGCTTCAAGATCATCCTGTGCCTGATTGTTATTTCGGTTCTGGCGGAAACACTGGAATTTCTGTTGAACGTGACTGGGGCAGCCAGATTCGGGGCATCCAGGGAAGGAATAACGGTTTCGATCATCGGAGCGCTCATCGGAGCGGCTCTGATGACCCCGCTGCTGCTGGGACTGGGTACGCTGGTCGGGGCCCTCTTGGGCGCCTTTACAGGCATATTGCTTGTCGAGCTGATCCGTCAGAAGAGCCTTAAACCGGCTGCGAGGGCGAGTTACGGAGCGCTGCTGGGAAGGATAACAGGGCTTTTTGCAAAGAGCTTTTTTGCCCTGATCATGGTAATTATCGTTCTTGCGGCGATTTATTCATAATGTGTGCGGGATGGGAGTAAATGAAACAAAAAACATCCAAAATCAAAGAATATGCAGAGGCTATCATCATAGCCATTCTGATCGCGTTTTTCATCAGGACCTTTGTCGTCCAGGCTTTCAAGATACCGTCTGGTTCGATGAAACCAACTTTACAGGTGGGGGATCATATCCTGGTGAATAAGTTTATTTACGGCGTAAAGGTTCCGTTCGTCAGGTCGACATTGATTCCGATCAGCGACCCCAAGAGAGGAGATATTGTTGTATTTATCTTTCCTCAGGATCGATCGAAAGACTTTATCAAAAGGGTGATCGGAGTCGGCGGCGATACTGTGGAGATAAAAAACAAGGAGCTGTTCGTCAACGGGAAGCCCTATAAGGACAGTCACGGTGTTTACGCGGATCAGGTGGTCTACCCCGGTTCCATGCAGCCCAGGGATAATTTCGGGCCGATCCGGGTCCCCGAGGGGACGATCTTTGTCATGGGAGACAACAGGGATCAGAGTTACGACAGCAGGTTCTGGGGTGCGGTGGATCTCAAGGACGTTATGGGCAAGGCCTTTATTATTTACTGGTCATGGAACGGTGAAGACCATAGCGTAAGATGGAGCAGGATCGGGCATATCCTGCACTAAAGACAGGCAAAGGCTAAAGGAATTATTCAAACCTTTAGCCCTTCAGCCTTCCACTTCTTGCTTCACTCATCAGAGGGCCCGAGCGGAGAGATTACTTATACAGGCCCCCTCACCTGGATTATGAGATTGCCGAGTCTCTCGAAATATGCGGTCTTCATTTCGACTTTCTTCTGTTTGAGGATGAGTATACTTGTAGGCGACATGTCCTGACGGAGATTTGGCTGCCTTACCCACGAATTCCTTGATGAACATTGAAGGAAAGGGGTTGCGTGAGATTTTGCCCGAAAAAGCGTTTAGCGGCATGAAAAATAACAATGATGGACGTGCATATTGGGCAGCAATACCGGCGTCAAAGATCTCTTCTTAGCTTTTCTGCGGCTTGGTATGACCGCCTTTGGCGGTCCCGTGATGGTGGCCTACATCCGGCAGATCGCTGTCAACCGCCGGCAGTGGCTGGATGAATCTGAATTCAGAAACGGTGTGGCCCTCTGCCAGTCGTTACCGGGTGCTACGGCCATGCAGGTAGCCGCCTATGTCGGGCTCAGGTCGAATGGCATCACCGGTGCACTGGCATCCTATGTGGGGTTTGGATTGCCCGCCTTCGTCATTATGTTGGTCCTTTCTGTATTGTACATCAATTACAAGAGCCTCCCAACAGCAGTTTCATTATTCAACGGTCTTCAGGTGATTGTCATCGCCATCATTGTCAATGCGGTCTACTCCTTCGGCAGAGGCATGATCAAGAGCATTATGAATATAGCCTTTGCCCTTTCTTTTCTGGATAGGGATCAGTCCCTTCATTGTCATCATAATCGCCGCTGTGGCGGGGATTGTATTCGTTCAGGGCACTGCCCCTGCTGCATCGGGAAAAATTGATGAAAGCAAAACAAAGAAAGCATACGGAAGGCAGGTGCTGATTCTTTTCTTGCTCTTGGCCGCTTGCCTCGCGGTGCTTTATTTCACAGATGACGGGCTCTTTGATCTGACAACAATCATGATGCAGATTGACCTTTTCGCGTTTGGCGGCGGTTTCGCATCGGTTCCGCTGATGCTTCAGAAAATAGTCAACGTCAAAGCGTGGATGGGTTACCGGACATTCATGGATGGGATTGCTCTCGGCCAGATCACACCCGGCCCCATTGTGATAACGGCGACCTTTGTTGGATATCTGCGCGATGGTTTATCCGGCGCCCTGATAGCGACCCTTGCCGTATTTACACCTTCCTTCCTGATACTGATTTGCGTTGCGCCGTTTTTCGATCGCGTTAAGTCCACCAGGTATTTCGCAAGGGCAACAGATGGTATTCTCGCTTCATTCCTGGGACTCATTTTGTATGTCGCGATCAGGTTTTCAATCGCCGTCCCATGGGATGCGTTGAAACTTCTTCTGGGAATCGCAGCCCTCGCGGCCCTTATCCGCAAAGTAGACATCCTTTATGTCGTCGCTATTGGATCGATATTCTCTTTGTTCTTTTTTTGATCAATATCGCCGAGTGGGTGCCCGAGTTAGCTTGCACCGTCTCTGACGGAGCCGGGGCTTGAACCTGCCCAACTGGATCGCTATTGCCCCTCTTCGGGATCAAAAAATCAGAACAATAGTTGTCACTCGGATTCAAATATAAGCGTCCATTACTCAGTTTTATTTAGCTTGACGTAACAGCCTCTCCGCATTTTTGTAGAGGATCATTTCCTTCGTTTCAGTGCTGTAAGGAAGGGTGTACACCCTCTCTATCAATCCATTTATGCCTGCTACCCCCGGCCAGTCGCTGCCAAAAACGAATCGGTCCCTATACTGTTCAAGCCTTGGGAAGAATTTTGGCAGATGCTTCGTCGCAATTCCGGCGATTCCAATATGCATGTTTCTGTATTTAGTAATGAGCCATTGAGCTCTATCGTACCAGAAGGTTCTTCCCCCGTGTTCCATTATGATGTTGAGATTGGGAAATTCATCAGCAACCTCATCGAGCAGCAACGGGTCTGCATACCGGATGCGAGTACCGTGAAATATGGAAGTACCCGTGTGAAACATTATGGGCGCTCCGAGAGATTGCACGTACTCATAAAAAGGAAACAGCGCCCGGTCGCCGGGATCGAAATGCTGATACGAAGGGAGCAGCTTGAAGCCCTTCATGTCGAGTTTCTCTACCGCGTATCTTGCCTGTTCCTCATAAGGCGTTTTGTCCTCGAAATTTATGCAACCGAAGGGTATCAGCTCTTCGTGCCCTTTGCAGAAATGGGATACATATTCATTTGTCACCATTGCCGATGCCTTAGGGGCGTATTCTGCGAGGATAACGGATTTGTCTACATTGTTAGATTTGAAAAAGGCAATAGCTTCCTCCGGCGTAATTTTTTCAGCAAAATTCTCTGCGTAGTAGGGATTGCTCTTCTTGAAAAACTCCATGACCCACGGCAGAAACTGCTCCTGCGTCCCGATGTGAATATGAAAATCAATGACTTTCATGTGCAATCATCTCCAATGCTATTATTGCCGTAAGCTTCACGAATGTCAAAGGCTCAAAAAAGGGTCCGCGTTTAACATCAAGAGAAGAGGCAGGGTCGTGGCGGGTCCTGCCTCCTTCCGTGAAAACTTAAGTTTGTGATCATCTTCTTCAGAGCCACCCCATACTCTCGGCTTGCGCCTTAATTTTTTTATTAAAGTCTCCCCTTCGCAAGAAAAATCCCTCCGGATCGAGTTCCCTGATAATGCGCACCTGTTCTTCCGTCGGGGGTTCCGTTTCTCTGACAATGGGAGAGATTTTAAGATCCCAGCTTACATTTTCTTTGATGGATTCCACCGTTACCCCCGGGTGATACGTATCCAGATACATTTCCTTCGTTTCCGGACTGAATCTGAAGACACCTCTTGAAGAAACGACGGCCTGTGGTCCTGTCCCTTCGGGCAAGCCTTCTTCGTATCGGCTGTTTCCGCCGTTTAGATAGCCGGGTGTAGTAATATAATCACATTTCTCCACAAAACGCCTTTTCTCGTGGAGCATGACGATCAGGCTTCTTCGGGCAAAAACACCAAAGTCATGTGCTCCGCCGCTGCCTGGAAATCTGACGCTCGGCTTGAAGTAATCACCGAAGCAAGTCGAATTCAAATTGCCGTATTTATCAACCTGTGCTCCGCCTACGAAGCCGATGTCCACGAAACCCCTCTGTAGAAATAGGGCCATGATGTCCGAAAGCTGGCCGGCGAAAATCGCTCTCGGCACCAAATCCGGGTCGACTACGCTGAAAGGCGTCCTGGACGGTGCCGAGTCAAAGGATCCTGTCTCGTAGGCCATTTTACAGTTTGGTGCATGAGTTCTCTTGGCCAACATGGCGCCCAAAAGAGGAAGGCCCACACCGATAAGAACCCTTTCGCCATCTTTTATTTCCCTGGCGCACGCTGTGATCATTAACTCCGGAAGTGTATAATTTGAGGCATATTGAGCAGTCATGTCTTCACCTCCTAAATATCCATGTGCATCGTGTCAAAGGGGTATGTCCCATAGTTGATCGGGTCACTGTAAAAGGGCTTTGGTTTCAACCGCATCAGGCGCTTATACCCATATTTTTGGATGTAATGGGCGATGTAGCCAGCCCGATCTTCCACGCCGTAGACCCACTCATCCATGAACTGCTTGAACTTCTTTTCGTCGTCGCAAAAGAAGTTTGCGTACATGTACCGGAACCAGCGGTCATCGTCATGATAACCAAATAGATGACCGGGGTGTGCGCCCCACGGTTCTTGAACCACGGCGGCAACCCGGAAGCCGGGAACAAGTGTCAATTCCGGGTTGCGTCTGATGGTATCTGTATCAACAATCTCCTCAACACTGGCGATGACGGTCTTGCCAGCAAGTGTTCCCCACTTCGCCGAAAAGAGCGAACCCCATGTCTGTACGTTGCCCTCAGTATCAGCACGCTGACAGTGAATGATAGAAACATCGGGATTAATGCCCGAAATAAGCGTGACCTTCTGCCCCGTGAAAGGGCACTCCATGTGCTTCAGCTTGTTTTCGCCAAGGAACGTTTTAATTTCATTAATGGATGAACCCTTCTGGGACATGATGGGCATGAAAGGAATGCCCATGGCTCCCGCCATTAACTTTGCCGTCAGACCGAAATTCGAGTAATCCTCCACTTCGATCAAACCCTTTTCCACGGCTCTACGAAAGCGATAGCCTCCTCCGAATGCCTCGTTCGCAGACCATGAAAGAATAAGCCTTTTCACGCAGCCGGCTCCGATCATCTGGTCGAATATCTCGCCGGGAGAGCTCTCAATTAAGGTAAGCTCCTTTTTTCCTTGCCGGATGATTTCATGTGCTGCCGCTGCGGCGTGATTCGCCCAGACAGCGCTGATGTACAGCGTCATGCCGTCCTGCACGAATTTTGAGATGGCTTCTTTCATTGTCATGACTTTTGAGTCTTCAGCCATATCTTTCCCTCCTTTGTTTTTTCAAGCGCCATTGCGTTCCCAAATATCCCCCTTCCAAGATATATGTTTTTTCTATCACCTCCTTTCAAAAGATCTTTTTGGGTCTCAATACAACCACAAAGACAAATCGGCAATATTAATTGTTATCAATAATATATATACACATTTTGTATATATGATTCTTTTCTGATGGAAGTTGGAAGGGATATTTTAGGGAGATATCTTTTGACGAAGATGACGTCAGGCCAGTGAGGAAAGATACGTTCGCAGGTTATCTTTGTTGTTCATACCTAACTTTTTCCTGATACGATACCTGTAAATATTAATGGCGCTGGGTGTTACGTTAAGAAGATTAGCAATTTCTTTCGATGATTTTCCCTCCTTTATCAAATCTGCGATCCGCACCTCTCTGCTTGTCAGGCTTGAGTATTTTGACGACAGTCTATGGGTAAAGGGTGATAGAATGTTTCTCAAATTCGTTTCGAGAATGTTAACAGCTGCCATACCCTGATCATCCATCCGCTTTTTCTTTAATTCTTCCACGTAAGGCAAAACAAGTTCCTTCACTGTGACCAGAAGTCTTTCTTCAAGATCTGTTTTGTCCCTCTCACGCTGATTCAGCAGGACCTTCAATGCCGTGTTCAATTCTTCCAGCTCGTGGGACTTGATGGCCAGCTCGCGTTCTCGTTTTATGATGGCTTCCTCTGCCAGCTTTCTTTTTGTGATGTCTCGTATGACCTCGATGGCCCCAATAACATTTCCTTTACTGTCGTATAGAGGACTGGCCTTCCCCCACAAATAGGCGTTTCTCCCGGCAACTTGGATGCCTGGAACAGTCACCTCAACAATGACGAGGTTTCTTTCCCTATTAAAGATAGTGTAGGTCTTTTCATAATGTTTGTTCGACTTCAGGACCAGATTAATAGACATGGGCCTTCTTTTCTTCCAGTATGGCAATGCGTATTCATAATCTCTCTTTCCTAGTATGTCCTTGGCTTTGACTCCCGTGAGTTCTTCCGCCGCACGGTTCCAGGCAATCAATTTCCCTTCAATGTCAATGGCAAAAGTTGCGTCGGGCAAGAATTCGATAAGATCTCCGAAACGCCTTCTCGATTCCCTGAGGGCCTCTTCGGCCAACTTATACTCGGTGATGTCCATGGAATTGCCCAGGATGGCGCGTCTTCCTTCATGGGTAATGCTCGTCACAGTTTCCATGATCCAGCGGACTTCTCCTGTTTTTGTGATGATTCTGAATTCATGAGGAGTCACTCTCTGACCCTGGAGCATCTTCCGGGCATTTTCCCTCGCTTCCTTCACATCGTCCGGGTGAAGGATGAAGCTTGCTTTCTTTCCGATGAGTTCCTCCGGCGTATAGCCGGCATAAGCGGCAGCATTGGGATTGATTGTATGGAACTTCCCGTCCTGCACCACATAAATACCGGCAAGGGAACGCTCTGTCAGAGTTTGAAGAAGCACGTTACTTTCTCGAAACCTGCCTTCGTTATCGTCGCGCTTGGTCATCTTTGCTTTCCTCATTCTTTGAGGCACCTCATCCATTTTCATCATTTAAATAGACGGAACGTATGGAGATGTCAATTTTTTAGTTGAAACTATCGTGGCTCCTTTCTTTGACTGGTCTCAATGCCCGTGGGATTCTCCCACGGCGGGAGCCACATTTCAATCAACTGCTTCGTCATACCGGACTTGATCCGGTATCCAGAACCTTAATGGTCCATTTTCCCGGATTCCGGCTCGTGGGCCGGAATGACAAGTCGCTTCGCGACAATTAAAACTTCGCTTCGCCTAAAGGCAAGGGGTTTCCACCATCCCCGAAGGGGACACTAAAAATTATATATATCACCACTGATCAACTTATTGATGTTGAAGTTTTTCGAATCAATCTCTTTTCAATTCCACTTAATTCCGATCGATAATCCAGTTGGCCATTTTAGCGAAGAAAAGTTACAAAAATGTTGACGCACATATAATTAAATATATTATTAACAACAATACTATAATATAAAATAATAAAAAATTTGGAGGTCATCATGGACTTTGAACTAATGACCCTCGGTTATCTTTTGTCGGGACCGAAAACAGGCTATCGTATGCAAGAAATTGCCGGGAAGATGATGCTCAATTACAACATCAGCCTTAATCAAATCTATCCCACCCTCAGAAAATTCGAAGAGAGAGGTTTTGTTAAAAAGGAAGTTGTGATCCAGACTGGGCGACCCAATAAGAATGTATACTCGATCACGGAAGCCGGGAGGGAATATTTCATTCAGCGAATCACGGCTCCACCGCAACCTTTCGATTATGTGCTTGATTTTCTCGTTCGTGTTCTCTTCTTCCGGCATCTTACCCGGGAACAAGTGATCATTGAATTTAAAAAGGAAATCTGCTCTCTGCAGGAGCAGATCGATAATTTAGAAGCCATGGAGAAAACGGTTAAAGAGAAAGCAGACAAGGATGGCGAGTTTTCATACCGGACAGCCATTCATCTGCTCCGGTCGTTGAGGGACTGGTATGCCGGGGAACTGGAACGAAGAGAAAAACAAAACACGTCAAAAGAATAAAAGGAAAAAGGAGATAATCTATGGGAATAAAAACGAGCAAAGAATATCTGGAAAGCCTGAAAAAAATGAATCCCGAGGTCTACATCGGGGGTGAAAGGATCGACCACGTTACAACTAATAAATATTTTCGGATTTCTCTCGAAGAGATGTGCAAGTTCTACGATTGGGCGAATGATCCGGAGAAGGAGAAGGATTTTGTTTTCTGGTCGCCCATTGTAGATGAAAAAGTGAGCTTCTGGACCCATTTGCGCCGGACCCCTGAAGAAGTCCGGAAGGTCATCGAGACGCTGAAGAAAAACAACGCCCGCCATTTTTGCTCCATGTGCATGATCACGGGCCTGAATGTCCTGTGGGCGGTCACGTACGATATTGACCAGGCGAAGGGCACGGACTATCACAGGCGGCTTCAGGGCTTTTTCCGGGAACTGCAGGTGAAGGACCTCCGCTACTGCATGGGTGTGATGGACCCAAAGGGAGATCGGTCACTACCGCCGAGCCAACAGGCGGACCCGGATCTTTATCTGCGGGTGGTCGACCAGAACAAGGATGGAATAATTGTGAACGGCGCTAAAATGCACACCTCCGACGCCCCGATCACCCACTACATTTTTGTGTGTCCCTCGGGCTTGCTTCAGGAAGCTGATAAAGACTATGCCCTGTCCTTTGCCGTTCCGGTGGACACGAGGGGGCTCAAATTCATTACGAGACCGGCTCCGGGTCCGCTGGAACCGAAGGATATGGAAAGCCCGGCCAGCTCTCATATCGGATTCGTCGAGTGCCTCTCTGTCTTCGATCATGTTTTCGTTCCCTGGGAGCGGGTCTTCATGTGCGGGGAATGGGAATTTACAGAAAACCTGATCCGCTATTTTTCCCCTTATGTGCGGATATGCAAGGGAGCGTGCACTTCAGCCAGGACGGATATCATTGCCGGGGCGGCGGCCCTCATCGCCGATTACAACGGCGTCGGCCGAGCCGGCCACATCCGGAGCAAAATCAACGACATGATGATATCTTCGGAAATCGGCTGGGGCTGTGCCCTCGGCGCCGTGGCCAATTGCGTCATGCATGCGAGCGGCATCCCGATTCCGGACGTGTCCATTTCCAATGCCGGGCTTTACCACTCGCGCCTCAAGTTCATCGAGTTTCTCGGCACCCTCCAGGAGATTGCCGGCGGGGTCGTCACGACCATGCCGGGTGAGACGGAATACAAGAACGAGGAGACGAGAAAGTACATCGAGAAATATCTCAAAGGGAGGAGCGATATCCCCACGGAAGACCGGTTGAAGCTGCTTTACTTTATTCAGGATCTGACAGCATCACGCTTCGGCGGCTACCTCGTGGCGAGCGCCATTTGCGCCGGCGGGACGCCGGAAACGAACCGCGTGGAGGTGGCTCGCAGTTATGACCTTCCTGAGAAAATCAAGAATGTGAAAGCGCTGTGCAACATAAAGTGAATTCTCAAGAAGATGAAAGCGGGAGCAAAAGAGCTGGGAGTGAAGCCGATGATGCTTACCGGTGATAATATCGCCATAGCCAGGGAAATAGCCCGCCGGGTATCCATCGGTCACCGGATTATCCGAATGGATGAGTTCAGAATGATAGATGAGGCCCGGCAGGCAAAGATGATTGAAGAGATAGACGGCTTCGCTAAGATATATCCTGAAGACAAGTACCGGAGATCGTCAAGCTTCTTCAATCGAGGGGCCATATGGTAAGCATGACCGGTGACGGGTCATTTGCGATCGACTACCCCAAATACCTTGCATTCCGAACATTCGATCTTTGACGCTCAGGGGTTTGAAATGCATATTCGTTATCCAGAGTGGTAAAATCGACGGGCAATGATGGGACACGGCCATTGGGCCGCGTTCTTAGACCGCCGTTCAAAGATAGCATTGTGGATCCGAAAGTGCTCGAAACAGCAGAAAAGCTTTTTCGCTCAAAATATGAAAAGCTTACTAAACTGGAAAAGCATGTTTTGTTCTACCTCGGCGAGCGCGAGTTTCATCTCAGCCGCGACCTTTTGCAAACATTCATGTTCCTGAAGCTGGCGGTGGCTGGCCATTTGACTATCTTCGTGACGCGAACACGCGGGCCTTTCTGGTCCAACTGGCCCGCCCCGGTGTTGCTCTGGTCGGCGATCGTCACGAAAGTGCTGGCCACGCTGGCAGCCGTTTACGGATGGCTCATGGTGCCTATCGGGTGGAAATGGACGCTGGTGATCTGGGGCTATGCGCTGGCGTGGTTCCTGGTGAATGATCAAGTTAAATTGGTGGCCTATCGGATCGTCGACCCGCAGCGGTCGCTACTAGGGGTTAAACGGGGAAGATAGCGAAACGTCGGTTTTTACTTTCGACAGGTGACCTTCCCACAGGAAATTGGATATAAGGTTTTCTGGGATATCTTCTGATAGTTTTTAAATAAGAATGAAGAAAAGATGAAAACCCACTCAGAGAAAACCTTTTAAGGATAACGAATATACGGAACAGACCACATGTTTCGTGTCATGCCGTACCTCCATCTGATATCGGCAGGCTAACATGCACCTTATTGCCCTGTCCAGTTTTTGGGGAGAGTTAAAGTCACAATTTGGTCACAAATAAAGAAAAGGGATTAACCACCGTTGGCTAACCCCTTGATTTTATGGTGGGTCAGGGCAGAATTGAACTGCCGACACTCGGATTTTCAGTCCGATGCTCTAC
>JBHGBI010000056.1:0-11742 GCA_041946925.1 Syntrophales bacterium | reverse complement strand
TGGCTCCCCAGCGCGGACTCGAACCACGGACTTGGTGGTTAACAGCCACCCGCTCTGCCGACTGAGCTACTGGGGAACATTCCATTCACATAAAGACCTACTGATTCAATTTTATCAGTAGGTCCTTATATTTCTAAAACAGGAGGCAGCTTTTGTCAAGCGATCTCCTATCTGCAGCTCACGCATACCATAAGCTTGTCCATCGGCACCCCTGTCTTCCTGCTGATATATTCGAGTTGTTCCTGGGGAGCGAAATACCTTCCGCACACTTTGCAGGATGCCATTTTGAATACCTTGTTCCAGATGGTCCTCTTTCCACCCGCTTCTTCCATCTTCACATAAGAAGTCGGGCAGACGAACGCACAGGAGCCGCAGCCTATGCAGAGGGCCGGGTTGAATTCGACTTTCGGCTCTTCAACATCCCGGCCGAGGCCCCTGTCCTGGAACTGCAGGGCGTTCACATCAACAATTTCCCGGCATGCCCTGACACACAGCCCGCAGAGTATGCACTGCTCTGTCGCGGCCCTCTTCTCATCAACATCCACCCCGAGCTTTTTCGCCGTCTCGCGAACAGTCTTATCTTCCGGGTATTTGTAATAGAGGAGTCCTGCGGCGAATTTCCGGCTCTCGCGCGCCCGGTCGGAGCCGGTTTTTATTTCCATTCCGTTCTCGACAGGGGTCGTGCAGGATGTGGTCAGTTTCCACTTCCCGTTCGCCTTGACTTCGACCATGCAGAGGCGGCAGGCCCCGAATGGACGTAGTTCCTTATGATAGCAAAGGGTAGGGATATCGATCTTGAGACCGCGAGCCGTCTCCAGGATCGTCGCACCCTGTTTAGCCTTGATTTTTCGCCCATCTATAGTGATATTTACCATTACAAATCCCCTTCGTATTGGAAATTAAAAATGAAGATTTATTCCCACACTATTACCCGGTAGCACCTGAGACAGCGTTTTGCTTCCTGCATGGCTGAGGCGGGCCCGAATCCGCCTTCCACTTCCACAAAACTTTCTATGCGGGTCCTGGGTTCGAGAACCCTTGCCTTCTCGGCCAGTTTCATGGGGACATATATCTGCTCTCTGGTTTCGTTCGGATCTATATCCTTGAAGCGTACCTCGCGTTCGAATTTCTTCCCCTGGAGGTAGCAGTCAATGCTGCGCGCCGCATTGTTGCCTGCGTCCAGCGCCTCAACCAGTGTTGCCGGACCGGTAACACAGTCGCCTCCGGCAAAGACGCCTTCCACGCTTGTTCTGTAAGTGACCGGATCGACATGGACGGTGCCCCAGCCAGTGAGTTTCACTTCTTTCAGGAAGGAAATATCCGGTTTCTGCCCTGTCGCCGGGATTACCATGTCCGTCTTCAGAGTGAATTCCGAACCCTTCACCGGGATCGGCCTGCGTCTTCCGCTTTCATCGGGCTCTCCGAGTTTCATTTTGATGCATTCGATCCCTGTGATCCTGCCGTCCTTGCTTACCACGGCGAGCGGGGCCGAGAGATAACTGAACTTCACCCCTTCGACCATGGCCGCTTCGATTTCCTCCGCGTGGGCCGGCATTTCAGCGCGTGATCGCCGGTACAGGATTTCGACTTCGCCGAAGCCGAGCCGCACACAAGTACGGGCGCAATCAAGGGCCACATTTCCTCCTCCTATGATTACGACCTTCTTGCGGGGCTCCACTTTCTTTCCGAGGCTAAAATCCTTCAGGAATTCAACCCCGTCCACATATCCATCATATCCTTCGTCCTCACCCCTGCACCCGATCTTGATCCCCTTCTGGGCACCCGCGGCGAGAAATACGGCTTTGTATCCTTTTTTCTGAAGCTCCTTGAGATCAAGTCTGTCAATTTTCGTATTCAGTTTGATGTCGACCCCCATTTGCCTGATAAGATCGATCTCGTGATTGATAATATTCTTGGGGAGCCTGTAATCCGGAATCCCGGCCGCCGCCATTCCGCCGCCGTACGGCAACGATTCGAATACAGTCACCTTGTACCCCGCCGAGCGGAGGTGGTATGCCGCGGCGAGCCCCGCCGGGCCCGCCCCCACTATGGCCACCTTTTCGTCTTTTTCCTTCGCCGGACGGGTGAGGGCACTTCCCCCCTGTTCGAGATCGTAATCCGCCGCCGCCCTTTTCAAGAGACGGATGGCCAAAGGTTCGTCCATGTCCACGCGTACGCAGGCATCTTCACATGGCGCCGGACAGGCCCGCCCGATTACTCCGGGGAGGATACATCTTTCTCGTATCAGGTTGAGCGAGTCCCTGAACCGGAAATTCCTTATCAATTCGATATACCCCGGAATATCCAGCTTTGCCGGGCAGGCTTTCATGCAGGGTGCCGAGACGTCCACCGAATATTCTTTTTCTGTAAGCCGCCTCTTTCCCTCGATAAGAGCGATAAAATCGGCCTCGTTGGACCTGATTGCATCCAGCACGGGAGAAAGGGATGAACCGCCGAAATTGCATTTGCTGTTGGCGGTTACGCCCTCGACGGTTTCCCTGATTGCTGCGAGATCTTTTCGGCTTCCCTTTCCCGATCCCATTTTCCGGAAAATTTCCAGAAGCTTGTCTATTCCGATCATGCAAACGGAACACTCCCCGCAAGAAAGCTTCCTTACGGTCTTCAGATAATGGAAGGTTATTGACGGGATGTCCGCATTGGGATCCCGGGCGACGATGCCGTTCCAGCCCATCAGCACCTTGAATTTACTGCCGTTGAGCCGCTCGGGGAATCTGACGTCCACGGGTTTTGCCGTTCCCTTCCTGTTATCCACGAATTTTCCGTTCCAACTGCTGAATGAAACTGTGCTCATTTTCATACCGCCTATGATTTAAAGAGTTTATACCATGTCCAGCCAGGACTTCGAAGTCTTCACCTTATGCATCAGCTTGTTTACTTCCTGGTTTACTTTCTTCTGAACGGCCTCGATATCGGCCGGACCGAGATGCCTGAATCTGCCCTGCAGCTCCAGGTAATCCTGAACAGGCCTCAGTTTCTCCGGCAGATCCACTGTCAGCCGGTACTTGCCGTTTTCCACTTCGTAGAGCGGGAAAACACCCGTTTCAACGGCCAGCCGTCCCAGTTTGATAGTGAGCTCCGATGCACAGCGCCAGCCGGTGGGACACATAGAAAACACATGGATATAGGCCGGCCCCCTGACCTCCTTGGCCTTCTTCACCTTATTCACGAGATCGATGGGATAGCTGGGGCATGCCGTTGCCACGTAGGGGACATTGTGAGCGACCATGATCTCCGGCACGTTCTTCTTGCCGGTCCGCTGTCCCTTGATTTTCTTGCCCGCCGGAGAGGTCGTAGTGGCCGCCATAAAAGGAGTTGCGCTGGAGCGCTGTATTCCGGTGTTCATGTAAGCCTCATTGTCCAGGCAGAAGAAGACCAGATCGTGCCCGCGCTCCATAGCCCCCGATAATGCCTGGAGGCCGATATCGGAGGTCCCGCCGTCTCCCGCTATGGCCACGGATTTCACATACCTGTCAGGAATTCTCCCCTTTCTTCTCAGAGCCTTTATGGCGGCTTCCACGCCGGAGCCCACGGCGGCGGCATTTTCAAATGCCACGTGGATGTAAGGCACCTTCCAGGCCGTCTGGGGGTAAGCGGAGGAAATGATCTCCATGCAGCCGGTGGCGTTGGATATAATAACGTCCTCCCCGAGCGCCTTCAGGATGAGGCGAAGCGCCAGTACTTCCCCGCATCCCTGGCAGGCGCGATGCCCTGCGCTGAAAAATTCCTCCTTTTCCAGCAACTTCGGTACATATATTTCAAAATTCTGAACAGTGCTCATGATTCTCTTACCCCGTAAAATTCATAGGTTTCGTCCTTTATCTTGTCCGCTCTTTCCACCATCGCCATGAAATCGTCGACAGCCACGTCGCGGCCTCCCAGACCCATGATGAAATTCACGATTCTGGGCCTCCCCCGGTCGTGGAAAAAGAATGATTTGATTTCCGTGGCCACAGGACCACCCGCGCCTCCGAAGGATATGGCGCGATCCATGACGATCAGGGTCTTTGCACCCGCTGTCGCCGCCCTGAGTTCCTCCACGGGAAAAGGTCTCCAGAGTCTCAGTTTCACCAGCCCGACGGACGCGCCGGCCTTGCGCAATTCATCGACGGCGATTGAAGCCGTCTCGCCCATAGATCCCATGGTCAGGATCAGAGTTTCAGCGCCGTCCGCTTTGTACGTCTCCACGGGTTTGTAATAGCGTCCGAACTGCTTTCCCCATTCATCCCATATCTTAATGATGGTGCTCTTCGAGTTCCAGAGAGCCGTGTCCTTCGCCTTCATGGTCTCTGTGAAGATATCCGGCATATTGAAGCACCCCATGGAAAGAGGATTATCGGGATGCAGCGCCGCGAAAGGTTTCCTCGGGGGAAGGAATCTGTTCACCTCTTTCTGGCTCGGCATTTCCAGCGGTTCGATCATATGCGTGAGCTGAAAACCGTCGATATTCAGCACCACGGGAAGCATAACGTCGGGATGCTCCGCGATCTTGAAAGACTGGATGCTCATGTCCACCACTTCCTGGCCGTTTTCCGAAAACATGCAGATCCAGCCGCTGTCCCTCTGGGGCATGATATCCGTGTGGTCGTTCCAGATATTCAGGGGACCTGAAATGGCGCGGTTGGCATTTCCCATGACGACCGGGAGCCTCATGGCCGATACAATGGGCAGGATCTCATGCATGAGCATCAAGCCCTGTGAACTGGTTGCCGTATAGACACGCGCGCCCGCCGCCGAGGCACCGGCACAGGCGCTGATAGAGGAATGCTCCGATTCGACGGTAATAAATTCCGCGTCGATCCTGCCGTCGTGCACTATATCCGCCAGGTGCTCGGCCATGTGGGACTGGGGGGTGATCGGATAGACGGCTGCTACATCGATATTACAGAGTGCGACGGCTTCCGCTGCCGCGATGGCGACTTCCATTCCAACACGCTTTCCCATCTTACTCCTCCTCTTCCAACATCGATATGGCGCCGGGCCAGCATTCGTGTGCGCAGATGCCGCACCCCTTGCAATAATCCAGATCCGCCTTGAAGAAACCCTCTTCATTCTGCGAAATGCACCCTTCCGGGCAGAAGACATAGCAAATGCCGCATTTGATGCATTTTTTTTCATCCAGAATAGGACGCTGGGCCCGCCAGGTCCCCGTCTTATATGTGCTGGCATTGCCCGGAATAAAAACCATACAGCCCGGATTCACTTCTTTCCATGCCTCGGGCCACTTCTTCGCTTTCGCCTTTTTCATAGAAATACCTCGATTATTAAGCGGATTTTGCCATAGTTGCTTCATCGTAGGCCCGTTTCAGGGCGCTTAAATTCTTTTTGGCCAGTTTTCCGAACCTATGCTCCAGGGGGGCCTTGAGGTCCTGTATCTTCAGAATATTTATAGCCTTGAGGGCTGCCCCCAGCATCGTCGTATTCGTGATCGGGGCCTTGAGTTCTTCCCTTGCGATCCTTGTCGCATCGATGGTGTAAAGTTTGCCGTTGTAATTCAATTTCTGCCTCAATTCCCCGGAGGACTTTGCCGTATTGACAATCAGGATGCCGTCCGGTTTCAACCCCTCGGTCACATTCACAAGACCCACCAGGCTGGGGTCCAGAACGATGACCACATCGGGATGGTAAATGCCGGACCGGATTTTAATGGGTTTGTCCGATATGCGATTGAAAGCCGTAACCGGCGCCCCCCTCCGTTCCGGACCAAAGGCCGGAAAGCCCTGGGCATATTTCCCCGCTTCTATAGCCGCCAGGGCAAGCATTTCCACCGATGTCACCGCGCCCTGACCGCCCCTTCCATGCCACCTGATTTCGATCATTGGACCTCCATAATGAATAAAGTACGGTTTGAAAAAGCCCCGCTTCACACCCACAATCGGCGCCAAAGCAGACTATCCACCACTGCGAAAAAATCAAAGTTCCAAGCTTTTGTTATCGCTCGGGATTTTGTAGCGCGCGGCGGGCTTTTCGCTTGCCGGAATTTGAATAATGCTGAGTTTTTGCTTCTATTATACTTACCTTTTTCTGTCAACACCTATTTTGCCTTTATGCCTCTGTCTTCATAAAAGTCGCGTCCGTGGACATCGTTGATAACGAACAGAGGCATATCCACTACAGTCAGTCTCATGATAGCCTCGGGACCCAGATCGGGATAGGCGGCAAGCTCCGCTTTTTTTATGCATGTGGACATCAAGGCCGCGACTCCCCCGGGCGCGCCGAAATAGACCGCCCTGTATTTTATTATAGCCTGCCGGACTTCTTCAGACCTTCTCCCTTTTCCAATCATCCCCTTCAGCCCCGCCTTCAGAAGCAGCGGCGTATAGGGGTCCATCCTGGAACTGGTAGTCGGCCCGATGGAGCCGATGATCCGGCCGGGCCTGGCGGGTGTCGGCGCCGCGTAGAACATAATCATGTCCTCGAGATCAACCGGGAGGCGGTCTCCTTTATCAAGGGCATCGAAGAGCCTGCGGTGGGCGACATCCCTTCCAGTGAAGACCTCACCGCTCAAGAGAACTCTATCTCCAGCTGTGAGTTTCCTGCAGATGTCGTTTTGAAGCGGGGTTCTTATAGAAATGATCTTATCCACATGATCATTTTAGCTAAAATATTTTATAATTTCAATGCTTGCATTACATTTTGCATGAATATGTTATATAGTCCCAAATCAAAGAGCATGTGAGGTATTTATCTTGAGTTTTCTTATAGGACTTCTGGCGGGGACCTTCGGCGGGCTGCTCGGCGGAGGAGGCGGCGTAATAATGATACCGCTGATGGTTTACAGGTACAAGCTCATCCAGCGCCAGGCTCACGGTACAAGCCTGTTCGCGCTGGTTTTTACAGGACTATCCGGCGCAGCCACATACGCGTTCAACAACTCCGTTGATTATACGGCGGCGCTTCTCCTTGCGGCGACTGCGGTTCCGATGACCCGGCTGGGGGCCAGATACTGCCACAGCCTCGCGGAGTGGAAGCTCAAGCGATATTTTGGCTTTTTCCTGATTGTCATCGCCGTGCTTCTCGTTGCGAAGCCGTATTATATCCATTTTTCCCATTCCATGACAGGTTGGGCCAAGGTGGCGGTGCTCTTGTTTATCGGTCTCTTTACCGGATTCTTCTCGGGGATGATGGGCATCGGCGGAGGAGCGATAATGATTCCGGCAATGGTGCTTCTCATCGGCATGAGCCAGCATATTGCACAGGGCAGTTCGCTTCTTTGTATGGTACCGGCGGGGGCTGTCGGCGCATTCACCCACCGGAGGCTCGGCAATATTGCGGACTCGATTTTGCCGGGGTTGATATCGGGTATTCTCATCGGGGCGTTTCTGGGCGGCAATGTCGCGGTGTTTCTACCGGAGGGCGTTCTGCGCATTATTTATTCTGCCGTCGTTATATGGACGGGGCTCAGGTACGCGGCTTCAAAGGAAGCGGTATGTGAAGATTAAATTCGGGATTTAAAGAATCGCTTCCTTGTGCCTGATACTGTGGCACTGAATATTGACCGCGACAGGCAGACTGGCTATATGGCAGGGGACCATTTCGATATGCACGGCCAAAGCTGTTGTCCTTCCTCCCAATCCCTGCGCGCCGATCCCGAGCCCGTTCACTTCTTCCAATATCTCTTTTTCAAGCGCGGCAAGCCGGCTGTCCTGCAGATTCTTTTCCCCCAGGGGCCTCAGCAAAGCCTTCTTGGCGAGGACAGCCGCATGCTCCATGGAACCGCCGATCCCGACACCGATGATAATGGGCGGGCAGGGGTTCGGGCCGGCTTTTTTTACGGCATCCAGAATATGCCTTCTTATCCCTTCCGCCCCGGAAGTAGGCAGGAGCATGGCGACACTGCTCATATTTTCGCTGCCTCCGCCTTTCGGCATGGCGGTTATTTTCAGCCGGTCGCCTTTCACGATCTGCGTATGAATGACGGCCGGAGTATTATCGCCGGTATTCTTTCTTGAGAGAGGATCGCAGAGAGACTTCCGCAGGTATCCTTCGCCGTACGCCTGTCGCACGCCTTCCTGGATCGCGTCATGGAAGTCGCCGCCCGTGATATGCACATCCTGTCCGAGATCGACGAATACGACGGCCAGCCCCGTATCCTGGCAAAGTGGCACGCAGTCTGCTTTTGCCGCCGCTGCATTTTCGACGATGCTGTAAAGAGCATGACGGCCGAGTTCCGAATCCTCTGAATCCATGGCGCTCCGGACCGAAGACAAAACGTCCTCCCCCAATTCCATATTAGCTTCTATGAAAAGCCTCTTCACGGTCTGCGTGATTAAATCGCAGGAAATTTCTCTTATAGAATTCATAAATTGATCTAAGAGACATGCGCCATGGTGCGACAGATTCAAAAACCTGCTAAACCCATCCCGGGCTCGAAGGGGTCAAATGCCTCTCCGGAATTCAATAGCCTTGGCCAGCGTCATCTTATCCGCGTACTTCAGGTCGCCCCCCACGGGAATGCCAAGGGCAATCCTGGTTACTTTGATATCCCTTCCCTTCAAGAGTCTTGTGATGAGCAAGGCCGTTGATTCTCCCTGAATACTGGGATTTGTGGCGATAATGATCTCAGCGACGTTGTTTTTGACGACCCTGTCCAGGAGTTCCTGCAACTTCAACTGGTCCGGACCGATACCGTCGAGCGGCGAAAGGGTCCCGTGAAGCACATGATAAGTTCCGCTGAAACTTCCGCTCGATTCAACCGCCATCAGGGAATCCGGATCTTCTACGACGCAGATGGTGTCCTTCTCGCGGGAAGGGTTCCGGCATATCTCGCACGGCTCGTCCTCCGTCAGATTGAAACACACAGAGCAGAACCGTATCTTCTTTTTGACATTCAGTATACTCTCAGCCAGCCTCCTTGCGTCTTCCTCCGAAGAGCGGAGGATGTAAGCGGCCAGCCTGCTCGCCGTTTTTTCTCCGATGCCGGGGAATTTGCTCAATTCCTCGATCAGGCGTTTGATAGGGGCTGCGTAACCGGCCATTCGCTACCTCAAGCCAGACCGGGGATGTTGATACCGCCGGTGATTTTTGACATCTCCACCTGCGCCATTTCCTGCGCCTTGCGAACCCCTTCGTTGACAGCCGCTATGACGAGATCCTGGAGCATCTCTATGTCTTCTGGATCCACCACTTCTTTCTCGATTTTCAATGAAACCAGTTCATGCTTTCCGTTGACCACGGCGACAACCATGCCTCCTCCCGCCGCCGCTTCGACGGTCTTCGATGCCAGTTCCTCCTGGAGGCGCAGCATCTTCTGCTGGATCTGTTGTGCTTGCTTGATGATATTTCCAAAGTCTTTTGCCAAATGTATTACCTCCTTTAAATAAGGCTGCCGGCGAAAGGCAAAAAGTTCTTTCTGCCATTAGTCCTTTGTCTTTAGCCCTGAGCTTTCATTGGATTTCTTAACAATTACTTCCTTTATCTCCGCCCCCTCAAAAACGTCAAGCACCTTCTGCACCAGCGGATGATTAAGTGCCTCTCTCCTGGGATTATTGTTTTTTCTGCTATTCTGGCCTATTCCATTCTGGACTGCAAGCCCGTTTTCCCCGGGAGGTCCCGATGATACTATTTTGATGGCCGTATCGGGGCCAAGGAGTTCGCGGGCTATTTCCGTGAGTCTGTCTTTCTGGGATTTTTCGTTGAGAGTATCCAGAAGGATATGATCTTCGGGGAACCCGATTCTGAGGCATCCTTTCTCAAACCCAAGGAATTTACCCGCCTCTATTTTTGACCACAAGGGAATGCTCTTCTTTTTGACCAGATTGCGGTAATCATCCCATATACGCTCCGGCCCACTTTCCTGCGCCGGCGCACGTCCCGTCTTTTCGGCTTCCGCGTATGCGCCTTCGACCGCCTGCCCGTCTTCAGGGCCTGACGCAGACAACCTCCTTTCAAGGCTCTCCATCCTCGTCAGTATTTCATCGATCGGAATGCGAGGTTCGAGATAAGTCATTTTAACCAGGACAAACTCGATATTCAGTTTCGGGCTGAGGCTTTTCCTTACTTCTTCATCCTCCGCCATCAGTATATCCACAAGGCGCTGGAGAGTGTCACGGGAAACTCCTCCGGCCTGTTCCTGAAGCCGGGTTATATCGGTTTCCGGCAGGTCGAACAGGCCGCGCTCCGGCCCGGCGATTTTCATCAGAAGCAGGTTGAGAAAATGCTGGAGAAGCTTCTGATAAAAGTGCTTCATATCGAGGCCCGCATAATAAGCCTCGTCTATTATTCTCAGGCAGGATTTGCCGTCGCGGTTAAGTACGGCCGCGGACAGATCAAACAGGAGCCGGCGATCCGACAGGCCGAGCAGAACCTCGATGTCGCCGTCCTTGATGCTGCTGCCGGCATACGATATGACCTGGTCAAAGATGCTCTGAGCGTCTCTCATGCTGCCCTCCGCTGATTCCGCAATCCAGCCGAGACCGACGTCCCCGACCTCTATCCCTTCAGATACAGCGATCCGCCTCAGGTGGTCCTTGATCTGCCGCAGCGGCACCCTGCGGAAATCATGTCTCTGGCACCTGGACAGGATAGTGGCCGGAACCTTATGTATCTCGGTTGTCGCGAATATGAAGATGACATGGGGCGGAGGCTCCTCAACAGTTTTGAGAAGCGCGTTGAAAGCCTCCTTGGTCAGCATGTGAACTTCATCGATGATGTAAATCTTGAAAGGCGAGGATGCCGGAGAAAACTTTATGTTCTCCCGCAGCTCCCTGACCTCGTCGATTCCCCTGTTCGAGGCCCCGTCAATTTCCCGGACGTCCATGGAAATGCCTTCCGTGATTTCCCTGCAGTTGATGCAGCGATTGCAAGGGGTTTCGGCCGGACCATTTTCGCAATTCAACGCCTTTGCCATGATCCGCGCAACGGATGTCTTTCCGATGCCCCGGGGCCCGCTGAAGATATAGGCATGGGCGATCCGGTCGTACCTGATGGCGTTTTTCAGCGTCTTTACGATGTGATCCTGGCCGATCACGTCTTCGAAGACCTGGGGTCTCCATTTCCGGGCAAGGACCAGATAATCCACAATTACTCCTCGAAAAAAGAATTCAGAATTCCGGAAGTCAAAATAGAATCCTGATCAAGATCCTTTCGACTTGATTTTACACTTTTGTAAAAAGTCGAAAATCCTGATTTTTGTCATTCCGACCAGCCGCAATCCAGCAATATCCACCATATATAAAAAATACCGGACACCGGTTTTACGGGTGCGACGATTCTTTACGGAAGGCGTCAATTCTGAATTCTGGTATTCTGAAATGTTTCCTAAATTGAGCTGACAGCCGGGTTTTTCCGCAGCACACGTCGGTCATTGCTACCGCTGCTTCCTTCCGGACCTGACGGGGTTTGCAATCCTTCGTTGCGCGGAACCCGGCTATCATTTTATGTACAGGGCGCAAGATTCAATATTCCGAAAAGCCTTCTTCGCTTATTGGAATTGAGTGTATACCCGCCTCTCACCTTCTCACCTTGTATTTTTATGGCGGAGAGAGCGGGATTCGAACCCGCGGTACACCTTTGTGGGTGTACACACGATTTCCAGTCGTGCCCCTTCGGCCTCTCGGGCATCTCTCCATTTTTCAGGCTAAAGGCTCAGGACACAAGAACCCCCGCTTTTATTGACCGACTCATGCACGAAATGAATCGATCTCTCCTTCTCACCTTGTATTTTTATGGCGGAGAGAGGGGGATTCGAACCCCCGTGAGGGCTTTTGGCCCCCAAATCGATTT
>JBHGBI010000055.1:0-12026 GCA_041946925.1 Syntrophales bacterium | reverse complement strand
TCCTATTCCTGCCAGCCGTTCCGCGGCCTTTCTGTCGCGCTTGAAATCGGATAAGAACCGGAAATTCAAACGCTGTGTTGCTGGAGGACCCGCGGCGATCACAGAAAGAATCGTCGTAGGACCGGAAAGCCCGGATAGAGACTCGGCGAGCCTTGCCATCTTAAGACGATCTTCGACTTTTACACCGTCGCGGCCCTGATGGTATTTCGCCAGCAGTTCGCCGATTCCGGCAATAGCGAGATCCCTGCCCGAGGGCCTCGTTATCAGAATGCCTCCTCCAATATCGGCAAGGCGCTGTCCTGCTTTGAGAATGGCATCGTTCATATAAATTTTGGCCGCGTTTACAGAGAGGGTTTCCGGAAGAAAAACGCCGGAGTCCGTGGGTGTGGAAAGGGCTGCGGAACCAGCGACAAGCCCGTAAAGCGTTTCTGCGTCTATGCTCATGTCAATCAACTTGTCCTGAACATGGGATTTGTCGGCGACCCCGTTATAATCCGCCATGGCCAGGGCCGCGCCTATGCACAGATCGATATATCCGCAGCGGCATGCGGATGAAGCGAATCTCTGGAAGTCGGAGAAACGGTGTACGAGATCCCTGGTCGCTTTCCATTCGCCGCAGAGGAATACCCGCTCATTGGGTACAAATACGTGATCGAAGATTACGTGCGAGCTCTGATGCATGCCGAATTTTGCATTTCCGATATCTTCAGGGTCCATCAACGAAAATTTAGCGTTCGAACAGGCGGTATCGTTTACATGAATCACTCCTTTTGCGTCTCCCGGGACGGCGAAAGCGACGGCGTATTCGGAGTCCTCAGGGCCGAGGGCCGTCGTGGGGACGACCAGGCGCTCGTGTGCGACGGGGGCGCCGGACTGCTGCAGCTTTGCGCCATTGACGATTATCCCATCCGGACGAATTTCCTCGATCCGCATGAACATGTATTTTTCCGATTGCTGATGCGGAGGTTTGGACCTGTCGCCTTTGGCGTCGGTGATGTTTCCGGAAACGGAGAGGTCTTTTTCCTGTACCATTTTCATATAGTTTCTGAACCTTTCGTGGTACGAGGTCTTGTTTCCGCTTACCTTATCCACCTCGTAAGTCACGGACCAGAGCGCGTTGATCACGGCACCGGCGACGCACCTGCCGCCGAAACAACCGCCCATCCTGCGCATCATGCACCTCTGGAGTCGCATCCTTAGCAGAAGATCTTCTCTGGAAGTGATGATCTTGAGAAAGCGGTTGATACTGCCGCCGGTCAACTCGCTTTCAGCGACAATCAGTCTGTTCAATTCCGGATCAAGGTCCGGGCGGCTTGCAAGATCATACGTTTCCGCGATGGCGTTAACGGCTGGCTTGATCGCCGGATGTGAAAGGAAATCTCTGTACTGCTCTCCATAGATATACACAACAGTGTTCATGCGGCGAAGAGAATCCATATATTCATTGCTTCCCATCATTTTTCTGCTTTCTCCTTTCAAGCGCTAAAAAAATTTCTTTCTGCAATGGGCGGTCCGTTTTAAAATGACAAAGAAAAGCGCGAGGCGAGTCTGGAGCCCAATACCTGATATTTGCAAAAACCGCGCCTGCATATACCTAATCCGGCGATAGCGCCTTCATCTTTAGCCTCAGGACTTTGCTGCGCAGCCGAGCTGCGCAAAAATACTGAAAAAATGTATTCACTTCCGGCCTGAATTATGCCATATAGCCCTGTCAAAAAATGTCAGGAGGCGTCATCCATGCGAAAATTTCTGGAACCCGAGTCTGTAATCGTCATAGGAGCACCGAGGAAGTCCGGACCGGGAACCTTCAATAACGTGGAGATAATGTTGAGATACGGCTACAAAGGCAGAATCTATCCCATTAACCCGAACGCGGACGAAATCTGCGGGATCAAAACTTATCCATCCGTTGCCGATGTTCCCGAGGTTGCCGATCTTGCGGTCATATCGGTCGGCAGGGACAGGGTTATGCGCATGTTCGAAGACTGCGTACGGGCGGGAATACAGCGTGTCATTATCATCAGCCAGGGGTTCGCCGACGCGGACAGCCGGGGCGCCGAACTTCAGAGGGAAATAGTAAAACTGGCCCATGCTGAAGGAGTCCGGGTAATAGGTCCGAATACAATGGGGGTTATCAATAACTTCAATCATTTTACCACTTCCTTCGTGGATTTTCCCTTTCCGGACTCTTTTATGCCGGTCTCACTCATAGCCCAGACAGGGTTTTTTCAAGTTGCGTCACGAAATCTCGCATATAAAAACTGGGGGAAGGCCATTGATATCGGGAACACGAGCGACGTCGATTTTGTAGATGCGCTGAACTATCTGGAAGACGATCCCGAAACCAAAGTAATATGTATTCACATGGAAGGGTTGAAAAGGGGACGTGAATTCATTGAAAGCGCCTCCAGGGTAAGCCTCAGGAAACCTATAATAGTGCTCAAGACCGGGCGCAGCAGGGCCGGGGCGAAAGCGGCCCTTTCACATTCCGGATCCCTGGTGGGTGAGGACGAGGTGTTTGATGCGGCATTCAGGAGGGCCGGTATCATCAGGGTAAAGGATGAAAAAGAGATGCGGGACGCCATGCACGCACTGCTTTTGCTTGGAGAAATGAAGGGCCCCAGGATGGGCGTTTTGACGGTAACAGGAGCGGGAGGCATCATCAGCGCGGATGCGGCAGAGGAATTCGGGCTGGTCCTCTCGGACCTCCCCGAAGGATTGCCGGAGAAATTGAGAAAGGGAATGCCGCAATGGATACATGTCGGAAACCCGATTGACATCTGGCCTATAGGTATGATCGGCGGGAATTATGCGGGGGTTTTCGAGGAAGCTCTGAAAGATCTCCTCATTGCGCCGCAGGTCGATGGAGTCCTGGCCATTTTTCCCGTGTCGAAGTCCCCGCTGCATTCGAATTTTGATCTGACGGGGGCACTCAGATCCGCGCGCGAGAGCGCCGGAAATTCAAAGCCTGTGGCTATCTGGGATTATATAGATTCGGAATTATTTATAGATGAATTTGAACAAATCAGCGGGATAGCCTGTTTCGACCATATAGAGCAGGCGGTTCAGGGTCTCTCATTCAGTCACAGGTATTACCGGATAAAAAACCGGAGAAAGCCGGCTGTCAGAACGTTTTCGTACGAACATACCGAAACGTCGGGCCTGCTGATACTGGGCAAGGAGCAGGGATACCTGAGCGGCGGGGAAGCCCTCTCATTCCTGAAATCATTTGGCCTGCCGGTTATCGAAAGCAGGCTCGCGCGCAGTGATGAAGAGGTCATGGATAGGGCGGATGAAATCGGTTTCCCCCTTGTCTTGAAACTCGCCGGTCCTGCTTTCCTTCATAAGAGCGAATGGGGCGGCGTCATTACCGGCATAAAGAGCAAAGAGGAACTGGCCTTTTCAATCAGGAAAATAAGAGAGAACGTCAAAAGCCGGGATAACGGCGCCGTGGTGGATTTGTTTGAGGTTCAGCGGCAGGCGCAGGGAAAAGAACTCCTCATCGGCCTGAAGAAGGACCCTCAGTTCGGGCACGTTATAGCCTGCGGGCTCGGAGGAATTTACACGGAAGTGTTCCGGGATGTCAGCAGAGAGATCGTTCCTATCGGGAGGGCGGAAGCTGAGGACATGATCCGTACATTGAAGATTTTCCCGATCCTTAAAGGAGTAAGAGGCGAGGAGGGGGTCGATCTGGGAGCTGTTTATGAAGCTCTGGAAAGGATATCGTTCATGGCTTTAGAAGTCCCTGAAATTCAGGAGCTGGACATGAATCCCTTTATAGTGTCAAGCACTTTCTGTGCGGCGGTGGATGCGAGGATCATTTTTTAGCAGCAGAGCTAACCGGTGAGGGACTTTATTTCACTTCTCCTGCCTTCTCAATTTCTCTATTCAGGCGGGATTTCTTGTAAGAATGATGCCGAGCTTTTTCATTTTGTGAATGAGGGTCGTGCGTTTGAGACCGAGCAGGGAAGCCGCCCCGTCTTCACCTCCGATCTTGCCCCCTGCCGCCTGGATGGCCCGGATAATCTGTCTTTTTTCTGTTTCTTTGAGAGAGTGGATTTCCGCGCCGGTTTCAGGATGCATCTGTATGGCGGATAATTCGGGCAATGTGAGACGTGGCCCCCCCATAATAACGGCCCTTTCCATCACATTGGCGAGTTCCCGGACGTTGCCTGGCCAGGAATAAGAGAGGAGCTTGGACATCTCCGATTGAGGTATGCGGGCAAAATGACGATTATACTGCGCTGAAAATATTTTCAGAAAATGCGCCGCGAGCAGGGGTATATCCTCTTTCCTCTCTCTCAAGGGAGCCACTCGGATCGGGAAGACATTCAAACGGAAGAAAAGATCCGCCCTGAACTTCCCGGACTGCACTTCCTTTTCAAGGTCCTTGTTGGTTGCCGCTATCAGGCGGAAATCGGAGTATAGGGTCTTGGTCCCGCCCACCCGCTGGAACTCTTTTTCCTGCAGGATTCTCAGAAGCCTGCTCTGCGTCGAAAGGGGTAGTTCGGAAACCTCATCAAGAAAGATCGTTCCCTCGTTGGCCAGTTCAAAACGTCCGGGTTTCGTTTTTACGGCGCCCGTAAAAGCACCTTTTTCGTAACCGAAGAGTTCGCTGTCGATCAACGTATCGGGCAGGGCGGCACAATTGACCCGGATGAAGGGACCGTCCTTGCGCTCGCTCTCAAGATGAATAGCCCGTGCGACAAGCTCCTTGCCCACGCCCGTTTCGCCGAGAATGAGAATCGTCGAGCGTGTCGGCGCCACTTTGGAAATGATCTGCTGCAATTGAAGGATCGTATTGCTGCCTCCCACGATGCCGTTAATAGGCCTGGGCGTTTCGTCTTCAGGATCGTAATATCTGCTTTCATCGATCAACTTCTGTTTCAAATGGGAGATTTCCGCATAGGCCTGGGCGCGGTCGATCGCGACGGCAATCTGCGATGCCAGCGCCGACAGGAGCCTGATTTTGTCCGGGCTTATGTCGAAAGAGAAGAACCGGCTGTCCTGGTATAGCACGCCGATCGCTTTCTTGCCGATTACGAGAGGAGTGATGATCACGTGACGGATCTCGCCTGTTTTTTCATTGTATTTTTCATGCTGGTAAACCTTATTATCGGTGGATCCGGCGGCAGCGAGAAGTATTCTCATCGTATTGTCGAAGGATGCGCTTTCCAGGTATTCCTGCGTGAGATTCCTGGAGGCCGCGATTCTCAGATTTCCTCCGCCTTCGTCCTTAATGAACAGGCCGGCCCGCTCGGCCCCCGTAAGCCTGGACAGTGAAGAGACTATATCCGTGAGGAAGCTCTCCACATTGCTCTTATGTGTAAGTGCTTCTCCCATTTCCACGATCAGGTCGAAGAGCCGGTCTTCGGTCGACAGGTCTTCGCTTTTGATCAGGTGTTTCAAATCCGGATAAAAGGCTTCACGCGCATTGAGCCTGAGAAACTTCCACGCTTTTCTTGCGTAATTCTCAGCATGCTGCCATTTATTTATGATGAGACAGTTTCTTGCGATGTCCATCCGTACCTTTGAGAGTTCCAAGAGGGCTCCGATCTTTTCAAGTGCACGCTCTATTTCAACCAGCTCTGCGATTATTTCCCTCGGCTTTTTCTCCCTTTCAATATACTGGAGTCTCAGCCTCCGGATTATGGCGTACATAAGGGGATTCACCTGATCCTTCCTGATTTCGCTCAAAAAATTGATGACCGGATTCAACTCCACAGGAGAAATGTCGGCTCTATGCAATATGAAACCTGGTTCGAATATATGGGAACTGTTGAGGGTATGATACCAGCTCGATTTACGTATCTTGTAGAGAACTCTAAAATGCTCGGCGGCTTTTTCAAAATTCCCCTCCATGCATTCGATGTTGGCAAGGCCGATTCCAGCGACCACCTCCGCCATCGGTATGGATTCCCTCCTGGCCAGCTCAAGGGCCATTTCGAAATAAGTCCGACAATTGGCCTGTCTCATTTCGAGGAGGATCAGCCCTGTATTCGCGAGCGAGAATGCGATAATGGGAAGATTATCGTTTTTCTTGGCATGGGCATAAATGTGCTCTGATAATCCCAGGCCCCTCTGAGGCATTCCGACCTGTGTATAACATTGAGAGAGGAGCAACCCCGTAAGAAGGGAGAAGGTATCGGTTCCGATGTGGTCCAGTTCTCCCAGAGATTCCTCGTAGCACTGAACCGCCTTCGACAGCTCCCCCCGCACCCAGTGCGAAAGGCCTCTCATCTGCAGTCCTCGCTTGCGCAGCCCGGCGTCTTTGATATCCTTGACGGCCTCCCATCCGAGCTCAAAATGCAACGAGGCCTGATCGTACTGGAAACGCATCCAGTAGTTCTGTCCGATAAGGAGTTCAAGCGATCCCTGCGATTTGATATCATGGGTCTCTTTTGCAAGGTCAAGCGCCAGATCCAGCAAGGGTTTAATTTTCTTGAGATCAGGATACAGCAGAGACAGGGATGCCCGCCTCTCGACAGCTGTGATGAAGATACGGCAAAGGTCCATGGGTACTTTCTCATGACAGCTGTTCCTGATCAGCCTTTCGGAAAATTCAAGGAGGGTATCGTACAGGCTGATTGCAGATGCGGTTCTGTGATTATTCTCCTCGAACAGGGCCGCCCTCAGGATGACATTCAGGTCGCATTCCTGAACGCCGGCCAGTATGCATTGATTCGCGATCTTCACGGCATAATCATCGACATCAGGGAAATGCTTGATCAGCACATTCGCTGCATCCCGGTAATACATTGATTTCTCGGAGGCGGGAATGTGAGCCAGAATGGATTCGCGTGGAAACTGTGGTGTCCAAGAATAAAATCCCTTTTTCACAGGGATGGGGGAAATCCATTCATGCTTCTCGAGAAAGGCAACAAGAGAAAGCAATTGTGAGGGCAGAACATTATCGAGATTGGCGAACCAGTCCACTGAAAAAAAATCCCTGAAAGCGGCGAAGCGGCAAAGAATCTTCCTGTCTTCAACAGGGAGATCAGACCAGACGCCCTGCCCGATTTGACTTGAGGAATTTTCTTTCATGAGCGGATAAATATATTCATCTGTTGTTGCAGGAGAATCCCTGCGCAGATGAAGCAATATCTCGGGAGAATGGAAATGACGCTTTTATACATGAAAGATATCCATATGTCAAATGTACTGTCGATATAATGACATTCGTTACTATTTTGACCCGAAAGGATGCCGTCAGTCCCTGAACTGCCTGTAATATACTAAGTTTTCTTTGAGCTGCCATGGCATTCATATTGCTCAGTTCAGGAAACCGGGACAATTGAAATCGAGGCAGAGAATCTTTTTCGCTTCATGAGCGAAAGGGGTCGACAAACATTATTAGGAGCGGATATGGATTTTAATCTCACGGAAGAGCAAAGGATGTTGAAGGAATCGATAGCTGTCTTTGCAGCCAGAGAATTGAAACCCCTGGCTGAAGAAATCGACCGGGATGACAAATGGCCGGAAGGCCTGTGGCAGAAGCTGGCCGATCTCGGTATTATGGGCATTACTGTAGATCCAGAATATGGAGGCGCGGGAGCCGATATCCTCTCATCTTCTCTGGTCTGTGAAGAACTGGCAAAGGCGTCCGCTGCAGTCGCCTTGTCGTGGGGAGCGCACGCAAATCTGTGCTGCAATAATCTGAACAGCCACGCCAGCGAAGTCCAGAAGAGAAAATACCTTCCGCCTCTTTGCAGCGGCCGGCATATCGGCGCGCTTGGATTGACCGAGCCGAATGCCGGCTCCGATGCGGTGAACATCCAGACGGTTGCGAGGAGGGAAGGAGATAATTACATCGTAAACGGATCAAAAATATTTATTACCAATGGTCCGATCGCGAATACGATTGTCCTGTACGCAAAAACGGACAAGGGTCTTGGTCCGAGGGGGATAACGGCGTTCATCCTGGATACGAAATCCCCCGGTTTTTCTGTCTCGAAGAAGATCAGCAAAGTCGGAAACCGCGGTTCCGCGACCGGCGAATTGATTTTTGACAATTGCATAATACCGGCTGAAAACGTGATCGGGGAGGAAAACAAGGGGATTGCCGTCATGATGGGAGGATTGGATGTGGAAAGGGCCTTTTTCGGCTCCTACGCCCTCGGAATCGCCGAAGCCGCCTTCGAAGAGTCGGTGAAGTATTCCAAAGAAAGAGTGCAATTCGGCAAGCCGATCGGATCATTTCAACTGATCCAGCAGAAGATCGCGGATATGTATGCACAGATCGAATCATCCAGGCTCCTCTGTTACAAGGCGGCTACCCTTGCAGAAACGGCCAAGCGCGGGGGAAAGGGAACGGAAGTCCACTTGATCGCGGCGGCTGCTATTCTGCAGACAGCGGAAATGGCATGCCGGGTCTGCGAAGAAGCCGTGCAGATTCATGGAGGATACGGTTATTGTCTCGAATATCCCGTTCAGAGATACTGGAGGGACGCAAAACTCGGAACAATAGGCGCAGGGACTTCCGAGATGAGGCGGCTGATCGTGGCGCGGGAGATTCTCAAAATGTAGCTCGTGGAAACGATCCGAGCAAGGAGGCGGCGTAATGGAAAAAATCTATTTTGAAGATTACAAGGTCGGGGAGATATTCGTATCGCCAGGCCGGACGATTACGGAAACGGATATCGTTCTTTTTTCCGCCTTTACGGGGGACTGGCATCCTCTTCACACCGATGCGGAGTATGCGGAAAAAACCCCGTTCAAGGGGAGGATAGCTCACGGCATGCTCGGTCTGGTCGTGGGCAGTGCCCTCCTCTTCAGGCTCGGTCCCAATGTCGTGCTGCCGAAAAGTTTCATCGCGTTTTACGGGATGGAAACCGTGAGGTTTGTGTCTCCGATCAGAATAGGCGACACCATTCACTGCGAAATGAAGATCAGCAGTCTGACGGAAAAAGACGCAAAGCGCGGCATCATCGAGGCGCACAACGTGATCAAAAAGCAGACCGGTGAAGATGCAATCGTTTATGTCACGAAAATTCTGTCCGGAAGAAAGCCATAAAGAAGGAAGTCGAGAAGGGAGTGAAAGCCATGCCGAAAAGAGTTGCGATCGTGAGTGTAGCTCAGAGCGCGGGAGCCGAATCAAAGGACAATTTTTATGATCAGGCATATTGGATTACAAAAGAAGTGCTCGACAAGGCCGGAGTCCGAAAAGACGATCTGGGAACCGTCATCAGCGCTTCGTCGGATATTTTCCACGGAGGCATTTCCTGTGCGAATGCTTATTATTGGGAAGCAACCGGCGCTTTTTTGAAAAACGGTTCGCGACAGGACGGAGAATCCCTCTTTGCCCTTTTTTACGGGGCGTTGAGGATCATGAGCGGCCATTACGATCTGGTGCTGGTCATTTCTGTTTGCAAGGGCTCGGAAAATCCTGATCTGGATAGTTGCACCCTCATGTATGCCGATCCGTTTTATCAAAGGAACGTGGGATTGACGGAAACTATGGCTGCGGCCCTGCAAATGAAAATGTATATGAAAAAATACGGCGTAACGAGAGAGCAGTGCGCGGCCGTGGCGGTCAAGAATCTCGGAAACGCCGTTCGAAACCCTTATGCCCACCGCAAAGGACGATATGCAGTCGAAGACATTCTGAATTCAGGGATCACCTCGGATCCCCTGACAGTGCTCGAGACCGCTCCGAAATCGGAAGGAATGGTGGCAATGCTCCTGGCGTCCGAGGAAAAAGCAAAATCCCTGACCGATAAACCGGTCTGGATCAAAGGATTCGGCAGCTCGCTGGATTCCTACAATCTCGGCGACAGAGATCTTCTTTCAGGGCAATTGAAGAATGCCGCCTCAAGGGCTTACAAAATGGCGCGGATTCAGGATCCCCACAGGCAGATCGACATGGCGGAAATATCGGAACCGTACGCCTTCCAGGAGCTCCTGTGGTGCGAGGATCTGGGTTTCTGTAGGCCGGGCGACGGCGCAGGGATGCTCGAGAGCGGAATAACGCAGCGTGACGGCGCATTGCCCGTCAATCCCTCGGGAGGCGTGCTGGCGAATAATCCCTATGTGTCCAGAGGACTTCAGCGCGCCGCGGAAGCCGTTTTGCAGATCAGGGGAGAGGCCGGCGAACGTCAGGTGAATAAAAAGGTGAGGACGGCCCTGGCGCACGGGACGCACGGCTTCGCCGGGCAGTGTCATGCCGTCGTCATTTTGGGCCGTTAGGAGGTGAGATTATGGGAAGACCAGTTGCGATCGTAGGCACGGGACAGACGAGACATGGAAGAAGAATGGATGTATGTTATCCCGAATTGGTGAGAGAGGCCGTTATGGCCGCATTTGCCGATACAGGAATCGATCCGGAAGATATTGACGGAGTCGTTTCCGGCACAATGCCTTCAATGATGGAGGGTGTTGCGCTTACGCATTTCTATTTCGCTGATGCCATGCAGGCTGCAGGAAAGCCGATCTTGAAAACGGAAACCTGCGGCTCGACGGGGGTCTCCATCGCCCACACTGCTTATTACTGGGTAGCCTCCGGCATGGCGGACCTCGTGCTAGCCGTCGGACATGAGAAGATGAATGAGGGGGACAGCCAGGCGACGATGACAACCGTCGCAGAGCCTTTTTATCAGAGATTTTTCATTGCGGGCGCGCCCGGAGTTTTTTCCATGCAATCCCAGATGTGGACCGATCGGTACGGCATTGCGGAAGAGAAACTGCGGGATGCGGCGGCGTATATTTCCGTAACGCATCATGACAGCGCGTTCGACAATCCGTATGCGCATATCAAAATCAAGGTTACGATGGATGATGTCAAGAATGCCAGGATCATCACTTATCCTGTTCGACTGCTCGATGTCTGCCCCAATTCTGACGGGGCATGCGCCGTTATATTCGCCTCGGAAAAAATGGCGAAAAAACTCGGCCGGAAACCGGCATGGGTGAAAGGTGTCGGCTACCGGGGGGAGGAATATTATTTCGGCGACAGTGACAAGGCTGTCTGGCAGTCGGCCATCGAGGCGGCAAAACAGGCGTATGACCAGGCCGGTATCAGAAATCCAAGAAAAGAACTCGATGTGGCTGAAGTTTACAATCCTTTCACTTATCAGGAGATGCTTTTTTATGAGTGCTTCGGGTTCTGCGGTTTCGGGGAGGCTCCGGATCTCGTGCTAAAGGGGGTTTTCGGAAGAAATGGCGAGTTGCCCTGCGATCCGTCCGGAGGTACTCTGTGTACGAATCCGATAGGAGCGACAGGCCTGATCCGGACTGCGGAGGCGGCTATGCAGGTCACGGGAAAAGCCGGCGATCATCAGATACCGGGGGCCAGGACCGCCCTCGCGCATGCCATGGGAGGTGTGGATCAGTTCAACGGGATTATCATTCTTGGATCGGAATTATAGGGAGGTGAAAAAATGTCAAAGGAGTATAAGACAATCAAAACAGAGATCAGACTGCCCTACGAACTGGCCTATGGGGCGACCTGGACGCGCTTTTTCGAAGGCATGCAGGAAAAGAAAATTTACGGAACGAAATGCTCGAAATGCAAAAGGGTACTGGTTCCTGCCAGAAGTTTCTGTCCCCGCTGCTTTGTGGATACGGATCAATGGATCGAAGTTTCGCAGGTAGGCACTTTGACGGCGTGGAGCTATACAAACTATAGATATTTCGGTCAACCGGTCGAGCCTCCTTTTATCGGCGCCTTGATCAGGCTGGAAGGCACGGATGTCGATCTGCTTCATCTCGTCGGCGGTTTCGATCTTCAGAATTTCGACGAGGTCAGAAGAATCGTGAAGAACGGAATGAAGGTCAGGGCCGTATGGCGCGACGAACGGAAGGGACACATACTGGATATCCGGTATTTCGAACCGGTATAAGGTAGCGGGTTACGAATAATAAAAAACTGGTGATGTTTTTTTGCCGCTGAGGAGATTTTTCACAGGACCGCCGGATAGCAGGTCTCAAGGGAGGTGATCGGGCACAAAAGTAAGAGGATCGCGCAGCATGAGGGGCCACACGATATTGAAGAGAGCAGAGAAGGGAGGGGGTATATATGAGTTGGAAGG